>CAZNUA010000026.1:0-23591 GCA_964576115.1 uncultured Gemmatimonadota bacterium
CCTAGCGCGGGATCACCATCTTGGCGATCGTATCGAGCTGCATGTTCGTCGTTCCCTCGTAGATCTGCCCGATCTTGGCGTCCCGGTACATCTTCTCCACGGGGTATTCCTTCGTGAAGCCGTAGCCGCCGAAGAGGTCAACGGCCTGGGAAGAGACGCGTTCGGCCACCTCACCGGCCAGCAGTTTGGCCATGGCCGACTCTTTGATGAAGGTCTTCCCGGCATCCTTGAGACGGGCCGCGTTGTAGACTATCAGGCGGGCCGCCTCCACATCGGTAGCCATCCGTGCCAGCTGGAACTGCACCCCCTGGAACTGGTTGATGGCTTTCCCGAACTGCTGGCGTTCACCGGTAAAAGAAAGAGTCTGCTCCAGCGCGCCTTCAGCCAGCCCCAGCATCTGCGCGCCGATCCCGATCCGTCCCTCATTCAGTGTCTCGATGGCCACCTTGTACCCCTTGCCCACCTCTCCCAGGACGTTCTCCTTCGGGACGACGCAGTTCTCCAGGATCAGTTCGCAGGTCGAGGAGGCGCGGATACCGAGTTTGTCCTCCGACTTCCCGATGGAGAAACCCTCGAAATCACGCTCGACCAGAAAAGCCGTGATACCCTTGTAGCCGAGAGAGAGATCCACGCTGGCGAAGACGATATAGAAGCCGGCCTCGCCGCCGTTGGTGGTCCAGAGCTTGGTGCCGTTCAGCAGGTAGTGGTCGCTCTTTTCCTCCGCCTTGCAGCGCAGGGCGAAGGCATCCGAGCCCGAGCCCGCCTCGGACAGGGCATACGCGGACAGGGTGTTTTCGGCGAGTTTGGGGAAGTACGTCTTTTTCTGTTCATCGGTCCCCCATTGCAGGAGGGCGTTGTTGACCAGCGTGTTCTGAACGTCAACGATGACACCCACTCCGGCATCCACCCGGGAGATCGCCTGGATACCCAGGATGCTCATGAAAAAGGAGCCTCCCGCCCCGCCGTATTCCTCCGGGATATCAAGGGCCATAAAACCGTTCTCGAATAGCTTGGTCAGCAGGTCTTTGTTCACATGGTCTTCCCGGTCCATTTCTTCGACCAGGGGCTGGATCTCCGTCTTGGCGAAATCATTGGCCATGTCGAAGAACATCGCCTCGTCTTCACTCAGGATGGTGAGAGGAAGCGGGCCTGCATTCGATTCATTCATGACGTCCTCCATGAGGTCTCTGGCACCAGTCGGGTCGGCCGGGCACGCCGATCGAGCAATCGCCGATCGCGGTCCGCCCGGCACAAGTCGAACCCGCAACCTTCAGATCCGTCGTCAGGTGGGCTGACCAGTCACGCTGCGGGCGCAGTGAAGTCCCACGCCGAACAAGTAATCGGAGGAATTCCTTCCCGTCAACCGGAGGGGGGCAGCGCACCCGTCTTTCCCCGGAGTCCCGGCGGGGGTGCGCAGAGACCGCCGTGCCTTCAATCCCGTCCGCCCGTCAGGAGGGTCCACGGCTGCGGGGTGCGCTCCACGTAGTGCCGCAGGGCCGCGATGGTTTCCTGCCGGCTCTCGATCCGTTCCGGCGTCCAGTCCGCCAGGTAGCCGTCGAGGTCGAAGGGTTTGCCGGCGGGATTGCCCCAGCGGGCCCACATGTGCATGCCCGCCCGCATGAGTTCGGTTGAGGTGACCTTGCCGTCATACCCCCCGCTGGTGCTGGTGGGTCTGTAACTGGATATGACATCATCTTCCAGGAAAAGCTTACCCACCTCGACGTCAATCCGTCCTTCGTACTGCTCGATGAGTTCGAGCCACCGCACCGCCCGGCGGCTCGAGGGCGGATCGGGGGCTGGAACCTCCATTCCCGCTTCTTCCCTGAAATTCGGATACCAGGCATAGTTGGCCGAGGGGTACACACCGTCGAAGGTGCGGTTGATGTCCCAGGCTCGACAGCCCAGCATCAGCGAGAGGATCTCCCCGGTCTTGATATCCCCGACCAGCCACTCGTTGGGATAGGCCCCGTTGTTGTCGGTGGTCATGACCCGGATGAAGTCGTCGATGCTGTTGGTGTACTGCACGGCCTGCCGGATACGGATGAAGAGGGGGGTGCCCTCGGGATTGCGGGCCCGATTGCCCTGCGAGGTCTCGGTGACGATCAGACCGGCGTCGTTCAGATACCAGTCCTCGCCGCTCCAGATGCAGCCGCCGGCACTCTGGTAGCGGAAACCGTGGCCGGTCTCCGGGTCCACATCGAACATGACGTAGTACATGAAGTCGCGGGCTTTGCCGGACATAGTGACATGCCCGGCTACGATCTGACCGTCGGTCGTGGCCTCGCCGGCGGCGATGAAGGCGCTGCAGTGCCCCTCGTAGGTGCCCAGGTCGGCCCAGGCGTTAGCCGCCACCAGATCCCACCGGTCCCAGTCGGTATGGCCCCGGGAGTGCAGACCGGCCACGATGCCGTCGATCTCCTGCTGGTATTCCTCCGGGATCCGGGTCCAGAGAGCCCGTGCCGTCGCCTCTTCGGCGGGGGATACCCCCTCGGCTCCCAGATAGCTGGTGAGCCAGTGATTGGCGCTTTCGGCGGCATGATAGCCGTTCTGGTAGCCGATCTGATAGGGCGTGCCTTCGAGATGAACCAGGAGCCAGCCGTCCTGTTCGCCGCGCCAGGAGCCTTCGAGAAGATCCTGGTTGTCCGTAGAGGCCGCCGGTCTGGTCGGGGATGCCGCCGCCAGCGACAGGGTCGCCAGCAGGACCGTGCAGCGAGCGAGAGTTCTCCGGTTCATGTGGTCTCCTTTCTTCCACCTCTCCGATTCAGGTCGGAGTGCTCTCACACTCATCACCTGTCCGATTTGACCACCGGAACCGTGACGCGTGAGGGGTAGCGCGGGGAGCGGTAGATGCGGTGGGTGGCGGCGCGGAAATCCCCGGCTTCGGCCTCGAAGATGTTCGGCACGAAGGTCTGCGGGTTGCGGTCGATGATCGGGAACCAGGTGCTCTGTACCTGGATCATCACCCGGTGCCCCCGTCGGAAAGTATAGTTCTGCGTGTGCAGGCTGAAGGTGTACTCGAGCACCTCGTCGGGCCGGATGGGTTCAGGGATCTCGAAGCCGTTCCGGTAGCGGCCGCGGAAGACCTCGTTGGAGACCATCAGCTGAAAGCCTGCCATTTCCCAGTTTCCGGGCATCTCTTCAGGATAGACATCGATGAGTTTGACGATCCAGTCGGCGTCGCTGCCGGTCGTTGAGGCGAACAGGTGCGCCACCACCTCGCCGGCGATGGTCAGGTCCTCCTCGAGCACCTCGCTCTCCCAGCTCAGCAGGTCGGGCCGGTCGTCGACGAAGCGCTGGTCCTGCACCAGCCAGGTGGACCAGCCCGAGCCCCCCCGGTGGTAGGTCGCCTGGATCGGCCGGTGCCGGTAGGGTACGGGGTGGGCCGGGTCGGAGAGATATTCGTCGTATGCTTCCGTCGTTCCACTCATCTCCGGCGGCTGCATCGACAGCTCTTCCTCGGCGTGGAAGTACAGTTCGCACTGCTCGGTGTCTTCGGTCGGCGGCCAGGCGTTCCAGTGCCGCCACTCGTTCGATCCGGACTCGAAGGTCAGGGCTTCAGGCAGATCGAGCGTGCCCCTGTCCTTGAGCCAGTACGCGAACCAGGGCGCCTGCACCTGCTCGCGGTAGAACTCACCGGTCACGCTCCCGAACTCGATCGGACCCAGTGACTCCCCCGAACGGTTCCAGCCGCCGTGGTTCCACGGGCCGACGACCAGGTAGTTGAGATCCACGGTATCGTACTGCTCGAGTACCTCGTAGATGCGCATCGGGCCGTAGAAGTCCTCCTGATCCCACCAGCCGGCCACATTGAGAGTCGGCACCGTCACGTTCCGGATGTGCGGGATGAGCGTCTGCCGCTGCCAGAAGGCGTCGTAGTCGGGGTGAGCCACGTAGTCGTTCCAGGTCGGGATCGAGCCGTGCAGGTAGAGCCGGTTCACGTTCGAAAGCGGGCCGAGCGAGAGATACCAGTCGTAGGTGTCGTAGCGGTCGAAAGTAAACGGCCGCTGCTCCCGGTCGCTCTCCATCCGCACCGCATACTCGAAGCCGTAACTGAGACGGAAGGCCCCGTTGTGATGGAAATCGTCTCCCAGCCACATGTCGGCCGGCGAGGCCTGGGGCGAGATCGCCCGCAGAGCCGGGTGCGGTTCGAGCGCTCCCATGATGGTCGTCCAGCCGTCATAGGACACGCCCAGCATGCCGACCCGGCCGTTGTGGCCGGGCACGTTCTCGAGCAGCCACTCGATCGTATCCCAGGTGTCGGTGCCTTCGTCCAGCGCTTCGGTGTCGCCGGGTGAGCGCGCCGGGCGCTGCATCACGAACTCTCCTTCGGAGCCGTACTTGCCGCGGATGTCCTCGAAGACGAAGATGTAGCCCTCCTGCGCCAGAGCCCGCCAGGAACCGGTGAGGTAGCGCCCGGAGTTCGACACCCCGTAGGGCGTGCGCCGCATGATGATCGGCAGCGGCTCCGACTGGTTCACGGGGGTGAAGATCTTTGCGTGCAGCCGGATACCGTCGCGCATCGGGATCATCACGTCACGGCCGGTGTAATCCGGCGCCTGATCGGCGGCAGCGAAGGGGGCCGTCAGGACGAGTCCGATCGCCAGGACGGTCGCCGTCAGTCCGGTGACCGAGTGCCGTCGGGGAAGTCCGCGGATATGCATGGCTGCTCCTTTCCGGTTATCACGAGGGTACAGGTATCCGGATTTCTCCGTCATCGCGATAATCGGTCCGCCGTACCCCGGGACGGATGCCGGATGAAGAACTTCACATTTCCTGCAGAGACACAACTCGACCATACTGCATATTGCAACAGCCGGATCGCAAACCGGCGGCACGACGGCGGATAGGGGGGGGCAGAATGGCCGGGAGGCAGTGTAACGTGGACACCACAGGGCTGGCGTGACGGGCCACCGGGAATGAGTACATCACTGACAACGGAGCGCTTTCTTTCCTTCGATATCATCCGCGGCTTGGCTGTGTTTGCGATCGTGATCATCCACCGCGTTCACTACACCTGGACCGGTATGATGGATCGCGAATCGCTTCACCGTGCCATGGAGGCAGGGGGGCTCCAACTCACTATCATTGTTCTGACCATCATTTTGTTCATGATGGGCGGGATATTCTACGTCGTCTCCGGATCGGTGAACGTCTACGCCAGCTGCAGGGCCGTCATAGGGAAACGCCAGGCTCCCGGATTCGTTCTCCGGCGCAACGTCATGACCGGCCTTTTTCTCCTGTTCATGAATATCGTCCATCGCGTTCTCTTCGGGAATGGATTCGCCTTCACCACCGGCGGCGGCGAGCCCGAATACGTGGCGGGTTTGATCACGGGCTGGCTCAAATACGGGCAGCCGGTTCCTTTCAGCTGGAGTCTGGTGACGGAACCGGGAACCCTTTCGATCATCGGCATCATCCTGCTGGTGAATACCGGTGTCATGGCCGCAGTCAACCGCCGACGGGGGCTCGAAGACAGCCGTTTTCTGGCCCGGTCGTTCTTGTTTGTCGGTATCGGGATTCTGCTCATCTATCCTTTCCTCAAACTCGGTTTGACTCCTCTCTACGAGCAGGCCTATGCCGAGGGCAAGTACCTGGCGGCGTGGATGCTCGGCAATCTCTGCCTGGAGTACAGTATCTCCCCGCATCTGGCGTTCGGAGCCTTCGGAGCGTTTATCGGGACACTCCTTGTCTCGGGGAGCGATCGCGAAGACATCAGTTCCCGACTGTGTCAGGTCATCCTGGCCTTGATTGGCGCCGGCGGGATTGTGCTGATTGCTATCGGTTACAACACCTCGTTCGCAGACAGATGGCTCCGGGCGGGGATCAGCATATTCGGACTGGGAGTATTCCTGTTCATCATGCTTCTGGCTCTCAGGCTCTGGGACTGGCGGACAAGGGATGCGTCCCGATCGCTGCGGCCCTCGTGGTTCATCGAACGGATCAGACTCTTCGGCAGATTCAGCCTGAGCGTTTTCGTATTCGAAGGGTTGTTGGCCGAGTTGATGGCGCTGTTGTTCGGATTGGCCGTCGTACCGGATTGGACGGGCAATCTGGGGGCGGTTCTGGTCTTCACTGTCATGCTCACCGTAGCCTGGGTGCTGATCCTTTCGTGGTGGAGCCGAATTCAGTTCGACGGTCCTCTGGAATGGGCCCGGCGCGGTTTGAAATACCGGGTGGCTCGATCGATCGGGCGATTCCACGAAACGGAGACGTGATGTAGTATCGGAGCGATGAGGACGACCGATCGATGAACAGGGACGAGAGGAAGGCGACCCGAGAAGCCCCGGGTGTCGTCTGACAGGACATGTGAAGTATGGGCAACGATATCGTCGCTGAGATCTGCAATCCCGATGCTCTGACTGCGGAGGAAAAAAAGCTTCTGACGCCGTGCCTGGAGCGGCGCGGCCTCAATCCCGCGTTGCTCGATATCGTCACCAACATCCCGCATCGAACGTGCCTGGTGAAAGCCCGCAACACGAGCGGGGATCTGCTCGGGCTGACGAGCGTACTCCTGACTCCAACGCTCTTCATGAAGCACTGTTTCGGCCAGGGCAATCATATCGGTACCAATTCGACTTTCCACTTCACCGACACAGCCCGCAATGAAGAGATCCTGGTTGCGATCTTCCGTGCCCTGACCGCTGTGAGACCTTTCGGGTATTACATCGGTCTCATCGACGGGGATTGTGCGGGGGATTTCCGTTCCGCCCTGGAGAGGGTGCCCCACATCGTGGCGGAGAAAATCATGGAGACCGGTTCGATCTCAACCCGGGATCCGGCCGCCGAGCGGAACCTCCTCAAGCGGCACCGGCATCTGATCCGCCAGGTGCACCGGTTCCGCAACAAGGGGGGTATGATTCATGTTCATGAAGGTCCGGTCGGTGAGGAACTGGCTGATGATTTCGTCGCCTGCTGCCTGGCGTCCTACCGCCGGAACATTCACCCGGTGAAGGGTATCGATGTTGACCGGTACGGAGAACACGTACGAGAGTTCCTGATGTCCTTTCCCGACATGGTGACGTTCGCGGCTACCCTGCAGGACCGGGTTGTCGGCGCCCAGACATTTATCCGTCACCGGAATCATCTCGAACTGACCGAAGGCGGATTCCTGTCCCAGACATATCACGCCTATGAGAACATCATTGTTTCTTCGGTGCGATATGCGGTCGAAAGCGGACTCGACCGGGTCAGCTACGGACTGATTCTGAATCAACCCAAGGATCGCCTGATGGACTCCGACACCCGGGAGCCGGTCTTTCTGATCATGTTCTTCGACCGTATGCCCGGGGAAGCGGAGCGTGCCGCCCTTCGTGAGAAGGCGCACGAACGGTTTCCCATGCTGTTCTGGAGGGAGCGAAGCGGTTTCCGGACGCTGCCGCTCTGATCTTCGCCCTATCGATCGAGGCGATTTGCCCGGCTGAGGGCGAGGCAGACCATGGCGCCGGTAACCGAGGGTGCCGACCAGTACGGAAAGGCGAGGTCGTAACACCTCTTCACCTCGTCCGAAGCCGGTTCGGGGTGATCCATCGTCTCGAGAGCGCGGGCGTATTCTGAGGTTGAGGGCACGCCCGACATGGCGAAGATGCCATGCCGTTCCACGGCCGGCTGCTTCTGTGAACGCCTGATCGGAAGGACCGGCCCGTCGACGTATCGGACCGTATTGGCCGGGTAGCGGAAGGGCAGGGAGGAGACTGACTTCACGCTGGCAGAGAAGAAGACGTTGTGATCGAGACGGCGCCGGGACAGAGCGTGTACCTCGAGCCAGCGCAGGGCATTCATCGTGTACCGCAATACCTCGTCGGGCGTCTGATCGGACCAGGTCATATCGGCACCCCGAGGCATCGCCCAGAGGTTGAAGAGCGTGTTGACTGCTGTGGCCGTGATGAAAGTGCGCTCATCCCGGCCTGTCCGCGTTCGGCGCCCTGTCGTCCGGCCGGGCTCGGGGTGTCGGATGTCCCACCAGACGTGCTCGTCGGTTGCCCGGGCGGACGCCAGCAGAGACTGCGTGATCGTTTCCCGCACCGCGGGCAGGAGGATGCCCCGTACTCTCGCCGGGATTCCCGATCCGGACTCGGCGGCGTGCGGACCGGTGAGCAGCGCAATGATGCGGGAGACGAGGAAGAACACGAGAGCGGGGAAGGGATAGTAAAGAAGGATGAGATCCGGTCGGGTCAGCACGACCCCCGATTCTATGCTCCAGGCCAGATACTCGGCCGTGTCCACGAGCAGGGCTTCAAAGCCTGCCACCTCGTGAGGGAACTCACCTTCAAGGGCGGAACCCACGCAAGCGTGAATGAAATTGGCCTGAACTCCACAATCCAGATTGTTGACGTTGAAGGGCATCTTGTAGTACCGCGGCAGACCTTTGAGGCTCTCTTCGAGGGTTGAGGCCCACGTGGTCAGAAGGGCATAGTCCGCGGTCCCCCGGCCCCGGTCGGCGATATCCCAGAGGAACGTACGGCTGACGTAGAAGGATCGGGGATCGATCGCGTTGATAGCGGGATCGGAAGAGAAGGGGCGGTAGGCGCAGGCGACCGCGTGCCGGGCGAGCTTGCGAAAATCGAAATCCCGCGCCGACCAGGTCGACCACGCGTCGGGGCAGCTCTCCCGGCACCGTTTCAAACGCAAACCGAGAATCCAGTTGAGGGCGGAGTCGTCGAAATCAGCCGGCAGACTGATCATGCCGGAACTGCGTGCCGGTTCATGACTATGGGTTTCGGTTTGGGGGGCGGGGCGGCCGGGGAGGATGGCCGTGAAAGCGCTCCGGATCGGGCGGCGTACCCGGTGGGTCAACATGAACAAACGGAAGAAGGGGAGCAGGTTGGAGGGGAAAGCCGCCTGGATTCCGTTCAGTTCCTGTTGCTTCCAGAACATGAAGAGGGGGTCATCCCGTTCCCGGGTCGCATCGTGAAATTCCAGACAGGCCCGCACGGCGCTCTCGAGGTCGATCGGATGAAGAGACGAGGGATCATGCGCGAAAGCCTCCAGGAGGAGGTCCAGCGTCCACATCGTTGCGAAGGCGTTGTTCTCGGGCACGCGGACGGCGAGGGAGCGGTTCGCGAACCGGCGGAAGGGACCGATGCGGTAGGTGGGATAGGATGCGAAGAGACCTTTGATCCTTTCGTAGCAGCCGACCAGGCGGTACGGTCTCGATGTCCGGTACTGGTATCGGGAAATGCGTTTCGCGAGTTGCGGGAGCACCTGATTTCCCCGGATGTGATTACTCATCGAGTACCATCACCGCCAGCTGCCCCTTCCGACCGGCCAGGCGAAGGAAGAAGTTGAACCACCGCCGCCGGCGGCGCAGGAAGGGGGGCATCCGTCGGGGATCGGTGACTTCGATCGCATCGAAATCCTCATAGAAAGGAACCAGTCCGGCAGGACAGGCACCCCAGAGAGGGCGGGGCACCTCCCCTTTGACGTGGTGCAGCAGAGCGGTGGCGACACCCTGTCTCTGCCACTTGCTGTCGACGGCAACCGAGACCACTTCCCGTATTTCCCCGCGGTGCGCTTTGAGGCGCACACATCCGATGACCGATCCGGCCTCCGAGACAGCCACGAAAGAGTTCTCCCCTGCCACACCTGACAGGAGCAGGGGAGAGAGCATCCGGAAAAGGCTGAATCGCCGCGGTGCGGCGAATCCGCCCATGGTCCGCTCCCCGTTCCCGGCCGGTTGACTTCGAGACGGGATCCGGGTCAGACCGGAGGTATGGATGCCGCCGGTACGGATCAGGCTCCTGATACCGTCCCGGTCCTCGGAACGGGCTCGGCGGATGACATAGGGATCGCGTTCGATCGATCAACCCTCCCTGGAGGAATCTGAAATCGTCGCCCGCGGTGCGATATGGATCGCAAACCACCAGCGCAGCCCCCCCCATACGGCTTCGGCTCCTGGCGGACCCGGTTGGCTCGGGGGCGCACCGGCGGGACGGGCTCTCTTCTGAACCGCCAGCGGCACGAGTTGGGCCGCTCCGGCCTCGAGAACCAGCCGCCCGCCGAGTACTATTCTGCCCCGTGCTCCGAGGTCGAGAATCTGAGCCGAAGAGTAAAGCAGCTCATCGGTCAGGATATTCCACTTTCCGAGTCCGAGAATGAGGGGCTCCCACGATTCCAGAGACCCGTCGGAGTGCAGGTGATGAAGGTCGACGCCGATCTCGCCTCCCGCCGGATCCTGCCGGGGAAAGCGGTGTCGAACCCCGAAGCTCAGCACCGACAGCTCCGCCTCGGCGTCTGCGCTACGTCTGAGGCCGAGGAGATCTATGATCGTCGGGGTGAAGGGCCAGAATTCGAAACCTCCTTCCGCCTCCTCGTTCGTATCGGAGTAGCCGCCCCAGAACCGCCATCGGCCGGCGGTCCCCGGCGGCCGGTACCCGATCCGCACCCACTCGCGCCGGTCGTCGAGCAGAATCCTGGCGTACCGAAGCCCCAGGGATCGGAGTTCGGCGCGATGTCGGCTCCGCTCGATTCCCGCGGCGACCTGCCAGATGTCGTTCGGAGTTGCGATCTGTGCTTCGGCCAGGCGCGGTTTGAGCCGGGGGACGAGGCGATGACGGGGCTCGCTGTCGCCCCGACCGGTCGTCTCGCCGGCATCACCCCGGAACCGGATCGACCACCCGTGAAGCCGTCCCTCGATTCGGATCCCGATCGCCGATCGCCACGCCGGTACTATCAGATGCGCTCCGGCATCGCGATAGCGCAGATCGATGGCATCGGCGACCGCCTCCCGGGAGCCGAAGAGACTGAACGAAACGGCTCCGCCCATCCTTGCCCTGATCGCTACGGCACACTCCGTCAGCCCGGCACTTCCTTCCTTCTGTCCCACGGCCGCAATAGCGCTCAGCCCGGGCAACCGCAGCCGGCTTCCTATCCAGAGATGCCCTTCCGTGACGCTCCGATCGATATCACCCGATCCGCCTGTCAGGAAGGCGTCCGAGTCCACCCCTTCGTGGCGCCAACCGCTCATGAGGTCCAGCCGGTGCCGTGTGACGGGAACCGAGAGTGCGAGATCGTACGTGTGACCGTGAAAATCGTTATGAGTGCGGCCCTCGAGGCGGTCGCGGTACAGGAGCGATCCGCCTTCGGCGAGGAAGACGAGAGGAAGCTCCCCCGGCAACCAGAGCAGGGGATCGGTGATCGGCGATACGCCGGGCATTCCCGGCCGGGCCGAGTGCCCCCGGCTCCATCCGGCGACCGGCAGGGGGATTGTACTCTCGAAACCGCGGAATCCGCCGGCGGGTGCCAACAGGCGGGCTGTTTCAGGCCAGAGGTGGGTCAGCTGAGCCCGGGCCGTCCCTGCGGTGAGCAGCAGGGAGAGGAAAAGAATGCCTGTCCCGCAGAGAGCAGGGCGAGGGGAAAAGCGGCGAGGTGTCAGTTCAGACCTCGGCTTCATGGGCAGGTCATCCTATCTGGGCAGGAGCGGCTCAGCGGTCGACCTTCTTCGACGGGTGACAACCACAATCTACTCGAAACAGGTCCGGCGGACTACCTCCTGCTGCCGTGTCCCGTATTCGACCGGCGGCTTCGCGTGCTGCGGTTCGGTTTTTCCGGCCGTCGAGAAGGATCGATCGGGATTGTTGACCCGTCTGCAAGCCCGGCGTTATGTTCGGTTCGGATACGGCCCGACCCGTTTCCCGGCTTTGATCGACCATCCTGTCACCACGACGGAGCGGCGAGGCCGTCTGACACCACGTTCCGGTTACCAGGAAAGGTATGGCCCCGAAAATGCGGATGTCCCTCCCTGCCGCGGGTTGCGTCCTGGTCATTCTTCATGTCCTGGCGCAAGCGCCGGCCGTGTTCGGGCAGGAAAACCCGTCGGGTGGAGGCGATTCCCTGCGGTTCGATCACCACCTCGACAAACCGGCCTATGAACTCAACCTGCGCCATATCGGATATGGACGGGAGAGCGAGAATGAGGCCCGGCGGTATTTCCTGGACGCGGAGATTCTGGGGTCGTTGCGGGGCCGGTTCGGAGATCGTCTGCACTATACCCTCGCACCGCAGATCCGGTTTGATAACGCCGATCGGACCGAGGCCGGATTCACGTTTTCGGAGAGAACCTCGACCCGACCTCTGTTCACCTTCAAAGAAGCCTATGCCGCCTGGTACGGCGATGTCTGGGAAGTCACCGTCGGGAAGAAAATATTCAGCTGGGGCGTGGGGGACGGATTCCGCCCCGCCGACAATCTGAATCCGTATGATTTCCTTGATGTGATCGAAGCCGGGAAGATCGGTATTCCGGCTCTCTCTGTTTTCCGCTATGGGGAGAAGATCAGCACCCAGCTGGTATTCGTTCCTCTTTTCATTCCCGGCCGGCTGCCGGCAACGGATAACCGCTGGGCTTTCGAAGACGCCGCGGCCGAGGCGCGGATCCACGAGACCTTTGGTGACTGGTATACCGTCGCCGATGGTGGGCGCGTTCTGCCCGCTATGTCCCTGAGCGAAGCACAGTACGCCCTGAGACTGAACAGCAGTACCCTCCTGATGGGCTGGGATCTGAGCTTCTCGTACTTCCGCGGCCGGTATGCCTATGGCGTCCTGTTTCTGGAGGATGTGATCTTCCCGCCGGCCGATCCGGAGGCGGGACTGCAGCCCCCCGTCCTGATGATCGAGCAGGTGTATCCGGAGTACCGGGAGATCACCGCCGGCTTCTCGACCACGGCCGGCAACTGGGAATTTCACGCCGGCGCCGCCCTGCACCGTACCCTGGACCGGGCAATGGATGACAGCTTCAACGAGTACGTCGCGGGAATCAATCACACCCTCTACGATCCCGGTCTTCCCCTGCTGCGGGAAGTGATCGCGACGCTCGAGTACGCCGGCATCGGAGTGACCCGCGAACGCCCCGCCGACAGCCGGTACTCCGGAGCGGGTTTCGGTCGCGGTCTGGACAACGCTCTGCTGGCGGATCTGCAGCTCACCTTTTCCGATGATACCCATCTGAACCTGCAGGGGGCGGTGAACCTCGATCCGGGTGATCGGTACTCCCGGATTGCGCTCTCGCACCGACTGTGGGACCGTATTACACTGGAAGTCGATTACCAGACCTTCGCAGGGCCGCCGGACAGCTTCTTCGGAGGGTGGGACGAAAACGACCGTTTCGTCATGCGGATTGCCGGAAGCTTCTGATCCCGACCCGGCCCGGGTCTATCGCGGAGAGGCCTGCCGATGAAACTGAGCGTACTGCCTGCCATCCTGTGCCTTTTTCTGGTCCCGGCGCCGCTCCTCGGCCAGACGCCATCGGGCCAGGAGATCATGGAGGAAATCGAACAGCGGCACGACGCCCGGTCCGAGAGAACCCGGGTTCTGATGCAGCTGTATGACCGACGGGACCGGGTCAGGGAGCGGGAACTGAGTATCCTCCTCAAAGAGGGAGAGGAGGGAATCAACAAGGCCATCCTGAAGTTTCTCTCCCCGGCCGATATCCGGAACGTCGGTCTGCTCACCTGGGACCGGGAAAGCGACGGGGAAGACGATCAGTGGCTCTACCTTCCAGCCGGTGAGTCGGTGAGACGCATCGCCGGCGGCAACAAGAAGAGCCAGTTCATGGGCACTGACCTGGCTTTCGAGGATCTGAGGTCCGAGGACCTGGCCAGCCACACCTACGAGGTTGTCGGGGAAGAGGAGGTCGACGGGCACCCCTGCTGGATGATCGACGCCCTGCCCGGCACCGAGAAGGAGAAGAGCGAAACAGGGTACGGGAGGCGACGCATCTGGGTCAGGAAGGACATCTACTTCATCATCCAGGTCGAGTTTTACAACCACAGCGACAAGCTGATCAAGACCGCCGCCTTCGACGATCTGGAGCAGGTGCGGGATCAGCTGTGGCGCGCCAGTCGATCCACCTTCGTGCGGGTTCTCGCCGGAACCAGAACCGTCATGACGACGCAGTCGCGCGAACTGGATGTGGACCTGCCCGACAGCCTGTTCACGCAACAGGGTCTGCGGCGACCACCCGGACGCGAGTAACAGGAAAGGCCAGTCCGGAGCCGTCTGACCGGACGTACAGGGGGCTGATGCACCGGTGAAGACTCTCATGAGATGGATCGTCTCCCACCCCGGGCCTTCCTGGGTGATCGTCATTTTCCTCACCGGCATATTCAGCCTCGGACTGGGGCGGGTGAGGAGCGATTCTTCGACCACCAACCTGTATATCGAGGGCGATCCGCGGGTGCTCGAATACTACCGGGCGAAGGAACTGTTCGGGGAAGACATCATTCTGACCATCGTTCTCAGGGCCGAGAACATCTTCCGCACCGATATCCTGGAGACGGTCGTCCAGATGACCTATGAAGCCGAGGGTCTGGACGGCGTATTCCGGGTTGTGAGTCTATCCACCGCCAGCAACCTGGATGGAAGTGAGGGCTGGCTGAATACCGAAGGACTCCTGCCCTATGTGCCCGACACACCCGAGGAACTGGCCGCTCTGCGGGCCCGGGCGCTCGACAGCAGGATTTTTCGTGGGGAACTGCTGAACGCCCAGGGTTCCGCAACCGCCATCCATCTGTTCGTGGAAGATCGTCCCGACGAAGAGGGTTTCAACGAGCGTCTGGTTTCCGCCGTCGGGGAGATGATCGATGAGGCCCGGGCCCAACTGGGCCCGGAGGTGACGATCTACCAGTTCGGCTCGCCCTACTTGAAGGCGAGCATCCTCGACTCTCTCCGGCGGAGCATCCTGACCCTGACCCCGGCTGCCGTCCTGGCGCTGTTCCTGATCCTCTTTCTTTTCTTCCGGACCTTCCGGGCCATACTCATCCCTTCGGTAACCGGTCTGTTCAGTGTTGTCTGGACGGTCGGTTTCATGGGCATGTGCGGTTTCGCCATCAATCCGGTCTCGGTGATGATCCCCCCCCTGCTCATCGTGATCGGCTGCACCGAGGACATTCATCTGCTGGCCGAATACCGACGGGGGCTCAAGAACGGATTGGACAGGCACGCGGCCATCTGCCGGATGGCCGATAAGGGTGGTCTGGCCATTCTCCTGACCTCCCTGACCACCTTCGTCGGTTTCATTACCCTGGTCCCGAACTCCATCCCCCTGCTGCGCGAATTCGGTATCGCTGTCTCCTTCGGCATCGCCGCCAACTTCCTCATCACGATTCTGGTCGTGCCCGGCATGCTCCGCTGGTTCAAACCCCACGTGCCGACCGGCAGGAGCGGTGATCGTCTGATGAGGTGGAGTGAGTCCCTGCTGGTGAAGGCCGGTTTCCGGCACCGCCGGGGGATCCTCGTCGGTGTGGGCGTGCTCCTGCTGGCGGCGATCGTCTGTACTTCCCTGGTCCGGGTGGACACCGACTATCTCCGTTTTTTCAAAGAGAAATCGGAGATCCGCCGGATCTATCGTGATCTCTCGCTTCATCTCGTGGGGGGAACCAATATGATGGTGATCGTCTCGGCCGATGAGGCGGACGCCATGAAATCGCCCGATGTGCTGGACAACGTGGTTCGCCTGAGTGACTTCCTGGCCGAACGCTATGACAAGGTGCTGGGTTACACCGACTTCCTGCGCAAGATGCATCAGGAGATGAACGACGGTGATCCCCGGTATCATATGCTGCCATCTTCCCGGGAACTGATATCCCAGTATACGCTCCTGTTGAACCAGGACGACCTGAGCCGATTCGTGGACTACGACTATCAGAGTACGTGTGTCCTGATCCGGGCCGATCTGAGCGGCTCCAGCGCCATCAACGCCGAAGTCACCGAGATCCGGCGTTTCATCGACACCGAACTCACCCGGGATCTGCAGTACGCCATCACGGGAGAGCCGGTCATCGTCTCGGGGACCTCGGATACCATCAGCCGGGAACTGGTCGTCAACCTGGGCTACGTTCTGGCCGCCATATTCGTGTTCATTTCCATCCTGTTCATGTCGATGAAGGCCGGCCTGCTCGCCATGGTTCCCAATATCGTTCCCATCATGGCCACCTTTGCCGCTATGGGACTGATGAGGATCCCGCTGAGTACCAGTACCTTCCCGGTTGCCATCATCGCACTGGGGATCGCGGTGGACGACACCATCCACCTGATGGTCCGCTACTCCAAGGAGATCAAGAAACAGGACTCCAATACGATCGCCATGACGCGAACGGTACGGGAAGAACTCCGGCCTGTCCTTTCGACCTCCCTGGCCCTGATGATCGGGTTCCTGGTCTTTCTCTTCTCCACCTTCGGTGCGACGGTGGAGTTCGGGATCCTGGCCACCATCGCCATGGGGGCGGCCATGATCAGCGATCTGCTCGTCACCCCCAGTCTGCTGCTCACCACGCCGTTGATCACCTCGTGGGACTTCATCAAACTCAAGGTCAGCGGCGATCTGGCCGAGACCAGTCCCATGCTGAAGGGGCTCTCGCTCCGGGAGATCAAGCGGGTGGCCGCCATGGCCACGATCCAGGAATTCCCGCGTGGGGAGCTGCTCCTGGAAGAAGGGCAGGAAGGCCGGAACATGTACATGCTCCTCAGCGGATCGGCTGAAGTACGATCGCGGGCGAGCGGCAAGGTCCTGAGTGTAGTCCGGCGCGGTGACGTGGTCGGTGAGATGGGATTCTTGACCGGGGCCTGCCGCTCAGCCGATGTGGTCGCCATCGAAGAGGTGGAGGCCCTGGAAATCAATGCAGCCACTCTCGATCGGCTGCGCCTGCGGTTCCTTCACGTCGCCGCCAAGGTCTTCTACAACATCTCCCAGGTATTGAGCGACCGGCTGCGTGAAACCACCAGCGATCTGGTCCGGGAACGAAACAGGCAGATGTAAACAGGCAGGTGTGAAAGGTCGGGCGATATGAAAAGGCCGGAGCTCAGGTCGCTCCGGCCTTCCCGCATCAGGCGGATCCGTCGGGATCCACCGGCTCTCATCCCGTCCTTCAGAGAGAATTGTTGGGGGGTATAAGGCCAATCATGACCAGGAGGCTTTCCAGGTTGGGAATGGAAAAGAACGGCCCCGCCCCCGGGAAGTCGTCGATATTGAAGACGGCTTTGAACATCGAATCTCCCGTCGGCGCGAAGTCCGGCAGGATGCCGTGCATCGAGGCGTCGGGGAAGACGAATTGCGTGAAATCACTCTCCGGATAGCCATCCCAGTACCACCCCTGAAACGTGCTGTCCCAGTGATAAGGCGGCAGCAGTCCTTTGACGTCGGGAATGGGATCGGTGAAGATCACCGAGACATCCACCTGAACGCTCTCTTCCGCGGCGTCATCGTCGAAATTCCCGGTTACGGTGAAGGGGCCGTTCATGATGCCCACGAACTGGGTGAGTCCGGGTACCAGTGAATCGATATCCGCCGGAGACAAACCCTCCTCCGGATCGAGTTTGATCAGGTCATCCGTCTGATCGTCGGTTTCGGCTTCGAGACTGACTATGAACGAACTCATGAGGGAGACACCGTCCAGCAGGGTGGTGCGGAACGATTTCATATTATCTTCGCCGTTCGGCCGGAGCGCGAGAAAGGGACCATCCGTCTGATTGAAGGCCGCTTTCACGCCGGTCGTGTCCGCCATGTCCGGAATGTCCATGTTGTAAGCGACGAAGGTATGGAACGGGGCCTTCATGAGATGGACGAAGACGTCGAGCATGTAGATATCGGTCTCGTCGATTTCGATCTGAGCACCCTCTTCCATGCCGAGCTGCTCGGAGGTCAGAACCATCGACCAGTCGTCCAGGTCCTCGACGGTCTTGAAATGCCCGATCACTCTGTCGAGGGTCGCAATGACGACCATTTCCGCCACATCCTGGATCTCGCTCAGATTGACGGGGTCATTCTGAGCCAGGCGGGCAAGGTCGATGCTGAACCAGTCGAGCACACTCCCCGTAAAGAGGTCCGTCCGCTCTGCAGTGCGGAAGATTCCGGCCAGACGTCCCGGCCCGGGCGGTGCCTCCGCGACGACTTTCCCGAGACTGAGCCGGGCGGCTGAGGTCTCCCCGAACAACGCCGTGATCTGGGGGTTGAATGCCAGCAGAACGATTTCGGTCAGGGCCAACCCGACATTGGCGTCGCCGTTCTTCGGATCAAAATCGAGGGCCTCTTCGAACTTGAGTTTGGACGCCTGCAACGTACTCACGTTGAAGGAGGTATCGTTCACCGCCTGTACCAGCAGGTCGTATCCTTCCCCCGCCAGCAGCTGGGCCTGAGCCCGATCCTGCGCTGATGGTCCGGTGGGAGTCTTCTCGCATCCCGATCCGGCCAGCAGGACGAGAATGAAGGCGAGCGGTGCGATTATTCCTGCCGGAGCAGAGAGAAACCGGTAATGGCTGTGAGCGTGCATAGGACGTCGTTCCTCCTCAAGCGGCTGCTGTCGGCGACTTGACCTGACAGGGAGAGGCAGGGAGCCGATGGACCAGTGTGGCCGGGGATCTCCTGTTGTCATGCCCCTGCTTCATTCAGTATCAGTCTAGGCCGTATGAGATTGCGGGTCAAATCCACAAGCCCTTTCTCGACATAAAAACAGCTGCACATCCGGGACGGTAATGGTCAGGCCGAAGCGACGACGTCGGCCATGGCCTGCAGGTTTTCGATCGGCGTGCCGGGCGAGACGCCGCCGCCGACCGAGACCACCAGGGGACCGACCGTGTCGATCCGCGAGATCAGGTCGGCGGTGGCGGTGCGGACCTCATCGGGGGTGCCCCGCACCAGCAGGTCGAGGGGGGGCAGGTTGCCCATCAGGACGACCTCGGATCCCAGGGCTTCCCGGGCCCGCTCCAGATCGACCTCGTGACTGAAATTGAAAGCGTCCATGCCGATCGTGGCCAGCCCGTCGAGCATGGCCTCGTTGGGTGTGTCGTTATGGTAGATATGGATCAGATCGGGGAAGGCGGCGAAGATCCGGCGCAGCAGGGGCAGGGCGAAGGTGGCGGCATCCTCGGGTCCGATCATCCCGACGATGTCGTCCAGCACCAGCACCCCGAACGGATCCTCCATGCGCTCGAGCTGGCTCGAGAGCCAGGCAATGCAGAGATCGGCGGTCTTTTCGAGCAGGGCCAGGCAGGGCTCGGGCACGAGCTGAGTGGCCATCAGCAGTTCGGTCACCCCGGCCAGGTGCGCCGCCACGGCCAGCGGGCCCCGGGCGGCGGCCATGCGCGGTGCCAGCCCCCGGGCTTTGAGGTCCGGTGCCATCCGCTCGTAGTGGCGCAGAATCGCCGGCATCAGACCGTCGGTCTCGGGATCGGGAACAGGCGCCTCGACCAGATCGGTCAGTGGCTGCGGATGCGGCCCGATCGAAGGGGGCGAGAAGCGGCTCCACCTGATCGGCACGCCCCAGCCGCTCGGTTCGGCGGCCATGCCGTATTCCCACCAGGCGCCGGGTACGAAAGCCGTCCCGGGCAGATCGGTCGCGGCCCGCTCCTGGGCGGCGAGCCAGAGCGCGGGATCGAAGTAGTAATCGAGGGTGTCGGCTTCCACATACCCCGGCAGCCAGGGGGAATCGATGATCAGGGCCGTCATCGTCCGTTCCCGGGCAGGGTGGCGGAGCAGTTCCTCGAATGTCGCCAGGGTCTGGGGATAGTCCACCGGCGCTGTCCTTTCAGCGGTCCTCTCCGTCGAGCCGGTAGGCTTCCCGAACCAGGTCGCGGGCCAGGGCGAGGCTCATGCGTTCGGATTCCTCGCGGTCGATGATATGCCGGGCCACCAGACCGGCCAGCCAGGTGCAGTCCATGCGCCGGGCCAGGTCGTGCCGGGCCGGGATCGATACGAACGAACGGGTGTCGTCGTTGAAACCGACCGTGTTCCAGATCCCGGCCGTCTCGGTCACCCGGCGGCGGTAGCGCAACATGCCCTCGACACTGTCATGGAACCACCAGGGGGGACCGAGCCTGAGAGCCGGGTAGTGGCCGGCCAGGGGGGCCAGCTCGCGGCTGTAGGCCGATTCATCGAGAGTGAAGACGATCAGGGTCAGGCGCGGATCGTTGCCGTAGCGGTTCAGCAGGGGGCGCAGGTTGCGGGTGTATTCGGTCGCGACGGGGATATCGGCCCCCCGGTCGGATCCGAAGCGTTCGAACAGGGGCCAATTGTGATTGCGTAGCGAGCCGGAGTGCAGCTGCATCACCAGCCCGTCCTCGCAACTCATGCGGGCCATTTCCATGAGCATGTGGGCTCCAAAGAGCCGGGCGTCGGCTTCATCGGCCTCGCCCCGCAGGGCCCGGGCGAAAAGGGCCTCCCGTTCACGGTCGGTCAGCTCGAGGGTCAAAGGCGTTTGGACCCCGTGATCGGTGGCGACCGCTCCCCGGGCGCGGAAATAGACGCGGCGATCCTCCAGGGCCCGGATGAAGGCGGCCACATCGCCGATCTCGAACCCGACCGCAGCGCTCAGAGCCTCGAGTTCGGCCCGCCAGCCGGACTCGGCGATCGCGAACAGGGCGTCGGGGCGCAGGCAGGGGATGACCCGCCCCGGCCAGTCTGACTCGGCGATCTTTGCGTGGGCACTCAGGGGATCGGCGGCGGCATCGGTGGTACAGAGGACCTCGAGGCCGAAGCGCTCGTAGAGGGCCCGGGGCCGGAACTCCGGCCGGGCGAGCGCCTCCGCGATCCGGTCGTAGATCGCAGCAGCGGTGTCACTGGCCAGTTTCTCCTCGATCCCGAACACGGCGGCAAGAGTATGGCGCAGCCAGAGTCCGGAGGGAGTACCGGCGAAGAGATGAGCGTGCTCGGCGAAGGTCTGCCAGATCCGGCGGGGATCGCTCTCGACCGGCGAGCCGTCGCGGGCGGGAAGGCCGAGAGTCTCGAGGGGCACGCCCCGGGAATAGAGCATCCGGTAGAGGTAGTGATCGGGGCTCACGATCAGGGCGGCGGGATTGTCGAAGGGCTCGTTGTCGGCGAACCAGCGCGGGTCGCAATGCCCGTGCGGGCTCACGATCGGCAGATTGCGGACCCGGGCGTAGAGCTCCCGGGCGATATCGCGGACCGCGGGATCGGGATCGAAGAAGCGGTCGGGATGCAGGGCCGGCGTCTCGGTTTCGGTAGGCATGGTGACCGGGATCATACACCGGGCAGGGATGCGCCGGTAAGCCAAAGATCGGGTGAATACCGCAGGGCGGTGAGTCGAATCGGGTTGTTCCCTCACCAGAGCTGTTCTATTACGTGTGGGAAGGAGTATGCTCATGACTGATCTATCACCGACAGATCGCAGCACCGATCTCTATCGGGACCTGATGCTCCATGTCCGGAAGCAGACCGATGCCGTGGGCAGAGGGGAACAGATCTCGGTCAGAGACACCGAGCCGATCGCCCACAGACTGCTCGAGGAGGTCACCCGTTCCTCCGGATTGCTCTCGACGGCGATGGGGTATTTCGACCCGCTCGACTTCGTTGTCTCCCATGCCGCCAACGTGGCGATATATACCCTCAAGATGACTCTCGACATGGGTCTGCCGGAACGCGACATAGAAAGCGCGGTGATCGCCGCTATCCTGCACGATGTCGGTTTCAGCAGGGTACCGGTGTACAGCCGGGAGAGCGAAAAGATCCAGATGTGCCTGGAGGATCCCCTCCAGGCTCTCACCGGGGAGGATCACCAGCTCGTGACCCGGCATCCGGTCTACGGCCACGAGGCGATTCTGCCCGATGATCCCCGTTCGGAACTGATCGCGGACATCATTCTCCAGCATCACGAAAAAGCCGACGGTTCGGGGTATCCGAACGGCCTGATGGAATCCGAACAGCATGCCCAGGCCAGGATCATCTCGATCATCGACACCTATGAAGCCCTCGTCCACCCCCGTCCCTGCCGGGATGCCCTGGTTCCGCCGCAGGGGATCGAGGCCATCAAGAACCAGACCAGGGGAGCGTACTCCTCCGACATGATCCGGGCTCTGCTCAACTCTTTTTCGGTCTATCCGGTCGGGCATTTCGTGCGTCTGAGCAACGGGGCGATAGGGAAAGTCGTGGAGACACACCGGGAGAATCCCCTGCAGCCGGTCGTCGAGCTGCGTTTCGATCAGAAGGGCGATCCGATCGATCCCCCCCGACAGCTGGATCTGAGTGAGGAACAGATGCTCTCGGTCAAGGAGTGCCTGCCCCGCTTCAGGCCTTCCTGAGTCGAATTCCTGCAGCGGTAATGTGATCGGTGGGACCGTATAAGCAGGGCGTGGCTGGTCAGTATGGACAAGAGGGATTCGCTGGTGGCATCC
This sequence comes from uncultured Gemmatimonadota bacterium, assembly GCA_964576115.1. Classification (GTDB taxonomy): domain Bacteria; phylum Blakebacterota; class Blakebacteria; order Blakebacterales; family Blakebacteraceae; genus CAYSYY01. The sequence goes on from CAZNUA010000026.1 coordinate 22,114, forward strand.
CCCTCGAGGCTCGGAGTAGAATCCGCGGTGTCCATTCAGGTGCATATCGGCGAGGAGGAGAAATGATGCCGCGATCTGCTCGAGTCTCGTTTCTGATCCTCATTCCGGTCCTGCTCTTTCTGCCCGTGTCACTCTCAGCCCAGGGACAGGATCCGGAGGAACCGTACCGTGAGTACCGTCTGCTGGCGGGCGAACTGACCGAGATCGAGATCGCCGCCGCCACCGGACACACCCTGAACAAGGTCTTCTCCGACATCTACTTCCGGGGCTTCGGGGCCGACCTGCCGGAGAAGATCCGGCCGATCACCGATGTCGTCTGGCAGATCTTCTGGACCTTCACTTTCACCATGTGGCCGCACGACATGGGCCACTGGGTTCGGGCCGACCAGGTCGGTGGGCACTTTCTCGTCCACGGTTATGCCTTCCCTTTCCCTCATGCCGAGATGCACCTGCCCGATGTGACCGCACCGGGGGAATCCACTCTCACCTCGACGGGGGGCTTCGAGGTCAACCACCTGATGGCCTACCGGACCCACCGTGATCTCTATCAGCGCGGCTGGGCCTTTGCCGACGAACTGGTTCACTCCTTCATCCAGCAGACCCATATCCCCTTTTACGCCTTCCTGCTCACGCCGGCCCGGGCCACCAAGCCGGAGACCTGGACCGACACCGTCGGCGATCCGGTCGAAGCGGTCCTCTCGATTTACGGGGATTACACCGGCCGCCCGGCCATCCGCCCCGACGGCTCGGTCGATCCCGAACTGGTCGATCTGTACCGGGAGACGATCTGGGTCGGACTGCTGTGGACCCTCGCCGACCCGACCCTGCACCGGAGCCTGAAAGCCTTTGACGCCGATATGCGCGAGAATCACGGCCTGATGCGATCGCGGATGTGGGGCGACGAGCGCTTCGCCTGGCTGCCCGGAACACGTTTTCATATCGGCCCGCTCGGCTACGAACTCTACCTGCTCGGCTATCTGCGCCGGCACGACCGTTTTGGAGTGGTCTACCTCAGGGGGGGCCGGCCCTACCACAACCTCGGTCTGGGGGTCGATCTGCCCGATCTGATCCGGACCGGCAGGTTCTCGTTCGGTCTGGCCGCCGATCTCTGGGACCAGGATCTCTACGGACCGGGAGCGGCCCTGACCGTGGAGACCGGGTTCCGGCTCACTCCGAAGCTGGCTCTGGAGGCCAAGGGGACCTGGAAGGACCGCGGCTGGCTTCTGGGCCGGCAGATCGATCAGTCGCTGACCCTGCTGGGTGGTTTCTCCTGGCGTTTCTGATCCCGCCTCCGGACGATGGGAAAGGAGAGTGACCGGCATGACCGGCAAAGGATGGTCGAAATTTCTGAAAGGTGATCCGATGACATGGCTGATGCTGGCGGCCTTCCTGGCCGCCTGCTTCGTGGTGGCGGGGATCGGGGGGTGGTTCACTTCCCAGGGCCTGACGGAGTGGTATGACGGACTGGTCAAACCCGT
>CAZNUA010000026.1:23691-48799 GCA_964576115.1 uncultured Gemmatimonadota bacterium
CACTGCGGCCGGGGTGCTGATGCTTCCCTACCTGCTCTGGGTCACCTTCGCCGCGGTGCTGAATGCGGCCCTGGTGCGGCTGAACTGAACCGGGCGGACTGACTTCTGGTACACGAATGACCCGGGCGAACCTGACAAAGGAGCTTTTCGCATGACAGCTGCTCGATGCCGGCCGATCGCAAGCGCCGTTCTGAGCCTGGCACTGACGGCGGGACTCTCCCCATCAGCCGCCGCCCGGCAACAGGATCCCGACCTGCTGGGGCTCGAGAAGGCCGGGGTCAGGGCCGCACTCGATCAGATCGAACGCGACCGCGATCGCACGGCGGCCTTCCTGGTCGAGATCGGCGGTATCATCTCTCCCTCGGGGCAGGAACGGGAACGGGCTGAAGCCGTGGCCGCCCGGATGCGGGCCATCGGCCTGGAGCGGGTGCGGGTGGATTCAGCCCCCAACGCCGTCGGCATGGTGCCGGGGCGTTCGGGTCGGGCCCTGGTGTTCGTCTCGACCCTCGACGATCTGGCCACGGTGGCCGAGCATCAGCGCCGGCGGGCCGGACCGCCGCGCATCGTCGGCGATCGGGTCGAGGGTCCGGGCACCAACACCTCGCTGACCACCGCCGCCATGCTGGCCGCCGCCGAAGCCCTGATCGCCAACGGTGTCGAGCCCGCCCACGATCTGATCTTCGCCGCGGTGGCCCAGGAAGAGACCGGCCTGCGGGGGATGAAACAGCTCTATGAAGAGTACCGTGAGACCGCGGTGGGCTTCGTGGACATCCTGGGGGACGGCGGGAGCATCTCGTACGGCGCCATCGGCATCCACTGGTGGCGGGTGATTGCGCGCGGTCCGGCCGGCCACAGCCTGGGCGGGGGGCTGCCCAACGTCAATCAGGGCATCGCCCGCGCGGTCGACCGCATCCTGCTGCTGCCCCAGCCGCAGCAGTATCGCGACGAGCGCACCGTCGCCAACATCGCCCAGGTGCACAGCGGAGTCGTCTTCAACCACAAACCGGCCGAAGGGTGGTTCTCGCTCGACCTGCGCTCGCTCGACAACGAGGTGATCGCCGCCATGGAGGCCGGGGTGCGGGACATCCTGGAAGAGGTCACCACAGAGACCGGGATCGACTTCGAGACCGAACCCTTCCAGCTGACCCCCGGGGGCCAGTTGCCCGGCGCGCGGGAGTCGGCGCTGGTGCGCACCGCCGAAGCCGCCGCCCGCTGGCTGGGGCGCGATCCGCGGCTGAGCAATGCCGGCTCGTCGAACATGAACGTGGCCGTGGCCGGAGGCTCGCCGGCCATCGGACTGGGGGGCTCGCGGGGCGGAAGCCGCGGAGAGCCCGGCGAGTGGGCCGACATACCCGCCATGCTGCGCACGGCCCGACTCGTCCTGCTGCTGGCCGCCGCGCCGCTGGAGCAGGACCGCTGACGGGAGTATACTCGTTGTTCTTCGAGTCTGTATTGCCGGCTCGCCGGCCACGATACAAAGGACACAGAAGATGAATCCGATGAAGAGAGTCTCCGTTCTCCTGTCGGCCGTTTCGCTGCTGGCGGCATTCCTGCTTCTGCCGGCTGCGGTCTGCAAAGCCCAGCAAGCCGACCGGGTCTATCTCAACGGCAATATCTACACGGTCGATGAGGCCTTCAGCACCGCCTCGGCCATCGCCATCCATGACGGGCAGTTCATCTATGTGGGCGACGACGAGGGCGTACAGGCCCACGTCGGGCCGCGCACCTCTGTCTTCGACCTCGATGGCAGGACCGTCATTCCCGGTCTGCACGACGCCCATGTCCATATCAGGTACGGCGAGCGGCTTCTCTACCCGCGCACGCCCGATATCAGACCCTCGCTCGGGGAGTGGGCCTCGGTCGAGCAGATGCAGGCCGTGATCAGGCACTGCCTGGCCACCGGGGAGGGGATGCGCCCGGGCCCCGAGCCGCGGTGGTTGGTCCTCAGCGGCTGGATGTCCGATGTCTGGGATCCCCCGGTCTTCCGCAAAGAGCTGATCGACGCCGTGGCGCCCGACAACCCGGTCTACATCAGCCGCTACACCCACGGCAGCGGGGCCAACAGCAAGGCCCTGGAACTGGCCGGCATCACCCGCGATACCCCCGATCCCGAAGGCGGGCACATCAAGAAAGACGAGAACGGGGAGCCGACCGGCGAATTCGTGGAACGGGCGCCGTCATCACTGACCCGGCTCATCCCGCCCCTGCCGCCGACGACCGATTACGAGGAGAGCCGCAATCTGGTCGAGGGCACCCAGCTGGCCATCGCCAGCGGCCTGACGACCATCCACGGCGCCAGCCAGACCGGATATGACGAGGTCCAGCGACGGATCAAACTCTACGAAGTGGGCCTGCTCCGGATCCGGATCAACGAGATGGTCCACGAATCGACCGCCCGGCGGCTGGGCGAGCCGCTCAATCACGAGAACCGGTACTTCGTGCAGTCGGTCAAGGCCTTCGCCGACGGGGCGCTGGGCTCGCGGGGAGCGCTCTTTCTGGAACCGTACAGCGACTACCCGGACTACTGCGGGGAAGGGCGGCGGACCGAGGACGAGATCGCCCGCTCTGCGACCGAGTTGCTCCCGATGGGCTTCAACATGCGCATCCACTGTATCGGTGACGGCGCCAACCGGACCGCCATCAACGCCTACGAACGGGCTCTGCAGGCGACCGGGATCGACGGGCGCGAGGCCCGCTTTGCCCTCGAACACTGCCAGGTGCTGACCGCCGAAGACGTGCCCCGGCTGCGTGAGCTGGGCATCGTGGCCTCGATGCAGCCCCTGCACGCCATCGAGGACATGCACTTCGCCGAGGCCCGGATCGGGCCCGAGCGGCTGCAGTACGCCTACATCTGGAGCGATCTGATCGATCTCGGGGTTCCCATGGCCACCGGGACCGATTTCTCGGTCTCGCCCTACAATCCCTTTTACACCCTGCACGCCGCCGTGACCCGTCAGGACCGGGAGAACAACCCTCCGGGCGGCTGGATCCCCGAGCAGGCCATGACGCGCGAAGAAGCCCTGCGGGCGGCCACCATGGGCGGGGCCTACGTCATGTTCGCCGAGGACATTCTGGGTTCGATCGAGGTCGGCAAGCTGGCCGATTTCGTGGTCATTCCGGTCGATTACATGAGAGTCCCGGCCGAAGACATCTGGACAATCGAGCCCGATATGACCGTCATCGGCGGCGAGGTGGTCTATACCCGGCCGGTACAGATGGAGAGGTGATACGCGGCAGGAGCGGTTCCAGCGACGGCCGCCTCACTCCTCCCGCAGAGTGCTCACCGGATCCAGCTGCACGGCCCGATGGGCCGGGATGAAGCAGGTGATCAGGGCCAGGCCCAGAATGCCGGCCGCTATGGCGACGAAGGTCAGCGGTCCGGCCGTGCTCACCTCCCGGGTCAGCGATGACATGATCCGCGACAGGAACAGGGCAGCTCCGATCCCGATCACGAGACCGATCCCGGCCAGTTTCAGCCCCCGGGCCGCAATCATGCCCGAGACCCGTCCGGGACGACCGCCCAGGGCGATATGAATGCCGATATCGCGGCGGTGGCGGCTGGTGAAATTGGTCATCATACCGTAGATACCGATGATGGAGAGGATCAGGGCGATCAGCGCCGTGGTGCCGGTGAAAACCGACGTCTGGCGCATGGAGGTGAGTGAATCGCCGGTCAGGTCCTCGATGGTGGCGACACTGGTGAGCGGCAGGGCTGGATCGAGGTCGTGTATGATCCGCCGCACGGTCGGAACCAGGCCGATCGGATCGGTCGCGGTGGCCATCACGGTGGAGGCCGACCGGGAACGATGATTGATCTGGGAGATCGGCCGGTAGACGGTACCGCGGGATGTATTCTCCAGCCCGGTGTAGTGCACGTCACGCACCACCCCGACGACCGTGGTCCAGGGGCCATCGGTGCTGTTGGCGGGGCAGAAACGGCGTCCCACGGCACTCTGGCCGGGGAAAAACCGATTCGCCCAGGCCTGGTCTACAATGGCGACCGCTGGAGCGTCGAGCCGGTCGCCGGCGTTGAACATCCGTCCCTCGAGCAGGGTGATTCCGAGGGTGGCGAAGTACCCGGGAGTGGCCAACAGCCAGGGAACCGTGGGGTGGGACTGGCCGGATGGGGTGGGGTGGTCCTCCAGATTGAAGTTGTTGGTCATGGAGAGAGTGTTCGGCGGGAGGGAGCTGCTGAAACCGGCCGCTTCAACGTCGGGAAGCATCTGCAGGCGGTTCGCGAGGGCTTCCCGGAAGTCATCGACGTCACCCGGAGCGGGATAGCGGCTTTCGGGGAGCGATAGTCTGAAGGTCAGGATGTTTTCGGTCTCACAGCCGATATCGACCCGATTCAGCCGGCCCAGACTGACGGCCAGGAGGGTGGCGCCGATCAGGAGGGGAACGCTCAGGGCGTACTGCAGCACCACCATCGTTCCGTGCAGGCGCCGGATACCGGTATCGCTGGTGACCGCGCGCGAACCTGTCTGCAGCCCCCGCAAGCGTCCGGCTCCGGCTCCGTGCAGGGCCGGCAGCAGTCCGATCAGCAGGCAGCTCGCCAGGGTGACCACGATGAGGAAACCGACGGTGGTACCGCTAAGACCGATCTCCTGGGAGCGGGGCAGATACCCGGCGCTGACGGCGACGATCAGCCTCATGCCGGCGGCCAGAAGGAGGAATCCGGTCAGGGCGCTGCCGGCGGCCAGAATGACGCTGTCGGCCAGCAAATGCTGCATGATCCGGGCTCGGGTGGCGCCCAGAGCCGTACGTACGGCCAGTTCCCGGAGGCGATTGATGCCCCGGGCCAGGAGCAGGATGGCGGCATTGAAGGAGGCCAGCAGCAGGATCGCACCGACGGCCCCGAAGAGGAGCCAGAGACTGCCGCGCACCTGACCCACAAGCGAGACTTTCAGATCATTGATGTTCCAGAAGGACTGGCGTTCGGTGAACACGTCCGGGAGGACCCGCTCGGTGAGAGTGCGGAGTTCTTCCCGGGCGGCGGTGAGGTCGGTACCCGGATCGAGCCGACCCAGGACGGTCAGGAAAAAAGGTCCTCTCCGGGATGGGGGTTCCCACTGACCGGGGATGAAGAAATCATAGTTGTTATCGAGCGGACCGACTGAAGAGGGCAGCACCCCGACCAGGGTGTATCCCCGGCCGTCGAGTTGTACGGTCTGCCCGAGGGCGGAGTCGCTCCCCTCCAGGAACCGGTTCCAGAATCGGGCACTGACGATGACCCGGGGTTCGGAGCCCGGGGTCTGGTCAGCTGACTCGAAAAGACGGCCGAACCGGGGTGTGATTCCGAGTAACTGCAGGTAATTCCAGGTCACGATCTTGCCGCTGACCTGCTCGGCGATCTCGTCCCGGTTGAAGACCATGTTCTCCCGGGTAAATCCGGCCATATCCGTCAGGCAGCTCTCCTGTTCATCCAGGGCGAGGTAATCGGCCAGCGAGAAGGGATACAGGAACGAGGGCTGTTGATTATAGATATAGTGGAGTTCCCCGGGATTCTCGTAGGGAAGCGGGCGCAGAAGCACGGCGTCGATGATGCTGAACAGGGCGGTGGTGGCGCCGATTCCCAGCCCGACCGTGAGGATGATGGTGATGGTCATGACGGGGGAGCGGGCCAGGCTGCGCAGGCTGTGGCGCAGATCGGTTGTGAATGACGGCACGGGTTTGTCTCCCTTTTCGTGCAGGTTCCGTTGATGGTCGAGGGATGCCCGGCGCGAGAGCAGGCGGCGGCATCGTTCGAGGAACAGCCGGAAGGGGTACTGAAAGACCTGGCGATTCATCCACCGGCGGGCCGGGCGCTCGCCGTCGGTGTCCCGGAAATGCTCGTGCAGTTCCTCGAGTTCGCTCAGGACCGTGCGGGTTTCGTCGGCCGAAAGGAAAAGACGCAGGTAACGGGACCGCACACTCATGAGACGTCATCCAGCCGGGTTTCGAGGCCGTCCCACAAACCGAACAGCCGCTGGCGGGTTGCCTTGAGGAGTCTGAGGGCGGCGGGGGTGGTCTGGAAGTAGCGTCGGGTCCGGCCTGTTTCGGGGACGGCATGATCGTCGAGGCGGGAAGTCAGCAGGCCCTTCTCCTCGAGCCGGCGCAGGACGATATACACGGCGGCCTGTGAGGGGCGCCTGCCGGTGCACTCTTCGATTTCCAGAACGATGGGCACGCTGTAGGCTTCCTCACCGAGCCGGAGGATGGCCAGGAGGACCTGATGTTCGAATTCTCCGAGGGTATCGCGCACGGCATGTCTCCATAACATTGTTAGTCTTGTGAGTGGTGATACGCTGTTTCGAATGGCGCGGTTGCATAAAAACAATGTTAGTGAGGAAAAATCAATGTCCTGGAATGTCTCTGACATACCGGATCAAACCGGTCGCATCGCAGTCGTCACCGGCGCCAACGGCGGTCTGGGGCTCGAATCAGCCCGGGCTCTGGCCGGCGCCGGGGCTCATGTCGTCATGGCCGCCCGGAGTCCGGAGAAGACACAGAACGCCTTCACCGAGGTCCTCGCCTCACACCCCGGGGCCTCGCTCGAGATCGTCCAACTCGACCTGGCCTCTCTCGAATCGGTGCGGCGGGCGGCCGCCGCGATCATCGAGAACCATCCCGTCATCGACATCCTGATCAATAATGCCGGTCTGATGGCCCTGCCCGAGCGACACACGACAGACGGTTTCGAGATGCAGCTGGGGGTCAACCACCTCGGCCACTGGGTTTTGACCGCCGATCTGTTGCCGGCCCTGCTGGCCGCCGACGCGGCCCGGATCATTACCGTCACCAGTACGGCTCATCATATCGGCCGGCCGATCGATCCCGACAATCCCCACCTCGAGGGCCGGTACGGGCCGTGGCGCGCCTACGGGCAGTCCAAACTGGCCAACTATCACTTTGCCCTGGGTCTCGAGCGCGAATTCGAGCGGCGCGGTCTGCGGGCCGCGAGTCTGGTGGCTCATCCCGGCCTCTCGCATACCGGCCTGCAGGACAAGACCGTCGAAGAGGGGGGGGGCGGTTTCATGGCCCCCTTCTGGGCGTGGATGGCCCGGCACACCGGCATGAGTTCGGCCCGGGGGGCATTGCCCCAGCTGCGGGCCGCCACCGATCCGCGCGCGAAGGGGGGGCAGATGTACGCGCCGCGGTTCGTCAACAACGGGGCGCCGGTGCGGCGGCCGATCCTGCGCCGGATCGGGATGGACCGGTCGATCGGGATCCTCTGGAACGTGTCGCAGCGTGAGACCGGCGTCAGCTTCGATTTCGGGACGGGCCGGGAGACGTCCTGACACGGTTGCCCGGTAATGTGTCCCGGATCGTCCGGAGATCCTGCGATTTGCCAGGGATACCGGGGAGGAGTACGATGAAACCGGGGTTTCCCGCATTCGAATGGGTCGGGTATATCGATCACGCAGACAATTTCCTGCATGCGCAGCCCACTGCCCGGTGTCAAACGGGTGACTTGGAGGGCAGAGAAATCCTGTCGGTAAGCCGGTTCGGCCGATGAGAGCCTGCCGATCGGTATCTGTCGCGACCGACAGCGAAAGGACAGGGACCGGAATCATGGCGAAACGAACAATCCCCGCCGTCATGCGTTCGAGGGGCGGATTCACGCTCATCGAAATCATCGTCGTGGTGACCGTCATCGCGATTCTCGCCGCCCTGGTCGGACCGTCGGTCTTCAGACACCTGGGACGGGCCAAGGACGCCGCCGCCCGCACGCAGATGGAGATGCTGGGAGCGGCCCTGGATGCCTACCGGCTGGATAACGGCCGTTACCCGACAACCGCCCAGGGTCTGGAGGCCCTGAACATCGAGCCGACGATCGAACCCCGGCCCCGGAACTGGCAGGGACCCTACCTGCGCCGGGACGTTCCCCTCGATCCGTGGGACTATGAGTACTCCTATACCTGTCCGGCCGTCGAGAGTACCGGCGGGTACGATCTGTTGACCTACGGAGCCGACGGCGAACCGGGGGGCGAAGGGGAGGACGCAGATATCACAGCCTGGTAACAGGAGGACCGGCGGCCATGCCCACCTTCCTCTATCGCGCGGTTGATACCCGGGGTCGAACCACCCGGGGGCGCCTGCCGGCGGCGACCGAAGAGGTTGCGGTGCGCGATCTCGAGGCCCGAGACCTGGTTCCCGTCGAGGTGCGCGAGATCTCGATCGCCGGTCGGGGCAGGAAGGGATCCGGAGCCAGGCAGAGGAGCGCGGTCCTGGAATTCACCCGGGGCATGGCGGCCCTGCTGCCCGCCGGCATGCCCCTGGCCCGGGCCCTGGCGGTCTCGGCGGTCGCCGCCCGGGATATCCAGCCCGCGCTGGACCGCGTGCAGGAACGCGTGGAGCGGGGCGACGAACTGGCCCGGGCGCTGGCGGGGGAAGCCGCCCTGTTCAACCCGCTCTATATCGGCATGGTGCGCGCCGGCGAAAAGGGGGGAACCCTGGCGGCCGCCTTCCAGCGCCTGGCCGATCATCTGGAGCGGGAGGGTGACCTCAGATCGCGCCTGATCTCGATGTCCATTTATCCCGTGATGCTCAGCGCCGTCGGACTGGTGTCGGTCCTGGTTCTGGTTCTCTTCGTGATACCTCGTTTCTCGGTCCTGCTCGCCTCCTCGGGGGCGCCCCTGCCGGGTTCGACGGCATTCATCCTGGGCCTGACGACCACCCTGACGACCCACTGGGAGGTCCTCCTGGCGCTGGCCGCGGTTGCGGTGATGACAGCATTCTGGATGAGGGGATCCGAAGCCGGCCGCCGGGCGGCGGCCCGGCTGCTGGGACGGGCGCCCCTGGTCGGTACGCCCCGGCGGCAGGTCCTGGCTGCCCGTATCACGCGCATGACCGGCGAGCTGCTGCAAAGCGGGGCGCCTCTTCTCTCGGCCCTCGAGGAAACCGAACACTGCCTGCAGGATCCCCTGGCACGCGAAGCGACCAGCCGGATCCGGGAGCAGGTGCGGGAGGGTGGTTCGCTCAACCAGGCGATCGGTGCGCACGCGCTCTTCGGCCAGGAGGTCGTGCAGCTGGTGGCCCTGGGCGAGGAATCGGGACGCCTGGCCGATTTCCTGCTCAAGGCCGCCGATCTGCTCGAACGGCGGATCGAACGCACCCTGGAACGCCTGGTCGCGATGGTCGAGCCGGCGATGATCATCGCCTTCGGCGGGATCATCGCCCTGGTCGCCCTCTCCCTGCTGCAGGCCATTTACGGCATCAATACGGGGGTGCTGTGATATCCCCGGACGGCATCCGGCCTCTCCTGCGGTTCGAACCGCCGCGCGCGGGCGGATTCACCTTGATCGAGGTAGTCGTCGTGCTCGTGGTCATCACGGTGCTGGCGGCGACCGTGGCGCCGGCGCTCGTCAGACCGGCGCCCGAGCTCACCGATCTGGAAGCGGGGGTGGACCGGTTCGAGATCCTCTTCCGCCAGGCGCGGGACTCGGCCGTGCGTTCGGCCCGTCCGGTGACGATCGTGCTGGATTCGGTCTCGGGGCAGCTGTGGTTCGACGAAACGGGCCAGGTTCCCGACAGCACGCTGGGATTCACGATGCCTGACGGCGTCCGGATCGCCTACCTGCTGCCCCGCACGCTCTTCACCTTCACCCCGGCGGGATCGGCGGTCGGCGATTCGCTGAAACTGGTCTCCAACAGCGGCGAGACCTGCCTGGTCACCGTCGATCCCTGGAACGGCAATGTGCGGGTGCGCTGAGCAGATACCGGGCCGCAACCTCCTGTGCGGAGAGGGCGCGCGGCCGCAGGCGGGCATTCTCCTGCTCGAAGCGCTGATCGGCCTGGCCATCATTTCGATGGTGGCGATTTCCCTGCTGGCCGCCACCGGCTCACAGGTACGTTCGGCGACCAAGGCCGACGTCCTGCTGACCGCGGCGGCCCTGGCCCAGGATCGACTGGCGGCGCTCCAACTGCTCGACGCCGAGGGTTTCACCAATCCCCCCGATTCGCTTCTCTCCGGCACGTTCAGTGCGCCGTTCGATGAATTCACCTGGACCGCAGAAGTGGAAGAAGCGGAAGGGGAATACGATCTCTACGCCGTCAGCATCACGATCGAGGGCCGGGGTGAGTGGTTTCCGCTCGAGACCCTCCTGCATCGTCCGCCGCTCACGGCACAGGTGGCGGCCGGCGGCGCGCTGGGCGGGGGCGCCTTCATAGGCGCCGGGCAGGGAATGGGCGGGCGCGGCGGCAGGGGAAGAGGCGGTCAGAGGGGCATGGGGGATCGTATGGACGTGGTCCGGGAGAGACTGGCCCGGATGATGGGGCGCGGTCAGTCGTACCGGAGCGGCGCGGGCCGGACGGGTACGACCGGGCAGCAGGGTACCGGCCGTCCGCCGCCGGGCGGGACGGGAACCGGGCGACCGCCGCCGACCGGGTCGGGTGCAGGGCAACCGCCCCCGGCCGGGTCGGGTACCGGACAAGGGCCGCCGGAGGGGGGGGGTGGATCATGATCCGGCCCGCGGAGAGACGGGTAGCCCCGGCGGTTCGAGGCAGTGCCGGCTTCACCCTGGTCGAGGTCATGGTGGCCGTCGCGGTGGGGGGGATCGTCCTGCTGGCCGGTCTCTCGGCCCTGACCACGGTGCAGGATCGTTCCGAACACGCCCTGCAGGCCACGACCCGGGCCCGGGAGGTCGCCACCGTCAGGAACACCCTGATCGACTGGCTGACAAGCGCCGAAGTCAGCCTGCAGGAGCTGGCCGCGAACTTCGAAGGCCAGAATGCCGAAGACCTGGAGCTGGAGTGGGACGAACTCTCCTTTCCCACCCGTTCGCGCACCGGTCTCAGGACCTCGCCGACGGCTGTCCGGCTCTTCATCGATACCGATCCCGAGACCCCGGAAAAGGGCCTGGTGGCGGAACTGGTGGGGCGCATCGGCGCCGAACCGGCCCGCTTCGAACTCGTGCCCCGGGCCGTCGGATTGAACCTCCGCTACCTGCCGAACGTGGACGGCCCGGTAGAATGGACCGACAGCTGGGTCGGGCAACCGCAACTGCCCCGGGCGGTCGAATTCACCCTTCTGGACGATCCCGACGATCGGCTTCCGGCGCTGCTCCGGATGCCGATCCGGGTCGTCCTGGCTTTCCAGCCATGAAAACGTCCGACGGAACCCGTGAAGCCGCGACGGGCCTGATCGAGCCGCGGGGAGCCCGCGCCGGCCGGGAGGAGGGCTTCATTCTCATCGCGGTCCTCTGGCTGCTGGTGGCGCTGGGGGCCCTCGGCATCCACGCCGGTCTGAAGATGCGCAGCGAGCGCCTCGCGGTGGCCAACGTCCTCGACGATGTCCACGCCCGCCAGTGGGCGGTGGCCGGAGCCGAGTACGCCCGCTCCCATCTCACCGCCGCCCTGTTCAATCGCGGCGACGAATTGCGGGCCGAATCGGCCCGGATCGGTACGCAGCCCGCAACTGCGGCCGAACCGGGAGCCCGGAATGTCTTCCAGAGCGTAACCTCGGCGACCGATCCCTGGCGCAATCCCCAGGAACTGGTGGTCGCCCGGAGGCGCTTCGGGTACTCCACCTTCTCGCTCCAGCTGCGCGACGCCCAGTCGCTGCTCAACCTGAACACCGCCGACGCCGAAATGCTCACCGGTTTCTTCGCCCAGGGGCTGGGTCTCGACTTCGCCCTGGCCGACCGGCTGGCTCAGACAATCTCCGACTGGCGGGACGAGGATGATATTCCGCGGGTGGGGGGCGCCGAGCGGGATGATTACCTGCACGCGGCCAGTCCCCTGCTGCCCCCCAACCGTTCCTTCACCAATCTGGAGGAACTGCAGTACGTCCTCGGCATGACGCCCGAGATCTTCGAGGCGGCCCGGCCCTATCTGACCCTGCAGAATTCGGGCCGCATCAATGTGAATGCGGCGCCCGAAGCGGTCCTGCTGGCCCTGCCGGGCCTGACCCCGGCGGCGGTCCAGGAGATCCTGCGTTACCGCGAGACCGGGTACTACCCCATGTCCCTGCGGGAACTGATCGGGCTCCTCCCCGGGGGGATGGGGGAATACCTGCAGGCGGTCGGCCGCCGCTTCAGTCAGCGGGCGACCTACCAGACCACGGAGGTGGAGATCGTGTCCGAGGGGGGTCTGGAAGGCAGCCCGGTGACAGCCCGGGTACGGTACGTCGTGGTGCGCTCGAACAACGGCGCGCGGGTGGCGATACAGGAGTTTCGATGATGGCCGGATTACAGATCACGATCGCTCTGGGAACCGACGATATCACGGTTCTGCTTGCCGACCGGGAGCAGGTCCTGCCTCTCGAGCGGACCCTGCGCCCCCGCCTCGAAGACCCCGGTCCGGTGCTGCAGTCGGCCTTCGGGCGGCTCGAGGCATTCCTGGAGAACGAGTACGGCGATGACCGGCCGGTGGGCGGTGTGCGCCTGCAGGTGGCGCTTGTCCCGCCCCTGAGCGAAGCCCGTCTCGTGGACCTGCCCCCCCTGCGTCCGGCCGAGATCGAGCCGGTCCTGCGACGGATCGCCCCGCGTCATTTCCCCGGCGGGGCACACGCACTGGTGGTCAGCGGCGAGCGGTTCGACCGGCGCAGCGCGGCCCGGACGGGGCCGGTGTTTGCGACGGCCGCCGACCGGAATCTGGTCGAGGCCGTCCAGAAGGCGGTCGAATCGAGAGGCTGGAAGCTGGAGCGGATCGTCGCCGCCCAGGCCTGCTGGCTGGAGGCTCTGCAGGAGGCGGCTCCGCTTCCGGTAAAGGATCGCTCGGCCGGGAACAGCGAACCGAAACGTCTGGTCGTGGCGGTGGTGGGGAATGTCATCCACCTGCTGCGGCTGACCGGCCGGGTGCCCGATCTGCTGCGCCGGTTCGGCGCCGATGACCCGGCGGGTGCGATCGAAGCAGCCGGCCCCGAGCCCGGTCAGGTTCTGGTCCTGGCCGGGGAGCAGCTGCGGACCGGGATAACCCGCACCTTTGCGGGAGCCGGCTGGGAGCCGCTGTCGACCGGGCCCGAGCGCGGGGCTGTCGCCGGAGCCGCGGTCGAGGCTGCGCGCCACGTTCCAGGGGCCCGGCCAGAACTCGTCTCCACGCTGACGGCTCAGGTGCGTACCCGGCACGATCGCCGCTCGGCCCGGGTCATGGTCGCGGCGGCTGTGCTCCTGCTGGCGGTTGCCGCGGGGGTGCACCTGTGGGGTCTGGACCGCGCTCTGGATCAGGTCCGTTCCGAACGCCTGGTTCTGCGGCAGATGTTCGAGCCGGCGCTGGCGAAAAACGACTCGCTCGAAAGCATGATCGGGCGGATCGAATCGCTGCAGGCCCTCGAACAGAACACCTCCCGGTGGACCGCCTTTCTGGTGGAACTCTCGGCTCTCCTGCCGCAGGACACCCATCTGGTTTCGCTGCGGGGGGAGGGTGACCGGGTGATCGTGGAAGCGGTGGGGGATCGGGCCGGGTCAGCGCTTACCGCCCTGCGCGGGGCGTCCACGTTCGGCGAGACCAGGATCGAGGGTCTGATCCGGAGGGATCTGGAGGATGGTCTGACCTCCCGGGAGCACTTCACGTTGAGTCTGGTCCTGGCGAGGGGAGGTGACCGGTGAGTTTTATGAACGGGTGGTACCGGATCAGAGATCTCTTCGCCGCTCTCTCGCCCCGGGACCGGCGCGCGATCGTCCTCGGTCTGATGGTGCTGGCGCCGGTCCTGCTGTGGGCGGGGATCGTCCGGCCGTACCTGGGCTCGCTGGACGACCTCCGCAGCCGGCTGGAGGTCGAGCAGGCCCTGCTGGAGCGCGAGCAGCGGATCGTCCGTAACGCGCCGGAACTGTCGGCCGGGATCGAATCCGTCCGGGAGGAACTCGAGCGGTTGCAGACACGGCTGGTTACCGCCGACAACCCGGCCCTGGCCGAAGCCGAACTCTCCGCTCATCTCGAACACCTGGCCCGCTCGAACAGGGTTCTGCTGCAGGAGGTGCGATCGACCACCGGCTCGACTCCCGAGACGGATGTGGACGGGACGGTACCGATCTATCTCAGCGTGAGCGGTGAAAGCGATTTCGAGGGGGTGCTCGACTTCTTCACGGGCATCGAACAGGACCGGGTGCTGATGAAGATCGGGGACGTATCCCTGGGACCGGCCCCCTCGGCCGGTGAGTCGGGCAACGAGAACCGGCGCGGGAACCAGGGCGGGAACCAGAGCGGAAACCAGGTCGACGTGGTCAGATTCACGGCGGTCGTGGTGGCCTTCATGGCCGAACCGGTGTCCGCCGGAGGTGTTGAACAGATGCCTGGCGCTCGGTGAAAGAGCGTCGCGAGAGGGAGACCCTGGTATGAGAAGGTTACGTGACAGGTGGAAGATCGCCGGCGCCCTGATGCTGGCGGGCAGCGGGCTGATACTGGGGGCGACCCTGGTCCGGGCGCTCCGTTCCGAACCGGTCCCGCCCGCCGACTCACCGCCCGCGGCCGATGTCACCGGACAGGATGTTTCGTCGATCGCCTTGCAGGTGCCGACCGCGAGCGGGCCGGAAGCAGAGCCGGTCTCCCCGGCCGAGGTCCGGCAGGCCGCCGACCGGGCGCCCTTCGATCCCGAGCGGCGACCGCCGCTTGGACGCTACCGGCTCCCCGGTACGGACGAACAGATGTTCGTCCTGACCGAATCCCCTGAACTGCCGCCCGTCCCGGCCTTGCGTGTTCTCGGGACAATCAGCGGTGCCGGGGGAGGGATAGCCGTGATCCAGGCGGCGGGGGAATCGCCGAAGATCGTTTCGGTGGGTCAGACCATCGGGGGTTACCGGCTGGCCGCGGTTCGGGAAGAAGCCGTCACGGTTGCGAGCGGTGATTTCGAGATCGAACTCTCGCTCGAAACGGGAACCGCCGCCGCGCAGGCGGAGTCTCAGAATCCCTGGGAGCGCGGCAGCTGGCGGGGACAACAGGACATGGAGGCCATCATCCGGGCCATGCAGGAGCGGCTGGGAACCCGGATCGTGATGGGCGAGGACGGCCGGGCCTATTCGGTCGCAGAAGACGGGTCGCGCCGGGAAATCCAGCTGCCCGGCATGTTCGGCGGCCGGGGCGGTCGCGGGGGCGCAGGCCGGACCGTCACCTCGACCCGGATACCCCCGGCGAGCGGGCCGGAGCCGGGCGATGATATGAGCACCAGCGAAGGCGGGTACAGATCATGACGTTTTCCAGGTTCAACACGGGGCGGGTATTGCGGCGGATCGCCGGGACCGGTTTCGGGTACCGGGCGGCCGTCTTCGGCCTGCTCGTCATCGTTGTCACGGCACAGCCCGCCCGGGCGCAGATCAGGCGTCCCGGGATGATGCGCGGTCAGCAGACCGCCCTGGCGGATACCGCCATCACGCTCGACTTCCAGGATCTCGAACTGGGGTACGTGCTGACCGCTCTGGCTCAGGCCGGGGGGATCAATCTCATCTATCACGATCTGCCCGACAAGCAGGTGACCCTGCGCACCGCCACTCCCGTCCTGCGGGCCGACATACCCCAGGTGATCCGGGCCCTGGCTACCGCCAACGGGCTCGCCGTCACCGAGGATCAGGGTTTCATGCGTATCGCCGGCAACGTGGCCGAACCCGATCCCCGGCAGTTCTATATCTACCGCCTGCGTCACGCCCGGGCCGCGACCCTGGCGGCCACGCTCCAGAGTCTGGTGAGCGGTATCTCGTCGTCGAATAACGAGAGAGAGATAGCCCAGCGGTATGTGGCCCTGTCGCAACAGCTCCGGGAAATGCAGCGGGCCGCCCAGGCGGAAGCGACCCAGCGCGGCCAGACGGTCTCGATCACCGGCGGTGTCGAAGCCGGATTTCAGATGGACGTCCTGATCGTGCCCGAAGAGGTCACCAACTCGCTTCTGGTCCGGGCCGCTCCGGCGGACTGGGAGATCGTCGAGAAAGCCATCGAGGCCCTCGACCTGCGCCCGCTGCAGGTCGTGATCGAGGTTCTGATCACCGAGGTGCGGCGCTCCGACGACCTGGATCTGGGGGTCGGTTTCAGCGCCGAGCGGGGCACCGCGGGAGGGCAGGGGGTACTCGA
Source organism: uncultured Gemmatimonadota bacterium (assembly GCA_964576115.1). Lineage (GTDB taxonomy): Bacteria > Blakebacterota > Blakebacteria > Blakebacterales > Blakebacteraceae > CAYSYY01. The sequence goes on from CAZNUA010000026.1 coordinate 39,667, forward strand.
CCTGCCGAATGCGCCGGCCGAGCAGGATGACACCTTCCTCTTCCAGATCGGCGGGTTCGGCGATGTCGACGTCCAGGCCTCGCTGGCCGCCCTGGCCACCACCGGGGAGGTGCGGATTCTCTCCCGGCCGGTGATCCTGGCCCAGAACAACCAGGAGGCCCGGATCATCGTGGGCAGCCAGCAGCCCTTCGTACAGAGTTCGCAGCTGCTGGTCGGGGATCCGACCGGCACTCCCTATCAGACCGTTCAGTACCGGGAAGTGGGGACGGTATTGAACATCCTGCCGACCATCAACGAAGACGGCTACGTGAACATGTCGGTCACCCAGGAGGTGAGCAGCGCTACCGAGGAGACCCAGTTCGGGGCCCCCGTCATCAGCACCCGCGAGGCCGAGACCAAGCTGCTGGCCATGAACGGGCAGACCGTGGTTCTGGGAGGGCTGGTCGATCGTCAGACCGAAAAGGTCCGTTCGGGGATCCCCATCCTGAAGGACCTCCCGCTCATCGGGTTCCTCTTCCGCACCACCCGGGAACGTGAGGGGACCAGCGAGCTCTTCCTCTTCCTGACACCCTATATCGTGGCCAGCGACGAGGACGCCGAGGCACTCCGCCGGCGGATCGAGGAACAGCAGGACACGATCCCCCCCGACCTGGCCCAGCAGAATCTCACCCCGCCGGTGACGGTCATCCCGCCCGATATTCCGCCCGATGTACCGCCCGACAGTGCACCTGGAAAACCGGTCCGATCGTGCCGGGCGCCGGAGCCGGTCGGGAGGCCGGGTGGAGCAGCCCGGTGAATCTGCCCGATCTGGAAAGCCTCGAGCCCTTCTCGGCGGATCTGACCGACGAATACCTGGAGTATCACGGGGTACTCCCGCTCGCGATCGAGCAGGGGCGGCTGCTGGTGGCGACCTGGCGGGACGAGGTCGACCCCCAGGTGCTCGACGACCTGCGCCTGCTCGGCGGAGTTCCGGTCCAACTCGTCGCTCTGCCCGAAGCGGAAGTGCGCACGGCGATCCAGCGGATCTATGCCAACGGATCCCTGACGGCCGAGAACCTGATCGCGAATCTTTCCGAAGAACCGGTCCTCGGCGAGGGGCTGGCGGACGGGATGCTGGACGACCTGGTGGCGCTGGCCAACGAGGCCCCGGTCGTCAAACTGGTCAACCTGCTGCTCCTGGAAGCTCTCGAGGCGCAGGCGTCCGACGTGCACCTGGAATCCTATGTGGGCGGCCTGCGGGTCCGCTACCGGATCGACGGGGTGTTGCAGGACGCCCCCGCGCCGCCCCCGCGCCTCTCGGCCGCGGTGGTGAGCCGGCTCAAGATCATGGCCGAACTCGATATCGCCGAGCGGCGGGTTCCCCAGGACGGGCGTATCCGCCTGCAGATGAGCGACCGCCAGGTGGACGTGCGGGTCTCGACCCTGCCGACCCTGCACGGCGAGAGCGTAGTGCTGCGTCTGCTGGACAAGGAGAAGGGCCGGATCGGTCTGGACGAACTCGGGATGTCGGAGCCGACGCGGCAGCGTTTCGAAGAGATCATCAACCGGCCGCACGGGATCGTGCTGTCGACCGGGCCGACCGGTTCGGGGAAGACGACCACGCTCTATGCCGTGGTGGAGCAGATCCGGACCGGGCGCGAGAAGATCGTGACCGTGGAGGATCCGGTCGAGTACGAGCTGCCCGGCGTGCCCCAGGTGCCGGTGAACACCAGGGTGGGCCTGACCTTCGCTTCGGCCCTGCGCTCGATCCTGCGTCAGGATCCCGATGTCATGCTGGTGGGCGAGATCCGCGACCGGGAAACGGCCGACATCGCCACCCACGCCGCCCTGACCGGTCACCTGGTCCTCTCCACCCTGCATACCAACGACGCGGCCACCGCCCTGACCCGTCTGATCGATATCGGGATCGAGCCCTACCTGGTGGCCAGTACGGTGGAAGCGGTGCTGGCCCAGCGGTTGGTGCGCAAGGTCTGCCCCCACTGTGCGCAGCCCGGCGAGCTGAGTGTCGAGGAAAAAATTGCCCTGGGAGTGCCGGAAGAAGAGGAGCTGCCGGTCCGCACCGGCGCGGGGTGCAGCGAGTGCCGCGGCACCGGCTTCCGCGGCCGGATCGGGATCTTCGAACTGCTGATCATGGACGACGAACTGCGGGCGTCGCTGAGCCATGATGCCAGCGCGGGGCAGTTGAGCCGGCTGGCCCGCCGCAAGGGCATGCTGCTGCTGCACGAGGACGGACTGCGCCACGTGCGGTCGGGGATCTCGACCGCCTCCGAAGTCCTGCGCGTCGCCCGGATCTGAATCCTGAACCGGGTTTGGCGTGGAGGAGCTCACTCCGGATGGGTATCTTTCACGTACTTCTTCACATCTTCTTCAGATGAATGCCCATGATCAAGTCCGCCGCCAGAATCCGTGAAGCCGAGATGAGCTGGGATCGGGCTCTCTATGCAGACATGGACTATCCTGAAGCCCTGGCCCGATTCGAAGCGCTCTGGCATCAGGCCGTGCTGGTGAATCCGGTTCTGGGACGGGATTGGCAGGAGGACGTGAAGGCCGATATCACCCTGGCGAGAGTCTTGAATGGAATCCCGGCAGACACCTGATTTCGCATCTCTCATAGCCCGGATTGCCGAGGCTCTGAGTCAGGCGCAGCTGCCCTTTATGCTCATTGGGGGCCAGGCGGTTTTGCTGCACGGTCAACCGCGTCTGACCGAGGATATCGATATCACCCTGGGAGTGAATCCAGAGGAACTGCCACTGGTTCTCGGGGCCTGTACAAATGCAAAATTGGATATCCTTCCGGATGATCCGGAAACATTCGCTGGACAAACGTATGTGCTGCCCGCCCGGGATCCGGCCACCTCAATACGAGTCGATCTCATCTTCTCTGACCTGCCCTATGAGCGCCACGCCATCGGGCGTGCCGTTACCGTCGATCTCGCCGGTGTTCAGGTACCCTTCGCTGCCGCAGAAGATCTCATTCTGCACAAGCTCTTCTCGGGGCGGCCCCGTGATATCGAGGATGTCAGGGGAGTGATCCGGCTCAGGGGAAACGATCTCGATTGGGACTATCTCGAGCAATGGGCTGGTGAGTTTTCGAGTGTGCCCGGTCGGGAGAACCTGCCCGACCTACTGGCCGATCTCAGACCCGATTCCTGAGGCAGTATCCCGCTCTCGCCAACCACAACCGGAAGCGCCCCGGGAGAGACCGTCGTGGCACTGCCGGACCGGTAGTGAAACTTTGCCTGACCGGATCCCGTATCTGAGATGAACCCTCCCCTATGAACCTTATGGGAGGAGTGAGGCTGGTGAGTAACCGGCTGAGAGCCCGGTGAAAATGCCGGTGAAGGAGGAATCCGAACGCATGAATTCCCGATCGATGGATCTCGTCAGAGGTACCCTCAACATGCTCATCCTGAAGGCGCTCATCTGGGGGCCGCGCCACGGGTATGACATCATGGGATGGATGAAGCAGGAATCGAAGGGGGACCTCAGCCTGGAGGAGGGCGCTCTCTATCCGGCCCTGCACCGGCTTGAAGAGCGGGGACTCGTCAAGGCGGAATGGGGGTATTCGGAGAACAACCGGAAGGCCAAGTTCTACTCGCTCACCGAACGGGGCCGGGAACAGCTCCGGGACGAAACGGCTCTCTGGAACCGCTATGTCGGGGCGGTCGGCGCCCTGCTTGCCAGCGAGAATGCGATGACCGGGAGAGGGGAACGGTAATGGGGGACACAGGGATGATCCGCCGCGCCTGGCAGCTGCTGATGCGCCGCTCCGATGTCAACCGGGCGGTTGACGACGAGCTTTCCTTTCATCTGGAAATGACGGTCGAGGCCCTGAAGGCCGAGGGCCTGGATGAGGCTGCCGCCCGTCGCAAGGCGGAGAGCCTGTTCGGCAACGTCGACACGCATCGCCGTGAGTGTGAAGAGATCGGCCAGCGCAAGCGGCGCCGGCGGCAGAGAGGGGAGTTCTTCGCCGAACGCCGGCGGGATATCAGGCTGACACTGCGTTCCCTGAAAAAAACACCGCTCTTCTCGGCCATGACCGTGCTCATCATCGCCCTGGGAATCGGGGCCGTCACGATCATGTTCACCGTCATCCGGGGGGTTCTGCTCGAACCGCTGCCCTATCGCGATCCGGACGGGATCATCCGCCTGACCGTGTCGACCAACAACTGGGGAACCTCGGTCTCGCTTTCCGAGCCCGAGTACATGGCTCTGCGGACCGAAGCCGGTACCCTCCGGGACGTCACGGTGGTCAGGTCCGAACAGCATCTGCTGCAGGCAGAAGAGCCGCACTATGTCAGATCGGTTCGTACCAGCTGGGAACTCTTCCCCCTGCTCGGTGTCGCGCCTCTGTACGGCCGGACCTATACCGCCGAGGACGACCTCCCCGGGGCCGAACCGGTTGTGGTTCTCAGCCATGCCTTCTGGCAGGAGGAGGGCGGAAGCGATCCCGACCTGGTCGGCAGTTCTCTCATACTCGACGGAGAGCCGCATACCATCATCGGGATCATGCCCCCCGAATTCGAATTCCCGAACCCTGCGGCCGCCCTCTGGATCCCCTATCGGATCGATCCCGCCGACCTCAATCTCTGGAACAATCATTATCTGGGGGTGTACGCCCGGTTGCGGGACGGGGTGCAGTATCCGCAGGCGCAGGCCGAGATCGCGGCGATGGGCGAGCATTTCGTCGCCGAGCATCCCGAGATCTATTCCGACTGGAATTTCAGTCTCGGTTGCCGGCCGCTGATGGAGGATGTCGTCGGGGAGGTCCGGACCACCCTGTTGCTGCTGCTCGCGGCAACCGGTTTCTTCCTGCTCATCACCTGCCTCAACGTGGCCAACCTGATGGTGGCCCGCCGGGAATCGCGCGGCCGTGAGCTGGCGATCAGGACGGCCCTGGGAGCCTCCCGGCGCCGGCTCACCATCCTCCTGCTCATTGAATCGGGCCTGCTGGCCGCCCTCGGCGGAATCCTCGGATTCATCGTGTCGATCTTCGGGGTGCGGGGCGTTGCCCGGGCGGCCAGCGGGATCGTGCCCCGGATCCAGGAGGTGGCGGTCGATCCGGGGGTTTTCCTCTTCGCCCTGGCCCTGACCGGCGTGACGGTTCTTCTCTTCGGTCTCCTGCCCCTGGCGCAGGCGCGGGGTTTCAATGTCCAGACGCAGCTTCGTGAAGCCGGTCGTGCTCTCACCGGACGCCGTTCGGGAACCCGGGTGCGCCGCCTGCTCATTGCCGCCGAGGTCGCTCTTTCGGTGGTGCTGGTGACCGGGGCGGTCATGATGGTCAGGAGTCTGAACAACCTGCACCGGTTCGATCTCGGGTACGAAATCGACGATCGCCTGACGATGCAGGTGCTCGTGCCGCTGCAGCTCGGGCGAAACAATGCCGAGGTCGCACAGTTCTATACCGACCTGCTCGAACGGACCCGGGCTCTGCCCGGGATAGACGGGGCGGCAGCTGTTGAGTATGTGCCGCTCACCCACGGACTCGGGACCTGGTCGATCAAGGTCGAAGGGGAGAATACGACCACGATCGGGGAAGCCCCCGGATCATACTTCCTGCAGATTTCACCCGATTTCTTCGCCACGATGGGAATCGAACTCGTCAAAGGACGAATCTTCACCCGGAGTGATGACGCCGGCACCCGGCCGGTGGTGATCGTCAATGAATCCTTCGTACGCCGGCATTGGCCCGATGGCAACGCCATCGGTCAGCGGGTCACCCTGTTCGATGATCAGAAACCCTGGCTCGACGTCGTGGGTGTGGTCAGGGATGCCCGGCAAGAGTCGGTTCTGGAAGAACCCTTCCCCTGTATGTACATCCCCTTCGCCCAGGGGGCGGTGTCTTCGTACGAGGTCCGCTGGTGGATGGGTATCATTCTCCACGGTGTGGGGGCAGCTGAACTGGCAGGGCCGATGCGCTCGATCGTCAGGGATATGGAGCCTGCGGCCGTGGTCAACAATGTGCGGATGATGGAGGAGATTCACCGGGACTCACTAGGCGACCGGGCTCTGCCGGCCTCACTCCTCTCGCTGTTCAGCGTCATGGCTCTGCTGCTCGCCCTGGCAGGCGTGTACGGCCTGGTGGCCTACCTGGCGGCGGCCCGGCGAACGGAATACGGCCTCCACATCGCCCTGGGCGCCCGGCCGGGTGACGTGCGCCGGCTGGTCCTTTCGCAGGGGCTCTCGCCGGTTCTCCTCGGCGTCGGAATCGGTCTGGTAGCCATCTACTTCCTCGGCAGCCTGGTCCAGCAGTTCCTCTTCGGCATCGGCCGGCTCGACCCGGTGAGCTACATGATGGTGACCGCTCTGCTCACCGTCGCGGCCCTGGCCGCCGGGTACCTGCCGGCGGAACGGTCCGCCCGGATCGATCCCATGCAGGTGCTGAACCGGGAATAACGGTCAGATATTACTTGTCCACGGAAGGAAGACAGGCGGGCAGGGAGACAGGCAGAAACAGGTATAGTGTTTCATCTGATCAGGGCTCCCACCGGGATGAGAAGGAGTACTGACCCGAACCCACCCGGTAGACGGCGCAATCCTCCTCGAAAGCGAGGAAGGTCACACCTTCGGCATCACCCGCGGGCTTCCCGCTTTCCCTGACGACATCGGCCTCCCGGGCCGGGATGTACACCGTCGCCTCCGTGTTGGGCGGAATCGTGACCTGCATCCGGAACCGCTCTCCCCGGCGCTGCCACGCACACGCGATCGGTCCGCGCACCGAGTGGTGCCGCGTTTCGGCGTGAGTCAGGCCCTGAGCCGGCTGGGGCCGGATGATGATCCGGTCGAAGGCCTCGGCCTCGGGGTGAGGTTGGATGCCCCCCAGCCAGTGGTAGAACCACCCGCTGACCGAGCCGAACATGGGGTGGTTGTGCGAGAACGTATTGTCGCTGAAATCCCAGTGCTCCCAGAGGGTGGTGGCGCCGCTGGCCAGCATGAAGCCCCAGCCGGGAAAGGTCTCCTGCGTCGCGACCGTGACAGCCAGGTCGGACTGCCCCGTTCGGCTGAGCACATCGAGCAGGTACCGGGTGCCGAAGATCCCGGTGGCCAGATGCCCGTTGTGATCGTTTCGGACCATTTCAACGAGCCGGGCCAGCACCGCCGGCCGGTCGGCTTCCGGAACCAGATCCAGAAAGAGAGCCATCGCCTGGCCGGTCTGGGTGCCCGGGCCGATGAGTCCGGTTGTGGTATCCAGGAACTCTGCCTGCCAGGCATCCCCGATCGCGGCCGCCAGTTCGGCATAGCGCTGCCGGTCCTCCTCCCGGCCCAGCAGGCCGGCCAGCCGGGAGCAGAGCCGGGCGCTCTCGGCATAGAGCGGGGTGACCAGGACCGGCGCCGGGGCGGGTTCGAGGCCTTCATGATCGCTCAGCCCCTCGGTGACGATGTGATCGGGGTACTGCCCGGTCACCAGATCGAGCCAGCGGCTGGCAGTGGCGTACTGTTCCTCGATGAGGCGGCGATCGCCGTAGTAGCGGTAGAGACTCTCCAGCAGGTGGGGATGGGCCATCGCCCAGGCCACTCCGCAGTACTGGATCCCCACAAAGGGGGCGGTATCGGTGAGCATCCCGCCGGGCAGGGCGGCGTCGTGCCAGTCCCGGACCGCCTTGGCGTAGAAATTCGCCATATCGAAGTTCATCATGAAGGCGTCGCTGGTGACCACCAGGTCGCCCCCGTACCCGAAACGCTCCCGGTGCGGGCAGTCCGACTGCACGCTGAAGATGTTGCTGAGGAAGGTCCGGCGGACCATCTCCTGGATCCGGTTCAGCCGGTCGTCCGAACAGGTGAACGAGCCGGCCTGCTCGACGGCGGAATGCAGTTGCAGGCCGGTCAGATCGCCGCGCCCGGGCCGGCCGGGATAGCCGGTGACCTCCACATAGCGAAAGGCGTGGAAGGTGAAGCGTGGGGTGTAATACTCCACAGCCCGCCCACGATCCCGGCCACGATCCCGGCCCCGGGCAATGTAGGTGTCCTCCTGCCAGGCGATCGGGGGCGCGCCGGGCCCGCCGACACTCACACCCTCTGAATTCGTGCCCTTGATCTGGCCGCAGACACTCGTCATCGGGTTCAGCGTGCCGTCGTCGTGCAGAAGCTCTCCGAAACGCATTCTCACCGTCGTGCCTGCTTCACCGCTCAGGCGCAGGCGGACCCAGCCGGAGAAGTTCTGCCCGAAATCGACGATGAAGACCCCCGATTCCGGTTCGGTGATCGCGACCGGTTCCAGAATGCGGGTGATCGTGATCGGAGGCTGGGGCTGGGCCTCGAGGTGTCCCCCCGGGGCGGGCATGACGGTCACCGCTTCCCAGCCCGAATCATCGAAACCGGGCTCGTTCCAGCCGTCGATCTCCCGCCGGGCGTCGTAGATCTCGCCGAGGTAGATGTTGTTCGTCACCAACGGGCCGGGATGGATGCGCCAGCTCTCATCTGAGGCGATCGTGAGCGAGGAGCCGTCTGCGAACTCGATCTCGAGCTGCGCCAGCAGGCGCGGCCGGCCGACAGGCAGATCTTCGCGCAGGTTCCGGCGGCTCCACATCCGCAGGGGCAGGGGATTGTACCAGCCGTTACCCAGCTCAGCGGCCAGGACGTTCTCGCCCTGCTGGAGCAGGTCGGTCACATCGCAGGTGCTGTAGAAGACCCGGTCGCGGTAATCGGTCCAGCCGGGATCGAGCTCGTGATCGCCGATTTGTTCACCGTTCAGGTACGCCCGGTAATACCCCGGTCCGGTCACATACAGGCGGGCCCGCCGCACGGGGCGCTCGACCGCGAATCCTCTGCGCAGGAGGGGGGCCGGATCCTCGGAGTAGAAATCCTCCTCCCGCTCGGGATCGGGCCGGCCGTCTCCGATCCACGACCCGGTCCAGTCCCCGGTATCCAGCAGGGCCATCTCCCACCAGGCCGCTTCGCTCCAGGGTGAAGGCTCTCCCTGTTCGTCCCAGACCATGACTTTCCACCAGCAGCGCTGACCGGAGGCGAGGGGCAGGCCGTCGTACTCGAGGTTGACGGTCCGGTTCGATTCATGTCGGCCGGTATCCCGGAGGTCGCCGCGGTCCCGCTGCAGGTTCTCGTGCGAGGAGGCAACCAGGATCCGAAAGGCGCTCTGCCGCTTGCCGCGTGCGTTCGATTCCAGCTCCCAGCTCAG
>CAZNUA010000027.1:0-48244 GCA_964576115.1 uncultured Gemmatimonadota bacterium
GAGGCCGGGTCGCCGCTCTGGCCGCCGGCCGTGACGGCCAGGGCCCGGACCCGGTCACCGAACTCCACTACGGCCACAAAGCTGTTCCCGCTCGTGCCGTACCACTTTTTCGTGTTGGGGTAGGCGCGGGCGCCGAATGAGGCCAGCGAACCCCAGCGGGCCGAGGTGAAGCCCACCGGGATGCTTGGCTCGTCATCGTCGAAGCGTGACCTGATCTCCCCGCTCAGCCGCTGAAAGCGGTTGATCTCTCCCCAGGCCGTTCGCCACGAACCGAAATCTTCGCGGAGCTGATCGCAGGCGGCGGTCAGCGAGGCCAGCAGGACCGGCGCGGCTTCGGGACTGGCGAGGTAGTCGTTGAAAGACATTCCTCTCCCGCGGGCACTCCGGCCCGCCTGGCGTTGGATCTGGGTTCCCCAGTATATGGCCAGGGATGTCGGCACGGAATCGGCCGCCCAGCGCAGGTCCCAGTCGCGCAGCAGCTCGATCGGTTCTCTCAAGCGCCGCTTCAGGGGATCGCTCGCGGGCAGGCCGTCAAAGGCTGCGATCAGGGCCGGCAGGGGCGCTTCGAACCAGGGCAGGTAGCCGTCGAAGGCCGCCGCCAGCAGGCCTTCGAGGGTGAAGTCGGTGCGATCCTCCAGGAGCATGGTGGCGTGCACGCTCCGCATGTTCGACCCGCCGCTCTCCACATAGGCCGGGAAGTCTTCCTGTTTTGGAGAGTACGGTCCGGCCGCCATCCAGGGAGCGTCATTGACGTTGAAGACCCAGCCGTTGGGGGGATTGACCGCGTTCGGAGATTCGTCGAAGGGCAGGGGCGGGCCCCAGTCAGTGGCCGGATTACTGCCGTCGACCGGGCGGCGCCAGTTATAGGTTTCATCACGGCGGGGGATGAAGTTGGAGTGCAGGTAGGCGATGTTCCCCTCGGCGTCGGCGAAAAGGGTGTTGTTCGAAGAGTTGGTGTGCAGTTCCATCGACTCGATGTATTGGTCGTAATTATCCGCCTTGGTCCGGATATACGACTGGGTCAGGGCGTCGACCGGATCGTGCATCAGGGCCACGCTGACCCACTGCTCTCCCTGCCGGCGGACGACAGGGCCGTGATGGGTGTAGTAGACGGTGAACTCCCGATCCTCCAGCCCGGAGTCGGTCCGGCAGGCCAAAGTGATGGTGCGCGACCGCATCGGCCGCTCCTCATCACCGTACAGGTAGTAATACTGCCCGTCCCGTTCGACGACCGTTTCCAGCCACTCGTCGATGTTGTCCACCCCGCTGGAGGTGTGCATCCAGCCGCAGCGGGAGTTGAAACCCTGGTAGATGAAGAACTGGCCCCAGGTAATCGCCCCGTAGGCGTTCAATCCCCGCTCGCTCGTCATCTGTGCCTCGGCCCGGAAGTAAAAGGACGTGTGGGGATTGATGAGCAGCAGGGCGTGGCCGTCGCGGGTATTGGCCGGGGCGATCGAGATGCCGTTCGAACCCACCGGCTCCGCGACTGCTGCCGGGGATGGCAATGGTTCTTCGCTTCCGATTCTGGATGGCATCTGATCGGTTTCGTAGTCGGGGTCGTTCTCGTAAAAGGCCTGCAGACCGCGCGTACTGATCCGTTCGATATCCCCGCCGATGCTGCCCTCGGTGAAGGTCAGGGCCATCCACGGCTCGAAGCGGGTGATGACCCGCGGGGTCACCTCCGGATGGGTGTGCAGGTAGTAGTTCAGGCCGTCGGCGAAAGCGTCCATGAGCCGCCGCAGCCAGGCTGGGCTCGACCGGTACATCGCCTGCAGTTCGACCGGGTCCATGAAGAGCTGCTGGCGCAGGTCGGAGTACAGGGCCGACTCTCCCTCGGCTTCGGCCATCCGCCCGATCGAATTCAGGTAGTTGGTCTCGACCCGGTTGAAGTCATCCTCGGCCTGGGCGTAGACGATCCCGAAGACGGCATCGGCGTCGGTTCTCCCGCAGACGTGCGGGATCCCCCAGTCATCGCGGATGATGGTGACCCTCTGTGCCCGGGCCTCCCAGCTGGCGATCTCGCGCTCGGTCGACGGCGAGCAGCCGTTTATAGATGTGAGGGCGAGAAGGAGAACGAGGCTGGCGGCGGGGAAACGGACGGTCTTGTTCATGGTCGCGGCTCCGGTTGAGGCGGATCAGGGGTTGTGGGCCATGATAGTACTACCAACCGGCCCCTGACGATATTCCCCAATACCGCAGGTCTCGATCAGTTCCCCGGGGAGTGGTCAGTCCTCCCGGGTGTCAGGTCAGGCCCCGGGAGGACTGGATGGCGAAGCAGTATGATGCAGACCCGGTTCGGTGCGGGTCAGACGTCAGATATCTACCGGAAGACGATCTCCCTGACGTCGCTCCAGAGAAAGTACCGGGGCGAGTCCGAACCGCTCCAGATGACGATGCCGTCGTTCGATTCGTCGATATCGTTCGAACCGTCCAGGCGCAGCTCCAGATCGTTCTTCAGGTGTACCATCGATCCCCAGCGTCGTTCGGGTGTGATGGAAGCGATGTTCCGGAAGGGGATAAGGAATTCGCAGTCTTCATTGTCGCCGTTGAGCATCTCGAAATCGAACGCTTCGTCAAGATCGTAGAAGATCCGGCCGCTGAAAGTCTCGTCGTTCCAGGTCCTCACCGTCGCTTCGATAAACGTGGTCGGGGCAAAGGAGTTGTACCCCGGTCCGGAGTCGCGGGCGTCAGCGAAATCGACCCGGTCGAAATCGCGCCACCCGATCGTCACCGAACCCACGTCGGGTGTGTTCACGATGATGCCGCGGTTCTCGCGGTTGACGTCATTGCTGCCGGTCAGGAAGTACTCGCGGCCCGAATTCAGGGTCACCAGCGAACCGCGTTCGCGGCGTTCGATGGCGGCGATCTCGGAAAACTCGATCTCCATCTCCGCGTACTCGCTGTCGCCGTCGAGCACATCTGAACCCAGGCGCTCGTCACTGTCCCACTGGATCAGACCCGCGAATGAGCCCAGGCGGGACTGGACCACCCCGTAGAGCGGCTCGCCGTAGGTTCGTCTCAGACGGGAAGGGGTCGCCAGGAACTCGACGAAATCGATTCCCCGCCAGGGCAGTTTGACCTCACCCAGTTCGTCGTCCAGGACATGAACGGTGGCGCCGATATCGGTGGAGCCTCCCTCGAGCTCGAGCTGTTCGCCGTTCTTCAGGGTCAGGAGCACCCCATCACTCCACCGGATATCCAGGCGGCGGATATCTCCGAAGTGGCAGGAGAATTCGCGGTCGGTCATGAAAGTGCCGTCGTCCCCGATCAGATAGCCGAGGATCGAGACCCGCCGCCGGTCGCGACTGCGATCGTGCTCGTCGTAAATCTCGTCCATCAACCGGTGGTAGTCGGGCAGATCGTCACGAAAGCGCTCGAGGGTGTTCTCGATCTTGGTGGAATTGAAGATGTTGAGCCAGAAGACTTCGTCGTCACCCCAGCGGATCGGTCCCTCGAAAGTGTCGCCGTTGCGCAGGGCAACCCGGCCGTAGAGGTAGCCTTCGACACTCTGGGCGGATGCGGGCGGGGTGATTCCGGTCAGGGCGATGACGAGCAGACTGCAGACGGGCAGGAGGAATCGTTTCATGATGAAGTACACCTCAATATGTTTTCAGGTTCCCCGCGGGCCGGGAATCCGGTGACCCCCACGTCATCATATACGGAGATGAAGCGACAGGAGTTGCCGGCTGTGGCAAGCAGAGAGAAGCCGTTTCAGCTCACTCGATCCGCAGGGTTTCAATCGGGTCGGTCCCCGAGGCCCGCAGGGCAGGGATCAGGTTGGCCGCGAGCGCAATCGTCAGGAAAACACCTGCAACCACGATCAGGGTGGCGGCATCGGTCGCCGAGACGCCGACGACCAGGCTGGCGAGGATGCGTCCGAGCAGCAGGGTCAGGATCACTCCCGCGCCCAGCCCCGTGAGGATCATCCGCAGGCCTTCGCCGATGATCATCCTGATGACCGACTCCCGACCCGCCCCGAGGGCGATCCGGATGCCGATCTCCCGGCGGCGCATGCTCACGGCATAGCTGATCACGCCGTAGACGCCTCCCAGAGCCAGCAGCAGCGAAACCGTGGCGAAGAGGGCGAGCAGCAGTGAGGTCGCCTGCCGGAAGGAGAGAGAGTCGGCGATGATCTCTTCCATCGTCGCGACATCATACACCGGCAGGGTGGAGTCGAGATTGGTGACGACCGAGCGAACCGCCGGGGCCAACTCGGCCGGGTCCCCCCCGGTCCGGATGATGAACTGGGGGTTCTGCTCGGGCATCAGGAGCATCCGTGAGTAAATGCCGGGGATCATCTCTTCCTCGAGCCCGTAGTGCCGGACATCTCGGGCCAGGCCCACAACTTCCATGAGTACCTGCGGGGATCCCTTCGGGTGGCAGCGTTTCCCGATCGGGTCCTCATCACTCCAGTGATAGCGGGCGAAGGTCTCGTTCACGACGACCTGCATGCGGTCACTCTCCTCCAGCCACCGCCCGGCGAGCATCTGTATCCCGGCTGCTGCAGCATAGTGCGGAGTCACCAGCCGCAGCAGAGTGACGGGATCGGCCTGCCCCTCCGGAAGCGGTTCGGCTCCCTCCGCCTGCCAGAACCAGCCGTTGTGGCCGCGCAGGGGCAGGGAGGTCGCTGCCGCGGTCGCCTCCACCCCCGGCAGGGCCTCGAGGTTCGCGTTCAGATCGTTGATGAAGGCGATGACATTGTCCTGCTCGGGATACTGCGCCTGAGGCAGGTTGAGCTGGAAAGTGAGAACCCCTTCGGGCTCGAAGCCGGGATCCACCTGCCGGAGATTGTGGAAGGTCTGTCCCAGCAGGGCGGCGGTAACGAGTAGTCCCAGTGTCAGAGCCACCTCGGTCGTGACAAAGCTCTGAAGGAGGCGCCGGGTGCCGCGTCCCGTGCCGGTTCGCAGGGCCCCCTCACGCAGGATATCGACCTGGCTCCGGTGACGGAGGCGCCGGATCGGAACCAGCCCGACTGCCAGGGCGGTGACAACGCAGACCGCCAGGGTGAAGAGCTGAACCCCGAGATCGACCTCGAACCTCATCCAGGGCGGCAGGTCGAGGGGGACCGCGCCGGCGAGCAGGGAGATGGATGCCGAGCCGAGTCCGAAGCCCGCCAGACCGCTGATCAGGGCCAGCACCAGACTCTCGGTGAGTATCTGGCGGGTGAGGGTGCCCCGGCCGGCTCCGAGGGCCGATCGGATCCCGAATTCGCTGCGCCGCATGATGGTTCGGGTCAGCATGAGGCTGGCCACGTTGGCGCAGGCGATCAGGAGCAGGACAGCGATCGCCCCCCAGACCGCGTAGATGGCGGTGCGCACATCCCCCATGGATCGTTCGCGCAGATCGGTCACGATCGGCAGGGCTTCGGCCGACGCCACGCCGGCTTCGATCACGTTCTGCTGGATCCGGCGCAGGTCTTCCTGGGCCTGCTCCCGGGTCACCCCGGGGGCCAGGCGCCCGATCCCGGCCAGGAAGTAGCTGCTCCGGTCGTCGGGATCGGCATGGAAGGGGAGCCAGATCTGTCCCCGTTCCCGGATCATCGCTTCGTCGGGCAGTACGCCGATGATCTCGTAGGTCACCCCGCTCAGGGTGAGTGAGCGGCCGATGATGTCGGGGTCGCCGCCCCAGCGGTCGCGCCACCACGAGTCGATAAGCATCACTACCCGGGGACCGCCGTCGGTCCCGTCTTCGGGGGTGAAGGTCCTGCCAATGAGCGGCACGAGCCGCAGGGTTTCGATCAGGTCCCAGGTGCCGGTGATGCCCGTGACCCGCTCGGCGCCTTCCGTTCCGGCCATGCTCAGGGAGAGGTTGTTGAAGACTCCCATCGCTTCGAAAGCCTGACTCTCGTTTCTCCAGAGCAGGAAATCGGGGTAGTCGATGCCGACGTACTCGAGGTTCCACTGCGGGGCGGTGATGTCCAGGTCCACCAGCCGTTCGGATTCATCCCAGGGAAAAGGACGCAGGAAGATCGTGTTGACCACGCTGAAGACAGCCGTGTTGCCGGCGATGCCGAGGGCCAGCATGAGGATGATCAGGCCGCTGAAGAGGGGCTGACGGCCGAGCGAGCGCAGGGCGAAACGGGTGTCGCGGCGCAGTGAGTCGATCATGAGGATTCGTCCTTGCTGTCTGAGGTCGGTGCGTTCGATCCGGGTGCAGGTTTCCGTGATCTCGGCGCTGTTCCCGAACGTCTGCTCGGCCATCCGGCGGGCGGTTTCTGGATCGTATCCCTGCTCGCGGTACTCCCTGGTTCTTTCCTCGAGATGGAACGCGATCTCTTCGGCCAGCGTCCGCTCCGGATCGGGCCGGAAATCGGTGACCCGGAAGATCCGTCTGATGAAGGGGGGCAGGATCATGGCGCTCAGCCCTCGGGGCTGTCCAGGAGGGTTCGGACCGCATCGCTGTATTCGACCCAGCGCAGGCGTTCCTCGGCCAGAGTCTGCTGACCGGCTGCGGTGAGGGAATAGAACCGGGCCCGGCGACCGGTTTCGGTCTCTCCCCAGCTGGCCGTGGTCAGACCCTTTTTCGCCAGGCGGCGCAGGGCGACGTAGAGAACCCCCTCGCCGATGGTGAGGACCTCGCTGCTCCGGTCCCTGATCCACTTGCCGATGGCATAGCCGTGCCGGGGGCCGCCGGCGAGGGCTTTCAGGATCAGGATGTCGAGGGTGCCGGTGAAGAGATCGCTGCCGCCGCTCATTGCATCGGTTTCCTTTTCTGATGTGCTTTCGAGTCTGGGGTTTCCTCCGCGTTCAGCCTCTATCAAACACCCCTCTATGAAAGAGGTATATATGATACGCGATACAGTCCAGGTGGGTTTCAGGGCAGTCTGAGTCGGGCCGTGACGGGAAAGTGGTCGGAGGGATAGCGGCCCTCGACGGCGGTGTGCAGGATCGCGGCCGTGAAGACCTCCCAGGCATCGTCCACGAAAATGAAGTCTATCTTCTCGCCCGACCGGTCACCCTGGAAGCCATTGAAGGTGCCGGCTTCATCGGCGTCGGGATAAAGCACCCGGAAGGTGTCGCGCAACTGCGGCGCAGAGGTGGTGAGAGAGAGAATAGCGGGGTTCTCCTCACCGGCGTTGAAGTCCCCGGTGGCGATCACCGGATCGGGGTGGGCACGGGTGACTATCCGCTCGGCCAGCAGCCCGGCACTGCGTTCGCGCGAGGGCTGGGAACGGTGATCGAGATGGAGATTGAAGAGATAGAAAGTCCGGCCGCTTCCGATCTCCTCGAACCGGGCCCAGGTACAGATCCGGGTGATGCTGTTCCCCCAGCTCGTCGATCCCGGCACCTCGGGTGTGTCGCTCAGCCAGAAGGTGCCCGAGTCGAGGACCTGGAATCGCTCGGTGCGGTAGAGGATGGCTGCATACTCGCCCGCCTCGACGCCGTCTTCGCGGCCCACCCCGATTTCGGTGTATCCCGCAACCGCTTCAGTGATCTCGTCGAGCTGGAAGCGCAGCGCCTCCTGTACCCCGATCAGATCGGGAGCCTGCCCGCGCAGCAGACTGAAGACGATCCCGCGGCGCTGAGGCCACGAGTTCTCCCCGTCGTTGGCCGTCCCGTAACGGATGTTGAAGCTCATGACAGCCAGGTCGAGCGGCTCTATTGCGGCTGAAGCAGCGGCGGTCTCATCGCCGGTCTGTCCAGCTGCGCTGCCCTCGCGCTGCCCCCGGCCGCAGCCGATGACGAGCGTGCCGGTGAGCACGATCGTGAGGAAGGTGCCCGCTGCTGAACGGTACGGTTGACAACGGCGGCGATCCTGGCGGGCGGAAGAGAACCAGATCGGGGACATGACGGATCCTTTAGGTTTAGGCGAAGACAATGTAGAGCAGCACGGTGACGGCCACGATCGAGAGGCCCCAGGCCTTCACCCCCCGGCTCGGGGTGACGTCGATGTCGGTCCGGACGGGCAGTTCCACCGGGGTGGTAAGGGGTTTGAGCCAGGTGATGATACCCATCAGCAGCATCACCAGCAGGCAGGTGATGCCCATGTTGTTGGTATAGTCCAGCCCCGGCCAGGGAGCGTAGGTCAGCACAGCGTAGATCGGGATGCTCGAGAGCATGCCGGTGACGGCAGCCGAGGAGGGGGTGCGCTTGATGAAGATGCCGAAGATGAAGACCGCCACGATACCCGGCGAGATGAAACCCCAGAAGGTCTGCACGTAGTCGAAGACACTCTCCATGTTGGCCAGCAGGGGGGCCCAGAGGCAGGCAATGAGAACGAAAACGCCGGTCATGATCCGGCCGAAGAGGACCAGTTTCTGCGGATCGGCATCGGGCTTCCAGTGCCGCTTGTAGAGGTCGATGGTGAAAATGGTCGAGGCCGAGTTGAGCATCGAGTCCAGGCTCGACATGACCGCCCCGAAAAGGGCCGCGAACATGATCCCGCGCAGGCCGGCGGGCAGCAGGTTGCGCATCAGGACCGGGTAGGCCTCGTTCATGTCGGTGATCTGCGAGCCGTAGAGCTGCCAGGCCATGATGCCGGGGAAGACGATGATGAAGGGAATGAGCAGTTTGATCATGGCCGCGAAGAGAATTCCCTTCTGCCCTTCGGCCACGCTTTTGGAGCCCAGCGTGCGCTGGGTGATGAACTGGTTCAGACCCCAGTAAAAGAGGTTGGGGACCCAGATGCCCACCAGCAGGATCGTCCAGGGGTAGTCGGGGGTGTCGGCGGGCATGATGACGTGCAGCCGGTCGGCGTTGGCCTCCAGGAACGATCCCACCCCGCCCACGGCCTCGAAACCCAGGATGGTCACGATCACCCCGCCCAGCAGCAGAGCCGCTCCCTGCAGCAGGTCGGACCACACCACCGCCTTGAGACCCCCATAGATGGTATAGGCCCCGGCCAGCAGACCGATCAGCCAGATGCCGAGCAGGGTGTCGATGCCGAAGATGGCTTTCAGGGCGATGGCGCCCGAATAGAGCACGGTGGCCATGGCCACTACCACGTAGGCCAGCATCATGAAAAAGGCCATGATCGCCCGGGCGGTGGGGTTGTAGCGGTATTCGAGGAACTCGGGGATGGTGTAAATGCCGCTGCGCAGGAACTTCGGCAGGAAGAAGATGGCCACGAAGACCAGGGTGATGGCGGCGATCCACTCGAAACTGGCCACCGCCAGCCCCGAGGGCCCGAACCCCTTACCGGCCTGACCCACGAAGTGCTCACTGGAGATATTCGAGGCGATCAGCGAGAATCCCACCAGCCACCAGGTCAGCCCCCGACCGGCCAGGAAATAGTCTTCCGAGGTGTCCTCCTTGCGGGAATTCCAGAGGCTGATCCCGATCACGAGGAGAATGAAAGCGATGAAGGCCAGGGTGTCGAGGAAGGTCAGATGCATGACGGCCGTGTGTCTCCTGTAACGGTTTTCTGCGTACCCGAATGTATCACAGAACCGTCAGCGGGCAAACGGGCGACTCAGGGCTGTTCGAGGAAGAATCCGTCCCTTTCAGAAGGGGGGCTGGATTCCGAAGGGGGGCAGGGTGAGGTCGGGATCGCTGGCCCAGCGGGGGATGAAGATCCCGCGTCGGGCCGCGGCATAGCCGACGTCGACACCGAGCCAGGCGGAGAGTGAATCGCAGACCGCCTGCTGTTGGTCGAGGTCTCCGATCCGCACCCGGTGATCGCCCCCCGGCTGCATGACGAAGAGGGCGTTCGTGAGGCCGGTCGGTCGCACCGCCCGGGCGCTCCACGGATCGATACCGCCGTAAATGTAGATGATGTTGTTTCCCTCGGTGAGCAGCCAGGTATAGACGTCGAGCACGGTCGTGGGATCGTAGGTGATCCCGGGGTCGTTACCCTCGTTATAAGAGTAGACGAGCAGGTCGCTCAGGTGCTCGATCGCCTTGGCCGGATACCCCAGTTCGGCCTGGGCCTGGTAGTAGTACGGCTCGAAGAAGGTATAGCCCTCATCGGAGGAGCGGTCGAGTTTGGACACGGCGGCGAAGTGCTCGAAGGCCACCGAATCGATATAGGCGGGCAGGGGGATGGTCGTGCAGTCGCGGTCGTGGTACTGCCAGAAGTTCCAGGTATAACTGGTGACCCGGCTTTCGAAGAGTTGATCGACATCGCCCGAGAAGGTCAGACTGTGCCGCTCAAACCAGGGCATGACCATGGCGGTGAAGGTTTCCCGATTCGTCAGCAGACGGCGTTGAAAAGCACTCAGGTCGGCCCGGCACGCGGCTGTTCCCACGGTCTCGAAGAAGGACGGAAACTCCCAGTCGGGAGCCCCGAACACCAGCGGAGCGACATAGGCCACGGTGGCGGTGACGTCATCGGGGTAAAAACGCCGGTGGAACAGAGCGGTCTCGCCGCTCTTGCTTCCCCCCGTGGTCAGCCACGGTCCGTCGTAGATCCTTTTGAGCAGGCGGATGATCCGGTGGTGATCGGCGGCTGACTGCCGGATCGTCAGGTAGCGGTAGTCGGCCGGGTCGGGGCGGGCGTCCTCGAAGTACCGGTGGACCGCGCTCAGGTGATTGCTCTGCATGATCCCAGCCAGCTCGGCGACGAACTCGGGCGAGATGCCGTACCCGTTGGTGGAGAACACCATCGGCAGGGACTCGTCGGCATGGCTCAGATAGAGCCGTTGGGTGAACGTCCGTCCGTCGGGATGGTTGTGATCGACCGGTTGCCGGAAATCGATCTGGAAAGCGTGGGGGTACCCGTACCGGGATTCGATCTCGGTCACTGTGACACCGGGCAGGGCCTGCAGGCGGCCCAGGATATCGGTGGGAGCCGGTTGGGTGGGCTGGCGGGTACAGGCGGTCAGCAGCGCCAGCAGGAAGGCTGCCGCGACACCGGTATGGCGCAGCCTGTCGGCGCGGTCGGGACGGATCATGGTCGGCTCCATTCGCACAGCCGGGCCGGCTCTGCTCGGGGAAAGGCTGCCGACAGGCAGCTGTCTTTTCCGTAGAACGGGACGTCCGACAGAGAGGTTCTGTTTATCCGGTGCGACCTGGCCGGACCCGGGGCTTTGAGGTATTCCGATCGCCGACCGGTATGGTAGACTCGCGTGACGGACGGGAGAGGGGCCGATCCGGACAGGAGAGACCGGGAACTACCGGGCGGAGGTGACGGTTACCATGGACAGGTGCACCCTCGTGATCCTGGCGCTTCTCATCCCGTGGGCGGTCGGGTTGAGCGGCTGCAGCGACGCCGGCCGGAGCGGTTTCGTCGAGCGGATCTCCAACGGGGTGACGGTCCGCAGCTACCGGACCGCCACCCCGCCCGAGACCGATCCCTATCGACTGGGACCGCCGCACACCTTCGGGGCCGACCAGGGTCCTGACACCTACCTGCTCTCGAGCGCCGATTACCTGGGCGAGTCGGCCGACGGTCGGGTCTATCTGCTCGACATCAGGAGCCACCTGATCCACATCTTCGCCGGCGACGCAACTCATCTCGGTGCCTTCGGCGGCCTGGGCGCAGGGCCGGGGGAGTTCAGCCGGGGCGGGCTCCACGCCTGGGTTCATGAGGACGAGATTCTCGTCTGGGACCGGCTGATGCACCGGCTATCCATCTTCGATCACACGAACGTCTCCCAGGGCTCCCGGCAGATCAACGGACTGAGCAGCAATGACTATGTCGTACCGTACCTCTACGGCGGCGAACGCCGGTATCTGGCCGTAACCTATTTCAGAACCATCGGTCCCGAGATCCAGAACTACCTGCTGAAGCTGGTCCCCCTCACCGTCGATTTCGAACCGGCGGCGACGCTTCTGGATACGTTCATGTATTCCCCGGTCGATCGGATCGGCAATCGGTCGGTGCTGCCGCCTTTCACCCTGCTGGGGGCAATGATGGCGATCGCACCCGATCTGCCGGTGGCCCTCTGGTGGCCGGGGGCCTACCGGATCGACTTCCTGGATCCATGGAGCGGCGAACAGTGGGCGACCGAACTGCCGATCGCGCCCCGTCCGGTCACCCGCGAGCTGCGGGAGTGGCGGATCGGGTACTTCTCCGACAGCGGTCTTGAAGCCGAGGCCCGCAGGGGACTGCATTTCCCGACCCATCTGCCACACATCGGCACGCTGACCTGGAGCGAGGACGGGCGACTCTGGGTGATGGACTCCGAACCGATTCCGGAAGAGGCGGTGTCATACGGATACAATGTCTTCAGCCGCGAGGGGGAGTGGCTCTTCCGGCAGACCCTGCCGGTCCGCCTCGATGCCTGTACGGCCGACGGGATCTGGGTCAGGGGAGAACGGGAGGATGGCGCGCCGATACTCGAATTCCATCCCTTCGTGAAGGAGTGGTGAGAGGAGAGTGTTCTGCCGACAGGACGTGAACCGTCGAGGAGTTCTGATCGTCCCAATGACAGGGTATTCTCGATCGCTGAGTGCACCGCTTCGTCAGCACGGTAACGTATCGAGCGTCATTGCGGAACGGTGGATAAAGAACACCGGAGTGCGGTGATACAGGTGAACGGAATGCGATACCGAAGGTGCCGGGCAGGTCTCGTCGCGGGACTGGGTCTGGCAATTCTCGCAATCCCTCTACAGGCCGGGGGTGACGGTGTCAAGCGGTCCTCTGCCGGGATGGCGCTCGTCCCGGTGGCCGCCGACCAGCAGCCGCTACCGATCGCCGCTCTGTGCGACAGCGGCTACGCCCGGCTCGAGCGGGGCGATGTCGAGGGCGCCCGGGCCCTCTTCGTGCAGGCGCTGGAACGCGAGCGGGAGTACCCCCGGGCCGTGCTGGGGATGGGGCGGGTCTGGCTCGAAACCGAGAACGGCGTCGAGCGGGCGCTGGAGTACCTGCGCCAGGCCACCGCGCTCTCCCCGACCGACCCCGCCACTCACTACTGGCGGGCCCTGGCTCACCTCAAACTCGCTCCCGGCGATCTGGGGCGTCAGAACGCCACCGCAGCCCGCGAAGAACTGGAACTGGTCCTCGCGCTGGATCCCTCTCACTCCGATGCCGCCTTCCGGCTCGGGTATCTGCTGCGCGAGGTGCTCTTCGAGCCCGAGGAGGCCACCGCTCTCTATCGCCGGCAGATTGCGGCCTTCCCCGACCACCGGGAGGCCCGGCTCGAACTGCTGATCCTGCTCACCGAGAGGGGGGAGTGGTATGAAGCGGTCGAGATCGGAACCGCCCTCGTCGAGCGCTTCCCCGAGGCGCGCGAAGCGTATCCCTACCTGGCCGGCGTGTACTGGAAGCTCGAGCAGTACGCCGAGGCCATGGACGTCTTCGAGCTCTACTTCGGTCTGATCGAACCGCAGGAAATGGCCCTCTATCTCGATATGTCACTGATCCTGACGCCGACAGAGCAGCGGGAATACGACTCCCTCGACGAAGCGGGCCGGCGCACCTTCCGGGCGCACTACTGGGGCAAGCGCGATCCCGACCCGCAGACGATGGTCAACGAGCGCCTGCTCGAACACTTCATCCGGGTAGCCTGGGCGCGCCTCGAATTCGGACAGACCGAGTGGCCGTGGGACGGCCGGGGCAGATTCTATGTGCGATACGGCGAACCCGACATCCGGGCCAAACGGGGTCAGCCGTACGCCTTCGAACTGGTTGACGACGATTATGACTTTCTCATGCGCAAGCGCGATTTCTACGAGAGTATGGGGATATCATCCGATCTCTACATGGGCGCTGGAGATGAGGACATCGGCGCTCAGGGCCGGATGGGTTTCGTTGCCGCCTCCCAGGAGGGTCAGGAGGGTTCGAGCTTGCTGGCCGGCCGCGATCCCGAACGCTGGATATACCTCGATGAGGCTATCGACATCCACTTCGTCGACGATATCGGCGCCGGAGCGTACTTCACCTCCTCCCCCCTCGACCGGCAGACAGAGGCCCAGATGGAGGTCCGTCTGCCGACCATGAGCGAGGAGGAAGAGAAGATCGAGGTCATCGACCCGATGGATTCGGTCGTGACATTCAAGGGCGAGGGAGGCCGGACGGTGGTCGAGTACGCCTTCGCCCTGCTCCCCGACGAGTTCGGGGCCTTCCGGAGCGTGACGGGCGCCTATGCCACCCTCGATGTGGAGGTCAAGCTCTTCAGCCCGGCCTGGGAGGAGATCACCGGGGTGGGGGAGAAGTCACGACGGCTCGAAACGGTACCCCAGGTCCGGATACGCGGTATTCCCCTCTTTGTCGACGCTACCAGGATCGAGGTCGAACCGGGGGAATACATTCTCAGCACCATGCTGCTCGATCCCGTTTCAGGCCGGCGGGCCACGGCCGAGGAACAGGTCGAACTGCCCGATTACTCCGGGTCCGAGCTTATCGTCTCGAACATCCTGCCCGCCGCCCGCATCCGTGAGATCGGGCCGGGGCAAGAGGGACGTTTCGTGCGGGGCGAACTCGAGGTTCTGCCCCTGCCCGGGCGGGCTCTGCAGGCCGACCAGCCGCTCTACATCTACTACGAGATCTACAACCTGACCCGCGATACGTTCGGATCCACCTCCTATACCATCGACTACTCGGTGGCCGAAGCCCCCGAGGGTCAGGCCCTGGCAACCCGTCTGTTCCAGGGGCTGGGCAGTCTGGTGGGGCTGCGGCGCGGCCGGGCGGTGGTCTCGAGCACCATCCCGGGCAGCGGCATCAGTAGCGACCTGCAGACCTGGCTTGAAATCGACCTGGGCGGGATCCCCCCCGACACCTACGAACTGCGGCTCACGGTGACCGATGAGAACAGCGGCGAAAAGGCGACCTCATCGCTCATCTTCCGGACCCTGCCGCTGCGCTGATGGATCGATCGGACCCGATCCCGCTGCCAGCGAGACAGAAGGAGAGAGAGAGAACCATGAAACGTGTGCCCGCCGACCTTTCCTCACGCCACGGTCTCACCTCTGTTCTTCCGATCGCTCTGCTTGCCCTGCTCCCCCTGGTACCGCTCCGGGCATCGTTGTCCGCATCGGGGCCGGACCTCTCCCTGCTGCCCGCCGCCGTCCAGGTCGATCCTCACGCCGCGACCTGCGATTCCGGGTTCGCCCGGCTCGAGCGCGACGATGTCGCGGGCGCCCGCGAACTCTTCGAGTCGGTCCTGCACCGCGAGCCGCGCCACCCCCGGGCTCTGCTCGGCATGGGCCAGGCGCTGGTTCTCTCTCCCGCCGGAGGCGAGCGGGCGATCGATCTGCTGATCCAGGCTACAGAGCTTCTGCCACTCGATCCGGCGGCCTACTACTGGCGAGCCCGGGCGCACATGAAACTGGCCTATACCGACTTCGGGACCGACAACGCCCGGGCCGCGGAGAGAAACCTTCGTAACACCCTCGATCTGGATCCCTCGCATGGCGATGCTCACTACCAGATGGGTATGGTCTACCGTGATTTTCTGCGCGATTACGACGCTGCTGAAGCCGAGTTCCATAACCAGATCGACACCAACCCCGCCCACATGGATGCCCGCTACGATCTGATCCGCCTCTGCATGGATACGGGGAAGTGGAATGAGGCCGTCGAGGCCGCCGAGGAGATGCTGGCCCGGAACCCCGGAGAACTGCGGGTCTACCCCTGGCTGGCCGGGGGACACTGGAAGTCGGAACGCTACGCCGAGGCGATGGGTATCTTCGAACGCTACTTCGCCCTCATGCCGCCCGAGGAAGCCGCCCTGTACCTCGACCTGAGCCTGGTTCTCGAGACTGAAGAAATGCGGGAGTACGAACGGCTCGATCCAGCCGGACAGCGTGCCTACTGGGCGCACTACTGGCGCAGCCGCGATCCCGATCCGAAAACCGATGTCAACGAGCGTCTGCTCGAGCACTATATCCGAGTGGCCTACGCGCGCCTGGAGTTCGGCGCCGAAGTCTGGCCGTGGGACGCCCGCGGCACCTTCTACGTGCGCTATGGCGAGCCCGACATGCGCAGTGGCCGGGGCATGCCGGTGGCCTGGGATCTGGTCCTGGGCGATCCGGTCTGGCAGCGCAAGAAGCGCGAGCTACAGGATGAGATGGGGCTCTCGACCATCCTGCTGGAGACGAGCCGTTTCGACGCTCCGGAGTGGGATGCCGAGGAAATGGACAAGACCATCGTCGTGGCCCTGGCCGACTCGCTGTCGCAGGAACATCTCACCTGGGGGCTGTACGAATTGTGGGAGGAAGCTCTTCGATTGGCCCGCGATCGGCAGTTCCGGGCCTCGGCCAATCCCACCCCTGAACGGTGGGTCTATACCGACCGGGGACTCGACGTGGTTTTCGAGGACTATATCGGCCGGGGTGTGTACAACGTCTGGGGTCCGCGTGCACGGCAGCTGACTGCGCAGATGGAAAGGCGCCTGCCGACCATCAGCGTGGAGGAAGAGAAGATCGACATCATCGATCCGATGGATTCGATCATCACCTTCAGGGGTTCTGAGGGGAAGACCGTGGTCGAGTACGCCTTCGGGCTGCTGCCCGAAGAATTCGGGGCCTTCCGTAGCGTGACCGGTGCCTACGCCACCATCGATGTGGATGTGGATCTCTACACGACCGAATGGGAACACGTGGCCGGGGCGGGGGAGGAAGCCCGGCGCCTGGAGACGATCCCGCAGGTCAGCATCAGGGGGGTGCCGCTCTTCGTGGATGCCACCCGTATGGAGGTCGACCCTGGCGAGTACAAACTCACCATCCTCCTGCTCGATCCCGAATCGGGCCGACGGGCCACCGCCGAGGAGATTCTCGACCTGCCCGACTACAGTGGTTCGGAACTCATGGTCAGTGACATCCTTCCCGCCGCCAGCATCCGCGAGGTGGGATCGGGGATGACCGGGACTTTCATCCGCGGCGACCTCGAAGTGATCCCCCTGCCCGGGCGGGCCCTGCAAGCCGACCAGCCGCTCTTCATTTATTACGAGGTCTACAACCTGACCCGCGACAGCTTCGGGGCCACGCAGTACACCATCGACTACTCGGTCATGGAGGCTCCCGAACAACTGCCCATCGCGGCTCGGCTCTATCACGGTCTGCGCTCGCTGACCGGTCTGCGCCGGCGCCGCACGGCGGTGTCGAGCAGCTTCACCTCGAGCGGCATCCGTCCCGATCTGGCCGCGTATCTCGAGGTGGATGTGAGCAGCCTGCCCCCCGATTCCTACGTGCTCGAACTGACCGTGACCGACGACGTGCGCAGCGAGAGTGTCACCAACTCCCTCATCTTCCGGACCCTGCCCCCGGTTCCGAGGCAGGAGCCGCCGGTATCGACCCGACCGCCCATCCGGCCTTGATAGCTCTCTACGCTGGAACTGACCGGCGGGGCGATTGACAGTCCGACAGACGCCATCTACGCTCATCAGGCTCACCCCCGCGTCCCCCCTGTAGCAGGAGGATCTACCCGTGTCCAAACCCGTTCTCCGGCGGGCTCGAACGCCCCGGCACCGGGGCGGCCCCGTCGCGGTCCTGCTCCTGGCCTGCGGAGGCCTGCTCCCGCTCATTATCGCAGCGCTCCCGACCGCTCCCGGCGTCCGGGCCGTCATTGATGTCCAGCGCGGGGGACAGTCACCGGCGGTCGTCTCCCCCGACGTCAGGCCTGGCCGACGGGTGGTCTTCCGGATCCGTGCTCCGCAGGCCACCGAAGTCCGTCTGGTCGCAGGCGACATCCCCGACAACAGGCGGGGAGCGCCCATGGTCCGTGGCGAAGAAGACATATGGGAGGTCACCCTCGGTCCGCTCGGGGCGGGCGCCTACCGCTACAATTTCAACGTGGACGGCGTCTCGGTGATCGATCCCCGTAATCCGGCGGTGAGCGAGTCGAACAACAACGTCTGGAGTCTGGTCTATGTTCCCGGTTCCGATTTCATGGACCTGCGGGAGGTACCCCATGGCGCGGTTGCGGAAGTTCCCTATTACTCGGGGAGCCTGGGCACCTTCCGGCGTCTGCATGTCTACACCCCGCCGGGTTATGAGCAGAGCCGGGACCGCTATCCGGTCTTCTACCTGCTCCATGGGGCCGGTGACTGTGATGATGCGTGGAGTTCGGTCGGGCGGGCCGGGATCATCCTGGACAATCTGATCGCCGCCGGGCGAGCCCGTCCGATGGTCCTCGTCATGCCATCCGGTCACATCCGTCCCTGGGAATCGGAACCGGAGCCGACCCCGGCCGCCGGCGCCTTCGAGCAGGACTTCCTGGCCGATATCATGCCCTTCGTCCAGGAGCACTACCGCGTCTATTCCGACCAGGGTCATCGGGCGATAGCCGGCCTCTCCATGGGAGGGAGCCAGACACTCAACATCGTCTTCTCCGATCTGGAGCAGTTTGGTTACGTCGGGGTCTTCAGTTCCGGGTTGATCGGTTCCTTCGGTCGCCGGCGCAGCGGTGCCGAGTCGGACGCTCCGAGCTGGGAGGAGCGCCATGCCGGTGTCCTGGAGGATGCCCGGCTCCGGGCAGGCCTCCAGCTGCTCTGGTTCGCCACCGGGCGGGAGGATTTCCTGATCGAGACCTCACGAAGCACGGTCGAGATGCTGCGCAGCCACGGTTTCGGGGTCGACTACCACGAAAGCGAGGGTGGCCATACCTGGCTCAACTGGCGCGATTACCTGCAGCAGTTCGCTCCGGTACTGTTCCGCTGATCCGGTTCTGACCGGCACCTTTGTGTGCTGAAAGTGAATGCGGACCGGCTCGGTATTGATAGCCTGCCACTGACGGGAGTACTCTCCCGGTAGTTCCCGTTCTGCGGACCAGAGAAAGCGATCCGCCTGCTGATCCGAGATCCTGAAGGAACAAAGAACCTGAGCTCTGGAGTCCGTCATCATGACCGTTCGCTCTCACTCCTCCCGTCTCTCTCAGCTCTGTCCGGTGATCGGCCTCTTCCTGCTGGCGGGAATCCTTACCGCCTGCTCCGGCGCCCCCGAGGGCAGCCGGGTAGCCGATCTGATTCTGACCAACGCCGACGTCTACACCATGGAGGCCGACCAGCCGCGGGCTCATGCGGTGGCGATCCAGGGCAACCGCATCGTCGCGGTCGGTTCGAGGAGCAAGGTGATGCGCTGGCGGGGGATGGGCACCGACGTTCTCAACCTCAAGGGTGCCTTCCTGCTGCCCGGTCTGATCGACGGCCATACGCACTTTGATTCCGCCGGCCGCCTGCTGATGGGGGCCAATCTTCTGGCGGTGAGCGACGCCGAAGGGTTGCGGGCCGAGCTGGAGAAGGTCGCCGCCCGAATGCCGGTCGGCGGGGCCATCACGGGAGGCAGCTGGGGCGCCTACGAATCGTGGGGAGCCGGCTCGACCGGTGAGGAGAAAGAGCAGGCGGGGGAACTCCAGAACCTCTTCCGGCCCGATCGCACCATCATCGATCCGGTCACTCCCCGGCACCCGGTCCTGGTCAACCGCTGGGACTCGAGCATGTTCCTGGCCAACACGGCGGCACTGGAACTGTGCGGTGTGGACCGCAACACCCGGGTGCCCGCCGGAGTCACGATGCACCGCGACGAGACCGGCAGTCCCACCGGACTCTTCGAGGGCGATGCCGGGGCGATCCGCCGCCTCTTCCGCGACCTGCCACGGCCCACTCACGATCAGCGCCTGGCCGAATCGCGCCTGGCCCTGCAGGCGATGGCCGAGGCAGGCATCACCATGATTCATGACATCACCACTCCCGAGCAGCTGCCGATCTACCAGGAACTGTACGCCAACGGCGAGCTGACCGGACGCATCCGGGCCCGCCCGACCCTGGAGAAGGCCGAGTTCCTGCAGCGGGTGGGGATCACCGAGGGCTTCGGCGATCCCTGGCTGCGGATGGTGGGATTGAAGGACTTCATCGACGGCATCATGGGCTCGTGGGGCGCCATGTTCTACGAGCCGTACGAGGACCGTCCCGACCACTACGGCATCTGGCGCAGCCGGGTGACTCCCGATCCGGGGATGCTCGAACTGATCCGCCGCGGCCACCTGGCCGGTTTCAGTCCCCACATCCACGCCATCGGTGACAAGGGAGTCGACACTCTGCTGACCATGTACGAGCAGGTGATCCGCGAGTTCGAGCTGACCGATCACCGCTGGCGCGTGATCCACGCCCAGGTCGTGGCCGAGAAGGACTTCCCCCGCTTCGGGGAACTGGAGCTGGTGGCCGAGATCAATCCCTACCACCTCTCCGACGACATGCGCTGGATGGCCGAACGGATCGGGGACCGCTGCCGGGGCGCCTATGCCTTCCGCAGCCTCAAAGACGCCGGGGCGGTGCTGATCATCGGTTCCGACTGGCCGGGCACCAACGCCGCCATCTACCACCAGCATCCCCGCTACCTGATCCACGCCGCGGTGAACCGGACCACCCTGGAAGGGGAACCGGAGGGGGGCTGGTACCCCGAGCAGAAGATCACCGTCCACGAGGCGCTCGAGGCTTTCACCATCAACTGCGCCTGGGGCACCTTCGAGGAGGACCAGTTCGGTTCGATCAAGGTGGGCAAGTACGCTGACTTCACGGTTCTGAACCAGAACCTGCTCGAGATCGATCCGCTGAACATCCTCGAGACCGAGGTGCTCTATACCATCGTGGACGGGAAGGTGGTCTACGACAATCCCGACTACTGACCTCTGCGCAGTTCGTCGGCCAGAGTAGTCAGCAGTTCCCAGACCGCCCGGACGTCTTCGGCGCTCGAGCGCAGGTGGCCGATGGCCAGGCGCAGGGTATAGCGGCCCTTGAGCTTGGTGTGGCTCAGGAAGACCTCGCCGCTCTCGTTGGCCCGGTTCATGACGGCGGCGTTGAAGGTCTCGTAGGCTTCCTCGTCCGGTTCGCCTGCATCCCCGACAGCGGTTTCCTCGACCGCCTCATCTTCTGAACCACGGGCAGCCCCGCCCGGGTGAAAGCGGAAGCAGAGGGTGGCGAAGTTGACCGGGGCCATCAGCTCGACTCCCTCCTGGGCCTCGATCCGTTCGGCCAGTTCCGAGGCCAGAGCCATGTGATGGCGCAGCCGCTCGGCGATGCCTTCGGAGCCGAACCAGGCCAGAACCAGCCACAGTTTCAGACTGCGGAAGCGGCGGCCGAGCTGGATACCGTAGTCCATCAGGTTGACCAGGGCGGGATCGGCGTCACGGTCGCTCGAGAGGTACTCGGGCACCAGGCTGAAGGCGGCCCGCATGACCTCGGGGCGGCGGGTGAAGAAGGTGCTGCAGTCCATCGGGGTGAAAAGCCATTTGTGCGGGTTGACGACGAAGGAATCGGCCCGCTCGCAGCCGGCCAGCACGTCGCGCTTTTCGGGCACGATCGCGGCCACCCCCCCGTAGGCGGCATCCACATGCAGCCAGAGGCCGTACTCGTCGCAGATCCGGGCGATAGCGGGCACCGGATCGATACTCGTGCTCGAAGTCGTGCCCACCGTGGCCACCACTGCCAGGGGGTGCCGGCCCGCGGCCCGGTCTGCCTCGATTGCTTCTCTGAGCAGGTCGGGGCGCATGCGGTAGATTTCGTCGGTGGCGATCTTGCGTACCCCGTCGACGCCGAAACCGAGCGTGATGGCACCCTTCTCGATCGAGCTGTGAGCTTCCTCGGAGGCGTAGACTGTCAGCTGAGGCAGTTCGGGCCGGCCGGCCATGCCGCGGGTGCGGATCGCCAGATCGTGGTGATACTCGCGCGCCGCGGCCAGGGCCAGCATCGAGCTGATCGAGGCGGTGTCCACGATGTGTCCGAAGAAGCTGGCGGGCAGACCGATCATGTCGCGCAGCCACTCCAGGACCCGGATCTCCAGCTCGGTCCCGGCCGGGCTGGTGCGCCAGAGCATGCAGTTCTGGCTCACCGCCGCGGCCAGCAGTTCTCCCAGCACGGCCGGCCCCGAGGCCGAAGAGGGGAAGTAGGCCATGTAGCGGGGGGAATTCCAGTGGGTGAAACCGGGGTAGAGGATTTCGCGGAAGTCGGCGAAGAGACGGTCGAATTCGACCCCTGTGGCCGGCGCCGAGGCCGGCAGGCGGGCGGCGGTGTCACCCGGGGCCAGGCCGGGCAGGATCGGTACTCCCTCGCCGGGTCCGGTACTCAGGTAGTCAGTGATCCAGTCGATCAGGAGGTGCCCGGCCCGGCGGAACTCTTCGGGGGGCATGTCCCCCGGCGGCGGACTCGTCGTCTTGTCCATGATGGTGTCTCCCGTGCAGGTGAAGCCTGCATGATCATAGGTGAGATCGGTACCGATCACCACCTCTGTGGTGCCGGGGGCGGATCGGGCGGTACTGCCATCTGCCACCGGGAGAGAACGGGGGCGTGGATTACCTGCAGGTCGGGAGGGATGGCCAGCGAACCAATGGGGTTGAACGGTGGGGTGTCCGTGATCTCCGCGATCGGGCCGGGGTGCGTCCGGCTGATGAATCCCGGCAGGCCCGGAGCCTGAACCATCCCGTCTCCGGGAATACCGATGGTCGGGACGAAGTAGCCGTACACCCAGTTCCCGGCGAGTCGGTCGACGAAAACCGTCTCTACCTGATCCAGCTCTCCCTGATCCCGCAGGCTGAGGAGAGCATCAAGGGCTGTCACGACGCCGGGCTGGAAGGGTTTGGAATAGGGTGAAGGATGGTCCGGAGCCCGGAGATCGTGGGGTGTGACGGCGACCTCGGTGTAGCGGCGGTCCACCGGAGTCTGTTCCGCTGAGGCCGGTACGCTCCCGGCCTCCGGCGTCCGGGCCGTGATCGTGAGGATCTCGACCGTGTGTCCCGATTCTTCTTCGCGCCGGATCTCCTCCCGGTACGCCCGCCGGAGTTCGGACACCCTGTTATCGGCAACGACCCGGATCTTCACTCCGGGTCGCCAGAGGTTCTCATCCCACCGGTCGGTGCACGCGTGGTCCCGATCGGGATCATCGGCCGACCCGGCGGCTGATCGTGGAGCACCGAACGACCACCGGTACCAGTACTCCCCGGCGACCCCGTCGATGCTGGTGATCCAGTGGGTTCGGGCCGCCGCGTCGTACTCGTACGTGATTGCGATCCCGTTGCGTTCGGCCTCGTCGAGGATCACATCGAACAACGAGAAGAAGCCGCGGGTGAAAACGTCGGGCCGCACGGTCCCGGGGCGATGTCGCGAGGGCTCGGCGGTAAAGGAACGGTCCAGGATGGTGACGGTCGTCGCCGGGACCGGCAGCGGTTCTCTGGTGCCGTTCAGAACACGCGCAGGGCTCACCCGATCGGGTGACCGGGTTCCCGCCGGGCCATGGCAGGGGCGGCACTCGTTGCCGACGCCCAGACGGGTGTGCTGTTCGGGCAGCCGGATCGATCCGGCGGGGGGCTCATCGCACCGGGGGGAATGGCAGGAATTACAGCTGCTCTGCCAGGGGATGGCGTGCCAGGTGCGACTGGATATGGCGCCCAGCTGGATCAGATAGAAGCCGTCGGGCAGGGTATACGACCAGATGTTTCCGTTGGTATCCGAGATGTCCGATCCGACCATCTCTCCCTCGGGAGTGATGAATGCCAGGGGGACGTCCGGCAGAGGGAACATCCCGGTGCTGTCGGTGTAGACGGTTCCGCCGACCCGGTAGTCGGCGTGGCACTCCAGGCAGTCCTCCCCCGCGTAATGCACGTTCGACCGCTCGTCGATCGGGGCTGCCGACGGCCACCCGGCCAGGGATGCGACCGTGACTGCAAGCAGGGAGAGCGATGGAGTGGCAGTCTTCATCACCAGGGAATATACCGGCCGGGAGGAGAGCGGGCTATTGCTCCCGGGTTGATCGGCAACGCTCGCGGTGCAGCCGGTCATCGAGTATGCTGAGTTGCGGAGGATAGAACCTTGATCGATCTGCTGCGACTGAAGAGTCTCGACCGTCTGGCTGCGTCGCGGTTCTATCCGATGACCATACAGGCCTTCCTCCTGCTGTGCTTCGCTCTTGTGATCGCGGGGGGCCTGGCGGCGCCGCATGTCTCGGCCCGGATAGCCGGAACCCTGCGGAACACCAACCTGGCGGCGCTCATCGTCTGGTCTCTCTGGTGGCCGCTGGTCATCATCACCGCGGTTCTCTTCACCCGTGTCTGGTGCCAGGTCTGCCCGATGGAGTTGATCAATTCGCTCCTCAGCCGGATCGGTCTGAAACGGAAGGTGCCACGCCTGCTGACTT
The DNA here is from genome assembly GCA_964576115.1 of uncultured Gemmatimonadota bacterium. Taxonomy (GTDB): domain Bacteria; phylum Blakebacterota; class Blakebacteria; order Blakebacterales; family Blakebacteraceae; genus CAYSYY01. The sequence continues at coordinate 23,943 of CAZNUA010000027.1, forward strand.
CGGGATGGGGTGGGGCCCTTTTCTACACCCTGATCCTTCTGGGTTTCATACGCACTTTCAGAGCCAATCGCTTTCCCGACCGCATGGCTCTGTTTTTCCTCGTTCTCCTGGCCGCAGCGGTCTTCATGGGCTTCATGTATGAGAAGCGTGCCTTCTGCAACTACCTCTGTCCCGTCGGTCGGCTCCTCGGTCTCTACGGTTGCTGTGCCGCTCTCGAGTGGCGCGCTGCCGATCGTGCTGTCTGTCAGGATTGTCAGACAAAGGAGTGTATCGACGACGCCCTGGTGTACAGGCTGACCGGCCGGAGTTGTCCCGGCAATCTCTATCCTCCCTCGATCAGGGACAATCGGGAGTGTCAGCTCTGCACGCAGTGCAGAAAGGTCTGCCCGCACGGCAATCTCAGGCTGTCGCTGCGCAGGCCGATGGCGGATTTCTTCACCGATCTGCGGCTCAGCTCCCCCGAATTCCTGTTCGTCTTCTTCGTCTCCGGTCTGGCCATCTGGGAGATGGCCGAAGAGTGGGATCCCGCCGAGGCCGTCCTCGAGTTCCTGCCCGACAGGCTCAGTACGTGGCTGGGGTTTTCCGGGGATGCTGCCAGCTTCCTCCACACCCTGGTCATCTTCGTCCTCATGCCGACCCTGCTCTTCCTGCTTCCGGGATGGATCGGAGCGCGCCTGAACAGGGTCTCGCTCCTGGAGTCGGTCAAAATCTTCAGCCTGGTCTTTCTTCCGGTCGTCGCCCTGATCCATCTGCTCAAGGCGCTGTTCAGGATCACCTCACGTCTGCCCTACTACGCTCTGGCCTTCAAGGATCCGGTGGGGTATGAGACGGCCAACAGGATCGTGGCAGGGGACCTGCAGCCGGACATGCAGATCGCGACAGCGCTCTTTCCGATCGTGAGCTGGATCGCCGTGCCGGTTCTGGTCGGGATTGTGGTGTATCCCTGGATAATCGGTTTGAGGAGCCCGGCCTGCGGGAACCTCGAGCGGGGCGGGAGAGTCCCCTACCTGGCCTTCGTAACGCTCTACTCGGTGGTTCTCGCTCTCATCACGGTCATGGCGAGGTTCTGAGAGAAGCCCGGGAGGACAGAGGCACGATCGGGGATCCTGAAGGGCCGTTTCAGTGAAGGAATGTTCCCAGCCGGTGGAGCATTTCCGCCCGGTCGGCCGCACCGGAGACACCCAGGATCCCCTGTTCGGTCCGGATCACGCCGACCAGGCCGCGGTAGGGGATCGTGCGATAGAGAACTGTGCGTCCGGCATGTTCCATTGACTCCCATCGTCCGGCCAGATCATTCCAGGGCGATGGAGCCTCAGGCGGCGGGAGCATCAGGAAGCCCAGCCAGGGCTCCGCACCTTCTTCGGTGCCGTCGTACTCGGCATACAGGCAGCGGGTGAGTTCGGTGAGCCCGAGGAACCCGCGGGCCTGGTAACCCTCGGTGCCGGCGATCCTTCCCGACCGGGGCAGCAGCTCCAGCTCAGCGGGGTAGTCGGCGGACCCGGGCAGCGCACGGGCAAGCGCTGTGAGCAGCGAACGGCCGTTGTCTTGCGTCAATCCTCCGTCGAGCGTGTTCACTTTGACATAGACGGGGCCTTTGAGCAGCAACGCCTGATAGGGAGGGGAGATGACCGCCTCGACCGCCCCGGGGAACGATTCCCCCCGGCCCGAACTCTCCAGAGTGAAGATGCCGAACGCATTCAGCGGCGTGCCCATGTCGTAGAGTTCGACGGTCGCCGTGAGACCATCGATCACCGTGATATCATCGGATGAGAGATCTGCGGTGCGGCAGGTCTGCACCCCGTAATCGATGAACAGTTCGGCGGCGCCGTCGATGTGCTCCCACAGGCTGTCGGCGTCGTAGACCGAGACCTTACCCGCTTTCTTCCAACCGGCGATACCCGGGAAGCCCGGGTTCCCGCCCGCGCAGGCCGCAAGAGCGACCATGGCGAGCGGAAGGCTCACCGGCAGGATCTTCTTCACAGGGGTCGTCATTCCAGAGCCAGATTGCGATGCGCGTGGGCCAGCAGGGTGCGGACCGGGACTTCGTAGGGACAGGCCGACTCGCAGTATCCCGGGCAGTCGGCGCAGCAGCCGGCGTCGTTAGCCGTCAGGCTGGCGTACTTCTCCATGGCCTGCTTCTGCCGTCCCTGGGCTTCGAAGTAATGGTTGTAGCGCATGATCGTGTTGACCGGCACGCCCTCGGGGCAGGCGGACTCGCAGATCCCGCAGGCATGCCGGCAGTAGTACCGTCCAAGGGTGGACTCGTAACCGGTGAGCAGGGTGCCGTCTGCACCGGTCAGCCTGCCTCCCGAGAGGGCGACGAACGCCTCGAGTCCTTCGAAGGTATTGATGGTCGCGCAGATCGTATGGACGTCGGGATTGGTCAGACAGAACCGGGTGGCCGCTGAACGCGCCTCCGCTTCCGATCGGATACCGTGTTCGGACGTGAACGCCTCAGCCCGGGCGACGTAAGCTTCGTAGTCCCGGGCCATCTGCCGGGCGGCGTCGGAAACCCGCCGACCGTCCTGTTCGTTGCGCTCGATCGTCTCCCTGATGCCGGTATAGAGGTTGATCGGATCGGTCTTCATGAGTGTGACGCCCATGTCCCGCTCCCGGCACATCCGGATGATCCTCTCCCCCTGATCCTTCTGCAGGAAGTTGTAAACGAACAGGGCCACATCGAACCGGCCGTCTTCGGCCGCGGCGCCGATCACATCCTCCATCGGCACCTCCATGCGCCCCCACCACGACTGCTCGATGCCGTGATTGGACAGACCCAGGAAGCGCACCTTCCCTTCCGCCTTCAGCTCCCGGGCGGTGCTGTGGAAGGCTTCATGCCTGACCAGGTCGACCTGGTGGGTCTGGTGGATCATCAGGCAGTCGACGTAGTCGGTCTGCAGGCGCTCCAGGCACCGGAAGAAGCGGTCTCTGATCTCGGTGCGGGAAGCCCCGGCGAACTGCAGGTTGAGCTTGGTTGTCAGGAAGAGGGCGCTGCGGTCCCGGCCCCTCAACGCCTGGCCGACCGCCCGTTCGGCCTGCCCGTTCACGTAGTGTTCGGCCGTATCGATGTAGTTGACTCCCATATCGAGCGCCACCTGAACGACGTTGGCGTTGGTCAGGTTGCCGGTGCCGAAGCCGATGTCCGAGACCCGAAAGCCGGTCCGGCCCAGGGTGCGGTACTCCCGGATTTTCAATTCGGCGGTCTGTTCCGCACGGACGGTCCCACAGAGACGTCGCCCGGAGACCACCCCACCCCCAACCGCTGCCAGACCGGCCGATCTCATGAATCCGCGACGACTGACTCTGCTCTCCGGCTCCATCATAGCCTCCGATTCCACTCGAGTCGGGTTCAGCTCCGACCACACGACACCATCACGGCCTGTCAGCTGATGATCCACGCCGGTCAGACCCGTGGCATTCTACTTTCCGAGATCCCTCCAGGCGATGGGAATCCATCGATCCCGGCCATCGATACCGTTCCGTGAATCTTCTGAAACCATCTGAAGTGTGGTAACGGGCCCGCCGGTTGTGCGGAACCCTGTGCGGGTGTCTGCTCGTACGGAGTGGATGTCGCCGGGATTCTCCGGCGCGCTTGCGTACTGCTGACGATGGACTGATCGGGACCGGCCCTGTCCGGTACCGAACGGAAGGAGACCTCAGGTGGTGGGCAGACGTGCCTTCATCAGTCGTACCGCCCGTGCCGGGGCCGCGCTGTCACTGGCCGGACTGGCTCCCGGCGTCCGTACGGAGTCGCAATCCTCTCCGGTGCCCCGAGGGGCGGGGCGTGCCCCGCATCCGCTCCGGGTCCTCATTCTGGGCGGGACCGGATTTCTGGGCCCGCACCAGATCGCCGCGGCCCTCGAGCGCGGACATGCGATCACCACGTTCACGCGCGGGCGTTCAAGCCCGACCGTCCATCTGGATCTGTACCGTGATATCGAGCAGCTCACGGGGGACCGCGGGAGCGACCTGAGCGCCCTGCAGGGACGGTCCTGGGATGCCGTGATCGACAATTCCGGCTGGCGGGTGGAATGGACCCGGGATTCGGCCCGGCTGCTGGCTGGGAGTGTCGACCTCTACCTCTATACCTCCTCCACCGGAGTGTACTATCCCTACCTCGGCACCGACATCGATGAAGAGACTCTCCTGGTGCAAAGCGTGCCCGGGGACATCACCGCCGAGCAGAAGGCCGAATACGATTACGGGGTCATGAAGACCCTTTCGGAGATCGAAGCCCACCGGGCTTTTGGAGAGGACCGGACGATCGTCGTGCGCCCGACCTACATGATGGGTCCAGGCGACAATACCGATCGTTTCACGTACTGGCCGGTGCGCCTGAGCCGGGGCGGCGAGGTCCTCGTGCCCGGCCTGGGCAGCGATCCGGTCCAGTATATCGATGCCCGCGATGTCGCCGGCTGGATGATCAGCCTGATCGAAGAACGCCGGACCGGCACCTTCAATGCCGTCGGCCCCGCTTCGGCGACGGGGATGCACGCTTTCGTCCACGGCGCCCATGCCGCGTTCAGTTCCGCGGTCACCTTCGTTCCGGTGGACGATTACACCTTTCTGAGAGAGCATGGCCTCACGGTCGTGGTGCCCTGGATCATGCCGACCGGTGACAATGCCGGCTCGGCCCGCATCAGCAACCGCCGCGCGATGGCGAACGGGCTGACCCTGACCCCGCTGGCCGCGAGCGTGCGGGATATTCATGCCTGGTGGCATTCCGGGGCCGTCCAGGAGCAGCGCCGGGCACAGCTCGAGACGCATCCGGGTTCCCTCATGATGCGGGAAACCGGGATCCTGGCGGCCTGGGCCGGACGTTCGTGATCGGTTTTTCACCACGCATGCTGCAGATTACTCAGAGAGTTGCATGACCTGAGACATTCTGCTTACTATACTATTGGACTTGGTCGGCTGATTTTCCGTATCCGGCTGAAATCAGGAACTCAGCTCCCTTCGGTACTTCAGTAGGTTCGGTCTATCCATGGTAGCCAGGGGGACCCGCACATGATCTCACCACAGCTTCCGACTTTGAAGATCGGAGACATCGAAGCTCGGGTGCCCATCATCCAGGGGGGGATGAGTGTCGGGATATCGCTCTCCGGTCTGGCCTCGGCGGTGGCGAACGAGGGAGCCATCAGCGTCATCGGCGCTGCCGGCCTGGGGTTGCTCGAAGATGAAAATCCCCTCAATTATCGGCGCTCCAACGAGATCGCCCTCAGACGGGAGATCCGCCGGGCCAGAAGCCTTTCCGACGGCCTGATCGGGGTCAACATCATGATCGCCCTGTCCGATCACGACAATCTCATCATGACCGCCATTGACGAGGGCGTGGATCTGATCTTCATCGGGGCGGGATTGCTGCTCCGGGCTCCCGCAGCCCTCGACATGAACATGGTCCGGGATGCGGCTACCAAGATCATTCCGATCGTCTCCTCGGCCCGCAGTGCCGATATCACTTTCAGATTCTGGTCCCGGCACTATGACTTCGTCCCCGACGCGGTCGTCGTCGAGGGCCCGGAAGCCGGCGGGCATATCGGTTACCGTACCGAGGATGTCGGCAAGCCGGAGTATGCCCTCGAGAACATCCTGACCCGGGTCATCGAGGTGGTTCAGCCCTATCGGGTACGCTATACAACAGAAATTCCGGTCATCGCCGCCGGTGGTATTTTCAGCGGTGAGGATATCCACCGGGTTCTGCAGCTGGGCGCCGACGGAGTGCAGATGGGAACCCGGTTCGTGGCCACTCACGAATGCGACGCCTCTCAGGAATTCAAGGACCTGTACGTGAACAGCACCTCCGAAGATATGGTTCTGATCACCAGTCCGGTCGGAATGCCGGGTCGGGCCATCAGGAACCGTTTTCTGGATGATGTTGCCGCGGGCATGAAGGTGCCCTTCCGCTGTCCCTGGAAGTGCTTGCGGACCTGTGATTTCAGGACCAGTCCCTACTGCATCGCCCGGGCCCTGCTGAATGCCAAGAAGGGGAAGATCGCGCAGGGTTTCGCCTTTGCCGGTGCCAATGCCTACCGGGTGGAAAAGATCATCTCGGTCAGAGAACTCATCCAGAGCCTGATCGCGGAATACGAAGCGACCGTGAATCGCCTTATTGCTTCCGGCGGCGCCCTGAGCCCGGCCCTGACTCCGGCCTGAACTCATCTCATCTCATCCTGGAGCCTCCATCTCGAAGTACCCAGTTCGAGACGGCGCCTCGACCTGCACGATATACGTACTCGGTATCGATCTGTGCAGATCGGTCCCTTCCTTAACGGATCTGTCGCTGCAGGACGTACCCGCACCGGACGTTGCACCTCTTGATTGCAGGCGGGAGATTCTCGCCACCAATAGGCGGAATCGGTCATACCTATTCATCATGCCGCCCGGGGAGACCTGGTGCATGCTCGTCGTTGCGCCTGGCTGTTTCATAAAATCTCGAACATCCGCCAAATAATGTATAACTTTGTTATACAACTTACCGTTATATAACACATACCCGCTGTCGGTGCAGACCGAATCCGGATCGGCCCGACGGCGCGACTTCAGTACATCGATGGGACAGCCTGGAATCATCTCGGGATCAGACAGAGGAGACGGAGATGAGGGATATACACCACGAGAATCAGCCCGAGACTCAACCCGAGAATCAGCCCGATACTCCACCTGAAACTCAACCGCCCAAAATCGCCCGTCGCATGCTTCACCTCATTCTCAAGGGCAAGATGCAGAAAGAGTACGAAGTCGTGCTCGATGAATTGTACCGGGAAAAGATTCTTCGTCACGGACCATCGAAAACCAGGCTCTGGTACTGCCGCCAGGTGCTCGGGTTCGCGATCCGCTGCTGTACTTTGAGACAGGGTTCGGTCTCGAGCATGCGCCCGGCGATCGCCGACAGCGTCCGCCCGAATACCATCTCCTCTTTTGACTCGATATCACAGGACGTCCGTCTGAGCATCAGGCGGTTTCGCCGTGAATCCACGTTCACCATCGCCGTGGCGCTGACGCTCTCAATCGGCATCGGTTCTTCGACAGCCATATTCGGCGTGCTGAGCACGACCATGATCAGCCGGATCCCCTACGATGAGGCTGAACGCCTCGTCATCGGCCTTTCGACATACATTGATGCCCCGCCGGATTATTTCAACGGCGTGTCGGGGCTCGACTACTTCGACTTCCGGGAATCCAGCAATTCGTTCCAGAACCTGGCGGCGCTCTGGGACGGCTACTCCACTATGATCGTGACCGGGGGGGAGGAAACGTGGGTTGCACGAACCGGATATGCCACCTGGAACCTGTTCCCCGCTTTGGGTGTTGATCCGGTCGTTGGCAGGAACTTCTTACCGGAGGAAGAGGCGCAAGCCGAGGCGCGGATGATCCTCATCAGTTACGGGCTGTGGCAAAGCCGTTTCGGGGGCACTCGGGACGTGCTGGGGAGCACGCTCCTCATGAATGGCTCGCCGTACACCATTGTCGGCGTTCTGCCGCCAGACTTTCGATTCCTTTGGAATGTAGACGCCTGGCGCCTGGCTGTGCGGCCAGGTGAGAACCGGCGGAACAACACCTATTACCTCGTCGGCCGGCTGAAACCGGATGTATCGATAGCTCAGGCTCAGGCGGATGTCGAGACTATCTCACTGGCACTCGAACACGAGTATCCCGATAGCAACGAGAAGAAACGGCTGCGGTTGACCAGCCTGCAGCAGTACCTGGGTGCTGACATCCGCGCCGGTCTCATACTGCCGGCCGTCGTAACTGCCTGCCTGCTGCTTCTCGCGTGTGTGAATGTCGCCGGGTTGATGCTGGTCAGAGGACAACGCCGAACGGCGGAGGTTGCTACGCGCTCGGCGCTCGGTGCATCCAGGTGGAACATCCTTCGACAACTACTCACTGAAAGCGTTGTCTTCACATTGCCGGCAGGCGTTCTGGGTGTCGGCCTGGCATACCTATTCCAGGAGGTACTGCTGCAACTGGTTCCGGCCGGCAGGCTCGGCGTGAGCCAGCCCGCCCTGGACGCTCCGGTTCTCCTCTTTGCCCTCATAACGTCGCTAGCGACGGGATTGCTCGTGGGGATCATACCGGCAATTCGAAGTACGGCCGCTACGCCATCACCCTATCTCCACAACAGTCGGCAGCTTTCAGAGCGACGGAGCAGCATACGCCTGCGAAGCGGGCTGGTTGCCCTCCAGTTTTCGATCTCAATCGTATTGCTCATCTTCTCGGGTCTGGTCGCGCGAAGTCTCTCGCAGCTCTCGGGAGTGGATCTGGGATTCTCTACTGAACAGGTGCTTTCCGCTGCGGTGAGAATCCCTGCCGCCGTCAACCAGGAACGGGAAATGGGGCAGGCGTTTTTCCCGTCCATTCTTCACCAGATCCGGGCGCTTCCGGGTGTCGAGTCGGCGGGCGCCACGAGCAGGCTGCCGATTTTGAATACCGGGTTGACCCAGAGAATCCGCGCGGCAAGCCGTCCGCTGTCTGAAGGAGAACATGGCGAATTCACGTACGTGCGATGGATCTCGCCGGGCTATTTCAGCACGATGAACATGCCGCTCCGAAGGGGGCGGGATATACTCGAGACCGACGGTCATAACGCCCCGGCAGTAGCGGTCATCAGTGAATCACTGGCCGACAAGCTCTTCCCTGATCAAGATCCTGTGGGCCAACGGGCTGTTCATATGTCAGGCGGCATCGACCGGGCTGAGGTTGCCCTCGATATCGTCGGTGTTGTCGGCAATGCGTGCGTGAACAGCCCTCGAGTGGATGACGATCCGGTACTGTACTTGCCGGCTCTGCAATCCGATCCCACGTGGATGCGTATCGTCGTTCGGGCTCACGGCGACCAGGCTGCGATTTTCGAATCGATTCGGCACATAGCGCGACGCGCGGAACCGGATGCCCTGGTGAGCGGCATGACTTCTATGGCAGACATTATTGACCGGTCGCTTGCAGATTTCCGGAGAACTGTACGATACCTGGAGTTGTTCGCCGGCATCGCACTCCTGCTGGCAGCTGTCGGTCTTTCTGGCGCCCTGGCCTACCACGTGAGCCAGCAGGAGCATGAACTCGGGGTGCGCATGGCCATGGGTGCTACCAGAACGGACATTCTCGGACTGGTTCTCCGGCGTGGAGCCTGGCTCGCTGCCGTCGGGTTGTTCCTCGGCGTGATCGGCGCGTATCCGGGAACAATTCTGGTCCGGGATCTTCTGTTCCAGACTATGCCGCTCGATCCGACGACCTATCTGGGCGCATTGCTGGTACTCGGTCTGGTCGCCACCGCCGCGTGTCTGGTGCCGGCTCGACGAGCCACGCGCGTCGATCCTGCAACGATTCTCAAGAGCGAGTAACGAACCCGGTACTGTAGCATCCCGTTCCTGACCGAATGCGTCTCTCGATAGGAGCGTGCCCGCGCGATGTAGTAGTGTATACTCGTGCCGGTACATCGACGGCACCCTGCCGGTTGCGAGACCGCATCAGGCGCAGGGAGATGGAGGCGATCGCCACCGATCACGGTGTCGAGACGCCTCTGACTGGCGAACATACCGTCAGGGGAAGCTCTTTGACCAAATGACCGGCGACGGATCGGAAGAGGTGCCGCATCATCATGTTGTGTTTACCGTTCCGAAAATGCTGCGGGCTCCGGTCAGCCTGGAGCGGATGCGGTATGATGCGCTGGGCTCAACTGATCCGCCGGGTCTGGCTGGAAGATCCGCTGCTGCGCACCGTCCTCAACATGTGATCGGATTTCCGTCTGAACTCATCTCATCTCATCCTGGATGCTCCATCCGCAGGCGGGCGCCATGGGCCATTGACAGCCCCTGAAAAGGGCCTAATTTTGGAGAGGTTGCGGACAGAGACCGGGAAGCGCCTGATATTCGCGGGCCTATAGCTCAGCTCCGGTTAGAGCGCACGCCTGATAAGCGTGAGGTCGGTGGTTCGAGTCCACCTAGGCCCACCATCCGGTTCCGCCATGTACCGCCCCCGGCGGCGGGAAGGAAGCGGGGAGAAGGGCACCCTTCTCCCCGTTTCACGTTCTGCCCCGCGTTCTCTCTCCGTTCCACGTCCTGTCCCGCGCTCTCTTCCCCATTTCCGTTCTCTCCCGTTCTCTCTCCCGGGCCGGATGTTCTTTCCTTTATATAGAGGAAGCACGACCCGGATAGGGAGGAATCACCATCCGACCGCGGGCCGGGCGCTGTGGGCAGTTGACAGGCCAGCCTCGCGGGACTAACGTGCCGCGTATTCGGTCGGGGCGGCCGGGCTGCCCGACCGCCGGCATCCTACCCTCGACTCGAGAGAGGTCCCATGACGGCTTTTCTGGATCAGGTGCTCTACCACATCACCAACCTGCGCGACTTCCTCTGGGGCACGCCCCTCATCATCCTCCTGGTCGGGACCGGCATCCTGCTGACAATCGCCACCCGGGGGATCCAGATTTCCAAACTGATCCAGTCGATCAAGCTGGTCTTCGGCAAGGAGAGCCGGACCTCGGAAGGGGAAGGGGACATCAGTCCCTTTGCGGCCCTGATGACGGCCCTGGCGGCCACGGTCGGCAACGGGAACATCGCCGGCGTGGCCACCGCCATCGCCATCGGCGGTCCGGGAGCGCCCTTCTGGATGTGGGTGGCCGGTTTCTTCGGTATGGCCACCAAGTACGCCGAAGGTTTCCTGGGGGTTCGCTTCCGGCGGGTGGCCGATGACGGCACCATGCTCGGCGGGCCGATGTACTACGCCCAGGATGCCGTGCGTAATCCCAAAATGGGCAGGTTCCTGGGGATCTTCTTCGCCATCGCCGGCGCCATGACGGCCCTGTTCGGTACCGGCAACATGGCCCAGTCGAACTCGATGGCCCTGGCCTTCAACGACCAGTTCGGGGTGCCCTTCATCATCACCGCGGTTCTGCTGACCTTCTTCGTCGGTCTGGTCATCATCGGCGGCATCAAGAGGATCGGCGCCTGGACCGAAAAACTGGTCCCCTTCATGATCGTCTTCTATTTCCTGGGGGCCATCATCATCCTCGTGGCCCGCTTCACGCACATCCCCGAGGCCTTCGCGGTCATCATCAAGTCGGCTTTCGGAATCAAGGCCGTGGCCGGGGCCATGATGGGGGTCGGCATCCAGCAGGCCCTGAGCCAGGGGGTCTCGAAGGGAGTGCTTTCGAACGAGTCGGGACTGGGCTCGGCCGCCATCGCCCAGGCCGCCTCCAAGAGCGACGACCCGGCCAAGAACGGTCTGCTGGCTATGACCGGAACCTTTATCGACACCATCGTCGTGAACACCCTGACCACCCTGAGTATCGTTCTCTCAGGTGCCTATAAGCTCACCGAAGCCTGGGGGGGCGGCACCCTGACCTCGACCGCGCTTACCGCCGAAGCCTTCGACAGCGTCGTGCCGCTGGGCTGGGTGATTCCGATCGCCTCGCTCCTGTTCGGCTATTCGACCCTGCTGGCGTGGTGTTACTACGGCGAGCAGTGCTTCAAGTACCTGGTCGGGGTGCAGGTGGCCAAGTGGTACCGCTGGGTCTTCCTGGGGCTGCTCTTCATCGGCGCCCTGCTGCAGGGCGAGCACCTCTACATCGTCTGGTTCGTCGGCGACACCTTCAACGCCTTCATGGCGATTCCCAACCTGATCGCCCTGATCCTGCTGGCGGGCTATGTCAGGAAATTCACCGGGGAGTATTTCGCCGACCCCGAAAAGGCTCTGGAGCGTCTGCGCCGGGGTGAGTTCCTGCGGGAGTTCAAGAGGACGCCGCCGGAGAACTGAGCGGGGGGAGAGAAAGAACGGGCATGAGGACCGCCCGCCGGCCGGTCCCGATCGCGACCGGCCGGAAGTCATGTGAACATCCATACCCGGAAATGAGCAGTGAAAGAATACACGAGTGACGCCATCCGAAACGTGGCCCTGGTGGGTCACGGCGATTCCGGCAAGACGACCCTGGTCGATGCCTTCCTTGTCACCGCCGGCGACGTTAGCCGGATCGGGAGTGTGGAGGCGGGCAACACCGTTTCCGATTTCACCGATGAGGAGAAGGAGCGGCAGATCACGATCAACACCTCCTTCATCTTCACCGAATACGGGGGCAGGAAGATCAACTTTCTCGACACCCCCGGGTTCGCCGACTTCCTGGCCGAGGTGCGGGGTTCCCTGCAGGTCGTCGAAGCCGCCCTGGTCGTTCTCAAGGCCGACGCCGGCCTCGAGGTGGGCACCGAGCAGGTCTGGCGATACGCCCGCGAGGCGGGGGTGCCGCGGATCCTGCTGGTCAACAAACTGGACAAGGAACACACAGATTTCGACGCCATCGTCACAGCGGCAATCGATCGTTTCGGCACCGGGGTGGCGCCGCTGCAGTTCCCGGTCAATCCCGGCCCCGATTTCACCACCGTCGTGGATCTGCTCAAGAACCGGGCTCTCGTGTTCGAACCCGACGGCAAGGGCTCGTACACCGAAACCGATATCCCCGAGGGTGCCGCCGCAAAGGCTGCCGAGCTGCGCGAGACCCTGGTCGAGGCTGCAGCCGAGGCCGACGACGCCCTGATGGAAAAGTACTTCGAGGAAGGCGATCTGGGGCCCGAAGATATCCTTTCCGGCCTGCTCAAGGGCATCCGGGAGGGTACCGTGCATCCCATCCTCTGCTCGGCTGCGGAACTGAACATCGGCACCGGCCGGGTTCTGGAACTACTCAACGAGATGGTTCCCGCATCTGAACAGATGCCCCCCCTGAACGGCACCGATCGCAACGGCGAGGAGGCCGAGCGCGAGCGTAGCGATTCAGCCCCCTTCGCCGGGCAGGTCTTCAAGACCCTCTCCGAAGCCCACGTCGGCGAGCTTTCCTTCCTTAAGGTCTTCTCCGGCACGCTCGAAGCGGGACAGGAGGCGCTGAACATCACCCGGAACTCCAAGGAGCGCCTGGGCAGTCTGAGCCTGCTCAAGGGACACACCCGGACCGAGATCGAAAAGGTCCACGCCGGTGACATCGTGGCCCTGGTCAAACTCAAGGATACTCATACCGGTGATACCCTCTGCGCACCCTCCCAGCCCTTCGCCTGTCCGCCGATCCTGTTCCCCGAACCGGTCATCAGGATCGCCATCGAACCGGTCGGCAAGGGGGACGAGGCCAAGCTTTCGACCGGACTGCAGAGACTGCACGAAGAAGACCCCTCGGTGCACGTCGAGGCCGATCCCGAACTGCACCAGACCCTGCTCTACGGCCAGGGCGAAGTGCAGCTCGAAGTCATGATCAAGAAGCTGGCCGCCCGTTTCGGGGTCGAGGTCGAGACCCACGAACCGAAAGTCAAGTACCGCGAGACGATCACGAAACCGTCCGATGCCCACGCCCGGCACAAGAAGCAGACCGGCGGCCGGGGCCAGTTCGCCGACGTGCGTATCAAGCTGGATCCGAAGACCCGGGGTGAGGGGTATGAGTTCGTTGACAAGATCGTCGGCGGGGCGATCCCCAACCGCTTCATCCCCTCGGTCGACAAGGGCGCGAAGGCAGCCGCGGCCCGGGGGGTGATCGCCGGGTACCCCTGCGTCGATTTCACCCTGACCCTCTACGACGGCACCTTCCACGATGTGGACTCTTCCGATGCCGCCTTCCAGCGGGCGGCCTCGATGGCCTTCAAGCAGGCCTGGCGCGACGCCGGCCCGATCCTGCTCGAGCCGATCTACAACGTCGAGGTGCTCGTGCCCGAGGAGTATACCGGCGACATCATGGCCGATATTTCCTCGCGCCGCGGCAAGGTCGAGGGGGTGACCAGCGAGGGGCCCTTCCAGGTCGTCCAGGCCAAAGTGCCGCTCGGCGAGCTCTACAAGTACTCGACCGCCCTGCGTTCGATGACCCAGGGCCGGGCTACCCATTCCCGCGAGTTCGATCACTACGAACCGGTCCCGCACGACGTGCAGCAGCGCATCATCGCCCAGGCGGAGCTGGAGGAGGAAGAGGAGGACTAGGCATGGTGTCCATGAAGAGAGACTCGATCATCACCCTGCTTCACTATCCGCTGGTGGGAGCCTTCATGCTCCTGCTCTTCGGCTGCGCCGGTTCGAGTCAGATGGAACAACCCGCGTCGATCGAGCCGCCCCCGCCCGCCGAAGCCACCGCCCCGGTCATCGAGGAGGAGATACCGCAGACCCTGCACACCCTCGAAGAGATCCTCGGACCGATCAGTTTCGATCCCGACACCGTTCGGGCGGGCCGCTTCGACACGGGCAGGATGTGGCTCTTCGAGGCCCCCCCGATCGACTGGTTCGCCGAGGCTTACGGCTTCACCCCCGACGAGGCCTGGTTCGCCAAGGCCCGCAGTGCCTCGCTGCGCAACAACGGCGGGGAGTGCTCCTCATCCTTTGTGTCCCCCAACGGTCTGATCTTCACCAACCACCACTGCGGCCGCAGCTATGTGACCCAGGTCACGCGCGAAGGGGAGAACTTGCTCGAGGAGGGATTTTACGCCCCGACCCTTGCCGAAGAGCGGCCGATCGAGGGCTTCTTCATCGACCAGATCGTGGATATCATCGATGTCAGTGCCCGGGTCCACGCCGCCATGGATGCGGTCGAGAATCCGGCCGCCAAGCAGCAGGCGCGCGATAACGAAATCGAGGCCATCCAGACCGAGTTCGACGCGCAGAACGGCATGGTCAACGAGATCGTCGAGCTCTTCAACGGCGGCCGTTACTCGGTCTACACCTTCAAGCGCTACACCGATGTACGGCTGGTGATGGCCCCCGAACTCGAGATCGGCTATTTCGGCGGCGATCCCGACAACTTCACCTACCCGCGCTACAATCTCGACATCACCTTCATGAGGGTGTACGAAGACGGCGAGCCGGTCGACAGTTCCGGTTTCTACTACCCGTGGAGCATCGAGGGGGCCGAGGCGGGGGACCCGGTTTTCGTGGTCGGCAACCCGGGCAACACCAGCCGTCTGAGTACTGTGGCCCAGCTGGCTCACTTCCGCGACTACCAGTACGCCTACACGCTGCACATGCTCGAGACCCGTATGAAGGCCCTGCGCACCTTCCTCGACGAGCACCCCGACCTGCCCGACTGGGAGGTGCAGAACAACTTCTGGTTCAATATCTCCAACGGCGAGAAGTCCTTCCGCGGCCGTATGGAAGGCCTGCTCGATCCCTGGACCCTGGCCCGCAAGGCGGCCTGGGAGGAGGAATTCCGACGTGCGGTCGTCAACGATCCCGTGCTGTTCGAGCAATACGGCGATCCATGGACCGAGATAGGCGAGGCGTACTTCGATCTCGAACCCTATGCGGCCGACCTCTATGTGCACCGCTACACCAACATCGGCGACCGGCTGAGTTCCGTACTGCTCGGCCGGGCTTTCCTGCTGCAGCAGTACCGTTTCCTGGCCGAGCAGGGCATGGCGGCCAGTAACGAGAACATGCAGGACCTGCGCCAGCAGATCCTGGCCGAGAGCACCCGTCACCCCGATTACGAACGCGCCATGCTCGCCGCCCAGCTCTCCGATCTGCAGCGCTTTCTGGGCGAGGAGGATCCGCTGGTACGGGCCCTGCTCGGAATGCGCACCTGTGACGCTGCGGCCGGGGACCTGATCAACCGTACCGTCATGAACGACCGGGCCGCGCTGGAGGCGATGCTCGACGGCGCTCCCGGCGTCATCGCCTCGACGAGCGATCCGATCGTGCAGGGCCTCGACGGCCTGCTCCCGCGCCTGATCCGGATGCAGATGGCCTCCGATGTCGCCTTCGGACGCGAGGCCGATGCCGTCGCCCGGCTGGCCCGGGCGGTCTATGACGTCTACGGCGATTCGATTCCGCCCGATGCCACCTCATCGCTGCGTATCCAGGACGGGGTGGTGACCGGGTATCCCTACAACGGTACCCGGGCTCCGGTCTACACGACCTTCTACGGTCTGTACGATCGCTGGGCGAGCAACGGCAAGGTCTACCCCTGGGCCCTGCCCGAGCGCTGGCAGAACCCGCCCCCCGAATTCGACCTCGACACGCCCCTGAACTTCGTGTCGACCTGTGATATCATCGGGGGGAACTCGGGCAGCCCGGTTCTGAACACCGAGCTGGAGATCGTCGGGATCGCTTTCGACGGCAACATCGAGAGTCTGCCCGGCGATTACATCTTCCTGCCCGAGATCAACCGCTGTGTCTCGGTTCACTCGGCCGGGGTATTCGAGGCCATTCGGGACCTCTTCGGATACACCACCCTGGCCGCAGAGCTGCAGAACGGCACTCCGCCCCCCGACGGGGAGTAGGGGTCCAGATGAGGTGAGGCCATGTCGGGTCATTCGAAATGGGCCACGATCAAGCGCAAGAAGGCCCGGACCGATGCCGCCCGGGGGAAGCTCTTTTCGCGGCTGACCCGGGAGATCATCGTTGCGGCGCGCGAGGGGGGCGGCGATCCCGACGCCAACACCCGCCTGCGCACGGCCATCGAGAACGCCAGGGCCAACAACCTGCCCAATGACAACATCGAGCGGGCCGTCAAGCGGGGTACGGGTGACCTGCCCGGGGTGGAGTACGAGGAGGCCTCGTACGAGCTCTATGCCCCCGGCGGGGTGGCGATCATCGTCGAAACCCTGACCGACAACCGTAACCGCACCGTCTCCGAAATCCGGCACATCGTCACCAAATACAACGGCACCATGGCCGAGGCCGGCAGCGTGAGCTGGCAGTTCGAGAAGAAGGGGACTTTCGTGGTCGAAGCCGGGACCGGTGAGGGCGAGGAGGAAGGCCGGGAGGTCGACGAGGACACCCTGCTCGAGGTCGTTCTCGAAGCCGGCGCCGAGGACCTCGAAGCCGAGGATGGTCTCTTCTACGTCACCTGTCCGGTCGAGGCTTTCGCGGCGGTGCGCGACGCTCTGAGCGAAGCCGGGATCGGCTTTCGCGACGCGGCCATCAGTCAGGTGCCGCAGAACGACCTGATGCTCGAACCCGCCCAGCAGGGCACCGCTCTCCGGATCCTCGAGGCCCTCGAAGAGCAGGATGACGTCCAGAACGTCTGGACCAATCTCGACATCCAGGACGACGCCCTCGACAACCCGGATCCGGAGTGAGCCCCGGCGCCCCCGAACGACGGATCCTCGGTCTCGATCCGGGATCGCTCGTCACCGGTTGGGGGGTCATCGGGGTGTCGGGTTCGCAACTGCACGCTCTCGATTCCGGGGTCATCCGGCCCGACCGGAAAGCCTCGCTGGCTAAACGGCTGTGCCAGCTCCACGAGGGAATCGGCGGGATCATCGCCGCAGCCCGGCCCGATGAAGCGGCGATCGAAGAGGTCTATGTGGCCCGCAACGCCCGCTCGGCGCTCGTTCTCGGCCACGCTCGCGGAGTGATCATGCTGGCTTGCATCGAGCATGGCCTCGAACCGCACGAATACAGCGCCAACACCGTCAAGCAGGCCGTACTCGGTTCGGGGGGCGGGGGAGCCTCGAAGGAGCGGGTCGCTTTCATGGTCAAGGCCCTGCTGGGCCTGGAGCGGATCCCCGAACCCGACGATATCACCGACGCCCTGGCCTGTGCGATCTGTCACGCCAACCGACGGGAGGTGCCCGGGTGATCAGCTCGCTTCACGGCCGGTTGCTCGAAAAACATCCCGCCGAGGCGATCATCGAGGTCGCCGGGGTGGGCTTTCGCTGCCGTATCAGCCTGGCTACCTACAGCGCCCTGCCCGAGGAAGACGAGACGGTCGCACTGCTGACCGAACTCATCATCAGGGATGACGGTGCCGACCTGTACGGCTTCGCCGAGGAGGCCGAACGCACCCTGTTCGGACTCCTGACGGCGGTGTCGGGGGTTGGGCCTAGAATGGCCCAGGGCATCCTCTCGGGACTCTCCGTGGAGGAGTTCGCACGGGCTCTGGCGGCCGAAGACCTGGTCACCCTGACCGGGATCAAAGGGGTCGGTCGGAAGACGGCGGAGAGGCTCGTCCTGGAGCTCAAAGAGAAGCTTCCCCATCTCGCCGAGGTGGCCGGCGAGGCCGTACCGCTGGCCGAGGAACAGGGTGAAGAAGCTGCCGCCTGGCAGGAGGAGGCGGTTCTGGCGCTGCGCTCGCTCGGTTACGGAACAGGCGAGGCCGAGGTGGCCGTGCGTCGTGCGGTCGAGCAGATGGAGGGAGAACCGACCGTCGAAGCGCTCGTGAAGAGGGCCCTGACGCTCGCCCGTTGACCTCTGGCTGGATAGCGGGGTTGCGATGACGAGTGAACCACGCATCACCACCCCCGGTCCCACCGGTGATGAACTCGAGTACGAAGAGGTCCTGCGCCCGCGCTCGTTCGACCAGTTCGCCGGACAGAGTTCCGCGGTCGAGAACCTGCGCCTCTTTATCGAAGCGGCCCGTCAGCGTTCCGAACCTCTCGATCACCTGCTTCTCTTCGGTCCCCCCGGTCTGGGCAAGACCACACTGGCTCACATCGTCGCCAACGAACTGGGAGTGGAGCGCAAGTCCACGTCCGGTCCGGTCCTGGAACGTCCCGGCGACCTGGCCGGCATACTGACCGGAATCAACTCCGGAGACGTTCTCTTCATCGACGAAGTGCACCGCCTCGGTCCGGTAGTCGAAGAGTACCTCTATTCGGCCATGGAAGATTTCCACCTCGACATCATGATCGACCGCGGGCCGGGAGCCCGCTCGGTCAAACTCAATCTCGACCGTTTCACCCTCATCGGCGCCACCACCCGGGCCGGTATGCTCACCGGTGCCCTGCGGGCCCGTTTCGGACTGACCATCCGGCTCGATTTCTACTCTCCCGAGGAGCTGGCCGTCATTCTGACCCGTTCGGCCCGGGTCCTCGACACCCGTCTCGATGCCGAGGGAGGCCGCGAGATCGCCCGGCGCAGCCGGGGAACCCCGCGGATCGCCAACCGTCTGCTCAGGCGGGCCCGCGACGTGGCCCAGGTGCGCGGCGACGGGGTCGTCACCCGGGCCGTGGCCGAGGAAACCCTGCGCCTGCTCGGTGTCGACGAGCTGGGCCTGGACGAGATGGACCGCCGCTTCCTGCTGATTCTCATCGATCAGTTCGGCGGCGGTCCGGTCGGGATCGGTTCCCTGGCCGTGGCGGTGGGCGAAGAAGCCGAGACCCTCGAGGTCGTTCACGAGCCCTACCTGATACAGCAGGGCCTGTTGCACCGCACCCCCCGCGGCCGGGTTGTCACCGAACACGCCTGGCGGCACTTCGGGCGCACTCCGCCGGCGGGGGCCGGCAGTGCCGGAACGGAACCGCAGAACGATCTCTTCACCACCTCCGGCTCTGAGGAGGAGGAGAAGGAGGAGGATTCATGACGGCTGATGTCACCGCCATTATCGTGGCGGCGGGAGAGGGTCGCCGGATGGGACGACCGAAACCGAAACAGTTTCTCGACCTGGCCGGCCGACCTCTTTTCAGCTGGGCCCTGCTTCCCTTCGAAGCCCATCCCGATGTGGCGGCGATCGTGGTGGTCCTGCCTGCCGGCGATGTCGCCAGCTGGACCAGGTCGTTGACCGAGGAGTTCGGTTTCAGCAAGATTGTTGCGGTGGTGCCCGGTGGAGAGCGGCGGCAGGACTCGGTCCGATCCGGGCTGGAGATGGCCCGGAGCCGGGCCTGCCCGGAGTGCCGGCTGGTGGCGATCCACGACGGAGCCCGACCCCTGTTGAGCATCGAACTGCTCGGCCGGTGCCTGACCGCGGCCCGCAAGTACGGGGCGGCGGTGCCGGTACTGGACCTCTCCGACACCCTCATCCGGATCGGCTCGGACGGGGCGTGGGCCGACACGATCGACCGCAGCGAACTGCGCCGGGTTCAGACCCCGCAGATCTTCGCGACCGACCTGCTGCGTGAGGCTCACGACACCGCGGGCGAGGAAGAGGTCACCGATGACGCCCAGCTCGTTGCCGCCCTGGGTCATCCGGTCGCACTCGTCCCCGGAGACGAACTCAACCTGAAAGTCACCGGCCCCGAGGATCTGGCTCGGGCCGAGCGGCTCATGGCCACCGGGAAGGAACCGGGATGAGGATAGGCTACGGTTTCGATATTCACCGCACCGATGCCGACCGGCCGCTGGTGCTCGGCGGGGTGACGATCGAGGGGGCTCCTTTCGGACTGGCCGGCCATTCCGACGCCGACGTGGTGATTCACGCCCTGATCGACGCCCTGCTCGGAGCCCTGGCACTGGGAGATATCGGGGGCTGGTTCCCCGACCGCGATCCGCAGTGGGCCGGGGTCGATTCCCGCACTCTGCTCGAGCGTGTTGTCGGAGAAATCGTCCGGGCCGGCTACCGCCCCCGTAATGTCGATGTGACCGTGATCGCCGAACGGCCGCGACTGGCGCCGCGGATCGGGGCCATGCGCCGCTCGCTGGCCGGTCTGCTCGGATGCCCCGAAGAAGCGGTCTCGGTCAAGGCGACCACCCACGAGGGGATCGGGCCCCTCGGCTCGCAGGAGGCGATTGCCGCCCACGCCGTCGCTCTGCTGACCCCGGTCGAGACGGGCCTGAGCGGAGAGGACACTGCACCATGAGCCGGACCGCATGTGTGGGAGTGCTGCTGGGGGGAACCAGCCCCGAACGGGAGGTCTCGCTGGCCTCCGGTTCGGCGGTGAGTCAGGCTCTGGTCGAAGAGGGCTGGAGTGTGCGGACCTACGATTACGGCGCCCCCGGCGAGGAAGAGTACGGCTCTCTGGCCGCCCGGCTCCTCAGGGCCCTGCAGGAGGGACCGCTGCACGAAGCGGCGGTCGTTTTCATCGCCCTGCACGGCGGGGCGGGGGAGGACGGCCGGATCCAGAGCCTGCTCGAACTGGCGGAGGTGCCCTACGTCGGGACCGGTCCCCTGGGAAGCGCCGTCGGTATGGACAAGTGGGTAACCAAGACGATCGTCCGCCGCGAGGGGATCCCGGTGCCGGGAGGGCGGCTCTGGCAGGCCGGATCGCCCACCCCGCCCGAGCTGATGCGGACCTGGGGGCGCGAACTCGGTTGGCCGCTCGTCATCAAGCCGGTCGACGGCGGTTCGACGGTCGGTTTCAGCCTGGCCGAGCATCCCGAGGAGGTGCCCGCCGCCCTGGCCGAGGCGGCCCGCTATTCGCCCCGGGTCCTGGTCGAGGAGTACATTGCGGGCCGGGAGGTGACCGTGGCGCTGGTCGGACAGCAGGCCCTGCCGGTCATCGAAATCATCCCCTCACACGGCGTCTATGATTATGAGTGCAAGTACACTGCGGGGCTGAGCCGGTACGTCTGTCCGGCCGATCTGCCCGAGGCGACGGCCGCCACTCTCTGTGAACACGCCCGGGCGGCGTTTGGGGCCCTGCAGCACCGCGACCTCTCCCGGATGGATTTTCGCCTGGCTTCCGACGGGACGGGCTACCTGCTCGAGGGGAACACTCTGCCGGGTTTCACCTCCACCTCGCTGGTGCCCAAGGCCGCCGCAGCCGTCGGGACCGGTTTCGGGCCGCTCTGCAGCCGGCTGGTGGAGATGGCCCTGCAACGGGCCGGATACGTACCGTGAGTACGGTTATCAATCTCGCCCTGGCGGTGGTGCTCGTCCTGGCCACGGTCGGAGGAATACGCCGCGGCCTGCGCCGCGAGCTGATGAACATCGCCGGTCTGGTGGCGGCTCTGGCCGGCGGCATCTTTCTGGCCAAGCCGGTCTCGGCCCTGGTCTCGCGCTGGGGAGTGATCGAGGAGGTCCCCTATCTGCTGGCCTTTGTCATCGGCTTCATCCTGGTTTCGTTCGGTTTCAGTATGCTCAAGGGGCCCTTCCTGCCCAAGGAGATCGACACCGCCGAACGGATCTCGGGGGGTATCGTCGGTTTCGGCAAGGGCGTGTTCTTCGCCGCCCTGCTGCTGTACGCTCTGGTGGGGATCTGGCCCCGGCTCTCCGAAGAGGCCGGTGAGGCCCTCATGGTCAGGATCGTTCTGCCCGGCACCATCGCCGTCGATGCCCTGGCGGGAGCCATCACTCCCCTGCTGCCCGAGGATCTGACCGCCCAGGTCAGGAGCGGGTTCGCTTTCTTCCGCGAGACACGGGAGCAGATCAGAGAAACGCTGGATACCTTCGGAGCGGTCGGCGAAACGGCCCGGGCCTACGAGCAGAAGATGCAGGAGAGCGCCGCAGTCGCCGATTCTCTGGCCGGCATCATCGACCCGCCTCCCTGAACGGAAAGGGCGCGTTCATGCCCCTGCGGTTTTACAACAGCCTGAGCCGAACGGTCGAGGAGTTCACCCCTCTCGAAGAGGGGCGGGTGCGGATCTATTCGTGCGGACCCACCGTCTACGATACTCCCCATATCGGAAACTGGCGGATGATGGTCAGCACCGACCTGCTGGTGCGGTATCTCGAATACCGCTCCTTCGAGGTCATGCACGTCATGAACATCACCGATGTGGATGACAAGACCATCCGGGGAGCCGGCGCCGAGGGAATACCGCTGGCCGAGTTCACGGCCCGATACACCGAGCTCTTTTTCGCCGGCCGTGAGGTTCTCGGCCTGCGCCCGGCCGAGCGTTTTCCCCGCGCGACCGAGCACATCGAGCCGATGCTCGAACTGGTGACCCAACTGGCCGAGAAAGGCCTGACCTACGAATCCGAAGGGAGTGTGTACTTTGCGGTGAACCGCTTTGCCGACTACGGCCGGTTGAGCGGGATCGATCCGGCGGGCTTGAAGGCGGGAGCCCGGGTCGAGGCTGACGAGTACGAGAAGGAGGAGGCGCGCGACTTCGTGCTCTGGAAGGGTCGTAAACCCGAGGATGGGGAGGTCTGGTGGGAAAGTCCCTTCGGACCGGGCCGCCCGGGCTGGCACCTGGAATGCTCGGCCATGAGCGCTCACTATCTCGGTCTGCCGTTCGATATCCACACCGGAGGCATCGATCTGCTCTTCCCGCATCACGAGAACGAAATCGCCCAGACCTGTGGAGCGACCGGTCACGAACCGGCCCGCTTCTGGCTCCACAATGCCCATCTGAATGTCGAGGGCCGGAAGATGAGCAAGAGCCTGGGCAACTACTACACCCTCGAGGATCTGCTCGAACGGGAGTATGCCCCCGCGGCGGTGCGCTACCTGCTGCTCGCTACCCATTATCGCCAACCGCTGACATTCTCTTTTTCGGCTCTCGATGCCGCTGCGGCCGCGGTCGAACGCCTGCGGGCCGCCGCCCGGCTCTGGCGCGAGCGTGCCCAGCGGGGCGGGGGGGAGCAGGCCGGGGACGCCCGGCAGGATGAGGCCGAAGCGGCGACAGAAGCGCTGCGAACCACATTCACCGAGGTGCTCGATGACGATCTGAACATCTCGGGTGGGCTGGCGGCCCTGTTCGACTTCGTCCACACCGGCAACGCCCTGCTCGATGCCGGGGCGGGGGCCGGAGCGGCCGGGATCCTGGTCGAAACCCTGACCGAAGTGGATCGCGTTCTCGGGGTACTCGAAGGCGGGGAATCGGAGGCGGATCTCGAGCCGGAACTCGCATCCCTGATCGAAGCCCGCGAGGCTGCCCGAGCCAGGCGGGATTTCGCCACCGCCGACAGCCTCCGGGAAACGTTGCTCGAAGCCGGGATCGTCATCGAGGACACACTCGACGGTCCGCGCTGGAAGCGCTCCCGACCATGATCGAGGAGCGAAACGCCTGTTGACGCTTCCGGGCCGAGACCTACATTACCTGTTCTGGCAGGCCGGCGTAGCTCAGCTGGTCAGAGCGGCTGATTTGTAATCAGCAGGTCGGGGGTTCGAATCCCTTCGCCGGCTCCAACGGACACACAAACATATGTGGTGGGGTACCGAAGTGGCCAACCGGGGCAGACTGTAAATCTGCTGGCTTTCGCCTTCGGAGGTTCGAATCCTTCCCCCACCACCAGGTGCGAGCGGGAATAGCTCAGTTGGCTAGAGCGTCAGCCTTCCAAGCTGAGGGTCGCGGGTTCGAGTCCCGTTTCCCGCTCCAGCAGCGGAAAAGCGGGGTCGCCTGACCCCGTTTTTCCCGGCCCTTCGGGAAGGAAAGGAATGGTGATGGCATTTTTTTTGCCATATTTTCTCCGACCGGGGCTTGACAGCATGAAAAACTGCAGATTCTTTAATAAGTTCCGGCATTTTCGGGGGGTAGTTCCGTCGCGACCGTCTGAATCCGTGCCCACGTAGCTCAGGAGGTAGAGCACGTCCTTGGTAAGGACGAGGTCACCGGTTCAAGTCCGGTCGTGGGCTCCACTTTGCAGGA
This sequence comes from uncultured Gemmatimonadota bacterium, assembly GCA_964576115.1. GTDB lineage: Bacteria > Blakebacterota > Blakebacteria > Blakebacterales > Blakebacteraceae > CAYSYY01. The sequence goes on from CAZNUA010000027.1 coordinate 48,081, forward strand.
CAGGGCACTACGCTTCTGAACGCGACACCCCGGCGACGGCAGGATTCCGCAAACGGCACCCGTTTCACCGGTTTCCGGTGAGACAGAGAGGGCAGGAGGACCCCGAGTCATGGCGAAGGAGAAATTCGAGCGCACGAAGCCCCACGTGAACGTGGGGACGATCG
>CAZNUA010000028.1:0-46007 GCA_964576115.1 uncultured Gemmatimonadota bacterium
GTGCGTTGATGCAGTCCCTCGGGGGTGAGGTCGAGGATGGGGGTGGTGCCGGTCGTGGCCCGGCCGCCGGCGTTCTCGACCACGAAGGCCAGCGGTGCGGCCTCGTACACGAGCCGCAGTTTGCCCTGCGGGCGATCGGGATCCTTCGTGTCTTCCGGGTACAGGAAGATCCCGCCGTAGAGCAGATTGCGGTGCACGTCGGCCACCAGACTGCCGATATAGCGGCCGGTGTACGGCCGGCCTTCGCCCGGAGTCTTGAGCCATGCGATGTACCTGCGGACGGGTTCGTTCCACCAGACCGCATAGCCCTCGTTGATACTGAAGATCCGCCCCCGCTCGGGGATGGCGAGATCGGGGTGGCTGAGCAGAAACTCTCCGATGCCGGGATCGAGGGTGAAGCCGTGCGCCCCGCCGTTGCGGGCGGCGTAGACCAGCATGGTGGACGAGCCGTATATGAGATACCCGGCTCCGACCTGCTCCCGTCCCGGGCGGCAGACATCGCAGATCGCCGCTTTCTGCCCCTCGCTATCGTAGCGGTAGATCCCGAAGATGGTGCCGATACTGACGTTGGCGTCGATGTTCGAGGAGCCGTCGAGCGGATCGAGGGTTACCAGGTAGTGGCCCCGCGGATCTTCGTGCTCGATCCGGATCAGATCCTCGTCCTCCTCGTTGGCGATGGCGGCCACGTGCCCGCCCCGGCGCAGGATCCCGACCAGCACGTCGCGGGCGTAGTGGTCGAGCTTCTGGACCCGCTCCCCCTGCACGTTGACATCGCCGGTGGCCCCGAGAATGTCGCCCAGACCGGCCCGGTTGACTTCGCGGGCGATGATCTTGCCGGCCAGAGCCAGCTCGAGCAGCAGCCGACTGAACTCCCCGGTCGCGCCGGGGAACTGTTTCTGCTGCTCGTGCACGTGGTTCTCGATTGTTACGATCCGTTCCACTCTCCGGCCTCCTGACGATAGGCGATGCCGTGATGGTCCAGGCGGGAATAGAGCCGGCGCCGGCTCATGTGCAGCAGCCGGGCCGCCTCGGTCTTGTTCCCCCCGGCCGTGCGCAGGGCCTCGAGAATGTGTTCTTTCTCGAGTGCCTCCAGATCCACCCCCTCTTCGGGGATCCGGATCTTCCCGCTGCGGCCCGAGCCCGGGACCGCCCCGTGGTCCGCGGCCGGTGGACTCATCAGCCAGTCCAGATCGACGGCCCCGATCTCGCGGCCGGGCCCGGCCAGGATCCCTGCCCGTTCCAGAACGTTCTCGAGTTCGCGGACGTTCCCCGGCCAGTCGTAGCTCATCAGGATCTCGAGTGCGGCCTCGGTGATGGCGACCGGCGGCACCCGCCGGGCCAGGAAGTGCCGGGCCAGTTCCGGGATATCCTCGCGGCGCTCGCGCAGGGGGGGCAGATGCAGCGGAAAGACGTTGAGACGGTAGAAAAGATCTTCACGGAAATTCCCCGTCTCGACCAGGACCGCCAGATCGCGGTTGGTGGCGGCCAGCACGCGGACATCGATCCGGAACGTCTCGGTCGAACCGAGCCGTTCGAGTGTGCGTTCCTGCAGCACCCGCAGCAGTTTGACCTGGGCTGAAGGGGTTATCTCGCTGACCTCATCCAGAAAGAGGGTTCCCCCGTCGGCCAGTTCGAACCGTCCCGGTCGGCGGCGCTCGGCGCCCGTGAAGGCCCCCTTCTCGTGGCCGAAGAGTTCGGACTCGAGCAGGGTGTCGGGAAGGGCGGCGCAGTTGACGACCACGAAGGGTTCGCGGGCGCGCGGACTGGCGGCGTGGATGGCACGGGCGATGAGTTCCTTGCCGGTGCCCGATTCGCCGGTGATGAGAACGGTCGCTTCCTGCGATGCCACCCGGGCAACCAGATCGAGAACTCCCGCCAGAGCCTCTGACTGACCGACGATCTCGCCCCCGGCGTCCCCCATGGCAGCCCGAAGTTCCCGGTTCTCGTCCTGCAGGCGACGCTCCCGGACGATGCGATCGACCATGATCAGGAGCTCGTCCATCTCGAACGGTTTGATCAGGTAATCCCAGGCGCCCTCTTTCATGGCACTCACGGCCGTGCGGGCCGAAGCATAGGCGGTCATGAGAATGACCTCGGTGCCGGGCCAGAGTTTCTTGATCTCGGCCAGCAGTTCGAGCCCGTCCAGTCCGGGCATCTTCAGATCGGTCACCACCAGGTCCCGTGTCCGGGTTCGCAACAGGTCGAGCGCCCGGGCGCCGTCGGCAGCGGTCTCGACTTCATGGCCGTGATCGGCGAGTTCAAGGGCCACCAGCTCGGCCATGCGGGGTTCGTCATCCACGACCAGGATACGCGCCACGATCACTCTCCCCCTTTCTCTTCAGCCCCGGGCTGTTCCGGCGGCCCCGGGTCGGCCGACGCAGCGGTGCCTGCGGGAGCGGGAGTACCGGTCGGGCCGACCGCCGGGGCCGGGACCACCGGCAGCCGGATCGAAGCCCGGGTCCCCCCCTCCTCGGGGCAGACGATCTCGAGCTCACCGCCATGGTCGCGCACGATCTCGCGCACGATCGTCAGTCCCAGTCCGTTGCCGTCGGCACGGGTGGTGAAGAACGGTTCGTAGATGCGTTTCCTGATCCGGGGAGGTATGCCGGGGCCGTCGTCCTCGACCCCGAGCAGGATCTCTTCCGGTGCCTCTTCCGGCTTCTTCCCCCCCGCCGGCTCCCCTGTCCCCGCGGCAGGCGCCGAACGGGCGAAGAAGCAAACCCGCCCGGTAGTGCCGAGAGCTTCGAGGGCATTGGTACCCAGATTGAGCAGGGCCTGGCGCAGCAGATGCGGATCGCCTCGCAGAGCGGGCAGATCGAGGGCGACCTCCAGCTCGAGTTCGATTCCCTCGGGTGGATTCATCCTGCTCAAGGCGTCGCGGGCCGCGGCTGCGAGCCCGCCCGGGTCCACTTCCTGCCAGATCATCCCGCCCTCCCGGGTATAGGTCAGATAGCGCTCGGTCAGATCCTGCAGGCGGCCCGTTTCCTCTTCGATGTAGGCGACCATTTCCGCGAGCCGGGGATCGGCGCTCCGGCGCCCTCCCCCCTGGCTCTCGATCCATTTCCCCATCCGTTCGGCCGAGTATTTGATGATCCCGACCGGGTTGCGGATCTCGTGCGCCACCTGGCTGGCCAGACGGCCGAGGGCGGCCATCCGGTCCTCCCGATCCAGGGCCAGACGGGCCCGATTCACCTGGCGCTGCAGGCCCAGGTAGGCAGCCACGAGAAGCAGCAACAGAATCCCGGCCGCAGCCATACCGGTGCCCATGACCGTGCGGACCCGGGCCAGCGAAGCAAAGAAATCGGCGCTGGCCTCGACTACCAGGACAGCCACCACCTCGCCGTCCCCCAGCAGGGTTCTGACCGGAGCGAAACCGCACTTGAGCCAGATCGAACCCACCGGCAGGGTCTGCGAGACGGTCACCTCATCGGTCGCCAGGGCGGTGAGGATCGCCTCGCCGTGGGTCGCCAGGTAGGGATAGGCTCCGCCGGGCCGGTAGAGCGAACTGTCGCTGCTCGAATACCCTATGGTGAACTCGACCGGATCGAGCAGGAGGATCGCATCGAGATCGTTCTCGAGCTGCATCCGGGGCAGGACGAAATCGAGCAGGCTCAACGTGAAGGGATCGAATCCCCCGCCCGGATCCGGCAGGTCGTCCCCCTGAATGAAACCAGTAGCCAGCAGGGTTCGAACCACGCTCTCGAGTCGACTGCCGAGAGCGGTGTCCAGAGCCGTCTCGACCCGCCGGTAGATCCACAGGTCGGTCAGGGCGATCACGAGCAGGGTGCCCGCCACGAAGAGGAGCAGGCCGATACCCCCTCGCCGGCGCCGGGGTGTGAAGTCGGGACGCATGCGGGTATGCTATGACTGTACCATATGGGACACAAGGAAGAATGTACCGGGGCAAGGCGTCGACGCACCGCGCTTGTGACCCGGCGGTCTTACGTCAGGCGTTTCCTGACACTCTCGATCGCTTCGGTCAGGGCGGTATCGAGGGCTTCGCCCCGGGGCCCGCCCCCCGACGCGTACCCGGGTTTGCCCCCGCCCCCACCGCCCACGATCGCGGCCGCTTCGCCGAGCAGTGCCCCGGCATCCAGATCGAGACCGTCGCCGCGGGCGAAGAGCAGCCGGGCGGTGCCTTCCACCCCCGCCCCGAGCAGGGCCACGACGTCGTCGTGCCCGACCAGTTCGGTCGCCACGGCAGGCAGTGTTTCCGGGGGCAGGTCGTCGAGGCGGGCCACGATCACCCGGGCCGAGCCTATCTGCTCGGCGCCCCCGAGCAGAGCCGAGACGCGCAGGGGCACCAGCGCACGCTCGAGAGCGGCGATCTCGTGACGCAGATCGCGGTGCTGCTCCATGATATCGCTCACCCGGTCGGGAAAGTTCAGTGCCCCGGTGGTGAGAATCTCGCCCAGCTCGGCGGCGATGCGGTCCAGTTCGGTCAGCCGGCGGCGCAGGCGGATTCCGCAGAGAAAGGTGATGCGGAACAGGCCGTGGGCCCGGCTCGATCCCGAGGCCAGAACGTGGATGCCGCCGATACGGGCGGTGGAGGGCACGTGAGTACCCCCGCAGGGCACGGCATCGAAGGCGCCTATTTCGACCAGGCGGATCCGACCGGTCGTCCCGTCCGGCGGCGGCCGCCGGGCCTGCCGGACGGCCTCGTCATCGGCTTCGACCAGGCGCACCGTGACCGGCAGGTCTTCATCCACCAGGGCATTGGCCCGGATCACCGCCTGAAGCAGGTCGGCCGGGGTGAGCTCGCGGGAAAGATCGATGGTGCTCTCTTCCTCCCCGAGGTGAAAGCCTTGTGTCCGAGCGCCCCAGGTGTCGAGTAGAACCCGGCTGAGCAGATGCTGGCCGGTGTGCTGCTGCATGATCTCCCAGCGTCGGGGCCAGTTGATCGCCCCCTCGACCTTCTCCCCGACCGCGAGGGGGATATCGATATGGTGCACGATGACGCCGCGTTCGGATTGAACGTCGAACACTTCGGCTTCGCCGAGCCGGCCCTCGTCGGCGGGCTGCCCGCCCCCCTCGGGGTAAAAGGCGGTCCGGTCGAGCACCACGAGAGCCCCCTCCTGCGCCTCACGTACCTCGAGCACGATTGCCTCGAAATCGGTCTGGAAGGGATCGTCCCAGAACAGGCGCTGGGTGCCCTCGCCGGTTTCTCCGGACACGTGTTCGTCTGAACCGTCCGGAATCCGCTCGCCGGAACCGCCCGGTATCTGCTCGCCGGAACCGCCCGGTATCCGCTCGCCGGAAGCCATCGATTTCTCCTCAGAAGAGGAACAGATAGGTCGCCTTCAACATGATTGTACGCCCGGTTGAGACGGGGGTGAAGTCGGGACCGGAATCGAAGACGTCATTGTACACCAGGTAGATTTCGGTTCCGTCGCGGATGATCCAGTGCAGCAGGTAGTTGGAGAGAATCGCCCGGGTGGCGTCGTTGTACTGCAGGTAGGCCTTGGCCCGCAGTTGCGGCGAAAAGCTGTAGGCCGCACGCAGGTTGACCACGTTGGTCGTAAAATCCTCGGCCTCGGGTCCCATCGAGGTGAGCACATTGCGATTCAGCCCCAGATTGGTGCCGAAGTGAGGCGAGGGCTGCCAGGTGAGATTCACATCCCCGCTCAGACGCATGCCGTCGTAGTAGCTGCCCCACGAACCGCCCAGCCGCAGCCGCAGTGGGCGGCGGCTGTCGGTCGAACCGTTCAATCGCAGGCCGGTCCACTCGTACGGTCCAGCCAGAATCGTGACCGTGCTATCGGTCCCGGGGTCGGTGTAGATGGTAAAACACTCGTCGAGCAGATCCCACTCGCGGGAGAGGGTCAGGAAGAGATTGGCCGTGTTCTCCATGAAGACCCAGACCCTGGCCTGCAGCTCGCGGGTCTCCAGACGATCAGCGAGGTCGGTCAGATAGCTGGCTTCGGTCGTGAACGAGATCTGACGGATACCGAGCACCCCGGGGCGGGGGCTCCAGCCGAATTCCCCCGATGTTTCCCGCAGCCCGGTCCGGCGCACGAAACCCATGTCGGCCTGAAAATCGTCACCGATCTTGCGGTGCTGCAGGCGTACCTCCCAGAGGTCGGTATCCCAGTTGAACATCCCCGACCAGGCCAGGGCATCGCCGGTGATGGCGGGATCGAAAGCCCGGGCCATTTCGGCCCGGATGGTGGTGGAGGTACCGAAGGCAAGATTGGTATCGAATCTCAGCGTCCGGTTATAGTCCCCGGCACTCGGATCCATGCTGGTGGCCAGCACTCCGATCGAGGAGCGCTCGAGGATATTACGGCGCAGACTGAGGACCGACCACGAGGTCCCGCTGACCTCGCCGTCGTCCTCCAGGTCCTTGCCGCCGGTCAGGACATTGAGCACACCCAGCGACCACGCCCCCGCCCGTCCGGTGAGTTTGGCGCCGTAGGTGATCGGCACTTCCTCACCCTCGGCCAGGCCGATGCGCCGCGAGTAGAAGAGCTGCAGGTCCTGTCCGCCTCCGCCTCCACCGCCACCCCCACCGCCCCCATACCCGTAGCCGCCCCCTCCGCCGCCGAAAATACCCGCTCCTTCGAGGAAGAAATCCCGTTTCTCGGGGAAGTAGAGGCTGAAGCGGGTCAGATTGACCCGCTCCTGGTCGGCCTCGACCTGGGCGAAGTCGGTATTCAGGGTCAAATCGAAGGTCAGGTTGGGTGTCGGGGCCCATTTGACGTCGAGCCCGGTGTCGGCCACGGTGTTGTTCCCATAGCCGCCTTCATCCTGCTGCAATCGTTCGCCACCCCCGGCGACATACGGTTTGACCTGCAGGTTGGTCCCCTGATGCAGGCCCGTCAGACCGTGCAGACTGCCGGCGTTGGAAAGCCGCTGCAGACCGCGGTAGCCGAGATCGCGCGGGGTGGGAACCCAGTAGGTCTCCTCGTTGTTCCGGGTGATCGAGCGGAAGAAGTTGATCCCCCAGACATGCTCGCCGCCGTTGCCGGGGAAGCGGAGCTGGCTGAAGGGAATCTCGATCTCGGCCGACCAGCCGGTCCCGTCGACCGAGGTACAGGCGTCCCAGACGATATTGAAATCGGGATTGGTGTTCCGCCCCTCGTCGGTGATGTACCCGTCGTGACGGGCGCAGGCGGGATTGACGGTGAAGACGAAGGCGTTGCGGCGGTCGCGGAAGGTGTCGAGCACGAACTGCAGCCGGTCGTCGCGCTCCATGCGGCCGTCACGGGTGAGCTGGGTGATGTTCAGTTCTTCGGGGGCGGCGTCGTGCATCCGGGCCCCGAGATAGAGGGCGTGATCGGTATAGAGAAGGCGGATCTCGGTCTGCTCGGTCGCTGGCGCCCCCTCATCGGGATTGCGCTGGGTAAAGCCGGTCGCCGGTTCGGCCAGCCGCCAGATGTCTTCGTCGAGCCGCCCGTCGAGGACCGGACCTCGCTCGACCCGCACCGCCGTGACGCGGTAATCGGCCGGATCGTAGGCCGCGGGGCCCTGTTGAGCCAGGACCGACGAGGAGGCGGGCAGGCTGCCGGTAACCGCCAGCCCGAGCGCCGCCAGAACCGGGAGAAGGTTCCCGACCTGATTGGGGTTGCGCGTGACGATTCGGATTCCGGGCTGCATCGCGATGGTCTTTTCAGGTCGTTTCCCGCTGGCGTGGTCGGTGTCGGGCATAGTCGGCAGGCAGGGCGCCGGCCAAACTATCGCCGTCACACCCGTCGGTCAACTGCCGTCGTTCTCAGATAGTACCGCTGCGACACCGGCCGGCTTGAAACGCCTGCGATGATATTCCGCTCAAAGTTCGGAGCCGGTCAGCCAGGTATAGATCTTGCGGTAGCGCCGTGAGGTTTCGGCGACCACCTCTTCGGGCAATTCGGGACCGGGGTCGGTCTTGTCCCAGTCGAGTGTCTCGAGCCAGTCGCGCACGTATTGCTTGTCCAGGCTCTCCTGGGCCACCCCGACGGTGTATTTCTCGGCCGGCCAGAAACGGCTGGAATCGGGGGTGAGGACTTCGTCGATGAGGACGAGTTCGCCGTCAATGAGTCCGAACTCGAACTTGGTGTCGGCGATGATGATTCCCTTCCCGGCCGCTTCGGCGGCTCCGGCCAGGTAGATCTCGAAGGAGAGATCGCGCATCCGCCCGGCCAGTTCGGTGCCGATGATGTCCTGCATCCGCTCGAAGCTGATATTCTCGTCGTGATCGCCCCGTTCGGCTTTGGTGGCGGGGGTGAAGATCGGCTCGGGCAACTGCGAGGAGAGTTCGAGGCCTTCGGGCAGAGGTACCCCGCTGACCGAACGGACCGTACCGTACTCTTTCCAGCCCGACCCTGCCAGGTAACCGCGTACGACACATTCGACCGGCAGGGGTTCGGCCCGCCTGACGAGCATGCTCCGTCCGGCCAGCAGCTTGGTATACGGAGCAAAGGCCTCGGGGTAGTCGGCCGGATCGGTGCTGACCATGTGATTCGGAACGATCGATCCCAGACGGTCGAACCAGTACCGCGATATCTGGGTCAAGACCGCGCCCTTGTCGGGGATCGGAGTGGGCAGAACGACATCAAAGGCACTCAGGCGGTCGCTGGCCACGATCAGCAGGTGATCCTCCAGCCCGTAAATGTCGCGGACCTTGCCGCGCCCCAGCAGTTCCACCCCGGCGATATCGGTTTTCAGAACGGGATCCATCGGTTCTCCCTCCTCCTCGTACAGGCGGCGCCGTGACGCACCGGCCCCTCTGCAGCCTCGACACACCGACCATATATACACCAGGGCACCGTCACCGGCTACGGCCGGTCGCGTCGTCAGGGACGTACGGTGAGAGTGATATCGCCCGAAAAGGTGGTCAGCGTCACCTGCGCCCGGGGTACGCCCCAGGTACCGGACACCGAGCGGCGGCTCACATTCTGGCCCTGCAGGTCCAGATCGAGGGGGGCGACGATGTTGCCCGAAACCGTGCTCAAGCTGATAGTGAAACCCGCTCCCGGTGCAGCGATGAATTCGATGGCGCCCGAGTGGCTCGAGAGGGCGAATGAGCTTTCGGCCGGAACGGCCCCCTCCCAGCGGATACCGCCCCCGGTCGAGCTGGCATCGACCGAAAGAGGGGTGCCCCCCCGGATTTCGATATCGCCGCTGACACAGGTGGCCTTGATCGAACCGGCGATCGCGACCAGGACGATCCCCCCCGAAACGGTGTTGACGTACCGTACTTCCGCCGCTCGTTCGATACGGATGTCGCCCTGCATGCTGCCGGCCTCCACCACCCCGGCGGCGTCGGTCACGAGTACCTCGCCGCTTCGCGTCTCGAGCCGCACGTCACCCCCGGTATCGCGAGCCGTGATATCGCCGCTCCCGGTCGTGATAGAGACATCGCAATCGCGGGGCAGCTCGACCGTGAAGCTGACACCGATCAGGGCGGCATCGGACTGCCGCCCGGTCAGGCGTCTGATCTCGGCGGCCGGAGGATGAGTGACACGCACCTCTGCGCTCTCGTCGCCGCCTGTGAGTTCGATCCTTATCGCTTCGAGCAGCGCCCGGGCGCTTTCTCCCGCCGGCCCGGCCACCTCCTTGACGGCTGCCAGCCGGAGTTGTCGCCCCGCGGTGCCGAGCAGGGTGACATTGCCGGCAATATTTGTCAGATCGAGACGACTCCCGGGAGGCAGACTCAGGGTGCGGGTCCAGCGGGCGGTCTGGAAGGGAGGGGTTTGATCGGTCGGGACCGTTGCGGAGCATACCGTCCGAGCCACAGAGCCGAGCAGGATCAGGGCGGTGAGCCCGGACAGAAAAACCCCGGCTGCGGCAGCCGCCGGGGTGCTGGGAGCACGGAATCGCTGTCTTGATGGGCCGGACATGATGCCTCCCGGTCGGAGCGGTTCCCCTGCCCGCCCGACCGCGGATCGCCCGGCCGGCGGCAGGTTACCGGGGATGTATTCTCACGCTTCCCGAGCCGGTGTCAATGTAAATACGGCCGTTCCCGCTGCCGAGCGTCCCGAGCACATAGGAGCGGCTCCGCCTGCGGTAATCGATCGGGATGTCGACATCGATACCGCCGCTGCCCACATCGATCTCGAGTTCGGCGTTGATGTTCCGGGGTACCTGGACCGTCACCCCGCCCGAGCCGGTGTCCACGATCATGCGGCGCACACCCTCGAGCAGTTCGACCGTCACGGATCCGCTCCCGGTATCGAGGACGATATCTTCGGCGGCCAGTCCATCGATGACAATACCGCCCGAGCCGGTATCCACCACCAGCCGGCCGGCCCGCACGCCTTCGCCGGTTACCCGTCCCGAGCCGGTATCCAACCGGATGCTCTCGCCGCTCACGTCATAGACATCGACCCGACCCGAACCGGTGTCGATATCGAGATCGCCTTCGATCTCGTTGCAGGTCACACGTCCCGAGCCGGTATCGACCAGAAGACTACCCCGCACGCGCGTGGCGTGTACGTCGCCGCTGTACGTGTCGAGCCTGAAATCACCGGTCACGTCGGTGGCGGTGATCTCTCCAACCCCGATGTATACCGCCAGATCACGCTCGGCGGGTACCCTGATACGCACGTCGGCCCAGGCCTCGAGGCCAGAACCCGAGCCGGTGATGCGAACCCGGTGGGCGCCGTAACCGGACCCCCCGAAGGTACCGTCCCGCCGGACCGACATGTCCGTGCGGCTGAAGCGGCTCATTTCCCGGTAGACGATCCGGTCGTCGGGATAGATGACCCGCAGGGTTTCCCGGCCGTTGATGCGATCGACAGCCACTTCGAGAGCCCGGGAATCGGCTCCATGGTATTCGAGCTCGACTACTACCTCCCGGTCGCTGCCCGTTTCCACCGTCACTGTGCCGGCGATATTGTAGACGGCGATATCCCGGCCCGAGATCGTGTACCGGTCCGACTCCTGGGCGCCGGCTTGAGAACCGGCCAGAAGGAGCAGCGAAACGGCCGAAAGAATCGCCAGCGATCTCAGGAACCGGGGGTCAACCCGGGTGTTGGATAAGACAATCATGCTACTTTCCCCCCACCTGCGTGCGGCGTGGAGCACGTCGCTCCCGCCTACAGAGATACGTAAGTTCGCCGTCGCGTGTTTCACCTGCGGCATTGACTCCCGCCGGCAGGCCACTTTGACTATCATGACATGCGACCTGGCAGTTCAAAAGCCGGGACCGGCCCCCGAAGGGCATTCCCGAAACGGAGACTGAAACACACCATGGTCAACCTCTCCCGCCCCCGTTCCTTTCCTGCAATCTGGTTCCCGCCCCTGTGCCGGTTCGCCGGTCTGGGTGCGGTCCTGCTTCTGCTTTCCAGTTTCCCGAATCCGCTGCCGGCCCAGAGCGATTCCGGCAATCTGTCACGGGGTCTGCCGCTCTCCCCCGAGACCACCGCGGCCCTGCAGGAAGAACTTTCTGGCGAAATCGCCATGCATCACGTGCGCCGGATCGCCCGCTGGCACCGGATCCAGGCCTCGCCGATGATGCGGGAAGCGGCCGAATACGTTCTGGCCCGGCTGCAGGAATACGGCCTGAACGACGCCGCCATCGAGTCGTTTCCCTCCGACGGCCGTCGTTCGTACCTCACCTGGCTCTCGCCGGTGGGCTGGACCGTGGAGGAAGCCGAACTGTGGCTGACGGCTCCCGAGCGGCGCCGGATAACCCGCTACACCGAGATTGCCAATGCGCTCGTCACGCTCTCGGCCTCGGCCGACGAAGAAGGCCTTCTCATTGACGGCGGAACCGGCCTCGATCCCGCTTTTTACGATTCCACCGAGGTGCAGGGTAAAATCGTCCTGGCCAGCGGTTACGGCGGCGATGTGCACCGCATGGCTGTCCTGCGCTACGGGGCGCTCGGCGTGGTCTGCTACAACGACCGTCCCGGCTACCCCGACCAGGTACGCTACACCGGTATGTGGCCCAAGGCCGGGGAACGCGAGCGGATCCGCTGGGGGTTCAACATCTCCTACGCCGCCGCCGCCGAACTCAAGGACCTGCTCGCAACGGGTACCGAGGTGCGTCTGCACGCCCGGATCACCAACGCCGTCCTGGCCGACGGATCGCTCGACAACGTCACCGCCACCATCCCGGGCGCGCGCTACCCGGGCAACGAGATCGTTCTCATGGCTCACCTCGACCATCCCCGCCCGAGCGCCAACGACAACGCTTCGGGCTCAGCGGCTCTGCTCGAGATCGCCCGCGCTCTGAACCGGCTCATCGCCGATGGCCGCCTGCCGCGGCCCGAGCGGACAATCCGCTTTCTCTGGGTGGCCGAGATGCACGGAACAGCCGCCTGGCTCGACGCCCATCCCGAGGTCGGCGAGCGAACCGCTTTCGCAGTCAATCTCGACATGGTGGGAACCCCGGCCGAGCTGAGCGTGCTGCAGGTCATCCTGAACCCGGCCTCGACCGCCAGCGTGCTCGATCTGGTGGCCGCCGATGCCGCCGCCTGGGTCGCCGATCTGCCCGGGCACGAACCGCGGGGCACGACCGGCCCGATGAATTACCGGGTCGTACCCTATTCGGGCGGTTCCGATCACTACATGTTCATCGACGGTGCCATCGGCGTGCCTTCAATCATGCTCAACACCTGGCCCGACCCGTACTACCACTCCAGCGAGGATACTCCCGACCGGGTGGATCCCACCGCCCTGCGGCGTTCCGGCCTGCTGGCGGCGGCGGCGGCCTGGTCGCTGGGCAACCTCTCGAGGCAGGCGGTCGATCCCCTGCTCGATCTGCAGGTCGCCGCTTCCCTGAACCGTCTCAGCCTCGATCAGCAGAGAGTGATCGACAGTCTGGAAAGAATCGATCGGCAGATGGAGGATGTGGAACTCGCCCTGCTGGTTCAGGATGCCAACGACCTGCTCGAGGCTCAACTCGACCGCGAGATGCGGGCGGTCTCGAGCGTGATGCGGCTGGTTCCGGCCGGTGCGGACTCGGCGACCGCAGCGGCGTTCCAGGCGGCGGTGACACGCGCTCACGCCCGTCTGGAGGCGCACGGGATCGTGATCAGAACCCGGGTCATGGAAACCGAACTGACCCGCATCGCCCAGGAGGCCGGCCGCTGGCCCCTGCCCCAGCTGCTCCCCATCGCCCGGGTTCCCGAGCGGGCCGAAGCCGGCGCCCTGGTTCTGCAGCGCACGACGCGGGGGCCGATCAGCGACGACTGGTTTCTCGACCACCTGCCCGCCTCCCGGCGGGCCTGGTACCAGGACGGCGGGGGACGGTCGTTGTGGGGGCAGTCCACTCTGCGATACGAGATCGTCAATCACGTGAACGGCACGCGCAGTGCGCTCGAGATCTGGCAGGCGATCTCGGCCGCCTACGAACCGATCGAACTGAATACCATCGTCACTTTCCTGAAGGATCTGCAGGCGGCCGGCCTGGCGGTGGGAACCCGCGAGACGGCGGGATCCCGCTTCCGCCGATGACTCCGGTGCCGAGAGGAACGACCAGACGCAATCGTACGCCGCCACCGACCCCGGCCCCGGAGGCGGGAAGCGCCTCGAGGTTGAGGAAGAACGTGCGGGTGTCGACCCGGCGGCGGGACAGCAGCAGGGTATCGATCAAATTGAAGACGTAGGCACCGACCAGCATCCGGCTGGCCCGCCGGCGGCGCTTCTCGGCCTCCTGCCGTTCCCGCTCGGCCCTGATGTTATGCCGCCGGGCCTCGCTCAGCTCGGCGTAAAAATCCTCCTCGGCACAGACCCGGCCGTCGATCAGAAAGAGATAATCGTTGGTGCCGAAGATTCGCTGAGCCTGGTAGCGTTCCCACTTGAGCCGATAATTGTCGGGGCTGGGGATGGCGGCCTGGTAGAGAAGCACGCCCGCCACCAGACCAGCGCTGAGGGCTGCATGAGCGTGATTGCCCTGCTGGAACTGCCCCAGACCGGGGATGAAAAGCGAATAAAAGAAGGGAGTGTCTGCGGGAGAATAGAAACGCGGGTGCGTCAGGTCCCGGGCCAGCTCCCGGGTGCCCGCCACGACGTCGCTCCGCTCCCAGGTGCCGAACCGGACCTCTCTGATCTCATCTTCGAGAGCGTTATAGAGCAGCAGGCTGATCTCGACGAACCCCGAATCGTTCCTGGCGGCGAGAGAGCCGATGATAAATCGGGCTCCGCTCGTTTCGGCGAACTCCTGGAGAGTAAGCCGTGAGTTCAGGATCTGACGGACCTGCCGCGATCCGAGTCTTTCTGCGGTCTCTTCCTTGTCGATGAGCAATTGCGTCGAGTAGACCCGTGTGCCCGTCCGGATTGCATCGTGGATGTCGGCCGTCAGGGTGGAATCCAGCCCTACCGCGAGGGGCGGCAGAACCATGATCCGGTCGGTTATCCTCTGGGCGGCGGTCGGACGGACGGCGGAGAACAGGAGGAGCAGGACCGGCAGGAGAACCCGGTGCATCAGTCATCCTCCCAGCAACCGTACCAGAGCCGGCCGGCCGAGCTGTAGACACTGACGTGGACCGCTCCGTCACCGTCGACCTGAAAGTCCCAGCGCCCGGCGGGATCAAGAGTGGTGATTGCAGTCCGTTTGTCCCACCGCGCCGACAACTCGTTGTAGGTCGCCAGGATGAGGGCGCGATCACGCGCGTATAGAATCCAGAGTTTTCCCTCACTGTCGCGACGGAGCTGGACGAAAGCCTTCCGTACTTCGGAGTCGACCGGCCGGCCGAGGGCCAGGTCGACCAGGTTCCCGGCACCGTTGCGGAAGAGCACGTGCCGGCGATCGTTCGCGTCATAGCCCATCACGAGCGAGCGATGATAGAAATCGTCGCTCTTCAGTCCGGATAGAAGAGTGTTGCGGGTCCAGTTGCTTTCAGGCGTGAGGGCGGAGCGGTGCTCGATCTGCCAGCTGCTCGAACGCCACGATGACGACTTGGCGAAGGCTGCAATCTCAAGGTTGTTCGGCCCGCGACAGAAAGCGAAGGAGGCCCGGGAGGAGGTGAAGCTGACACAGCCGACCCGTTCCCAATTCCCCAGACCGCCCCGCCAGTAATTCACCAAACTGCGTTCGGTGTTCATCTCCACGACAGAGAACCCGTCGGGGGTGGCGACCAGATAGGGATTCTCGCCCCCGCTGTGGAAGGTATCGAGCCGTTCGTACTGCCACGACTCGCCGTCGAAGCGGGCGTACCGGAGATCTTCGGGAAAGATGTCCTTGTACGCCAGGTGCAGGGTGTCGCCGATACCGGCTTCGAGCGTTACTGCCTCGCCCTTCCAGCCGACGGTATCAATCGGCGTACTGAGCCACTGACCGGGAGCGGCCCGCCGGGCGTAGAAGAGACGCAGATGATAGGCGTCGTGATAGGCCAGGTGGACCGTACCGTCATCGGATACGGCCACGGCGGAGTGATAGCCGAGCTCGTTTCCCATCGCAACGGGTTCGAGGCTCCAACCCGAACCGCGGGGATCGATCAGACCGTTGCCGCAGGCGCTCACCATCACCGCCAGGAGGATCGGCGCCCCAAGACGCCACGCTGCTGTTGTACGCCCGATGATCATTCGGTGGTGTCGTTTCTTCCGTTCTCCCGTTTCCCTGCCACTCCCGGATGCGGGGAGCACCCGGCGGGGACGACCGCCGCCCGTCGGAGACGAACTGTTCATCGCCCCCGAACCGGTTGAGCACTATATTCGCAGGCGTAGCGTTCTGCGGGTAGTACCGAATGACATCACCCATGCTTCAGGTCCGGAACGGGAAAAGCCGGAGCGGGAGAGGAACACCCGGCGTGGCATACGAGGGCACCTCCAGAGAACTGCTGACCCGCTACGGTGTGGATGTCGGCTCGCGCATCATCCTCCGCACCGCCAAAGGTCCTTATGAGGGGATCGTCATGCCCCGGACCGAGCTGGGCGATTCGGAGCATATCGTCATGAAGCTCGTGAACGGCTACAACGTCGGGATCCGGATCGACGGGACCGAAACGATCGAGAGCCTGGCGGTGCATCAGGACGTCGGCACGTACAAGCACCGCACCCCCGTTCACGATCCATCCCGGCCCACTTTTTCGATCCTGCATACCGGCGGTACAATCGCTTCGCGGGTGGACTACAAAACCGGGGGGGTCGTGCCGGCTTTCACCCCCGAGGAAATCCTCGAGCTCTTCCCCGAGCTGGAACAGGTCGGCAACTTCCGCGCCCATCTGGTCTCGAACATGTTCTCGGAAGACATCGAGTACGAGCACATCGTCGCCCTGGGCCGGGGGATCGAAAACGAGATCGCCCGGGGCACACGAGGGATCGTCATCACCCACGGCACCGACACCATGCACATTTCCTCGGCCGCGCTCTCGTTCGTGGCCCAGAATCTGCCGGTACCGGCCATCTTCGTCGGTTCCCAGCGCTCGAGTGACCGCGGCTCGAGCGATGCCAAAATGAACCTGATGTGCGCCGCCCATTTCGCCACCGAGGCCGATTTCGCCG
This sequence comes from uncultured Gemmatimonadota bacterium, assembly GCA_964576115.1. Lineage (GTDB taxonomy): Bacteria > Blakebacterota > Blakebacteria > Blakebacterales > Blakebacteraceae > CAYSYY01. The sequence continues at coordinate 16,369 of CAZNUA010000028.1, forward strand.
GGGTCGGACTCTGCATGCACGAATCGATGGAGGATGAAGCCTGCTTCATCCATGAGGGCACCAAGGTCAAGAAGATGCACTCTTCGCGGCGGGATAGCTTCCGCAGTATCAACCAGCATCCCTGGGCCCGGGCCTGGCCCGACGGCCGGGCCACGTTTATTCGCGAAGGGTACGCCCGTCGCGATCCCGGCCGCGAACCCTGTTTCTTCTTCGACTTCGAACCGAAGGTCGCTCTCGTCAAATCGTACTGCGGCATGCAGCCCGAGGTGATCCGCTTCTTCACCGAACGGGGGTACCGCGGGCTCGTACTCGAGGGCACCGGTCTGGGGCACGTACCGGTCAACGAACTCGACGCCGATACCGCCCATCATCCCGACATCCTGCAGGCCCTGGCGGAGTTCATCGAGGCGGGGGGAACGGTGATGATGACCTCCGCTTCGCTCTTCGGCCGGATCAACATGAACGTCTACAGCACCGGCCGCTACCTGCAGAGCGCCGGCGTGATCCCGGGTGAGGACATGCTCAGCGAGGTTGCGGTGGTCAAGCTCAAGTGGGTTCTGGGACAGACCCGCGACCAGACCGAAGCCCGCGAGATGATGCTCACCTCATACGCCGGCGAGATCGCCGAGCGCACCTCCTCGAACGTCTTCTATTACCAGTTCCCCGAGAGGAACGTGCGGTGAGTCCTGGCCGGCAGGACGAGTCCGAGACCGGTCCGGCCGGCAATACCGGCGGGGCGGCCGAACCCGGGTTCGAACCCCTGGACTGGCGCGAGATCGAGTTCCGGGGCGGGATCGAGATCCACCAGCAGATCGACACCCGCAAGCTGTTCTGCGAGTGCCAGCCGGCGATCCGCAAAGACACCCCCCACGAACGCACCCGGCGCAAGCTGCACGCGGTAGCCTCCGAACTCGGCGAGTACGACCCCGCCGCCCTGCACGAAGCCCACCGCGACCGGACCTTCTTCTACGAGAGTTACGAGGACAGCGTCTGCCTGGTCGAACTCGACGAGGAACCCCCCCACCCGGTCAACCGCCGGGCCCTGGAAGTGGTTCTGCAGACCTCGCTGATGCTGGGGGCGCGGATCGTGGACGAAATCCAGGTCATGCGCAAGACGGTCATCGACGGCTCCAACACGGCGGGTTTCCAGCGCACCATGCTGGTGGCGACCGACGGGGTGATGCAGACCAGCGAGGGCGATGTCGTCCTGCAGTACTTCTGTCTGGAAGAAGACGCAGCCCGCATCATCGAAACCGATGACCGCAGCGTGCGCTACCGGCTCGACCGGCTCGGCATCCCCCTGCTCGAGATCGTAACCGGTCCCGTTTTCGTTTCCCCCGTCCAGGCCGGCGAGGTGGCCGACCGGCTCGGCCACATCATCCGCAGTCTGCAGGTGCGCCGCGGCATCGGCAGCGTGCGCCAGGACGTCAACGTTTCGACCCGCTACAGCGATCGGATCGAGATCAAGGGCGTCCAGAAACACCGCCTGATTCCGCTCATCATGTCCAACGAGGCCCGCCGTCAGAAGAGCCTGTGGGAGATCGGCCGCGAACTCACCGCCCGATGTTCCCCCCCCGGCCCCGACGACCTGCGCCGGCGCACCGCCACGGTGACCGACCTCTTCCGCACCACCGAATGCCGGGCCCTGCGCCGCGTGATCGACCGCGGAGGCGAAGTCACGGCGATCGCCGTTCCCGGCCTGCGGGGCATGCCGAGCCGGCTGCTGTGCCCCAACATGCGTCTGGCCACCGAGTTCAAGGATCAGCTTCTGACGCTCGGCATCCGCGGGCTCCTGCACCGCGACGAGGACACCGCCGCCCGGGGAATCAGCACCGCCGAACGGGAAGCTCTCGAGGCCCGCCTGGCGGCAGAGCCCGGGGATGCCTGGCTCATCTTCGCCTCCCGGCCCGAGGTCGTGCCGCTGGCCCTCGACAAGTTGCGGGCCCGCATACCGGCCTGCTGGAAGGGTGTGCCGTGGGAATCGCGCCGCGCGATCGGGCGGGGCAACACCCAGTATATGCGCCCCCTGCCCGGTGAGGCCCGGATGTATCCCGAGACCGACATTCCCCCGGTGGTCATGACCCCGGAGAAGGTCGCCGAGACCCGGGCCGCCCTGCCCGAGATCCTGCAGGACCGGATCACGCGCCTGAGCGAACGCAGCGGGATCTCGGCCTACGATCTCTGGAAGATCGAGGATTCGCTCGAACTGCTCTTCTTCGGGATCGATGAACTGAACCTGCCGGTGGGACTCCTCTTCAACTTCCTCGCCTCGCAGGTGGTGGATTTCCGGCGCCGGACCGGCCTGCGCCCCACTCCCGAGATCCTTTCCGACCTGCTCGAGTCCGTCGCCACCGATCGCCTGCACCCCGAGGCCCTGCCCGAGGCCCTGGAACGAATGTGCGCCGGCGAAGCGCTCGAGACCATCGTCGCCGCTCTCGACCCGAACAAGCTCGACCTGGAGGCGGAGATTGCGCAGGTCATCGCGGCTCATGCCGACCTGACCGACAATCCGCACCGGCACCAGATCCTGATGGGAGCCCTGATGGAAAACGTGCGCGGACGGATCGACGGCCGGCTGGCGGCTAAAGCCCTGGCTGAGGCCCTGGCCGGGATACCGGAACAATCACCACCGCGCTCATGACCTCACGCTGATATGTGCCTCCCACCGGCCGGTTGACGAGCCGACCGTTCACCACCAGGGTACTGCTCCCTCCCCCGTCGAGGTTCAGAGCCTCGACACAGCCGACCGCGTGCATCAGAGCTGCCAGTTCCTCGAGATCCACGCCCCGGCTGGCCGCCTGACGTCCGTCCACGACCATGAGCACCAGGTCACCGTGGCGGGTGACGCCGGCGGCGGTCCGGGGATGAGTCTGAGGAATGGAAGAGGCGAAAAAGACCTCTTCGTCGACCGTGATATCGATCCGGCCGTCGCCGATGAGGGCCGGACCCGCCGCCAGAGCGTCGCCGACCGGCCAGGGGCGTGCCCGCGAGAAATCGGGGCGGGGAGCGGGCTGGTTCTCGCGATTCGCCGGCGGTCGGACAATCGTGAACAGACTGTCGTTACGGGTGACCGACCAGGCCACGTCGGGCCGTCCCGCAGGGGTGATCCCCAGGGCGGCCCGGGCCGTATAGTACCGTACCTCGCCCCGCCTGAGGGTTTCGAAGGCGGTCTCGATCATGCGCCCGTCGTCATAGAGCAGGCCGACATGCCGGGCGGGAACGAGATCCATGCGGAAATACCCGCCGTTGACGGCGACGACCGCTCCCAGCCGGGCGGCGAAATCGCCCACGCTTTCGCGGCCGTCTTCATCGGCGGAACCGACGATATCGATCCGCAGTTCGGGGCCGGGGCGAACCCGGACGTACCAGGCGCGCAACGGCAGATCATCGTGTCGGGCGGCAAAGACCCGGATTGCCCGCGGCAACCCGGCATTGATCTCTGCGACCGGTTCCCAGTCGAGCGCGAGCACCGTCCCGGAACGTTCCCGGCTGCAGGAGGACAGGAGCAGACCGAGGATCATGAGCAGACCGAGAGGTACGAGCAGACCGGGAGGCGCGAGCAGACCGGGAGGCATGAGCAGACCGGGAGGCGTCAGCGGACCTTGCGCCGCGATCGGGACGGTCGGAGCCGTCGCCCCCTCCCGGCAATCGCGGCGGCCCGACCCGCCGGTCACACCCTCTGCCGCTCGCGACCTTTTCAACCGGCCAGTCCTCCTCCGTCGACCACCAGAGTTGTTCCGGTCACCCAGGCGGACGATTCCGTGACGAGATAGAGAACCGCTGCAGCGACATCGTCGGGGGTTCCGGCCCGTCCGAGAGGCCGCCGGGCTGCGGCGGCGGTGAAATCGGCGACCGGCACTCCCAATTGACGCGCCTCTTCGGCGAGCATGCCGGTGTCGGTGTCGCCGGGACACACGCAGTTGACCCGTATCCCCTCGGGGCCGTGATCGATCGCCATGGCCCGGGTGAGCTGGACGACCCCACCTTTCGAGGCACAGTACGCCGCCGCCCGGGGACCCCCCACCAGCCCCCAGCCCGACGCGATATTCACGATCGCCCCGCCGCCGGCGGCCGCCATGACGGGAATCGCCTCACGACAGATGAGAAAAACCGATCGCAGGTTGACCGCCAGGCTCCGGTCCCATTCCTCCTCGCTGAGTTCGGTCACAGCCGCCCGGCGGATGATTCCGGCGTTGTTCACCACAATGTCGAGACCCCTGAACCGGGACACGATGTCCTCGACGGCGGCCCGGCAATCCTCGGCCAGGGCGACGTCGGCTGTTACAGCGATGACTTCGTGCCCCGCATCGACCAGCGCCGCCGCCTCACGTTCGGCGGTCTCGCGGTCGATATCGACGACGGCCACGGAGGCTCCCTCACCCGCCAGGAGCCGGACGATCGCCCGGCCGATACCCGCCCCCGCCCCGGTAACCAGAGCCCGCCTGCCGTCGAGCTGCCCCATGGAATGCTCCTTCCCGGCTGCAATCAATCGTGCTGCATGACGAAGAAGACCTCGCCGTACCAGTCGGAGAACTCGCGATAGAGATCGATCTCGTACTGATCGGCGTCGATCACCTCGAGCGCCTCGGGATCGTCGGCATACCTGCTCCGCATCTCCGCCAGCCGGGCCTCGAGCGGACGATAGTAGTCATCCCACCAGGCATCTTCGGGCAGGGTGAAATACCCGATCCGGCGGTATCCGGCGGCATCGATCAGGGCGATATTGGCGGCGATCGTGGTCAGGGCCGGGTACTCCCGGTTCCAGTGCTCCCGAAGTTCCCGCGGCGGATCGGTTCTCAGCCAGGACAACTCGCTCACGGCCAGGTATCCGCCCGGTCGCAGCCACTCTCGCCACTCGCGCAATCCGCGCTCGAAACCGATCACGTAGATCGAACCTTCGGCCCAGATGACATCGAAGCTCCCCTCGGGCCAGGGCAGGGCGAACATCGATCCCTCGACCGCTTCGACCCGCTCTTCGAGTCCGGCCCCGGCGATCTTTTGCTGCAGTTCTTCGATATACGGAGGATTGTTATCCAATCCGATCACATGACCGGAGCTCAGCCGGGCCAGTTCGATGGTCTGCACCCCCGGGCCGCAACCGATATCGAGAATGCGGGGTTGCGTCAGAGGTCCGAGCATTTCCCAGGCCCGTCGGGTATGTTCGTTTCCTCCGGCCCCCTCGCGTGGAAGCCCGGTGTGAATCTCGTAGAAGATGTTCTCCCGGTGAGTGCGCCCGCTCTCGCTCCCGCTCACGGTTCAGCCTCCTCTCCGATCCCTGACCGGCAGCGCTGGTCCCAAACCGGCAGCGCGCCCCTTCTTTCCGGCCCGATCCTGTGCCGAGCATGGCATACTATCCTGACGAGGTCACGCGATTCCTTGCCGACAACCCGGGTGGCGATTGTCATTTTCAGTCGGACAGAGCGACCCTTTCCCCGTCACGGACGATGAAGCCTTCGGATTCGAGCCCGTCGAGAATTCCCTCGATCCGGTCCGATCCGGCGCCGGTCACACCGGCGAGCGAAGCGGACGGGAGCGTCCCCTTCCCGATCAGATGGCGCAGGATCTCGCCCCGCAGCTGGCGGTCGGAACCGGCGAAGGGAGACTGGCGGGTATAGTGGGCGCTGCGCCGGTTGGGATCGCCCTGCCATCCTTGCTCGCTCCCCAGACGGCTGCCGTAGTCCATCAGAGCGGCGTACCAGCCGCGGGGATCGCGACGATCGAGAGTGCGTTCGATCAGCGGCAGCAGGTCGCGGTCGGGGACCGGGTCCGAACCGGGGAAAAAGTGCTGGATGAAAACCCGCCGGATATTGGTCTCGATGAATACTGTCGGCCGGTTGAAGGCAAAGGCCAGCACCCCCCCGGCAGTCGACGGCCCCACACCCGGCAGGGCCAGCAGGGCCGTTCTGTCTTCCGGCACGCGACCCTCGTGTTCGGCGACGATACGGCGAGCCGATTCCCGCAGGTTGATCGCCCGCCGGTTGTAGCCCAGTCCCTGCCAGACCTCCAGAACCCGGTCGAGCGGGGCTGAAGCCAGAGACGCCGGATCGGGAAAGCGGTCGAGAAAGGCTCTGTATTTCTTCTCGACCCGGGCGACACCGGTCTGCTGGAGCATGAATTCGGAGACCAGAATCGCCCAGGGATCGGCCGTGCGCCGCCACGGCAGGTCGCGGCCGGCCCGCCCTGCCTCCCGGCGTACCAGACGCCGGAAAGCGGCGACACCTGAAGCCGTCAGCTCAGGCATGCGCCAGGTACGCCCGGAGGTGTCCGATCCCTTTTCCCTCGAGCCGGCCGGTCTATTTCTCCCACGCCTGGATGCCGTTGATCATCCAGTCGGGCGCCGGGGCGCCCTTGAGGTAGTGGTCGAAGAACTCCTGCATGCGGATGGTGTAGTCCTTCTGGTTCACCCGCTGGCGCAGGCCATGATCTTCGCCGTTGTAGTTGAACATCCAGGCCGGCTTGCTTAGCCGTCGCAGGGTCATGATGAATTCAATCCCCTGGTACCACGGCACGGCCCCGTCCTCGTCGTTGTGCAGGATCAGACAGGGAGTGGTGACCCTGTCGGCGAAGAAGATCGGCGAGTTCTCGATGTAGCGCATCATCCCGCCGTTCCACAGGTTTCGGCCCAGACGGCTCTGGGTGTGCTCATACTGGAACTGGCGCACCATCCCGCTCCCCCATCGGATCCCGCCGTAGGCGCTTGTCATGTTCGAAACCGGCGCGCCCGACTCGATGGCGGCAAAGATGTCGGTCTGGGTGATCATGTAGGCGCCCTGGTAGCCGCCCCACGAGTGCCCCTGCAGGCCGACCCGCTCCGGATCCACGAACCCGAGCGAGATGATCTTCTCCACGCTCGGCACCACGCAGTCGACCGCATCACGCCCCGGGTGCCCTGTGCCGTAGTAGATGTCGGGCTGCCAGATGACGTAGCCGTTCGAGACGTAGTAGGAGAGGTTGATCGAGGTGCCCGGTGAGGGGGCGCGGAAGCGGTGCAAACCGCTGGTCAGCTTCTCATAGATGTAGACCAGCATGGGGTATTTCTTCGCCGGGTCGAAGTTCTCCGGCTTGATCAGAATCCCCTGGTACTCGGCTCCCCAGGCGTTGACATAGGGCACGAGTTCGGCCTGACCCCAGACGAACTCGTCCCGCTGGGCACCCACCGCGGAGATCTTCTGCCAGTCCTCGAAGCTCATGTCGGTGATCCAGAGATCGGGGAACTCGTAGAACGACTGCCGGGTTGTCAGGATGGTATCGGTATCCTCGGCCTTCTGCGGCGATCCGAAACTGTAGTCATCCATATGCAGCTGCTGCGGCTCGCGGCTGCCGGCCACCCGGTCGCGGTAGACACCCGAAGCCATCGTCCCGGTGTCGGTGGCCGAGAGCAGGAGCCACTGGTTCGGAGTGATGGTGCGTTCCTCGGGGTCCATCCGCCGGTAGCGGAAGGAAATGCCGTTGGTGCGGCCGTACCCTTCTGTGATGCAGCGTGCGCCGGTACCGTCGGGGTTGAGTTCCCAGATGTCGAACTCGTCGTAGACCAGCACCTTCTCCTCGTCATCGGTCCAGCCGGCCAGGCCGTAGGAGCCCATCGGCTGGGGCCGGTCGTCGGTGGCGCGCCAGACCGGGACCGGCAGGTCGTAGGTCAGGTTGGCCCTGACGCCGGTGGCGACATTGTAGACATGCCAGTGCCGGTCGGTGCCCCACCAGTACACATACCCGGCCAGGGGGGAGAGGCTGATCCGGCTGTAGCTCTCCTCCACGATCAAGGTGCGATCGCCCGTCATGGGATCGACCAGGTAGAAATCGTAGTAGGCCGAATCGTAGGAGATGCGCGGGCGGTAGGGTTTGTCGGTCTGCCCGTAGGCGATCTCGCCGCTCCAGTGCAGGCTCACGTCCTCGAGTTCCTCGTCGGCCAACTGTACGAAGCGCCCCGAATCGAGGTGGTAGACCGACTCCATGGTCTGGTTGCGAACTCGGTCGGCCATGATCTTCTGCTGCGGATAGGGATAGGGATCGTTCCAGCTCCACAGTTCGAACTCGGCGACCTCTTCCTCCTCTTCCGCTTCGGCCCCCTCTTCATCCTCTTCCGGCTCGGGTTCGGGGATGTCCTTGATCCCGAAGAGAACGATCGAGCCGTCCTCGCAGAAGCTGGGCCGGGTCAGATCGCTGACGCTCATGCCGTCGGGGAACCCGGACGTCGACGTATGCGAGACCCACAGTTCGGCCGCCGGCTGACCGGCCCGCCAGCCATAGAGGTTCCAGGTGACCGGGTTGTCATCGAAGGCGTCGCGGTCGGTCAGGAAGGCCATGACCGACTCGTCTTCGTTCAGCACCCAGCTCTTGTAGGTGCCCTGGCCCGTGATCAGCGGCTGGCTTGCGGCCTGGCCGGGAACCAGGGTGTAGACGCCGTCTCGGCTCGAATCGGCTTCGCACGAGACGATGTAGAGCAGGTACTCCGCTTCTTCGGTGAAGCGGTAGTCGAGCACGGAATCCAGCGAAGTCTCGCTGCCGTCACCCAGGGAACGCAGCACCAGTTCGGTTCCGAACTCCTTGTCGCGGCCGTTCCCCCCGCTCTCTCCGCCCCCGCCGGGACGACGCTGGCCGCCGGGACGGCGGCGGGCCCCCGCCGGACGGGCGGTCGGCTCACCGGTTTCTTCTTCCGCCTCGCCAGCCTCTTCCTCGGGAGTGGGTTCCTCGGCCTTGAGGTAGGCCAGCCAACTTCCGGCTTCCTCGGGGAGATTGAAATTCTGCACCCGCTCGATCGACGTCACCGAGACATCGGAGAGATCGACGATCGTGAGGACGGGCTGAGGCAGATCGCCTCCCCTTTTACCCGCGTCACGGGCCGCCTCGGTCGAGTCTTCGGGCGGCGTGACCAGCAGAACGAGGAACCGGCTGTCCCGGGTGAACTGCGCCCGGGTGCCGCGCTCGTAGCGGACCTCGGTACCGCCGCGCACATTGCGCAGCACCAGCTCGCCATCACCGTCCTGCGGCTGGATCTGGTAAGAAACCCAGCGGCCGTCGGGGGAAATCTGCTGGCTCCGGATGGATTTCCAGGAATCGTAGTCGTCGTGCGTGAGCGGTCGCTTCTCCTGCTGTGCAGCAGCCAGAGCCGGGAGCAACAGAATCAGAACCGCAGCGAGTGCGACGGGAGAATGGCGCCTCATGTCGGATACCCTCACAGGCTGGATGGATGTTGGATGCTGATCCGCAGACTAGTGCCGATCGTGTCCGGGGGCAAGGATGCCTTAAGGAAAAGCCCCCGCCCGGATTTTTCCGGACAGGGGCTCCTGTTATTGGCCTATGCGACGCGATCTACCTGATCAGCGTCATCTTCTTCAGAATGCTGCCCTCGTTCGTCTCCAGGAGGTAGAGGTAGACCCCGGATGACACATCCTGACCACTCTCGTTCTTCCCATCCCAGGTCACCGTGTACCAGCCTGCCTGCTTCTCTTCGTCCACCAGCGTTCTGACTGTCTGGCCCCTGATGTTCATGATTCGCAGATTGACTCGAGAAGATATCGGCAATCCGTACCGAACGGTTGTAGTCGGATTGAAGGGATTGGGGTAGTTCTGGTCGAGGGTTAGTTCTTTTGGAAGTGCGACAATGTTACTATAAGGATCAGAAACAGCAATGCCAATTTTCCAGGCAAGAAGAAAGTCGGCACCATAGGGCAATATTATTAGTTGTTCCTCATAAATATTACATCTTTCTAGTTCAACACATAACTCTGACAATACAGCATTTATTGCATAATTTATATCATAGGTTGGTATTGTCATTTTAACAACAATATTATCATAACAATGGTTATTAATCATGTAAACACTGTTCATACTGTTCATATGTGCTGATAATATTCCACCCTCTACTGGAATATTATTGTAGTATTGTTGGAATCTTATATGAATGCCATGTAGTTTATATATATTACATATTCTTATGTCGTAATTAGTCTCCTTTACCTTTAGCATATTACGGTTTTCCGAAACAAATTGCCGTGCAACCATGACCGGATTACTAATCCTATAATTGATTGGACTTCCATAAATATATCTCACACCACCTGTATCACTATCCCATCTTACCCTCCAATCAGGGTAATTAGCCTTGAACGCGTTCCAAGCAAATAATTGTTCTTCAACGACTTGTATTGATGGAGGTTCTGGAAACGATATTTGTCTTGTATGTTGCCCATTACATATGCTTGGAATTAGATTGAAGATAAATGCTGTAACTATAAGTAATAATGACTTGTACATGACAGCACCTACTTGCTATGAAACTATTAACATTAGTATTCACTCATTATTGTGACACCAACATTACATTGAGTCAGCTTATTTCTGGGGTCTCCACTCGGAATCATAGTAGTTACCCTGCCCTCCAGCTATCTGATGCATATTTGTGCCATCTCTATTTATCACATACATATATCCACCATGAAAATATGACCCAGCTATGAAAACAATTTTGCTTCCATCAGGAGACCAAGAAAGGTTTGTGATTACAATATCGTTGTTTGTAATATTCGTAACATCGGAGCCGTCATAATTCATAAGATAAATATTAAACGTGTACTCATTTGTCTTTCCTATAAAGGCAAATTTATTGGCGCGCTCAGAATAACGATAAAATGTGCCGATAAAAGTGCTGTCGCAATTTATAATAGAGCGCCTAGTGTGATTCGATAAATAATACTCATAACAATCAATGTATGTATCAAAAGAATGATCTGGTGAATACTCTGAACTCAGAATAATACTACTATCACACCAATCCCATGGTACGTTATAGTATGGATTGTCTGTTATTTGGACTTCCTGAAATCCCTCAGATGTATCAATACTTGTAATGAATATATCGTATTTCAAAAGACCCCACTCCAATCCAAAACCCCTTTGAAATGCTATCTGTTTACTATCAGGAGACCAGACAGGATGAGTTCCCCCATCAGGATGGGGCCCTAGAATCCCTTGATCCTCCTTGAGGGTAATGATTCGTTGGTTCTCTCCTTTATCATCTGCAATGAGAATTTGAGAGCACATACCATCAACACGCGAAAAAGCTATCAATTTTCCATCGGGAGACCAGCGAAGGGGTCCATGCCCATCGAGAATCTTGCGATGGTCCTTTGTTTGCATGTCATAGACCATAATCGCACTACCGACAACATAAGCTATCTCATCATGCTGTTCCTCTCGTTGGGATGAAACAAGACCACACGAACATGTGAGAGTAGCGTGTACAATTAGTGTGATACACAGTGTTGATTGATGCAATAAACCGAGTATGGTCTTTAGTGTATTCACGATATTTCTTCAACACAACAGCAGACGCTTGAATGCTTCACGTTGTCGCAATGTTCTCGTCTTGAATTGCTGTTTCTTTAATAATCGGAACCGCGGGGCTTTTATGTATCCTAAAATCTTAAGCCCACTTCAGGCTGCGTTGAGTCTATATGGATAGTCTGTAGCCAGTCAAATATAAAATAGGGAGGAACCTATATGACACTTTCACCACAACAAGATTCTTTCCTCTGGTGATATCGCTACTGAAAATATAAATCTCCTTTATCCTCACCCCTCCTGGAACAGCACCGCCAGACGGGAGACCAGTTATGTCGTCACTTGTTCTGCTCTATAAAACCTCTTCATCCCTATCAGCGGCCGAGCCTCAGCGATCGGGAATGAAGTGGAACGATTCCCCCCAGCTCATCAGCACCAGGGGCCAGGCGCTGCCATACATGCGGTCGTAGGTCAGCCAGAAGGGCTCGCGATGATCGACGCTGTGTCCGAGCTCGTTCTCGTGACCGGTGATCACCACCGTCGGATCCATCCCCTGCAGGAGACGCTGCAGCTCGGGGGTCCAGCAGTTGGGCAGCAGAATATCGACCTCGGCCTGGCCGGCGATCTCGTCGATCCAGAGAAAATCTTCGGTCCGGGCCTGGTCACCGGTGTGACAGACCGATACTCCCTCGGGCGTGCGCACGAGGATAACGTTGTTCTCCAGATCGCCCTGGTGGCCGGGGTAGACCACCACCTCGAGGATCACCGCTCCGTCGCGCACGGGCAGGTTCTGAAACTGGTGGGCGCGGCGTTCGAGCGTGATGTACCGGCTCGTCTCCTGGAGGCCACCCGCCCCCTGGAGGCTGTCCGCACCCGGGACACCGGCCGCTTCGGCGAAACCGGCCGTACCGAGGGTATCGGAGGGGGCGGCCGGAGGACCCACGACCGGCTTCCCCTGTTCCAGAAAGAGCCCGGCCACACCGGGATCGGCATGATCGCCATGCACGTGACTGATGAAGAGAACATCGCATTCCTGAACGATCCGCCGCATCAGTTCGGCCGGCAGGGCGAACCCTTCGGCCCCGGCACTGCGGCCGTCGACCAGATCGAAAGCCAGGGTGACACTGCGCGTACGCACCACGAACCCGTGATTGTAGATTTTCCAGACGATCGCTCCCCGCCCCGGGCGGGTCGATTCCATCTCGTCGGCCGCCGCCATGACAAAGGAATGAAAGAAGGCCTGGACCGCCTGACGGGACGGCGCCTCGGGCTCGTGCAGAACCGCATCGAGCAGTGAGAAGGCCAGCGGGCGCAGATCGGGTTCGGGCAGGCGCGGGGGAAAGCGCATGAGCACGTCGCCCGCCAGTTCCAGAGCCACCTCGCTCTGACGTTCGAAAAAGGCGTCGAGATCGCCCCAGTAGGTTCGCGCCGGATCGATCGCTCCCTGTCCGCGCGCGACGAGGGGCAGAAACAGCGGGATGACCATGACGCTCAGGGCACGCAGAAGGTACCGGCGGCGGGTCGATTCGGCCGGACTCACGGGCAGGGCATCTGGCATCGGCTTCCCCTGTCTCTCTCTGAACCTTGACACTTCCACCCGGGCGACGGTTAGCTCAGGTGTAGAGGGTACAGGCTGAACGGCGCCGGGCTCCAGCAGGGTTCGCGCTGCACGGACCGGAGCTCGAGCAGGATTCGCACTGTACGGACCGCAGCTCCAGCAGATAGAGGCATCGGATGATCGGACTCATCATCGGCTCGGCTTTCCGCACCACCGGCCTCCTTGACGGTCTTCAGGAACTCACTGTTGAGACGCGTCACGGTCAGGTCAGCGTTCACACCGGTTCGGAACGGATCGTCCTGCTCCGCCACGCCCCCGACCTCGCCGTTCCCCCTCACCGGATCAATCATCAGGCCAATCTGCGCGCCCTGGCTGGCCTGGGAGCCGAAAAGATCATCGGCGCCAACTCCACCGGCAGCCTCCAGCGCTCCCTGGCTCCGGGCACAATCGTCATACCGCACGATTACCTCTGCCCGTGGCGCATCGCGACCTACTGCGAAAACGAGGTCCGCCACGTCACTCCCGTTCTCGACCCCGAGCTGCGGGCTGTCCTGGCCCAGGCCGGTCGGCGGAGCGGTCTCGAACCGGTTACCGAGGCGGTCTACGCCCAGACCATCGGCCCCCGCTACGAAACCCCCGCCGAGGTCCGCCTGCTGGCCCAGTTCGCCGAGATCGTCGGCATGACCATGGCCAACGAGGCCGATTGCGCCGCCGAGCTCGGCCTGCCCTACGCCGCCGTCTGTGCGGTCGACAACTGGGCCAACGGCATAGATGAGACCCCGCTGGCCCACGACGACCTGCTCACCCGCCAGGTCGAAACGATCGCGGCGGTCGAGACACTGCTGCTCGCCGCCGTGGAAGAACTCACCGCCTGAACCTCTTCAAGCCCGGTCCCCTACTCTGATCCCGGTCACAGTGCGGGTCTGGTCGTCAGACAGGGTCACCTGCCGCCGGTCGAGATTCAGACCAGCAGCGGTGCCAGGGAATCGGGACCGGGGGCGAGGAGCCCCCTTTCGGTGAGATAGCCGGTGATGAGACGGGGGGGAGTAATATCGAAGGCGGGATTGGCGGCCGTGCTGTCCGGGGGCGCGAGACGCACGGTGATCGGCTCGGTGTCCTGAACGGCGGGACGTCCGGCATTCGGACCGGCGGGCAATCCTGTGTCCGGACCGGCCGGGGGCCCGTCGACGGCACAGCCGCGGGCCGTGAGCACCTCCTCGCCGTCGCGCTCTTCGATGACGATGTCCTCCGGTCCCAGGGCGGTCGGATCGAAGGTGCTGGTCGGAAAGGCGACATAAAAGGGCACCCCGGAATCGGCCGCCGTGACCGCCGTGGTATAGGTACCGATCTTGTTGGCCACATGTCCGCTTACGGTGACCCGGTCGGCGCCCGTGATCACCAGGTCCACCAGACCCTGCTGCATGAGGTACCCGCCGGCCGAGTCGGCGACGATGGTATGGGGAATGCCTTCCTGGCCCAGTTCCCAGGCCGTGAGCCGGCTGCCCTGATTCCAGGGGCGGGTCTCGTCGACCCACACATGCAGCGCCACCCCCCGATCGCGGGCCAGGTAGAGGGGTGCGGTGGCGGTACCGAGGTCCACGAAAGCGAGCCAGCCGGCGTTGCAGTGGGTGAGAACGTTGAGCGGTCGGCCCTCAACGCCCGCAGCGAGTGCTTCGAGCAGATCGGCCCCGTGTTCCCCGATCGCCCGGCAGGCCGCGACGTCTTCGTCGGCGATCTGCTCCGCTTCGGATCGCAGGGCGGCGACGACCGCTTCGCGCTCCTCATCCGCACCGATTTCCCCGGAGCCTGCAGCGTCCGCCGGCTCTGAACCACCCATCCCGGCCTTCTCCCGGCCCGCGGCTTCGGCGATCCGGCGCTGGCGCTCGACCGCCCAGGCCAGGTTGCGGGCAGTCGGGCGGGTGGCGAGCAGCAGCTCCGCGGCCCGCTCCAGGTCCTCGCGCCAGTTCTGCGCAGCGGCGCTTCGGGCGGCCAGATACATACCGTAACCGGCGGCGGCTCCGATCAGACCGGCCCCGCGTACGTGCATCTCGCTGATCGCCCGGGCCATGTCCGCGATTTCTGTGATGGTTTCGATCTCGATCGCAAAGGGGAGCCGGCGCTGATCGATGACACGCACGGTTCCGGCCTCGAGCCAGATCGTGCGCAGCTGCCGGTCACCGGCCTTCATGCCGGCTGCCGCGGCTGATCGAAACCGGCCCGTACGGCGGCTCCGCAAGCCCGTGCCTCGGCCAGAATCCCGTCGAGATCGGTATCCACAAGCTGCCGGTTGCGGACCCGCACCACGCCGTTCACGACGGTCTCGCGCACATCCGACGCCAGGGCCGCATAGACCAGGTGGGAGTAGGGATCGTAGCAGGGTGTCAGGTGCGGCGCGCGGAAGTCGACGACGATCAGATCGGCCCGCAGACCGGGTGCCAGCCGGCCGACGACATCTTCCAGACCGAGTACCCGGGCTCCCCCGGCCGTAGCCAGACGGACGACCGTGCGGGCGTCCAGGTGGGTGGGATCGTCATCGTACACCTTATGGATCTTGGCCAGCGTGTCCATTTCGCCGAAGAGATCGAGGTTGTTGTTGCTGGCACAGCCGTCGGTCCCGATCCCGACTTCTATTCCCTGTTCCAGATAGCGCCAGATCGGAGAGAAACCCGAGGCGAGTTTGGCGTTGCTCTCGGGGTTGGTGACCACTCCCACCCCGCGGCGGGCCATGATCTCGATCTCGGTTCCGTTCACCCAGACGGCGTGCACGGCCGTAAACGGCCCTTCGAGAACGCCCAGATCCTCGAGATGTTCGAAGCTGCGTTTGCCGTAGGTGGCCAAGGTATGATCGAGGTTGGCCTGGCTCTCGGCCACGTGGGCGATGAGCGGCACCCCGTACTCGTCGGCCAGGGCGCGGGCCCGGACGAGCAGCTCGGGACTGCAGGTATCCAGGGCGTGGGGCTGGATCGACGGTGTGATGAGATCGTCGTCGCGCCAGGTCTCGATAAAACGCCGGGTCCAGGCCCAGCCTTCTTCGAGCGGGCCGTAGCTCGGCGAAGGAAAGTCGTAGAGGACCTCACCGAGCACCCCCCGCATCCCCATCTCGCTAGCCGCCCGCGCGGCGGCATCCTCGAAGAGATACATGTCGCAGAAGGTAGTCGTTCCCCCCAGCAGCATTTCGGCACAGGCCAGGCGGGTGCCGGCATACACGAAAGCGTCGTTCAGGTTCCGGGCTTCGGCGGGGAAGATGTGATCGTTGAGCCAGGTCATGAGCGGCAGGTCGTCGGCGATGCCTCTGAACAGGCTCATGGCCGCGTGGGTGTGGGCGTTGACGAGCCCCGGCATGACCACACACCCCGCGGCGTCGATGGTTTCGGCGGCTTCATAGCCGGCCTCGATCTCCGCCTTGGGTCCGACCGCAGCGATCGCCGTGCCCTGTACCGCAACGCTCCAGCCCGGGTGTGCCATCTCGTCGGTCAGGGTCAGGACCGTACCGTCGCGGATGATCAGGTCCGCCCGCGCCCGTTCTGCCATGCTCGTCTCCTCATGTTCGATCCGGGGATAGCGGCCCTGACGGTCCGCGCCGGCGCTGGCCGGGTCCGGCCGGCACAACGCGGTTCAGGGAATGCCGCTCAGCAGGCCGGTGGCGATGGCCTGTTGCCGGGCATCGGCCTCGGCCAGGGCTTCGAGCACGTACCCCTGGCGGTTCCCCTGCCCGAGCTCGAAGGAAATCGTCTCTTCGGTCATGCGACGCTGGATGGTCAGGGTCAGCTGCTCTCCGGGGCGGGCGGTGGTGAGGATGTCAGGCAGAGCAGGAGAGGCCGGACGGCCGTTGGCCTGCACGATCCGGTCGCCTACCCGCAGTCCGGCCCGTGCGGCCGGGGCGTGTTCTTCCACGGCGGTGACGATCAGGGTCTGTGACCCCTCCGGTTCTGTATCGAATCCCGCCGTAGCGATTTGTACCGCTTCCCGGCGCAGATCCCAGCCGGCTGCCGTCGCCAGCTCTTCGTAGGGCAGTTCGTCGGTACCGGCCACGAACCGGGTGTAGAAATCGGACAGATCGGTTCCGGCCAGGGCTCCGGCAGCCCTGATGATTTCTTCGCTGTCGGCGTACGGCCTGCCCCCCCGCCCGAACCAGGCGGTCATGAAACCCATCAGGTCATCGAGAGAACGGTGGTTGTCGGAGGCGTCGCGCATGGCCAGATCGAGCAGGAAACAGAGCACGTAACCCTTGGTGCGGGGGTCGAGGCTGCGATCGGGGCGGCGATACTCCGGCCAGGTCCGGTAGCGGACCTGTTCGGAGGCGCTCCTGGCCGACTGCAGCAAGCGTGCCGGCGTGTTCTGCAGGGCCGTGATCTGCATGCTGACCTTGCCGAGGAAATCCTCACCGGGCACGAACCCGGACCGGGTCAGGAGCAGATCGGCGTAATAAGCGGCAGCTCCTTCCAGGAACCAGAGGCTCTCCACCACCAAAGGTTCGCGCAGGGGATCGCGGATTGTCTGCGGCCTGATCCGCCCTCCCAGCCAGGAGCGCAGAAAAGAGCCGGTGCAGACGCTCAGGAGCGGATTCTGATCCTCCTCCCGGGCGTGCTGATCCCAGAAGACGGTCGTCGTCGTGCAGAAGCCCGCACCCGTGCGCACCCGGGCGTCGGCGAAATGAAGGATAAAGAGATAGTCCTCGGTCGGCATGGTCTCGAACAGAGCCACGGAACGACGCACCAGGCGTTCGAGGCCCAGCAGGAAGGTCCGGTCGTCGAAGGTGGAAGTGGCACCGTCGATCACCACCCTGACATTCATGTCGTCGATGGCAAAGAAGGCGTCCTGGAAACGCCCCGCCATGATCGGCGAACTCGCCAGCTGGGCGAAGCTGTTGCTCCGGAAGCGGGTCGGATCGAAGGAGGGTTCGAGAGCCACGGCAGCCTGCCAGCCGTTGGGCAAAAGAAGGTTGATCGAGAGCTGCCGGTCGGCCAGCAGGGGCGCATAGAGCAGAACCGCAGCCGGGTTGACATAGGCGTGTCGGGCGGTAAGCTGAGCCGACCAGGGTGAGGGATCGTTGGCATAGCAGGTGTATTGCACGGTCACCCCGGCGATCCCGCGGGTGTCGCATTCCCACTCGCCCAGAGCCCGCTGGTACACCGGCAGGTCGAATCCCTCGGGGCCGGTGGCGGTCAGCACGCTGATATGACGGGCCCTGCGATCGAGCGAGCGGGGATCGGGTGCGGAGGGCATGACCAGTTGCAGGTCGGGTTGATCGAGACCGGAGATCTCGAGGCTCACCTCGATCACATGAGTCGCCGCTCCGCGCAGATCGATCGTGTAGGTTACATGAAGGTCTTTCTCGCCGGTGCTCAGCCCGGTTCCCGAGTCGAGAGCGAGTTCCTCCTGGGCTGCTGTGGGGGAAGAGAACAGAACCAGCACCAGCCCCCATGATATCCATCGTGTTCTATTCATAGTTTGTGATTGTAAAGTCGCTATCACCCGGGTGACAAGAGCAACCCCGGACGTTATTGGGAAGACTCTCATCCCCAGGCTGTTGAGTATGCCCGGCACATTAATGTAAGACGCCGACCCGCGCGTGGCAGGTCGGCGTCTGAAGGAGCGAAGACCGGTCCCGAAGTTGAGGGAGTGAAGGAGAGATCGCGAGCGGTGAGAGTTACTTCGCTCACCGGGCCCAGCCTCCACATCCTCGACGCAGCTTGAAGAAAAGCTGTTTACACCCACCGGGTATTATCAGAATTATTTTTCCTCGCGGTAGATCTCGGCCATGTCCCGCAATCGGTCGACCAGGCCGTGGCGTAGCACGGAGGGGCTGACGAGCTCGGCGGACTCGCCGTAGGAGAGCAACCGCTGCAGCAGCCAGCGGGGACTCGAGGTGCGGTAGCTCAGGGTCACGGTGCCGTCCCGGGCCGGTTTGCCCCGCCCCTCCTCCTCCATGACGAGCTGGGCCGCCGGGGGAGAGTAGCGAACCACGATCTCTTCTTCATCTTCGGTCTCGACGTAGACGCCCTGCTGGAAGTGGTCCTCGAGGCGGAAATCGGCCGGGATGGAGAAGTGCTCGCCCAGCAGTTGGGCGCTGCGCACGTTGTCGGCCCGGAAGGTTCGATACCCTCCTGCCTTCTCGCAGTACCCGACGATATACCAGCGGCCGTCGCTGAAGACCATCTTGCACGGCCAGACGATTCGTTCGGAAACCGTACCCCGGTGTTCGGTGAAGTAGCGGATCTCCACTTTGCGGCTCTCGTGCACCCCCCGCTCCAGAATCGAGAAAATCTCTCCCGAGAGTGCCGGAGGCGGTTCCACTCCGATCTGCCCTTTCAGAGCGCTGGCCCGGGTGTGAAGATCCTCATCCCGGTCGGTGATGAGTTTGTAGGCATGGGCAAGGGCGCGGGCCTCCCGGACGTCGGTATGCTCGATCATCATCGAAATGGCGGTGCGCAGAGCCAGCAGTTCGGAAGGGGTGAAGGAGAGCGGCCGCTTGAAATGTTCCCCGGCCCAGAGATGCACTTTTCCGTCCTCGATATAGGCATCCATCACCTCGGCCGAACCGAAGGGACCGTAACTGCAGTGCGAGAGGGCCTGCAGGTCGCGGACCAGCTCAGAGGGTTTGACCTGGAACTCCTCTGCCAGTTCCTCGAGGGGAACCTCCTGGTTCTGCAGCAGGAAAGGAATCATCCCGAGGATACGATTCAGCCGATCGGCGCTGGCCATCACGCACCCTCCCCGGGGCCGGCATGAATCGCCGCCACCCGTTCGATCAGCCGCCGCATCTCCCGGCGCAGCCGCCGGGGCGTGACGATCTCCACCTCGCCCTGCTGGGCGAGAACCCAGCGCAGGAAAGCGGCGTCGTCGCGTACGTGCAGGATGACGCTACGTTCCCTGACCGGACCGAACTCGACGTCATCGCGCTCTTCCCAGCGGGCCCGGGCCTGGTTGTACTGGGCGGTCGACATCTTGACCGTGACCCGGGATGGCCGGGCATTGGAATAATCCCATGGTTCCCGGCCCATATAGTCACGGATCGAGAAATCATCGGGGATCTCGTAATCGGCCGTGCCCGGGGCGCTCCGATTCATCGCCAGCGACCGGATCCGTTCGAGCCGGAACTGACGCAGCTCGCCCCGCAGGCAGCACCACGCCACCAGATACCAGCGTCCCCGCCGCTGTACCAGGGCGTAGGGATGAACGTCCCGCTCGGTCACGGCGTCGCGGTGCAGGCTGTAGTAGGTCAGATGCAGGCGCTTACGGTGCAGCAGAGCCTCGGTGACCGTCTCGAGCACCGACCGGGAGGTCGAGCCCGAGAAGAAGAAGGCCACTCGCCCTTCGGCATCCTCTCCCGGGGGGCAGTCGAAGACGAGCTTGCGCAGCGCGCTGCGAGCCTCGCGCGCCATGCTGAAATCCTTCATCTCGGCCAGACGGCGGACCGCCACGACCAGAGCCCTGATCTCCTCTTCGGTGAAAGCGAAACGGGGCAGATAGAAGCGGGAACGGTCGAGCCGGTAGCCCATGAGGACTTCGGAGTCGATCGCGACGGTATCGATGGGAATACCCTGCCGGCGCAGTTCCTCCTTGTCGCGCTCGAACTTGCGCAGGATCGATTTTTCGTCCACCTCGCCGACCGGCTGGTAACCGGGCACCTTGAGCCTGATCTCTTCCCAGGTGACGGGGAAACGGTGATTGAGAAGATAGGCGATGAGATTGAGCTGCCTGAGGTCTTTATTGGTCTTCTCGTTCATCTCGTTCATCGGCAGCTACCGTTGATTCTCCTCGTCGTTCTCGTCCGCTCCGCTCAGAAAGCGCCAGACCTCGGGGAGCAGTGACAGGGCCCGATCGCGTTCGACCGTCGGGACGAAGACGGTATTGCCCCCCACCTGGGCCGAGGGGGGCAGATCGAGTGCCTCGCCGGGAATCAGGACGGTCAGTCCGTGCTCGGTCAGAACCTTTCTGATCAGTTCCGCTTCGAAGGTTGACCGGGCGTCCCAGATACGAACGAAGGCCTCTTCTCCTGATGCGTCCACCGCTCTCCTCCCCCACCGCCGGACGGCGGATCATGTGCAGACTAGGCCAGCACCCACCGCCTCTCAAGAGCGAAATGCGGGCGCGAGAAAGCACTTCACGCCCGCCGGGAGTTCGGATACTCTAGCGTCATGATCGAGTGTATGGAATGCGGTTACTGCTACCTGCCGACCGAGGGAGCCCCTCTGCAGGGTATTTCACCGGGCACGGCGGTTGAGGACCTGCCGGTGGATTTCACCTGTCCGTCCTGTGGCGCCGGCCCGGATGCGTTCTCTGGGCCCGTTGCCCGCCGGCCGGAGTCAGCCTGAGGAGAAATCGTGCCCGAGCAGAAGTGGAGCGACGCCGGCAGCTACGATCTTGATGCCGGTCCGGACAATGGTCTGGAGATCGTCGAGGAGGGATACGGAAAATACCGCCGTCCCGACGCCGAATCTCCCGAGGACAAGGCCAGGCAGGAGCGGACCGCCCGAAATCGCCTTTGGATCGTGGTCGGAATCATCGTCGTCGTCATCGCCGGATCACTGTTGCTGAGTTTCGGCGCCGGCGAGGAGAGTGAAGATGAGCGGCTGCAGGAAATCGCCAGTCTCTCCGCCGCCGTCCCGCTCTTCGATTACGGCGACACCCTGGCGGTGGGCATGATCAAGAGACGCTTCGACCAGAACGGTTCACGGCTGCCCTTCACAGACGCCCGGATCGTCAGTTATCTCTTCCTCCACCACCCGGTCGAGATCTGGGTCGGCGTCTGCAACCTGCAGTCCCTGGCTGCCGATGCCTTCGATCTGCTGATTGAGGAAACCGATCCCGAGCTGAATCCGATGTGGCGGGCGCAATCTCAGTTCGAGCGTCTGGGACGGACGATTGCCAATGTGGCCGGCCGGGGACAGCGGAACTACTTCTTCCAGGATTCGAACATGCTCGTCTGGATCACAGCTGATTCGATCGCCGCGGTCCATGCTCTCAACGCCACCCTCAACACCAATATCCGCGACTGGCTTGACGCCGGCCAGTCGGGATACTGAACGCCCTCCAGCAGCGGGCCCGAAAACGGCAAGAGCCGCAGTCAGCGTACGTGACTACGGCTCTTACGGTGAGATGGTGGAGATAACGGGGCTCGAACCCGTAACCTCCGGCATGCGAAGCCGGCGCTCTCCCAGTTGAGCTATATCCCCACGCTTCGAGAACGGGTCATTCGAATATGCCCGCCCCCATCGGGTGTGTCAATGATCTCACTCCGTGCCCCTCGCGCCCGACTCCGCTCTCCCGGCGCGTGCCCACCCTGCACAGCTTCGGGGCCCCGGGTAAGATAGGGCACGGGCAAGATGGGGCACGCGAAAGATGGGGAACGGGCAAGATCAACGCAGAATCTTGAAGAAGCGGTTCCAGCGCAGGCGCCGCCAGAACGGCTTGTACTTCACGTGTTCCCACGAATAGAGCACGATCATGGCCTTGCCGAGGATGAGGTCGTCATCCAGAAAGCCCCACGACCGGCTGTCGATCGAATCCTCCCGGTTGTCGCCCATGACCCAGAGCCGCCCTTCGGGCACCGTCACCGGCCCCATGTTGTCCCGTCGCGACATCTCGCCCGGCAGGATCCGCGGATCGGCATGCTGCCCCGTTTCGGGCAGCGGCATCACCTCGCCGTCGACGTAGACGACTTTATCCCTGATCTCAACCGTCTGGCCCGGCACCGCGATCACCCGCTTGACCAGCCGTCCCGACTCGACCGGGTGCCGGAAGATGATCACGTCCCCGGGGCGCGGCCGGCGCAGGGCGGGCAGCCGGACGTCGATCACGGGCAGCAGGATGCCGTAGAGGAACTTGTTCCCCAGCAGAGTGTCCCCGGTCATGATGGTGTTCTCCATCGAACCGGAGGGCACGTGATACGCTTCGACGATCGTGATCCGCAGGACCAGCGTAATGACCACGACGATCATGAGGAACTTCGCGGTCTCGCGGGTTTTCGACGGCTTGCTCGCGGGCTGTTCCTGCGCCATGCTGTTCTCCGTGGTGCTCGCACCGAACCTGACCGTTCCGGTCATTTGACGGCCGGGCATCGTCACAATATGTTGCACGGAACCCGAGAAGTCTAACCGCTGCTCGTGCGGCGGGTGCCGATGCCGGCTCAACCCCAGACGGGAGATGGCCCCCCGACCATGAGACGACCGAGCCCCTCCACTCTGCTCGCCGCCGGTGCGATCCTGGCCGTGCTGCTGATCGCCACCGCCCCCCCCGCCACAAACGCCGCCGGCTCCGGAGTCCCGGAGACCGGATCCCGCACCGAAGCCGTCACGGCGGTGCAGACAGCCGGGGGGCAGAGCCAGTTGTCCGATTTCTCGGCCGCCACCGAACGGGGTGTGTTCTGGATGTATCTGGCCGCCTTCTTCGGCGGTATCCTGGCCAGCCTGACTCCCTGCGTGCTGCCGATCATCCCGCTCACGATCACCGTGATCGGGGCCCGGGCGGCGAAAAGCCGCGCCCGGGGGTTTTCGTTGAGCCTGGTCTACGTGCTCGGTATCGCCATGACCTATTCCGTCCTGGGAATCGTGGCAGCCACGACCGGCGCCCTGTTCGGCTCCCTGTTTCAGAGCACCCTGTTCCTGATCTTCGCCATCGCGCTTTTCACCCTGTTGGCTTTCGGACTCTTCGGGGCGTACGAACTGCAGCTTCCGGCCGGCCTCCGCAACAAGCTGATGGCCAGACAGGGCCAGGGGTTTTTCGGCGTCTTCATCATGGGGCTGATCGCCGGCCTGGTCGCAAGTCCCTGTGTGGGACCCATCATCGTCGGTATCCTGGCCTTCATCGCCGCCACGCAGAACGTGGTCTTCGGTTTCACCCTGCTCTTCACCTTCTCGGTCGGGATGGGTGTTCTCTTCGTTGTCGTCGGTACCTTTTCGAGTGAAATCCAGCGACTGCCCTCGGGTACCTGGATGGTGGCGATCGAGTACCTCATGGGCACGGCCATGCTGGCGGTCGCCTTCTACTACCTCTCGATCCTGCTCGGCACATTCCCCTTCGTCCTCACCCTGGGCGCCGCCCTGGTGATTGCGGGAGTATTCGTCGGGGCTTTCCTGCGTCCCGATCCCGACACCCCCGGTCCCTGGCAGAAACTGCGTCAGGCCTTCGGCGTGCTTCTGGTGGCGCTCGGCCTCTACTTCTTCGTCGGGGGTTTGTTGACCTTCGGACTCATCCTTCCGCCGCTCTCGGCGCCTGGATCGGCAGGCGGCGGGGCCGCAAGTGCGGCTGTACTCGAGGGACCGGCCTCGGCCGAAGCCGGCGTGACGTGGAGCGACGACCTCGAAGCGGCCCTGGTCCTGGCCGGGATCGAAGGAAAACCGGTCATGATCGACTTCACCGCCGACTGGTGCGCGGCGTGCAAGGAACTCGATCACCGTACGTTTTCGGACCCGGCCGTGGTCGAGGCCTTCAGCGATTTCATCCTGGTACGGATCGATATGACAGACAATACGGATCCCCGCAACCAGGAGTACACAGCCCGCTACGAGATCTTCGGTCTGCCCAGTGTCACCTTCCTGACCCCGCAGGGAGAGATGCTGCAAGAGCACACCGTGACCGGCTTCGTGCGGGCCCCGGAATTCCTTGATATTCTCGGTCGAGTCCGGGAAGCTGCGAAATAGTGCCCACTGTACAAAACGGACCGGCATCGTCGATGCGGCAAAGAACCCCTTCGAGGTGTGAACAGGCCTCGAGCCACATCCGTTGATCTCTGTGGAGAGTGATAGGACGCGCGGCAGGTGACGAAGGCGCCAGAACAGATCGGTGAAGCCCTTCCGGCCACCTATGATGAGCTGGTGCGTGAGTACGGCAAGCGCGTCCTCGCGATCGCCTACGACTACGTCAAGGACTACGACGCGGCACAGGATGTGGCGCAGGAGGTGTTCATCAGGGTCTGGCAGAAAGGTGACGAATTCCAGGCCCGCGCGAGTGTTTTCTCCTGGATCTACAGGATCACCGTGAACCTGGCGATCGATTTCCTCCGCAAGCAAAAAAGCCGGGGGAAGCTCGCGGACAAAGAGGGGGACTACATCGGCACCTACCGGGCCGAACAGGAAACGGGCTCGACCGTGACGGCTCCCGGAACCGAGATGGAACGCTCTTCGGTTCGGGAACGGATCGATACCAGTCTCGAGATCCTCTCCGAACACCAGAAACAGGCTTTCATCCTGCGCTACTATCAGGAGATGCCGATCGACGAGATCGCAGCCATCATGGGGTGCCGGGAGAGTACGGTGCGACAGCACCTGTTCCGGGCGACCCACAAACTGCAGGACGAACTAGGTGACCTGGCCGAACGCTTCGGGATCCGACGCGCCGGCGAGGACGAGAACGGTTGATGAGAAACATGACGCACGTCGACGAATATCTGGATGAGTACCTGAGGGGCGAACTGGGACGCCGGCAGACCGAGCAGGTCGCCGCCCACCTGGCCCGCTGCCCTCGTTGCGCCGCCCGGGCCGACTGGCTGGAGCAGCTCATCGAGGTCACCGGACAGGTGCGGATCGAGCCCCCCGCAGAAGTCGTCGAAGACCTGGAACGTCGTCTGCTGGCTCTACCCGGCGAACTCGAGTCAGGCCGGTTCGGTACCGTTTCGACGCCGCGGAGGATCGAGCGTCCGGTACCCGTCACGGCCCGCTTCCCCCTGCTCGGGTCTCCGGCCCTGCGTGTCGCCGCCGCCCTGCTGCTCGGCGTGGCGGTCGGCTACGGGTTATGGGGCCGGACGGATCAGCGCCTGGGTGGACCCGAAGGAGCGACCGACCTCGCTCCCGCACCGTCGCTGACGGCTGAAAGCACGGCCCGCGCCGCCCGCAGCGGCATCGTTCCGGCGGCCGGTATGACGGCCTCAGCCGGCGCCGGCCCGACCGAAGAACTCGAGGCCCGCGTGGCCCGGCTCGAGCGGCTCCTGCTGCGCGATCACCTGGGCCGGGTCGAGGCAGCGATCACACACTTCGTCAACGGCACCGCCGACGGGCGGGTCGTGCAACTGCCCGAAGGATCCATGCAGTCTCTGCTCTCGACCACCACCAGCCTCAAGTTCGACTACCGCACCAGCGGTAACGATCGCATGACCCGTCTGCTGGGCCAGATCGAGGCGGTTCTGACCGAGATCGAGCAGATCTGCTGCGAGCAGAATCTCGACAACGCCGTTGTTGTCGCGTCACGGATCGAAGATGGCGGAATCCTTTCCACTCTCCAGCGCATGAAGGTTACAATCGAGGAGTGAGTCAGATGTTCAGCGGTCATAACATACAGCGAGGGCGCCGGGCCGAGAGGGGTCTCGCCACATTTGCCTTCGTGCTCGCGATCGGGCTGGCGGTACCCACCGCGGCCCGGGCCGCACCGTACGCCGGCCTGAAGCAGGAACCGGACGTCGAAGCACGCTACCAGCAGGCGCTCGCCTTGAACCTGCAGGGGAACTGGGAGAACGCCCTCCCCCTCTTCCGCCAGATTGCAGCGGGTTCCTCCGAGCATGCCGCCGAGGCCGCCTACTATGCCGGACTGTGCCTCGAGAACCTCTCCGAGCGCGATGCCGAAGCTTTCCAGGCCTTTGTGGACCTGCGCACGCGGTTTCCCGAAAGTCCTTTCGCCGCCCACGCTCTCTCCCACCAGGTGACCCTGGCCGGACAGTTGGGCGACAACGACCCCTTTTACCGCGACTTTCTCATGTTCCAGATCGAGAACGGCGAGCAGCCAATAAGATACGAGGCTGCCCTGAGCCTGGCCGGGCTTGGTGACGAGCGGGCCAGCAGGGGTCTGCTCGAAGTGCTGCGGGAAGGTACCAACGACCAGAAGATGCTCGCCCTGGAGCGCATTCCCTCTTTCGCACCCGAGATCGCCTCCGATCTGGCCAACGAAGCGGTGCGCATCACCCGCGGGAACGCTCTGAACGTCCAGGCGACCGATCTACGCCGCTCCCTGGCTGCCCAGCAGGCCGAACGGGAGCGTCTGGAAGAAATGATCGCCACCGACCGCCGCTTCCTGATGAACACCATCAAGCGGCAGGGCGAGGAGTGGACCGAAGAAGAGCTCATCACCCAGGGTCTCTTTCACATCATGCCGGTCGAGACCTTCGCCCGCTACGTGCAGGCCAGCGGGGCCGAGAAGCGCCGGATCTACACCGAGTTTTTCCAGAGTGTCGAGGATCCCTTCCCCGACACTCCCGAACAGGAAGCCGAATCGGAATTCCGGCTGCGCATCGAGTACGCCCGCGATCACTTCAGCGAACCGTGGAAGGCCGCCCGCAGTCTCTACGAAGCCGCCGACTGGCTGACCGAGGACAACTCCTACGCGGCCTGGGACGCCCGCGGCGAGCTCTTCGTCAAATACGGCGCTCCCGATGCCATCAGCATGGTCAACTTCAATGTCGAGGAGTGGCTCTACACCCGCTTCGGGATCGACTTCACGGTCATGAAGTACAAGGTCAATTTCTTCCGCAACGCCATCTACCCCGGCCGCGTGAGCCAGATGGATTTCGGTCCCGACATCGTCCAGACCAATTTCATCAACGCCCCCCGCTTCGAGTACTGGCCGACCCCCCCCTGGCGGCGGGATCAGGAAGACCAGGAAGATCCGCGGCAGGGACCGATTGAGCCCTGACCGGTCTCCGGGATAACCGGACCGGATTCAGAATCACTCCCCGAGCAAGCCCCCACCCCGGTGGGGGCTTTTTCGTTGTACCGGAAGGTTCGATTTATCCGGGGAGGTTTGATTCTGAATTCCCGGCGGTGGTACAGTCTGGACCACTCTGCCGCTTCTTCTCAGGCATCCTTATCAGAGGGTGAAAAATGAGCGGGAAACGAATCCTTCGGGCAGCCTCGCTGATCAGTGCGGTGGCGATCATCATCGCCAGCTGTGTCGAGATTCCCACCGAGGAACCGACCGGTATCAATCCGCTGGAATTCCAGGACGTGCCGTTGTACGTCGCAGCCGACGGTCTCAGCTCGGTCGAGGTGACGACGACCGTGGTCAACACAGACGGAGTCCGTCTGCCCAACGTTCCCGTCACCTTCACGGCGACCCTGGGAACATTGCTCAAATCGACGGTCCTCACCGACTCCAGCGGTATCGCCTCCACGTCCCTGATCAGTATCGAAAGCACCGTCGACACGACCAGTTACGTCACCGCCGCCATCCTGGACTCGAGCTATGTCATCTCTCCCCGGACCGGAATCCACGATCCGCTTCCGGCCGTACCCGCCGATGCCGTGGCGATCATCTCCTCCGGACAGCTCACCGACGAAGAGCTCGAAACCAGGCTGCACCTGCTGCTGCTCCAGCAGGCCCGGGACAACGCCCGTGAACGCCGTCAGGGCATGAGCGCCCTGCTGGGCGAACCGGAAGGAGGCCATGCGGCCGGAGACGAGAGGAC
The DNA here is from genome assembly GCA_964576115.1 of uncultured Gemmatimonadota bacterium. Lineage (GTDB taxonomy): Bacteria > Blakebacterota > Blakebacteria > Blakebacterales > Blakebacteraceae > CAYSYY01. Next base: position 44,604 of record CAZNUA010000028.1, read on the forward strand.
CGCAGCCGAACAGCTGACGGTGATCTTCGAAGGGGTCGAGATCCTCCTGAGTTCGAACAAGTCCCAACTGCCGGCTGACGGACTCTCGAAAGCCACCATCGCCGCCCAGGTCCGCACCGTGACGCGCCGGATCGCCGTTCCCGACGCCCGCCTGCAGTTCGCCGCCGAGCAGGGTCAGATCACCGCCACGTCCACGACCGATGACAACGGCAACGCCAGCGCCACTTTTACCGCCGCCGTTACTCCCTCGGGATCCGATACCATCACCGCCCGGCTGGGGAACACCCTTTCCTCCGAACTGATCCAGACCTACGTCCAGCCGGTGCTCTCGATCTCCTCGGACGCTTCGACACTGCCGGCCGACAATAATTCGACCACCAACGTGCGCGCCCGCCTGCTCACCCCCGGCGGCCTGCCGATCCAGGGCGCCCAGGTCGATTTCAGCCTCACCGGCCCCGGTGACGTGTCCATTACGGTGCAGGGAGCCACGAATGCCAACGGCGAGGCGATCGCTGTTGTCAAGGCCGGTCAGACCTCGGGAACGGTGACCGTCACCGCCGCCTTCAGCCAGCTCTCCGAGTCGACTTCGGTCGAGATACTCGGTTTGAATGTGACCCTGTCGGCGTCAAAGAGCACCATTCTGGCCAACGGCAACTCCACGACCGATATCATCCTGGTCGCCAAAACCCAGAACACCAATGTGGCCGTGGTGGGCAAGACGGTTACCTTCGCCAGTGATCTGGGCACCATCCAGGCCACGACCACCACCAATTCTTCGGGAATCGCGCGGGCGACCCTGACCTCGGGCACCACCGCCGGGACCGCCACCATCACCGCCACGGTGGGCAACATCACCCGCACGACCACGGTCAGCATGATCGCCGTCGATGCCCAGCTGACCCTTGAACCGTCAACGACCTCTATTCTGCGTGACGGCCAGAGCACGTCCGTTATCACCGTCACTGTTACCGATAACGAGAACCAGCCTCTCTCGAACAGGAGTGTCGCCTGGTCGCTGGCCGCCGGAACGGGATCTCTGAGTACCGTCAGCGGAACGACCAATGCCCAGGGCCAGACCTCGGTCACCTTCCGGGCCGATGCCGCCGACTCCCTGGACGGAAGCGGCACGATTCAGGCGTCAGCGGAGGGGAACAGCGCCACGACCGTTGTCTCTGTGCGCGGCATCAGCCTCGCGATCTCCTCGAACAAGGGTTCGATCATCGCCGACGGCAGCGACGCCGCCACGATCACCCTGCAGGCCACCGAGACGACCTCCGGGATTCCCCTGGTCGGGAAGAGTATCGCCTTCGCCACCAGCCGCGGATCGATAACGGCTTCGGCCGTGACCGGCTCGACCGGAGAAGCGACGGCGACCCTGAGCGCCGCCAGTGCCGGAACGGCAAC
>CAZNUA010000029.1:0-10686 GCA_964576115.1 uncultured Gemmatimonadota bacterium
TCGCCGAAGATCCGGAAGCGGGAAAGCTGCACGGGGACCGGCACGTAGCAGAGCAGGGCACCGTCAGGGTCGAAGATCTCGAAATGCATCGTTTCGATCGCGTTCGCCATGCGCTCGGGAATAGTCAGGTCATCCTCGGGCTGTGTCACGAACGTCAGAACCCAGATGCGCCCCGAGCCGTCGATGTCGATACCGTAGGAGACATCGGTCAGATCCGGTTCGGGTTCGACGACTTCCTCGCCCGCGATCTCGGTGGTCACCATCCTCATGCCATGCTGGATGCGATAGGGCAGGGGCCGGTCGATCCGCATGACCAGCTCACCCTGCGGCGAGTATGTGTCGATGCGGTTGTGGTTGTCGAAAGAGAGGTAGATACAATCCCGTCTATCTCGTGCGATATTACACATGTTGAGTCTGAACTCCATGAATTCATCGCCGTGCCGGTACGATTCGCCGAAGGTCAAAGTCGGATTCCCCTGGGCGTCGAGCAGGCGTGCGACCTTCATCTCAACCTCTTCCCGGCTCAAGTCGAGACCGACGATGCGGCCGTCTGAAAGCAGACGGAAGATGTGAAAGAAACTCTTGAGAATAACACCCGACCGGATCTCCCCGGCGGCCGAGAAACTGCTGAGACGGGCATTCTGCACATCGGTGAAGTAGATGTTCCCGGCCCGATCCCGATCGAGGCAGAACCCTCCTCTGAATTCACCCGGACCGGAGCCATCCCGTCCGAAATCGGCAATGAAAGCACCTGCGGCATCGTACTTCCTGATCGCCGGCCGCCGGGCATCGAGGATGAAGATGCTCCCGTCATCGCCGGCAACGGCATCATTCGGGCGGTAGAGCAGGTAGCGGTCGTCTTCGGTGTCGAGATGGCCGATCGTCTTCACATGCTCGATCGCGATACCCGGTTCCTCCCCGTGGGCGGGAGCGAGATTGTGCACGTAACGCACTCCGTCGCGGATCTCGACGGTGAAGGTTTCACCGGAATTCGAACAGGCGGCAAGGGCGATCACTACACCGAGCCGGACAATCCGATTCGACATGCGCAGACTCTCCCGTCTGAATACGGATCACGCGTCATACCAGCATGTGTATCTGGCGTCAGTCTGTTCCGTAAACGAACGTCAGGCCGGAAAGGTCGGTTCATTCTCTCCCGCGAAGGCGATATCTGGTAGGTGAGTCCGGAGGTCCTGCCTGGCAGCGGGGGCAGGATTCGAACCTGCAACCGGTGGATCACAGAACTGTTGCCGATTATTGCTCGATGTTTCAAACCCCCAAGATGGAGGTGGTGGTGAAGACCGCGCCGGCTATGGAGCCGGCCCAAAACGGACTCAGTGCCGGCCCGGGTTGTCGAGTTTCTCACCCTCTTTGTGGAAGATTCCGCCGACCTTTTCTCGCTGACTTACTCTTCCTTCAGCACGTGCATGAGATTCACTCGTCTGACACGTAAGGCCGGCAGCGTGGCAGCGCCGGCACTCAGGCTGACGAGAAACAAAGTGATTGCTGTGTATGTCGGCGCATCCCACGCCTCAACACCGAAGAGAAATCCTGCCAATACACGGGCCACCGCGAGTGCGCCCGAGAATCCCACAGCGATACCGAGCAGCGCCGGCAGCGTGGTTTCACGTACCACCTCCCGAACCAGACGTCCATTCTGAGCGCCGAGGGCCGCTCTGATACTCATTTCTCGTCTCTGCTTTGAGACAAAGTGGGCGGTGGTGCCGAGTACCCCTACGCAAGCCAGCAATGCAGCGAGTACCCCAAAGAACAGAACCACCATGGTGCGGTAGCGTTCCGAACCTGTGGAATCTTTGACGAGAGATGACACGGTTCTGGCCTGACTCAGGGGCAAATCCGAATTCACTGCCCAGATGGCTCTTCGCATTAGCGGTAGTAGTTCTTCAGGAGTGTGTTCTGCTTTGACAACGATGCACATGGTTTGAGCGAAAAGAGGGCCGGCCCTGTATATCATCGATACGGGGGTTTCGGAGAGGTGCCTCTTCCGAACATTGCCGACGATTCCCACAATCTCGTAAGTCCTTCTGCTCAGTTGGAAGTGCGTTCCAAGGGGTGATCCATCCGGCCAGTACTGGCGTGCCATCTCTTCATTAATGAGCGCGCCGCGCGGCACACGTGCATCTGCTTCAGTGAGAGTGCGCCCGGCCAGGAGTGGTATCCCCATGGTTTCCAGGTAGCCCGGAAGCATGAGATGATCCTGGATGTGTGCAGTGATGTGTTCTTCGGAAGGGCTCCGTTCGATCTGGATCTGCGTTCCGGACGCTCTTCCCGGGAAAGGCAGGCGGTTCACACCGCCAACCTTCCTGACGCCGGGTATGGCCCTGATTCTATCGAGGACCTGGCCGAAAATGTCCTGGATGTTTTCCGGATTCGGCAGCATGTGAAAGGGCACGTGTGCCCGCACAGTTACGACGGAATCTGCATTGAATCCGGGATCGACACGGGCGAGGTTCACCAGGCTCCTGGCGAAGAGTCCACTGGTGATCAGCATGAGGGTGGTCAGGGCCAGTTCCACGACGATCAAACCTCTCTGTACGTATCCCCGGTCTCGATTGCCACTCCGGCTTCCCATGCCCTGAGCTGAACGCAGAGCCTTTCTCTGTATGAGGAGTGCCGGGATTAATCCGGCCAGACACCCTGTTCCTACCCCGGATAGAATGGAAAACAGGAGCGCGCTGAAATTCACTCCCACTCCCTCCAATCGAGGGAGAGGCGGGTTCAAAGCGAGAAAGCCCGAGATACCCCACGCAGCGATAATCACTCCCAGTACGCTGCCGAGAATCCCGATGAACATACTTTCTGTCAGCACCTGCCACACGATCCGTGCTCTTCCCGCCCCCAGAGCCATTCGCGTTGCCATCTCGTGCCTTCGATCCACGGTTTCGCTCATAAACAAGGCAGCGATATTGGCGCAGGCGATGAGGAGCAGTATACCTGAAGCAACCAGCAGGAGGAGTAGAGACGAACGGTGGCCGCCGGTAATCTCTTCTTTCGGGTGCGTCAGTCGAAAGGAAAGTTCCTCGCTGGTTTCTTCTCCCCGCACGAAAGTGTCGAGTTCAGACTGAGCCTGCTCGACGGTAGCGCCCGGTTCGAGACGCCCCATGACCTCGAATGACCAGCCCGCTTCAAGTCCGTCGAATCCGATGGGAATCCAGAGAGCCCTGATTCCCGTATCCAGGGTCGGATTGAGACGATTGAAAGCCGTGCTCCATACCCGGAAGCCGGGAGGCATGACACCAATAACCTCGAAAGGCTCTTGGTCCAGGGTGATAGTCTTTCCCAGGATATCGGGATCAGAACCGAACCGGGAGATCCAGAGCGAATGACTGAGGACCGCTACTCTGGCTGCACCAGGTCCCTCTTCTCCATGCTGAAAAGTACGACCTATGAAGGGATGAGCACCCAGCATGGGGAACAGAGATGAGCTGACCTCTCCTGCTTCCAGCCTCTCAGGTGTTTCCAGACCCGAGAGAATCATCGTCCGGTTCTTATTCGCCGCGATATCCCGGAAGGCGTGGGTGTTCTCTCGAAGGGCGAGAAACTCGGGCCAGGTGAGGCCGATCGTGTCCCAGAGCTTCCCCAAGACTTCATTGCTCTGCCATTGAGGAAATGTTTTCCAGATGGTCACCAGTTCACCCGGTTGCTCATAGGGCATTTTCCTGAGAAGCACCCCGTCCACCAGGCTGAACATAATGGTGACGGCTCCAATGCCTAATCCCAGTGTGCCTGCCGCGATTACGGCAAACAGTGGTCTGGAACGGAAGGTTCGAAGGGTGTATCGAATGTTTAAAGCGGTCATTTCACGTGGTTTCCTTACGGATGGAATGTCACGAATACAGTGATTTGATGCTCTTTTCGGCAGGAAGGTTTATCAGCGTCATCTTCATTGAATATTCCGGGTGATGGGTCTCATGAACAACCGATCTTCGGTTGGGACCAGCCGGCCGCCTCCGGAACCGACTGCCGTGGCCGAGTCTTCCTGAACGCACTGATTTCCTCACAGCGCGAGATATGCTCGGGTATCCAGAAAATCGGCGATGACGGCGAAATCCAGCTCTATATCTTAAATAATGTTGCTATAACTTGGTAATAATATATAGTTACCTATACTATGAAACAGGAGAATATCATGGATCGAAAACATAGAATACTGGAACTTGTACAACAGATGGGTCTCGTTCGACCACGGGATGTCGAGTCGGAGGGTATCCCGAGAGAATATCTCTATCGTCTATGGCGGGAGGGAGAACTGGAAAGGGTAGCGCGCGGGCTCTATGCCCTGCCTGGTAGCCAGAACAATGAATCAATCCTGCTGGCGGAGGTTTCAAAGAGGACTCCCGGTGCAGTCATCTGCCTGCTCTCTGCCCTCCAGTACCATCATCTGACGACGCAGATTGCTCATCGAGTATGGATTGCTATTGAGAATAAACGCTGGGAACCGCAGTATGAATACCCCCCCCTGGAGATAATCCGTATGACCGGTCACTCGTATACCTTCGGGATCGATGACTATGAGGTGAATCGTGTACCGGTCAGGATCTACCGTCCGTCGAAAACGGTTGCAGATTGCTTCAAATTCAGGAACAGAGTCGGGCTTGATGTCGCTCTGGAAGCTCTTCGCGAGGTACTGAGAAATCAGGCGGCGACGATGGATGAACTTTGGGAAGCAGCGAAAGTATGCCGGGTGTCAAATGTCATGCGACCCTATCTGGAAGCAATTGTGTGAACAACAAAGGAAAACGGAACATCGGTCATTCCTCCTACGTCGACGATTTCATCCTGAAAGGTGCCAGCCTGTTCCTGGTCTGGACGGGCAGGCACTACCGCATGACAAGAGATGCGGATCTCCTGGGAATCCGCCCAGCGGATAGCGATCATCTCGCAGATATATTTAGACAGATCCTCGACGCTCCGGTCCCTCGGTTAATGGCCTATACCAGATATTCCATGGTGGCGGAGAAGCTGGAGGCCATCATTCGTCTCGGTATGGCAAACAGCCGGATGAAGGATTTCTTCGATGTGTGGGTTCTTTGCGGTTTATTCGATTTCGATGGCGAGACATTGCGCCATGCGTGTCAGGATACGTTCAATCGACGTAGAAACCGGTTGCCGGCAGAGATGCCGATCGCATTCACGTATGAATTTTTCCAAGACGAACAGAAGCGCATGCAGTGGCAGGCCTTTATACGAAAGGCAAAACCGGACAATGTATCTGAAGACTTGGAGTCGATTGTGAATGATATTTCAGGATTCTGTAAGCCCATTATCGAAGCAATACAGCGTGAGGCGTCCTTCCATCGGGTATGGTCCGATGGAGGACCGTGGAGGAAAAGCACCTAAATCAGCGTCGCCTCCGAAAGGGTGGCGTGCATCACCGTCACAGCCTCGCCGCCCAGGACCACCCGGTCGCCGTCCAGGCGCACCCGCACGATCCCGCCGCGTTCGGAGACCTGATGGCCGACCAGCTCGGTCCTGCCGAGCTTTTCGGCCCAGTAGGGGGCCAGCGTGCAGTGGGCGGCGCCGGTAACCGGATCCTCGTCGATTCCCAGGGCGGGGGCGAAGAAGCGGCTGACGAAGTCGATCTCGGGATAGTTACCCTCTGCGGCATCAGCCTCGGCAGCGGCACCGGAAGCACCGCTCCCGGCTTCATCGGCTGCCGCCGTGACGATCACCCCTCCGCCGGTGATGGCCGAAAGCCAGGTGCAGTCGGGTTTGAGGTTTCGCACGGTGTCGGCCGAAGCGAGTTCGACCAGAAGGCAGCACCGGGAACGGCCGATGAACTCGGGGGTCACCCCCTGGGCTTCGACCAGGTCGGGAGCGACTGCGGTTACGACCGCCGGATCGGCGGGGAAGTTCATCTCGATCAGCTCGCCGGCCCGGCGGGCGGTCAGCTGGCCGCTGCGGGTGTGGAAACGGGCTTCGGCATCGGGGGGGACCAGGCCCTTTTCCCAGAGCACGTGGGCGCTGGCCAGGGTGGCGTGACCGCACAGATCCACTTCGACCGTCGGGGTGAACCAGCGCAGATCGAAACCGTCCTCGCGCTCGAGCAGGAAAGCGGTCTCGGAGAGGTTCATCTCCCGGGCAAAGAGCTGCATCCATTCATCGGCGCGGGGCTCGGGCAGCAGGCAGACCGCGGCGGGATTGCCGGTGAAGGGACGGGAGGTGAAGGCGTCTACCACGGTCAGAGAGAGAGCCATGATTCTCCGCCTACATCCCGAACTTCTCGATCAGCTCCTTCTTGCCCAGGCCGAGGATTCCATGCTTCTCGCCCACCGTGCGGAAAGCCTCGCCGGCCTTGTCGAGGTGGTGGGTCTCGTGGGCGGCCGAGATCTGGGTCCGGATCCGGGCCTGGCCCTGCGGCACCACGGGGAAGAAGAAGCCGACCGCGTAGATGCCCTCGGCGTAAAGGTCTGTGGCCATGTCCTGGGCCAGCTTGGCGTTGTAGAGCATGACCGGCACGATCGGGCTTTCTCCGGCCTTGATGTCGAGACCGATGTCGGTCAGCAGCTGCCGCCAGTATATCGTGTTGGCCTCGAGCTTGTCGCGGCGCTCGGTCGAGGAGGTGATCATGTCCATGACCTTCAGGGCGCCCGAGACGATGACCGGGGCGACGGTGTTCGAAAAGAGGTAGGGTCGGGCCCGCTGCCGGCACATCTCGACCAGTTCGCGGCGGCCGCTCACACAACCTCCCGAGGCGCCTCCCAGAGCTTTGCCGAGGGTGGTGGTGATGATGTCGATCTTGCCCACCACGCCGCAGTGCTCGTGTACCCCGCGCCCCGTCTTGCCGATGAATCCCGAGGCATGGGAGTCATCGACGAAGACCAGGGCGTCGTACTTCTCGGCCAGGGCGACGATCTCGTCGAGTTTGGCCAGATCGCCGTCCATCGAGAAGACGCCGTCGGTGATGATCATGCGGTAACGCTTGTCCTGATGCTCGGAGAGTTTGCGCTCCAGGTGGCCCATGTCGGAGTGCTTGTAGGAATCGTTCATGGCGCGGCACAGGCGCATGCCGTCGATGATCGAGGCGTGCACCAGCCGGTCGGCGATCATGACGTCCTCTTCGCCCAACACGGCTTCGAAAACACCGGCGTTGGCATCCATGCAGGAGGGGAAGAGCAGGGTGTCCTCGGTCCCCAGAAACTCGGTCAGCTTGTTCTCGAGTTCGCGGTGAATGTCCTGGGTGCCGCAAATGAAGCGCACGCTCGACATGCCGTAGCCGCGGTGATCAAGCCCGGCTCGGGCGGCCTCGATCACCTCGGGGTGACCGGAAAGGCCGAGGTAGTTGTTGGCGCACATGTTGATGACCGTCTTGAGCTCGGAGCCGGTGGGAAATTCGACCTCGATCTCGGCATCCTGCACGTCGTGGATGAAACGTTCATCCTTGAACAGCCCGGCTTCCCGGATGCCGTTCAGCTCGTCCTGATACGCTTTACGGGCAGTGTCGCTGTAAGCCACTGCGTCCTCCTTGGCTGGTTGTATGCGCCGGTGGCGCCGGCACGAGCACGGGGCCGGGAACGATACCGCGGCCGGATCCGAAGCCGCAGGCTGAACCGTTCCTCGAACCGCTGCCGATACCGCTTCTCAGGCGTTGCGGAAACGCTCGACCAGTTCGGCGATCAAGACCACCGTGTCGAAGGCCTCGGGCGAGGCGTCGGCGTCGGGGATCTGGATGTCGAACTTGTTCTCGAGGAACCGCTTGAGCGAGACCATCGAGAAGGAATCGACGATGCCGCCGGAGATGAGCGGGGTGTTCTCGTCCACTTCGCGATCGTCTTCTTCTTCGATGTACTCGTCATAGACGTAATCGAGGATCATCTGCTTGAGTTCGTCCATGGAACGTTTCTCGTCCTTTCGGTGTCCGGTGCGGCCGGTCTCGCTCCCGGGCGGGCCGGCCGGTGGTCTGTTCTGCTCGCCCGGCTCTCAGCCGTCGTCCTCGAGCGAGGAAGTGTCGCCGATCGGTTCGCCCCATTCCTGGGCTCGCAGGAGCCGCCGCATGATCTTACCGCTCCGCGTCTTGGGAAGCGAGTCCACGAATTCGATCTCCTGCGGCATGGCCAGGGGGCTGAGCCGCTTGCGGATGAAGTTCATGATCTCGAGATCGAGATCCTTGCTCGGCTCGAAGCCGGGTTTGAGCGTCACGAAGGCCTTGACGACTTCCATGTTGACCGGGTCGGGCTTGCCCACCGCGGCCGACTCGGCCACCGCTTCGTGCTCGAGCAGGGCAGATTCGATCTCGAAGGGTCCAACCAGGTGACCGCCGGTGTTGATCACATCGTCGTCCCGGCCCTGGAACCAGTAATAGCCGTCGGCGTCGATGCTGGACCGATCGCCGCAGATGTACCAGCCGTTCCTGAACTTGCTGTCATAAATGGCCGGATTCTTCCAGTAGGAGCGGAACATCGAGGGCCAACCGGGTTTGAGAGCGATGATCCCGACCGAACCGGGCTCAGTAACCGGTTCCCATGTCTCGGGATCGAGGACCGTAGCCTCGATGCCGGGGAAGGGTTTGCCCATCGAACCGGGCTTGATCTCCATACCGGGGTAGTTGGTGATGACCATGCAGCCGGTTTCGGTCTGCCAGTAGGTGTCGTGGAAAGGCAGGCCGTAGGCTTCACGCGACCAGTGTACGGCCTCGGCATTGAGCGGCTCTCCTACACTGCAGAGATGACGCAGAGAACTCAGGTCGAAGTTCTGAACGACCTCGATCCCCTCCTTCATGAGCAGGCGGATGGCGGTCGGGGCCGAGTACCAGACCGTGACCTTGTACTTCTCGATGAAGCGGTACCAGCGTTCGGTGTTGAAACCGGAGTCGAGCACGGCCTGGGTGATGCCGTTGGCCCAGGGGCCGATGATGCCGTAAGAGGTGCCGGTGACCCAGCCCGGGTCGGCGTTGCACCAGTAGATGTCGTCCTCACGCAGATCGAGGACCCACCTGGCGGTCAGGTACTGTGAGATGAGCGAGTAATGCACGTGCTGGGCGCCCTTGGGCTGCCCTGTTGTTCCCGAGGTGTAGTGCAGCACCGAGGGGGTTTCGGCGGTCGAAGGGTAGACCTCGAACTCTTCGACCCTTTCGAGCGAGTCGAGATCGAAGACCTGCTCGCGTTCGCGCAGTTTGTCCTCGTCGCCGTCCACGATCAGGATGTGGCGCAGGGCGGGGAGCTTGTCGCGGATCTTGCGCACCTTGGCGACGTGTTTCTTCTGGGTGAAGATGACCGCCGTCTCGGCGTTCTCAACCCGCTGGAACAGACTCTCCTCGCCGAAGGCGCTGAAGAGTGGCTGGGCCACGGCGCCCATTTTGAGAATGCCGAGAAAACCGAGATAGAGTTCGGGAACCCGGTCGAGGAAAAGACAGACCCGCTCACCCGGCTCCACGCCCAGATCCTGCAGGTACTTCGCGATGGTGTTGGTCAATAGGCGCAGATCGTCGAAGGTGTAGCTCCGCTCGACTCCCTGGGCGTTCTCCCACAGAAAGGCGGTCTTGTCGGCCTTGCCCCGCTCGCAGATGCGATCAGTGCAATACCAGCCGATGTTGAGAGGATCGCCCTCGGTGTATCCGAGTTCGGCCTCAGACAGTGACCAGTCGAACGATTCCTGTCGCTCGTCGTACGAGCCGATGTTGGACATGCTGCTTTCTCCTTTGGTCGCCTCAGCGATTCTCTCTTGCTTTCACTCTCACGCTTCCGTGATGACCACGGCCATGGTGGCCGTGTCGGTTCCCGAGAACGAGACCATGATCCGTTCGACACCGAGTTCGGTCGCCAGTGCCCGCATCCGGCCGGTGAGGTTCACGCGCGCGCCACCACCGGGGTCGATCTCGATTTCCATCTCGGACCAGTGCACCCCGCTCTCGGGGATCTGCCCCAGAGCCTTGATGAGCGCTTCCTTGGCCGCGAACCGGGCGGCGTAGTGACGGGCCGGATGGCGCTGTTTCTCGCACCAGGCCCGCTCGGCCGGGGTGAAGACGTCGTCCCGGAACCCGCCTCCTTCACGGGCCAGTTCCCGCTCCATCCGGGACACGTCCAGAATGTCACAGCCAACGCCGAGAACCATACACCTGCTCAGCCCGCTCAAGGGAAATGGGTGTCCAGCGAGGGTGCCGGGTACCCGCGGAAAAGCCGCCGGGGGCGATTCCGGACCCGCAACTCCGCCAGGCTCCTAGTAGTTAAATCGGAAAGCGCCCGCTGTCCATACCGATATCAGACTGTGGTATCAGACCGGTGCGTTTTTCCGGGGGACGTCACCGCCCGGGCATCAGACGCCTGATCGCCATGATCCCCGCCGCCGGTCCCAGGGCCAGGACGGGGAAGGCCCAGCGCCAGCCGAGGACACCTTCGAGCACCGGGATGAGCTGGATGGTGGCCATGGTGAGCAGAAAGCCGATCGAAGTCTGCAGGGTCAGGGCGGTGCCCACGGCATGGGCCGGAGCTACCTCGGTGACGATGGCGCTGAACTGGGCCGAGTCAGCCACCACGAAAAAGCCCCAGACCCAGGCCAGGGGAGCGAGGACGAGCAGACCGGCATCCAGGAAGAAGCCGATGCCGAGCGAGCAGAGCCCGCTCGCGATCATGGCGATGATAACCAGTCGCTCCCGACCGACCCGATCGGCCACCAGCCCCCCCCAGACACACCCCGCACCACCGGCGGCGATGGCCCCGAAGGCGGCCA
>CAZNUA010000029.1:10786-21168 GCA_964576115.1 uncultured Gemmatimonadota bacterium
AGCCCCCCCCAGACACACCCCGCACCACCGGCGGCGATGGCCCCGAAGGCGGCCAGATCCACGATCCAGGAGGGTGTTCCTCCGGCTGCGGCCGTGCCGCTCATGACTGATCCGGCTCCAGCCGCAGCTCCCACGCCTGCCGCGGCTCCTGTTCCCGTGGCCGCGATGGCGGCCGCAGCCAGGAAAGCCGGCACCCAGGTCCACATGGCGTAGAGCTCCCACATGTGTCCGAGGTAACCGCCGATGGCCAGCCGGGTAGGGCGGTGGCGGATGACGCCGGTGACCAGGCGCCAGTCAAAGGAGCGGCGCTCGAATGGGTACGGGCCGTCGCGGTATCCGAAGGCCACCAGCAGAGATGCCAGCAGGGCCCCGGCCGAGGCGGTCAGCACCACCCCCGCGAAGCCCACGTCGTTGAAGGCGCGGACCAGGTAGGGGGTGGCCTTGCCCACCGTCAGGGCGCCCACCACCGTGCCGATGGCCAGTCCCCGGGCAGAACGGAACCAGGTCGCGATCATCTTCATGGCCGGCGGGTAGACCCCGGCCAGGAAGAAGCCGGTCAGAAAACGCCAGACCAGAGCCGGGCCGTAACCGGGGACGAGGACCAACAGGGCGTTGGCCACTGCGCCGAGCAGGGCCGAGGCGGCGAAGAAGATCCGCGAGGGGATGATGTCGGCCAGGTTCAGGATCGCCGCCAGCAGGGTGCCGGCCACGAATCCGAGCTGGACCACGGTCGTGAGCCAGGCGCTCTGATCGGTCGAGAGACCCCACAGCACCTGCAGGCGGGGAGCCACCGCGCTGGCCGTGAACCAGAGCGCCATGCCCAGCAGTTCGGCGGCACTGAGCAGGGCCAGGATGCGCCAGCGGGCCGGATGGGTATCGGTCGGGCCTGCGGAGGCTGTATCGGTTTCGGTCGGACCGGTGCCGTTCATGGTCACACGATAGTCGAAACTGCGACGTCGGCGATAATGAAGAACCCCGGCCAGAACAATCGGATGGTTTTTCAGTGCAACTTTTAGAACAGCAAGTGCGTTTATCTAAACTGTTAGGACAACCAGTTTGGACAACCGGGTTGGACAATCAGGTTGGGCAATCGGTTTGGTCAATCTGGCGGGGCAATCCGGTTAAATCAGGCCGGTGGACGATGACAGGGAGGCTGGTCATGACACGTATCGGGAGCCGGGGTTTCTACGGCGAAATCGACATTCTCGTTCTGAAAACCCTGAGTGGCGGCGAATCGTTGCACGGCCTGGCCATCATCGACGCCGTGCGCGAGAGTTCGGGCGAGTACCTGCAGATCGATGATGCCGCCCTCTATCCGGCCCTGCACCGTCTGCATCGCAAGGGCCTGCTCAAAGGGGAGTGGCGCATTTCGGACAAGAAACGCCGGGCCAAGTTCTACGAGATCACGCCCGCCGGGCGTAATGAACTGGCCCGGGCGCTCGAGGAATGGACCGCCCACACCCGGGCCATGGGTCAGGTCCTCGATATCCAGCCGGAGGATCTGCAATGAGCGCTGGGGAGAAGTGGCGGCCGCTGCTGCGGCGTGAGGACACACCCGAGCAGATCACCCGGAACATCGGAGCCGAGTTCGACGCCCACGTCGAGCTGCGGGTGGAGCAACTCAAGGCTGAAGGCCTGAGCGAGGAGGAAGCCCGGGCCCGGGCCGAGAGCCTGCTCGGCGATGCCGGCCGGGCAGCCGAACTGTGCGAGCGGACCGACCGATCGTGGCTGCTGCGCGAACGGGTGGGGCACTTTCTCGGTTCGATCGTGAGCGATACGCTCTATGCCCTGCGCATCTTCCGGACCAGTCCGCTCTTTGCTCTCATGGCTGTTCTCTGCCTGGCGGTCGGGATCACCTTCGTGACCTCGATCTACAGTTTTCTCGACGGGATTTTGATCGATCCGCTCCCTTTCGAGGAGGCCGACGAACTGGTCATGGTCGGGCAGGATGCCACGACCCCCGAGGATTGGAACTGGATGTGGTCCTCCTATCCCGATTTCGCCGACTGGGAGTCCAGGAATCACGTCTTCGAGAACCTGGCGGCCTTTGCCTGGGCAAGATGCGCCATCACCGACCTCGACGATCCGGTCCGCCTGTCCAGCTGTCTCGTGACCGACGCCTTCGACGATGTCCTCGGCATCACGCCGTTCCTGGGACGGGCTTTCAGCCCGGATGATTACCTGCCGGGAGCCGAACCGGTCGTTCTGCTCGGCCATGGGATCTGGCAGCGCGCCTATGGTGGCGATCGGGATGTCCTCGGCCGCTGGATCACCATTGACGGTGAGCACCGTCATCAGATCGTGGGCATCATGCCCCCCCGGTTCGATTTTCCCTGCTTCATGGAGATCTGGCGTCCCCTGCGAAGCGAGGAAGCACATCCGCGCACGAGGGACATCTACGTTACCTTCGGGCGTCTTCGCGAGGGCGTGTCTCTCGAAACCGCCCGGGCCGATATGCTCCAGATCGGCAACGTGCTGGCGGAAGAGTATCCGGAGAACGCGGAGCGGGGCGAGGTGCAGGTGGTTCCGTACGGTTCCTTTCAATTCCAGCCCCTGCGAGGTCCGCTCCTGACGATCCTGGTGGTCGCCGGCCTGGTTCTGCTGCTGGCCTGCTCCAATCTGGCCAATCTCATGTTGTCACGCACTATCGGCCGGAGGCGGGAACTTGCGGTGCGGGCCACCCTCGGCGCCGGCCGCGGCCGCCTGATCCAGCAGGTGCTTGTCGAGAGCCTCATCATCGCCCTGGCCGGGGGGGTCGTCGGGGTCGTGCTCGGACGCCTGGGATTGAATCTCCTCCTGAACGGTATTCAGCGCGCGGTTCCGACCTTCCTGCAGTTCGACATGAATGTCCGGGTGCTGGCTTCTCTGGCTGGAATCATCGTGCTGACCGGACTCGTCTTCGGCATGGCTCCAGCCCTGGCGGTTCGACGGGGCAGGCTGGGAACCTCACTGCGCAGTGATTCTCTCCGGATGAGTTCGGGGAAGAAGCACACCGTGATGCGTTCGGCTCTGGTCACCTTCCAGATCGCCCTGGCCACGATCATCCTGACCGTTACCGGTCTGGTGGTGCAGAGCTTTCTGGCGAGCCGGACCCACCACCTCGGAGTGGATACCGATCACCTGCTCGGGCAGTATCTGGACCTGCCTCAGTGGGCGTATCCGACATCGGGGGACCGGTCCGCCTTCTTCCATGCCGGTGTGGATAGGCTCCGAAGCCAACCGCAGATCGAAGCCGCTGCCTATATCTCCCATGCTCCAGCGGCCCCACTCGACTGGCGGACGGGGATCTGCACCTCGGTAACCGTTCTGAACAGCGAGCAACCGTATGTGAGCACCCGCGCCCGGATCGTCTCCCCCGGATATTTCACCACCGCCGGCATCACCCTGCTCGCCGGGCGTGATTTCAGAGATGCCGACCTGAACCAGGATCGAAAGTGCGCCGTCGTGAATGAAACCCTGGCCCGCATTCTCTGGCCCGGATCCGATCCCGTCGGTCGTTCGTTCTTCCGGTCGTATGAGCCTGATCCCGAGCGGGTTCACGAGGTCGTAGGCGTGGTTGGCGATGTCCGCCATGGTGGGCCGGGCGTAGCGGCTGGACCGTGCTATTATGTCCCCTTGAGTCCGCAGACTACCCGCTCCACGGGCTGGTTGATTGTACGATCGAGCGGAGAGCCGCTCTCTCTGGCTCCGGTTCTGCATGCGACCATCCGTGATCTGGATCCCCAACTGGCCAAAGCCGCCCCGCAGACGATCGCCGAACTGGCCCGGGCGCTGAACTGGCGCACCATCCTCTTCGCCTGGATCCTCGGTATTATCGCGGTCTTCGCGTTGGTGCTCGCCCTGGTGGGGATCGTCGGGATCATCTCGTATGCCGTGTCCAACCGGCGGCGCGAGTACGGGATCCGCCTGGCTCTTGGTGCCGGTACCGGTTCGATCACCCGGGGGGTTCTCCGCCATGGAGCGACGATGGCGGGTTGCGGTGTCGCGGCCGGCATGGTCGTGGCCATCGCGGCGATGCGGTTCCTGTCGAGCATGCTGCTCAATACCGATGCCCGTGATCCGATCATCTACGCTTTTGTCATCACCTTCCTGATCACCGTCACCCTGCTGGCCGGCTGGCTGCCGGCCCGCCGGATCGGTCGGATCGATCCGGTCGAGGTGCTGCGGGAGGAATGAGGAAAAGGAGGATCTGTCGTGAGTGAGCGGGAGAAGTGGCGGCCGCTGCTGCGGCGTGAGGACACACCCGAGCAGATCGCCCGGAATATCGATGCCGAGTTCAATGCTCACCTTGAACTGCGCATCAAACAGCTCATGGACGAGGGGCTGAGTGAGGAAGATGCCCGAGCCCGGGCCGAGAGCCTGCTTGGAGATGCCGAACGGGCGGCTGTGCTCTGCGAGCGGACCGACCGGTCGTGGCTGCTGCGCGATCGGGTGGGGCATTTCCTCGGCTCGGTTGCGGGTGATGTCGGATATGCCCTGCGCATCTTCCGGACCAGTCCGCTTTTCGCCTGTATGGCCGCCCTCTGTCTGGCCGTCGGGATTACTTTCGTCACTTCGATCTACAGTTTTCTCGACGGAATTCTGATAAATCCGCTCCCTTTCGAGGAGGCCGACGAACTGGTCATGGTGGGAACACATGACTATGTGTCCGGTGACGGGCGTTACTTGGGCTCCACCTACCCTGATTTTCTGGATTGGGAGACCAGAAACCATGTCTTCGAGCACCTGGCGATCTTTGTCTGGGGGGCTTTTACCATTACCGACCTCGACGATCCCGTACGCGTCGCCAGTAATGAGGTTTCCGCCGCCTTCACCGATGTCCTTGCTGTCACCCCTGTGCTGGGTCGCGGCTTCACTCCCGACGATTATCGGTCGGGTGCTGAACCGGTCGTTCTGATCTCTCACGGGCTCTGGCAGCGTGCCTGGGGGGGTGATCCCGACATCCTCGGCCGCCTGATCACCCTGAACGGGGTGAACCGGTACCAAGTGGTGGGAGTCATGCCGCCTCATTTTACCTTCCCCGATTACCGGGATCTGTGGATCCCCTTTCGACCTGCTGAACCCGGTCCCCGCAGCTTCCCGCGACACATCACCTTCGGCCGTCTGCGTGACGGGGTCTCACTGGATGCGGCTCGAGCGGAGATGCACCAGATCGGGATTCAGGTAGCGGCGGAACATCCGGAGATCGAGGGACGGAGGGAGGTGCGGGTGGTCCGGTACGGACCATTCTTCACAGACCCATTGCGCCAGCCGCTTCTGATCATCTTCATCGTGGCCTGCCTGGTGTTGCTGCTGGCCTGCTCGAACCTGGCCAATCTCATGCTCAGCCGGGCCACGGGCCGGGCTCGTGAGCTTTCGTTGCGGGCCGTACTCGGTGCCGGACGCGGTCGCCTGATCCAGCAGGTGATGATCGAGAGTCTTGTCATCGCCCTGGCCGGAGGCGTTCTCGGGATCGTCTTCGGGCGTCTGGGATTGAAACTGCTCCTGGCCCATGTCCCCATCGAGCTGCCGGGATTCATGCAGTTCGAGTTGAATCCCGGTGTGCTGGCGGCACTGTCGGGGTTTGTAATCCTGTCAGGATTCATCTTCGGGCTCGCCCCGGCGCTGGCGGTACGGCGGGGGGCTTTGGGATCCTCACTGCGCAGCGACAGCTTACGAATGAGCAGCGGGAGGAGGCATTCTCTGATCCGCTCCGGGCTGGTCGTGGTGCAGATCTCTCTGGTGACCGTCATCCTGCTTGTTACCGGCATGGTCATGAAGAGCTATCACGCGAGTCATGCAGCCCAGCTGGGCAGCGAGAACAACCGTCTGCTGGCACAGTATGTGAGCCTGGGATCCTGGGCCTATCCGGAGCAGGAGTCCAGCCTGGCGTTCTTCAGTGAAGCGGTTGACAGGCTGCGGAACAGCCCGGGGGTCGTCGACGCCTATTACGCAACTTCGGCTCTAGCAAATATGACCAATAGTATGGAGTCCATCTACAGCGACGAGACCATACGGAACAGCGCGCAATCCTTGTTTTGGTGCAATTGCTGGGTCGTCTCCCCGGGGTACTTAACTTCAACGGGTGTCTCGCTGCTTGCGGGTCGCAGCTTCACCGAGTTGAGCGAGGGTGAAAGGTCGAAAGCGATCATCGTCAACGAAGCTCTGGCCCGCCGGCTCTGGGCCGACGGCAAGGCCCTGGGTCGTTCCTGCTACCGGTCTCGCGAACCGGATCCCGAGCATGTCTTCACCGTCGTGGGAGTGATTGCCGATGAGCAGTTCAGCAGTTCGGGAGCGGCAGCCGGGCCCCGGTTATATCAGCCCCTCGTTCGTGACACCAGCCGCAGATACGGCTGGCTGTTGGTAGAATCAGGCGGCGAACCGCGGGATCTGGCTCCAGTTCTGCGGGAGACCATCAGAGATCTCGATCCGCATCTGGCTCTGACAGCTCCCCGGACAGTCGACGAACTGCTCCGGGAGAGAAACTGGCGCACCGTCGTGTTCGCTTGGATTCTCGGCGTGATCGGGATTTTCGCTCTGCTTCTGACGGTGGTGGGAATCGTCGGGGTGGTCAGCTATGCGGTGACGAGCCGCCGGCGCGAGTTCGGTATTCGTCTGGCCTTGGGAGCTCGAGCTGCTTCCGTCACACGGAATGTGCTGGGCAGGAGTGCGCTGAGGGCGGGGGTCGGGATCGCGATCGGTCTGGCCATCGCCCTGGCCACCATGCAATTCCTTTCCAGGATTCTTGATAATGCCGAACCGCACGATCCGGTCATCTATGCCGTCGTCATCGCTTTCCTGGTTACCGTCACTCTACTGGCCAGTTACCTGCCGGCCTACCGGATCGGACGGATCGATCCGGTCGAGGTACTGCGGGAGGAATGAAATGGAGAAAGTACCCGCGGAGGGGCGCGTGATCGGTCATGCCGGCATCGGTAATGCGCCGATGCTGGTAATCCGACGGGAGAAGATGTCATGAGGGCAGGGGAGAAGTGGCGACCGCTGCTGAGGCGCGAAGATACCCGGGAGCAGATCACCCGGAATATCGACGCCGAGTTCAACACTCACCTTGAAATGCGCATCAAACAGCTCATGGACGAGGGTCTGAGCGAGGAAGATGCCCGAGCCCGGGCCGAGAGCCTGCTCGGAGATGCCGGACCGGCAGCCCGTCTGTGCGAGCGGACCGACCGCACCTGGCTCGTGCGCGAGCGGGTGGGGCACTTTCTTGGTTCGATCGTGAGCGATACGGTCTATGCACTGCGCATTTTCCGGACCAGCCCGCTTTTCGCCTGTATGGCCGCCCTGTGCCTGGCGGTCGGGATCACCTTCATCACCGTGACCTACACCATCCTCGATGACACTCTCATCCATCCACTGCCCTTCGAAGATGCCGACGAGCTGGTTATGGTCGGTCAGGTGGATACCGTCCCGGCGGACTGGAACTGGATGTGGTCCTCCCATCCCGACTTCCTGGACTGGGAGGAGCAGAACCACGTTTTCGAACACCTGGCCCTCTTCAGCTGGTCCGGGGCCTCCATCACCGATCTCGATGAGCCCGTGCGCGTCTCCACCAGCGAGGTCACGATCGGGTTCGCAGATGTCCTCAAGGTCGCTCCGCTATTGGGACGGGACTTTGTGCCGGCGGACTATCTGCCGGGAGCCGAACCGGTCGCCCTGATCGGTCACGGTCTCTGGCAGCGTGCCTTCGGCGGTGATCCCGCCGTCATCGGCCGCTGGATCACCCTGGACGGGGAGAGCCGTCATCAGATTGTGGGCGTCATGCCGCCTCATTTCAGCTTTCCCGATTTCCGGGAGCTGTGGATCCCGTTCATGCGGGAGGAGCCCGGCCCACGCACGATGGACAACTTCATCACTTTCGGCCGGCTGCGTGACGGCGTGTCGTTGGATGCGGCCGGGGCGGAGATGCGCCAGATCGGTGCCCGTCTGATCGAAGAGTACCCGGAGAACGAAGAGCGGGGTGACGTACGGGTGGTCCCGTTCGGGCCGTTCCTCTTTCGACCTCTGCGCACGCCGCTTCTGGTCATCTTCATCGTGGCCTGTCTGGTGCTGCTGCTGGCCTGCTCGAACCTGGCCAACCTGATGCTCAGCCGGACAGCCGGCCGGACCCGCGAACTCTCGGTCCGGGCCGTCCTCGGTGCCGGACGGGGCCGTCTCATCCAGCAGGTCATGATCGAATGCCTGGTCATCGCCCTGGCGGGGGGGGTAGTCGGGGTCGTGCTGGGGCGTCTGGGTCTGAACCTGTTGCTCTCGAACATGCCGCGGGAAGTGCCGGGATTCATGCAGTTCGAGATGAATCTGCAGGTGCTGGCTGCGCTGACCGGGATCGTGATAACGGCCGGCTTCATATTCGGATTGGCGCCGGCGCTGGCCGTGCGTCGGGGCGCCCTGGGAACCGCCCTGCGCAGTGACACCGTCCGGATGAGCTCAGGGAAAAGGCACGCCCTGTTCCGATCCTCTCTGGTCGGCTTTCAGATCACGCTGGCGACGGTGATCCTGGCTGTGACCGGCCTGATGGTGAGAAGCCATCTCGAAAGCCGGACGCAACGGCTCGGGGTTGATAGCGAACGTCTGCTCGGACAGAATCTGGGGCTGCCGGAGTGGGCCTACCCGGCGCGGGAGAGCCGTCAGGCGTTCTTCCGCGAAGCGGTGGAGAGACTGTGCAACACCCCCGGGATCGAAAACGCCGCCTTTATCTCCGTAGCTCCGGCAGCCAGAAATGATATGCGTGAAACCGTCTGCACCAGCGAATCGGCCGCCAACAGCGATCGGCCGTACCTCGTTTCCCGTCTCCGGATCGTCTCTCCCGGCTGGTTCGCCACCGCCGGGATCCCTCTGCTCGCCGGCCGGAATTTTACTGAGGCGGATCTGACCGAGAGCCGGAATGTCGCTCTGGTCAACGAATCATTGGCCCGCCTCCTCTGGGGCGATGAAGATCCAGTCGGCCGCAATTTCTTCATGTCACGTGAACCCGATCCCGAATGGATCCATGATGTCGTCGGCGTGGTCGGCAATGTCAGACACGGTGGACCGGCGGAAGAAGCCGGACCGTGTTTCTACCTGCCGCACAGTCTGAACTATACCCGCTCCGGCGGGTGGCTGGTCGTACGCGCATCAGGAGATCCTCAGGCCCTGGCACCGGTGGTGCGTGAAGTCATCCGCGATCTGGATCCGCAGCTGGCCACGATCGCTCCCCAGACGATCATCGATCTGGCCCGGGAGAGGAACTGGCAGACTATCCTCTTCGCCTGGATCCTCGGTGTCATCGCCGTCTTCGCGCTCGTGCTGGCGCTGCTGGGGATCATCGGCGTCGTCGCGTATGCGGTGACCAACCGGCGACACGAGTTCGGCATCCGCCTGGCGCTGGGGGCCAGCGCCGGGTCGGTCGTACGGAGCATTCTCCGCCAGGGAGCGGCAATGGCGGGAACCGGGATCGCCGCCGGTATGGTCGTGGCTCTCGCCGCCGTTCGTTTCCTCTCGGGCATGGTGGCGGGAACCAGCACCCGCGATCCGGCGGTCTATGCCGTCATCATCGTGATCCTGGCCATGACCACCCTGCTGGCCAGCTGGCTGCCGGCCCGCCGGATCGGTCGGATCGATCCGGTCGAGGTACTGCGGGAGGAATGAGGGGCCCGGCTATCAGCGGGAGGTCGACACCCTGGCACGCCTCCGGCCGCCACCGCGAAGCAGCGAAGACGGCGTGCCTCGGGTGAAGCGGTATCGATTGCTGTTGCCGCAGTCGGACAGTAGAATTCACCTGCGGCGGGTAACTCTCCTTCATCCACGCGCAGACTGTATACCTGCCTTCCTCGAGGCCGGGAGGGCATGGATGAGTATCTTCGATCCTATTGCAGACACCCTCGGAATCAGCTTCCAGACCCTGCGTTTCGGTTCCGGGCGGCGACGGCAGTTCTGGAAGGTGCCGACCCCGGCCCGGCTGCTCGAGGCCGCTGACAGGGCTTATGCCCATGCCGACGGCGACCGGGCTGAAGCCCTGCATCTTTTCAATGAATGCTGCCGCGGGGATCCCGAACTGGCCCGGATGCTCACCGATTCGGCCCTGGGCCGCATCTTCTACGGTAGGCGTCGGCGGAGCCGGAACGTCAAGCTCAGCCGAGAGTCGCAGGAGCTCGAGAACTGGGTCTGCAAGGCCCTGCGCCGCTGCCGGGGCCAGACACGCCCTGCCGCCCGGATGTTCCGGGAGTGGATGGAGACCGAACCGCGCCTGGTCGACGAACTTCACCGCTGGGAGATGAACCGTATTCTGGAGGTGGACGAGGGACTCTGAATTCTGGAGGTGGACGAGGGACTCTGATCAGGCCAGCCAGGAGAGCAGAGCCCGCTGCACATCTGCCGGAGAATCCGCGAGAACATCGGGAAAGCGC
>CAZNUA010000029.1:21268-24972 GCA_964576115.1 uncultured Gemmatimonadota bacterium
GAGCAGAGCCCGCTGCACATCTGCCGGAGAATCCGCGAGAACATCGGGAAAGCGCACCTCAAGTCCGGCCAGGTCGGCCAGCGGCGCCGGAATCGTCTGCCCCGGCGCCAGGTCGAGGATCGCCGGCAGGAGATCGGATTCTGGTCGCGCGGCGAGATCGTCGGGCAGGGGTGCGCCGGCCGTCAATCCGCTCAGACCCCGCCAGACGTCGGCTCCGAACTTGGCCCAATGGGCGGTCGAGACGATCAGCATCGGCCGCCGTCCGCCTAGCTGTTCGGCCGCCGCCCAGGCCACGGCGGTGTGCGGGTCGAGCAGGTAGCCGGTTTCGGCATGCACCCTCCCGATCGTCTCCAGGCAGGCGTTGTTGCTGATGGAGGCTCCGACAAAGGCGTCTGTGAGTTCGGCGAAGGTATCCCGATCGAGGGTGAAGCGGCCCTCGGCCCGCAATGAGTCCGCCCAGGCTCTGACCTGCTCCGGATCGCCGGTCAGCTCGAATAGCAGTCGTTCCACATTGCTCGAGATGAGGATATCCATGGCCGGGGAGGGGGTCGGGATGAGCGGTCGGTCGGAGATGTCGTAGGTGCCGGTGACGAGCAGGTCGGTCAGAACGTTGTTTTCGTTGCTGGCGCAGAGCAGGCGCTCGATCGGCACGCCGAGCCGCCGGGCGTACCAGGCCGCCAGAATGTTGCCGAAGTTGCCGGTCGGCACGCAGACATCGAGCGCGGCCCCGGCAGCTATCCCCCCCGCGGCCGCCAGGTCGGCGTAAGCCGAGAGATAGTAGACGATCTGCGGCAGCAGCCGGCCCCAGTTGATCGAGTTGGCCGATGAGAGCAGTACGTTGTGCTCGCGCCGCAGACGGGCGGTGAATCCGGGATCGGTGAAGGTCGCTTTGACGGCGTCCTGGCAGTCGTCGAAGTTCCCGTCGATCCCCCAGACGGCCACATTGGCTCCGCCCCGGGTGACCATCTGCAGGCGCTGGGTATCCGAAACTCCCGCGGATGGATAGAAGACCGCGATCCGCACCCCGGGTGTGTCGGCGAAACCCGCCAGGGCGGCGGTACCGGTATCGCCGGAAGTGGCCACCAGGATCAGGTGTTCTTCCGGCCCGTGTCGCCCCGACGCCGACTGAGTCCTGACCGCTTCGGCGAAGAGCAGCGGCAGGACCTGCAGGGCCATGTCCTTGAAGGCCAGGGTGGGGCCGTGCCAGAGTTCGAGGATGAAGCGGCCGTCGCCGACCTCGCGCACCGGAGCCGTGGCCGGATCGTCGAAATTCTCGCCGTAGGCCTGGGTCAGAAGGCCGGCCAGGCACTCATCGGGCAGATCGAGCCCGAAACGACCGAAAACGGTCCGGGCCCGTTCGGCATAGGGCAGGCCGGCCAGGGCGATGATCTCGTCGAGCGTGAAACGGGGCAGCGACTGCGGAACGTAGAGTCCCCCCCCGTCGGCGATGCCCCGGATGATCACTTCACAGAAGGTCGGCCGGGAGGGATCGAGGCCGCGAGTGTCGCGGTAGTGTATCGATTCACCCTCCACCGGCCGGTACACCCCCTGTTGCTGCTTCGTTTGCTGCGGTGGTGAGACCCGTCTGCGGGCTCCCGCTTACCAGTTGAATCCGAACTGTACCCGGGGTTCGATACGCTTCTGGGTCACATAAGCGGAAGCGTTGTTGCTCCAGACATAGGACCACTCGTAGCGCATCAGGACCGTCATGAAGGGGTAGGGCCGGTAGCCGACTTCGGCGATGGTCATGGCGTCTTCATCGAGGGTGAAGAGGTCACCCCCCTCCTGGATGTTCTGCTTGACGAAGAAGGCCTGCAGGGCCACGCCGGGCACCAGCTTGTTGGCGTCGGCGTGCAGCACGAATTGATCCCCCAGGCCGCTGTCGCCGGTCTGAAAGTAGGTGCCGCGCAGACTGATGCGGCCGATGACGGTACCGACCAGCTCGCCGTACCAGCCGTTGGTCTTCGGTGCGGTGGGCAGGGCGGCCATGATCTCGGTCTTCTTCACGTCCCACAAGGGGCTGATCAGACCGGCCGTGAAGCCTTCGCCCAGGTGACGCATCTCGAACTTGGCCCCGATCTGGAACAGGCCGGCGATGCCGCGCACGTCGGTGGCGATCCCGTACGCGATACCGCTGCCGTGATCCTGGGTATCCCAGTTGCCGATGCTCGAGTAGTCGAAGTAGAGGTACAGGTCGGCCATGTCGACATGCAGGATGGGCTGTTCGAGATCCAGCCCGATGATGTTGACCGGTTGGGCAAGGAACGCGTCGCGGTCGGTCACGAAAGTGGCCCCGATACCGAAGTTCTTGATGATGGGGATGTTCTTGTCCAGGAACTGCAGGGGCCGCACGTACCCGCGCCCGCCGTAGAGCTCGCGGCGGCCGAAGTTGCCCAGCAGGGTCTCGAAACCGAACTTGCCGAAGTCGATATCGAGCTGCATGCCCCGCTTGGGGTAGTTGTCGTCGACGTTATTGTTGTAGTAGTAGACGGTAAACCCGTGGCCGAGCAGGGTGTTGGACAGCTCACCCACCCGCACGTAGAAGGGGTCGCGTTTGACCCCCCAGCGCACGTAGCGGATGATCCGTGCGTAGTCACGGCTGGAATCCCAGTCGATCTCGCGGATCTGCTTCTCCTCGAGGTCGTAGAGCAGGGGAATGCTCAGCCCCAGGCCCAGTTTGCCGAAGGCGAGCTCGGGCTCGATGTTGAAACTCAGGTAGTTCTTCCCCTCGATGGTCGTAAAGCCCGGGCCGAACTGCAGGCTGCCGCCGCTGTTCTGCCCCGGCGGGAGCTGGAACTCGGTGAACTGAGCCCGGACGGAACCGGGGCCTGTCAGGGTGAAGGTCAGGGCGAGCAGGAGCATCGCTCCGGCGCGGACAGCGGTACGCTTGCTCATCGCACACGTCATCACGTCAGGTACCCCCATTTCGGGCTGAGAGCGGCTGGTACAGGGTGATACGTACGAAGGTAACAGTGTACTGCACACAATCGTGCTTGGCCAGAGACGGAAATATCTCCACCGGTGGCAGTCAGAGCGCCGGGCGGTGTACCATGTTCGCCGATCGGAGATGGAACGAAGGCAGCTCAAAAGGAACGCGCGTGCAGCATTCGGCTTTGATCTACCAGTTTCTCGTCGGCGGCGTCATCTTCGCATTCGGCGTGATCGTGCCTTTCCGGGCGGGCGATTACTCCCTGCGCCGCCCCGAAGACCGCCGGACAGCGGGATTCATGGTGGCCGGGGCCATCGCCTATCTGGTCGGCCAGTCTCTCTGGCACGTCCTGGCGGTGGGGTGAGAGGGTGGAGACGACCACCGTCATCGGCACCCGCCTTGACTACTGGGTCATCATTATCTACTTCGTCCTGATCTTCGGCTTCGGATTCACGTTTGCCCGATTCACCCGCACCACCCGCGATTTCTTCTTCGGCGGCCAACGCTTTTCGTGGTGGCTCATCACCTTCAGCTGTGTGGCCTCGGTGGTCGGTTCCTACAGCTTCATCAAGTATTCGGCGGCGGGCTTCCGCTACGGGCTTTCCAGCTCGATGGCCTATCTGAACGACTGGATCGTGATGGGGTTCCTGCTCCTGGGCTGGCTGCCGATTATCTATTTCAATCGGATCATTTCGGTGCCCGAGTACTTCCGCAGGCGCTTCGACGAGCGGACCGGGGTGATGGCGACGGTGCTGATCATGCTCTACATGGTCGG
>CAZNUA010000029.1:25072-39300 GCA_964576115.1 uncultured Gemmatimonadota bacterium
TTCTGGGAGGGTCTGCCCCTGCTGCACCGGGTGCCGCTGGCGCAGTTCAACGAACCGCACGCCTTCAATTTCGTCGGTATCTTCTGGCAGGACGGGATCTCGAATACATTCGCTCTCTACATGATGAACCAGGGTTTCATCCTGCGCTTCCTCTCATTGAAGAGTGTGCGGGAGATCCGGAAGAGCTTTCTGGCACTGATCCTGGTGCTGATGCCCCTGGCCGCCCTGGCGGTCTCGAACGCCGGCTGGCTGGGTCGTTCGATGGTCAGTGCCGGTCAGCTGCCGGCCGACACCGATCCCAACCAGATCTTCGTCGTCGTGGCAGACCGCATCTGCGGACCGGGCATGTTCGGCTTCGTCATGGCGGCTCTGACCGCCGCTCTGATGTCGACCGTGGACACGCTCATCAATGCCGTTTCGGCCGTGGCCGTGAACGACATCTACCGCCCCTATCTGCGCCCCGAAGCAACCGACCGTCACTACCTGGGGGTAGCCCGGGGCGTTTCGCTGGCCGCCGCGGTGTGCGGCATCGTGCTGGTGCCGGTCTTTGCCTCGTTCAACTCGATTTACGTGGCCCACGGCGCCTTCACGGCCAGCATCACACCGGCCATGGTGGTCACGATCGTACTCGGCGTGTACTGGCGCCGCTATACTCCGCGGGCCGCTTTCTGGACCATGCTCGGGGGCTCGATCCTGGTCGGATTCAGTCTTCTCTGGCCGGTCCTGGTGACCCCCTTCGGGCACGGAGTGGACCCGGCCGGAGGGTTCAAGTACACCCGGGCTCTCTATGGCCTGGTTGTGAGCGGCGGGATCGCCGTTCTGGTCACTTTCCTGGCCCGCTCCCGTACGCCGGGGAATACAGATGGGTTGGTGGTGGGGACCCTGGCCCGAGCCAAAGAGATCTTCAAGGGGGCCGAGCCGAACGAGCGGGAGGGCGGGAAGGCGTCGGGAATCGTGGCGATCGACGAAGACGTCGGCGGGGTCATGATCGCTGCCGTGACCGCCGAGCGCCTGGCCGCCGGGGTCGGCGACATCGTCTATGTGACCGACGCCCGGCGCTGGCTCGGCGGACTGCGCTCAGTGCACGGTCGGATTGCCGGTCTCGGCACCGGTCCGGCGGACGAGATCAGGATTTCACCCGAGCTGGTCAGCGAGGGGGGCTTGCTGCCCGGACGACGGCATCGAATCGAAAAGATCATGTGAATCCCAGGCAGAGGTACCGGAGATGAAACGAGAAATGCGGATCCGACTCGCGATGGCGCTCGCGCTCACGGGAGTCCTCGCCGGCTGTGCCCGCCAGGCGCCCGGAGATCCCCGCATCACCGCGCACCGCGGGGCTTCGGGGCTGGCTCCGGAGAACACCCTGAGTGCCATGGTGCGGGCTTTCGAGGAGGGCGCCGGGCGCGCCGAACTCGACGTGCAGCTCACCGCTGACGGGGTGCTTGTGCTCATGCATGATGGAACCCTGGTTCGAACCGCCGGGGCCGAGGAGCAGGTCTGTGAACTCACCCTGGCCCAACTGCAGGAACTCGAGGCGGGAGCGTGGTTTGACGACGAATTCGCCGGCGAACCGATACCGACTCTGGAGCAGGTTATCCGCTGGGCCCGAGGCCGGTTGGTCCTCAATGTCGAGGTTAAGGTGTCCAGGCCCTCGCCGGAGATCGCCGCCCGGGTGGTGGAACTCATCGTTTCGGAACGGGCGGATTCCTTCTGTTTCATTACCTCCTTCGACCGGGGCACGGTCGAGGAGGTCAAGCGGTTGGCCCCCGGGCTGCGAACAGGACTCATCTTCGGCTCGGACTATCCCGCGGATGTCTTATCTGCTTCGTGGGAAATCGTGAGTGCGCACCACGGGATCGTGGATTCGACATTCGTCGCCCGGGCTCACCGGGCCGGGAAAGAGGTCCATGTCTGGACCGTGAACGATCCCGGACGGATGCGCGACTTACTCCGGCTCGGAGTGGATTCGATCATTACCAACCGGCCCGATATCCTGCGCCAGGTACTCAGCGAGGAAAGCTAGAATCTCCAGCACGCCGGTGGTGCAGGCACTGCGGCTCTGCCCGATCGCGGTCCCGGTTCCCTGCTGTACGTCAATCGTGTCGAGAGGGATGACCTCCCGGCCGGCGGCGGCGAGAGCGTCGAGCAGGGCGGGGGAGGCATTGGCGGGCAGAAAGGCCCGATCGGTATCTCGGATCAGGGCCAGATCGTTGAGAGAATCGGCGATTCCGATGGTCGGCCTTTCACCGGCGATCCGCTCGAGACCGGTGTATTTCGAATATCCCGCGGGAACGATATCCACCGCTACATCGGAATGGGTCACCGTGACTGCCGTGTCATAGCCGTTCTCCGCGACCAGGGTCCTGATGTGGGGATAGAGACCGGCGGGATCGGCGCCGCCCTGCTCGTTACGGGTGAAAAGGCTGATCGTGGCCAGGCGTCGGGCGAAAAAGAGTACCCCGGGGGGCGGGTCGGCCCGCAGGATGGCGTCGAGTTCGCCGATCGGTCGGCGTTCGGATTCGCGAACCAGGATTCGTTCTGATCCCTGCTCGGCGACAACGGTTCCGGTTTCCAGGATGATGCTCTCGATGTGTTCGAGAACGGGTGCGGGAACATGCCGGTGGACGAACTCCAGATCGTTGCCGGTGGCCAGACAGAACCGGCACCGGTCGCTGAGTTCCATCAGAGCGATCGAGAGCTGTCGGGCTCTCTGAACCGGGATGCTCCAGGTCCGGTCGAGGAGGGTACCGTGAAGATCAAGTGCAACTATAAATATATTCATTATTTAATTGTAGTATAACATATTATGAAGATCATCAGGATGCGCTTAGTGCTCCTGTCAGCCGCCAATCGTGGCTTCGATCTGGACCAGAATCATGAGCAGGGCCGTCCCGTAGCTGTCATACTGAGTGCCGCCCACAACCCAGGTCGAAGAATCGTTCGGATCGAGTCCATTGGCGGGAGCGAGGATGTCGATCTGGGCCTGAACCTCGTCGAAGGACGTTTCCCCCAGCCGGAAAGCGCACTGAGCGATCGTCAGACGCAGGTCACTCCAGTCGATCGAGGCGCGCCAGGGCAGGGCCCAGCTGTCGTTGTGCGCGAGCACCGTTTCGGCCTGCACGATCGCGTCGTCCCAGGCCTGGAGATCGCGGCAGACGAAAGCCAGACCGGCGTTGGCATGCTGACCGCCCAGACCGAGACTGTTGGCCTGCTGAAAAGAGATGCGCGCGGCGTCGAGCTGGTTGAGGTACATCTGACACCAGCCTTGCCCCAGATAGGCCTGTGGCCAGGTACCGTCCCGGACTATGGCGGCTGAGAAATGCGCGAAGGCGTCATCGTACGCTTCGGCCTGGAAATCAAGCCAGCCCTGCGAGGTCTCCCACTCGGCATTGGTGGGGGTGGCGTCGGTCAGGCGGCTCATTGCGCTCTCATTGCCGGCCTCATCGACAGCCGTGACGCCGAAATAATAGGTCGCTCCGACGGTCAGATCTGTGACCAGTGTCGACGTCTCGGTCAATTCCTGGCCATCGGTGACGAGAGAATCGGGATCGGTCCCCACGTAGAGAAGGTAATGGGAGAGATCGGACTCGATGCTTTCGAGCCAGTACACCATGACGCTGGTGTCGCTGCGCAGCGAGACCAGCAGACCTCGCACCTGGGCGGGCGGAGTCGTATCGGGCCCTGTATCCGAGCCGCAGCTCCCGAAGACGATCAGTGCCAGCAGAGCGAGCGGAAGGAGATGCCACCGCCGCGTCTGCAATCGAGAACGAATGATCTGCACGTTCATGGCCAACCTCCTTCCTATCTGATGTAGAGGGCTTTTCTGGTGAAAGTCCGGCCGGCGGTACGCAGCATGACGAGATACACTCCGGTCGCTACCTCCCGGCCCGCATCGGAACGCCCGTCCCAGCGTACGGCGTGCCGGCCCGGTCCCGCAGATCCCGCAACCAGGGTTCGTACCCTCTGACCCCGCACGTTCAGGATGAAGAGTTCGACCTGCGCGGTCTGGGGCAGGGAGTAGCGGATGGTTGTCGAACCGTTGAAGGGATTGGGGTAATTCTGATCCAATCCCCAGCCGAGGACCGTTTCCCCACCCGCCTCGCCGACCAGCAGGGCGACAATGCCCAGCCGGTCGAGGGTGGCCTCGATCGTACCCCGTTCGGGATCGACCCACGATTCCAGCGGAACCCATTGGTCGCCTTCACGCCGGCAGAGGGTCAGGGCTGCCGGATCGGCCCCGGCCAGGTCATCCAGGGTCCAGCCGACCGTCAACCGGGCGGGGACGGTCAGCTGCAGGTCTGCCGGCTGGACCGACCAGATCCGGAGGATCCGATCCTCTTCGGTTGCCGCCCCTGACTCCGCTCCCCGGCCAACCATGCGGGAGGCGCCTTCGGCGCCGCTCAACCAGGCCAGGGCCGCCTCATCCACCCGGGTACCCAGCAGGTACTCGTCGCGGCCGACCGCTCCCGGCTCGATCGACAGGCTGGCTTCGCCACCGGGCAGTATCAGGGCACCCCCGGCGCGGGCGCTGACGAGCTGGGTGGCGACGAGGAAAGTGGAGGTGGAGTCGTTGCCGGCGAAATCGCTGGCGGCGATCGAGACTGTGAAATCGCCCGTGGCTTCCAGTTCCCAGTCGGCCACGTAGATATTGCCGCCCACGGTGGAGATCGCATCGAGGGTCAGCCCGGTGGTGTCCACCCTGGCAGTGGGCAGGGCGGGCAGGATCTCCGAGGGAACGAAGTAAAGGTCGTAGTAGGCGCGCAGGACACTCGAACGGACAGGCGCGAAGATGAACGAGGGGGCGATCGAGTCGTTTACGGCCGCAGCCGCACTCATCAGGGTACGTTCCCAGATTCCGTTGCCGTGCGTGACGGCTCGCAGCGACCAGTTCGACGGGCTCACGCTCAGATCCATGATCAGCGCTCCGGTGGGCATGCCGGCGCTGAATTCGTACCACGACTGACCGTCATCGGGGGAGAACCAGACGCCGAAATCGTTGCCGAGGTAGAGGAACTCGCGCTTGTAGGGATCGATCGCGAAGGCCGAGGTGGGAATGTCGGGCAGCGTGCCGCCGTCCAGGTCGATCCAGGTCGCGCCGGCATCCTCGGTCTTGAACAGGTGGGAGGTGCCGAAACCGCTGAAGACGACATACGCCACGGCGGGATCCCACCAGGCCGCGGCGATATCCATGGGATAGCGGTCGGGCAGGTCGTGAGTGACGTCGGTCCAGGTACGCGCACCGTCGGTGGAGCGGAAGACTCCGGCCTCTATCGGCGGATCGGGCACGGTGGTGGCCCAGAGGATGTCCTGGTTGCGGGGATAGACCGAGATCGCCACCACCGGAGCCCCGCTCAGGGCGGCGGCCCCGGGAGCCAGCCCCCACGTCTGAGCATAGTTGGTGGTGCGCCAGACCTGGGTGCGGCCGCCGTAGATGACACCCGGGTTCGAAGGTGCCTGGCCCAGCGGGGCCACGAAACAGACCGGGTCGCCGTGACCGTACATGTCGCGGTTGGTGTTGTAGTAACTGTCTCCCCGGTTCAGAGAACGGTAAATCCTCCCGCGCTGGGATTCGCCGATGATGTAGTCGGTGTCGGTGGCATGCAGGGTGGTGGCCGCACCGTCGCCGCCGAAGATCCGCTTCCAGTCCGGCGTGCCTTCGTACAACACCGTGCTGTTGTCCTGCAGGCCCCCGATGGCCAGATCGGGGGTGAGCCGGTGGGAACTGAAACCGGCATAGAACTGGGTGGTTTGATACCCGCCGTTGTACGAACGGAATGATTCCGCGAAGGTTTCGCTTTTGAATACTCCGCCATCGGTGCCCAGGAAGATCGTATTCGGTGCTGTCGGATGCCGGGCAAAATTGTGGTGATCGCCATGGCTGTAGTCGGCGGGTCCCTCCTCTCCACCGGCAGGGGTCGATACCCCGTAGTTCCAATGCCACCAGACCGATTTGCGGGTGAAAGTCCGGCCGCCATCGGTTGATTTGTAGGTGTCTACGCCCGACACAACGACTTTGGAGGAATCAGCTGGATGGACGATCACAAAGTGTGAAAACCACCCCTGGTATTTTGCGATTTCGTTGTATCCGTGATAAGGGTTGCCGTCGCCGTTGTCATCCAGAGCGTCGTAACAGCAGCCCCCATCGCCTTTGATGTTGTTCGTGAGCAATTCCCACGTGTCGCCGTAGTCCAGACTGCGGTAGAGCCCGACGCCGGTCCAGTCCTCGTCACTGAACATGTTGGCCACGTCGGCATAGAGCACGTTCGGTGCGGACTGGTAGATATCGAGCAACGTTTTGCCCGTCCAGGTTGCAGGCAGACCGCTGCCCCCCAGGTTCAGCTGGGTCCAGGTATCACCGCCGTTAAAGGAGCGGTAGATGCCGATCTGCCCGCTGGGGGTGTCGAGGTTGCCGCAGGAGACATAGAGAGTGTCGGAGTGAACCGGATCGACGGCCACATCCACCGCCATGTCGACATCGAGCACGTTCTGCCAGCTGGCGCCGTCGTCGATCGAACGATAGAGCCCGTCGCTGGTCCCGGCCCAGATCCGGGAGGTGTCGAAGGGGTCGATGACGATATCGAGCACCCCCCGGCGCTGGTCGTACGACCAGTCGAGACTCTTGGTCCAGGTGACCCCGCCGTCTGTGGTCTTGAGGATCCCGATCCCGTACGAGCCCCGGGTGGTACGGATGTAGATGCTCCCCATAGAATCGTCACGGTTGTAGACTTCGCCGGTACCGGCATAGACGACCGATGTGTCGCCCGGATCGATCGCGATGGCGTTCACGCCCAGCACCGGGAAACCGGTCTCGATGTAGTGCCAGGCCCGCGAACCGATGCCGCCGGTGTCGGTGCGCCAGAGTCCTCCCGAAGCCGCTCCGGCCCAGATGATCTCCGTATTCTTCGGATTCACGGCCAGCGAGATGGTCCGGCCGCCGACGTTCTTCGGACCCAGGGCGGTCCAGGGATCGGGTTCGGGGTGACCGCCGATATCGGCCCCGGCGGTTCGGCGACCGGCGCGGTGTAGGGTGGGGGCAATCGCCTCGAATTCCTGCATGTAGCGTGCGGCAGGGATGTCGGGTTCGGGGTAGGCCCGCTGCAGGGTCATGAACTGCAGAGCGGCCATGGCGTCGCTGGGAGGATTCTCGAGCGGATCCCGGGCAGGATCGCGATCCGGGTGCAGGACTCCGGCGGCGAGCAGAGCCATCAGGACCAGGGCGCCCCCGAGCAGATGTCGTGGAAGGATACGCAAGGGGTGACGGGGAACGCGAAAAGGATGGTATGGGCGATCCGGCATCTTTGGTCACCTGGGTGTTTGTGCGAACGCGTACGCTCGTCGGGTGAGGGCCACCTGATGATACATCCGATCTCCAGTCTGTTCCAGCGCGTGGCTGACAGTTCCAGCCTGTGGCTGACAGGGTGTCATTCCTGCAAGGAAGACGCACTGGCCGGACAATATGTATATAAGCAGTTTCATTAATATATGTTTCATTTCACATAGGTATTGTTGCGACGACAGTACCGTCATGAAGGATCTGTCAGGAAGGATCTTTCATGAAGGATCTGTCCGGAGAGATCCTGTCCGCTCGGAATCGGTGGATACGAATATTTCACAGCTTTTATTTTAGGAGTGCGAACAATAGCGTCAGGGTGTATATTAGTAACAGTATTGGTTACGAATAATTCTCCGCACCAACCTGACCGGAGGGCCGGGTATGAGGTTGAGAGCTCTGAAGCCAGTCATCGTGGGGTCGATGTCCGTCCTGCTTCTGGTCGCTTCTACGTTGCCTGTCGGAGGGCAGGAAGTGACGGGAACGGAGGTGCGGCGGATCACCCTGGAAGAGAGCATCGTCCTGGGATTGGAGCGTAACCGCAGTGTGGCCGACGCCCGCCTGGCTCTGGATGTAGCAGAACGGCAGGTCTCCGAAGCCCGCGGACAGGCTCTGCCAACCGTGACGGGTAACGTCAACCTGACCCATAACCTGACCCCGTTGGAGTCGTTCCTGCCCAAGAGGTTCGTGGATCCCTCCGCCGGCGAAGATGACTTCTTCAAAATCAGATTCGGCTCCGACAGCAACTGGAACGGGGGCATCACCCTAGATCAGCCGCTCTTCGACTACACTGTTATCATCGGCTTACAGGTGGTGGGTACGGCCCGCCAGCTGGCCGGAGAGAGCGTGCGCGGCACCGCTCATCAGGTCGCGACCGATATCCGCCGGGCCTACTACGGGGTGCTGCTGGCCCGCGAGAGCCGTCAGCTGACCGAGAACAGCGTCCAGCGCCTGCGCCAGACCCTGGCCGAGACCCGGGCCCGCCGGGAAGCCGGCCTGGCCAGCGAATACGATGTTCTGCGTCTGGAGGTCGAGCTGGGCAACCTCGAACCTCAGCTGCGTCGTTCAGACGACACTCTCGAAGCCGCCCGCCGCGCTCTGGCGCTCCTGATCGGACTCGATGTGGATACCCCCTTCGAACCGGCCGGCAGTCTGATGGAGCTGGATGTCGAAGCCCGCCGGGCCTCATCACCGGCGTCCGAGTCCCTGCTCACCGTAGCCGGCCTGCCCGAAGCACCGGCCCTGGGCTATGAAGCGGTACTAAGCGGCAGCTACGACGAACGCTCCGATCTCAGGCGAATGCGAATAAATCGCCAGCTCGCCCGGGCCCAGATGCAGGTCTCGCGCTCGCAGTACCTGCCGACTCTGTCGGGTTTCTATTCCTGGTCGGTGACGGCCCAGGACGACGGCCGTCTCGATTTCTTCGGTGAGGACGCCGATCGGAGGACCTCGCTGCAGCAGGTCGGCATGGCTCTGCGAGTGCCGCTCTTCAACGGTTTTCGCACCCGGGCGGTGGTTCAGCAGAGCCTGCTGGGAATCGAACGGGTGGACACACAGCTCGAACTGCTGCGCGAAGCGGCCGCCAACGAGGTGCGGGCACACCTGAACAGTCTCGAAGAGACCCGGGCCCGCGCCCTGGTTCAGGCCCGCAGCGTCGAGCAGGCCCGAACCGGTTTCGAGATCGTTTCGGTCCGGTACAGCGAAGGTGTGGCCAGCCGCCTGGAGGTCGTTGATGCCGAGAACGCCCTGCGGCTGGCGGAATTCAACTATGCCCAGGCGGTCTATGACCATCTGGTCGCCCAGGCAGACCTGGATCTGGCCGCCGGCCGGGTTCCCTTTGTAGACGAGGTGCTCCGATGAGAGAACGAACCGCGGAACTCAATCTGAACCGGGAACGGTACCGGACAGTCATGCTGCCGCTCGTTCTGCTGCTCGGTCTGGCCGCCACGCTCGCTTCGGCCTGCAGCCCGCCGGCCGAGACGGCGGGAGCGTCCGAAGAATACGTACGGGTGGTGAACGTGCAGGTCTACGAGGTCGTCCCCGAGACCTTCGCGGCGACCATCAGTGTGACCGGTTCGGTCGAGGCCCTGCACGATGTCACCATCGTCAGCGAGGAGGGTGGAGTGGTCGAGGAGTTCCTGGTCGAGCGGGGAGCTCGGGTGATCCGGGGGCAGCCGATCGCCCGCATGGACGCCGAGATTCTCGAGGCCCAGATCGAGGAAGCCCGTTCCGCCGCCCAGCTGGCCAGCGAGACCTGGGACCGGCAGCGTCGCCTCTGGGAAGACCAGGAGATCGGGACCGAACTGGCGTACATTCAGGCCCGCGAGAACGCCCGCATGCGGGCCGCCTCGGTCCGCACCCTGGAGACGCGGCTGGGCAAGAAGACCATCAGTGCCCCCGTGGACGGCACTTTCGAGGAGTACTACGTCGAGCCCGGCGAGTATGCTCTGCCGGCGGCTCCCTTTGCGCGTTTCGTCTCGATCGACGAGGTCAAGATCACCGGCGGAGTTCCGGAGCGATTTTCTTCGCAGGTCCGGGTGGGAACCCGGGTGGAACTCTCTTTCGAGAACTGTCCCGAGCAGGGCTGTGTCGAGGAGGTCATCTTCGTCGGTGACATCATCGATCCCGACAACCGCACTTTTCTGATCGAGATGCGCCACGACAATCCCGGGCGGGTCCTCAAGCCGGGCATGGTCGCCACCCTGACGATAAAATTGCAGGAGACGCCCGAGGCCCTGGTCATCCCGCGCGAGGCCGTGATGCGGGTCGAAAGCGGCTATGAGATCTACGTCGTCGAGGAGGTCGAGGGACGGTTGACGGCTCGGGCCCGGGCCGTGACCCTGGGGCCCAGCCGGGAAGACCGGATCGTGGTCAGCGAGGGGCTTCGCGCCGGCGATCGGGTCGTGACGGTCGGCCAGCTCAGACTCGCCGACGGCGACCTGGTCCGGATCGTCGACGGCAACGGTGAGGTCGCGGAAAGGTCCGACCGATGACGGGCGCCGCCAACTCCGGCTCGGGTCGCAGCGGCGGCTCCGAGCGCAGTTCCGGCAGCACGCCCGGTGATGGAACTGCCCGTAGCGACGGCCGCGAACTGAGCGCCTACAAGGAGTTCGCCCTCACCTCGCTGGCGATCCGTAATCCCACCAGCGTGCTGATGCTGATCGCGATCGTCGTTGTCATGGGTATCAGCTCCTACCTGCGCATTCCCAAGGAGTCGAGCCCCGAGATCACCATCCCCAACGTCGTCGTAAGCACCTTCTACGCCGGGGCCTCGCCCGATGACGTCGAGAGCCTGGTGACCCGGCCGCTGGAGCGCGAGCTATCCACCATCGGGGAGGTGAAGACCATCACCAGCACCTCCTCGGAGAGCGTCTCCTCGATCAACGTCGAATTCGAGGCCGGTTCCGACATGGACGAGGCCCTGCAGAGTGTGCGCGAGAAGGTCGATCTGGCCCGACCCGATCTGCCCGAGGAGGTCGACGAGCCGCGGGTGGTCGAGATCAACTTCTCCGACTTCCCGATCATGCAGGTCAACATCTCGGGTTCCTACAGCCAGGTGCGACTCAAGGAACTGGCCGAGGACCTGCAGGACCGTATCGAAGGTATCCCGATGGTGCTCGAGGCAGCTCTCTCGGGCGGGGTGGAGCGCGAGGTTCAGGTCAACGTCGACCTGCCCATGCTCAAGTACTACAACCTGACCTTTTCTGACGTGGTTTTCGCCATCCAGGGCGAGAACGTCACCATTCCCGGCGGTTCGATCGATGTCGGGCATCTGAAATATCTCGTCCGCGTGCCGGGGGAGTTCACCGAGACGACCCTGATCGAGGAAATCGTCATCGATACTCCCGGCGACCGGCCGGTCTACGTGCGCGATGTGGCCGAGGTGGATTTCGCTTTCAAGGAGCGCTCCTCCTACGCCCGCATGGACGGCACACCGGTGGTGACCCTGAGCGTGAGCAAGCGGGCGGGGGAGAACATCATCGAGACCTCCGAGGCGGTCAAGGCGGCCATCGAGGCGATGCGCCCCGAGTTCCCGCCCTCGACCCGGGTCACGGTGACCAGCGATCAGTCCGAGTACATCGAGGATATGGTCGCCAACCTGGAGAACAGCATCATCTCGGGTCTGATCCTGGTGGTGGCGGTCCTGCTCTTCTTCCTCGGGGTCGGTAATGCCCTCTTCGTCGGGCTCGCCATCCCGCTTTCGATGCTACTCTCCTTCATCATCATGGATCTGGCTGGTATGACGATGAACATGATCGTCCTCTTCAGCCTGATCCTGGCTCTGGGGATGCTGGTCGACAATGCCATCGTGCTGGTCGAGAACATCTACCGCTTCATGGAGGAGGGATTCGATCGCAAGATGGCCGCCCGCAAGGCCGCCGGTGAGGTGGCCGTACCGGTCATCGCCGCCACGGCCACGACCCTGGCGGCTTTTCTGCCGCTGGCTTTCTGGCCGGGCATCGTTGGCGAATTCATGGGTTATCTGCCCAAGACTCTGATCATCACCCTGAGTTCATCGCTCTTTGTGGCCCTGGTCATCAACCCGACGCTGGCATCGCTCTTCATGCGGCTCGAAGGGGCGCCGCGTCACCGGATGACCCGCGGTATGCGCCTGCTCGTCATCGGCGGCTCGGTTCTTCTGATTCTTGCTGTCATGAGCGCCAACCTGGTCACGGGAGCCCTTCTGCTTGCAACCGGGGTGCTGCTCTTCGGTCTTTACCGGTTCGTCTTCAAACCGTTCACCGCCATCTTCCTGAACCGGATCCTGCCCTGGATGCTCCGCATCTATGAGCGCCAGCTGCGCTGGGCGCTCGAGCACCGCGGTCTGACTCTCGGGAGCACGGTCGGGGTCTTCATACTGAGTTTCGTGCTCTTCGGCGCCTTCTCGAACGGGGTGGAGTTCTTCCCCGAGGGCGTGCCCCCCGATCAGCTGTACGTCCAGCTCGAGGCCCC
This sequence comes from uncultured Gemmatimonadota bacterium, assembly GCA_964576115.1. Lineage (GTDB taxonomy): Bacteria > Blakebacterota > Blakebacteria > Blakebacterales > Blakebacteraceae > CAYSYY01. Next base: position 37,356 of record CAZNUA010000029.1, read on the forward strand.
GATCGGCTCGCGGGTCGATTTCACCGACCGGCTGGTCCGCAGGGTAGAGACCGAAGTCGCCGAACTTCCCGGCCAGGCCGATTTCGAGTCGGTGGTGGCCACGGTGGGGCAGCAGCAGGGCGGCTTAGGCGGAGGGAATTCAGAACATCTGGCCACCGTCTCCATCAGCCTGGTTGATTTCGAGCAGCGCCAGCGCGACGCCTTCGAGACCCTGGAATCGATGCGCAGTGTCATCGGCCAGAACCTGGCCGGGGCCGAGGTCAGCATCGAGAGCCCCGACATGGGGCCGCCGACAGGCCTGCCGATCGTGATCGAGGTGAGCGGGCCCGATGCCACGGTCCTCAAGGCGATGGGCGAGGAACTGGTGGACCGGCTCGAGAACTCACCGGTCGGTCCCAAGCTCGACGGGCTGGAGAGCGATCTCTCGACCGGGCGCCCGGAGCTGGTGGTCGAGGTCGACCGGGAACGGGCGGCCCTGTTCGGGTTGAGTACCAACATGATCGGCTTCGAAGTGCGCAACGCCATCAACGGCGTCGAGGCCAGCACCTTCCGGGACGGCCAGGAGGAGTACGATGTGATCGTCCGGCTCTCCGAGCAGTACCGGCGCGATCTGGATGCTCTGTCCGATTTGACCGTGATGGCCGACGGCACGGCGGTGCCGCTCTCTTCGGTCGCCGAGTGGCGGGTCGGCGAGGGGTACGGGAGCATCAACCGCAAGGATCAGGACCGGGTGGTGACCATTTCGAGCGATGTGCGCAGCGGCTACCAGGCCAACGCCGTCCTCTTTGAAGTCATGCGGCTCATCCGTCCCTGGCAGGAGTCCCTGCCGGTCGGGTACAGCCTGAGTTACGCCGGCCAGAACGAGTTCCAGGGCGAGGCCCAGGACTTCCTGAGCCAGGCTTTTCTGATTGCCCTGTTCCTGATCGCCTTCATCCTGATCAGCCAGTTCAACTCGGTGGCCAAGCCGGTGCTGGTGCTCACCAACGTGATCCTCTCCATTGTCGGAGTCATCCTGGGGCTGATCGTTTTCCGGATGCCCTTCGGGATCATCATGACCGGAGTCGGCATCATCAGCCTGGCGGGGATCGTGGTGAACAACGGGATCGTGCTGATCGACTATATCGAGGTTCTGCGCACCCGCGACGGGGTGGCCCGCCGCGAGGCACTGGTGCAGGGAGGTATGACCCGATTCCGGCCGGTGATCCTGACCGCGGTGACGACCGTGCTGGGGCTGATTCCCCTGGCAATCGGGCTCAACATCGACTTCTTCGGGCTCTTCAGCTCGCTCTCGCCCAACCTCTACTGGGGGGGCGAGCAGGCGGCGTGGTGGGGGCCGATGGCGATTGCGGTGATTGCCGGACTCACTTTCGCTACCTTCCTGACCCTGGTTCTGACGCCGGTCATGTACTCACTGACCGACGACTTCGGCGATCTGACCCAGCGGGTCCTCTTCGGCCGGGAGCGTTCGAAGGAAGACTAGATATCTACTCGCTGGTCAGCACCCGCACCGGATCGATCCGGACCGCGCGGCGGGCCGGAATGAGGGTAGCCAGAACGGTGGCGGCGAAAAGCACTGCGACCGCTGCGGCAAAAGCCGTCAGGTCGGTGGTGCTGATTCCGACCACCAGGCCCTGCAGCAGGCGGGTGGCCAGGAGGGCTCCCCCCAGACCGAAACCGATTCCGAGACCGGAGAGAACGATCCCTTTGCGCAGGACTTCCGTGAGGACCGCCCGCGGATGCGCCCCGAAGGCGATCCGGATACCGATCTCCCGGTTCATCTGGGCCACCATGTATGAGACCACACCATAGAGTCCGATCGCAGCCAGCAGCAGCGCCATGACGCCGAAGATCGTGATCAGGACGGTCCAGAATCGCGATCCCTGCAGCGAGGTCCTGATGTCATCGGCGATCGGACCCGCTCCGTCGATGACCAGGGTACTCTCCG
>CAZNUA010000029.1:39400-42421 GCA_964576115.1 uncultured Gemmatimonadota bacterium
GAAGGGGCGGGCGGTGGCGATGGCTGTTTCCTCCACGCCCGGAAGGGCCCGGAACCGCCCGGCCATCGTCGTGAAGAAGTCCAGCTGTTGGGCTCCTTCGGGATAGGCTGCAGCGGGCAGATTCAGGTTGATGGAGAGGACGTTGCCCGGATCGAAACCGGGATCGGTGCTGCTGAGCCGGCTGAAGCTGCGGACCATGAGACCGGTGCCGGTGAGCAGGACCAGGGTGATGGCGGTCTCGAGGATGACCAGGAGCTGGCGGGTCCGCTGCCGCCCCGGGCCCTCGGTCGTCCGCCCGCCCTCGCGGATCAGGACATTCAGGTCACTGCGGGCGGTCTGCAGGGCTGGGGTGAGCCCGAAGAGAACACCGGTCAGCAGGGTTACGGCGGCCGAGAAGAACAGCACCCGGGGATCGATCCGGGGCTGGAACATGGCAGGCAGGTCGATCGGATTCAGACGGATCAGGACATCGGTGCCCCAGTAGGCCAGCAGGATACCGAGTATGCCGCCAATCGCCGCCAGAACCAGGGCTTCGACAAGGAGCTGACGCACCAGGCGCCCGCGTCCGGCTCCCACCGACATGCGGATGGCGATCTCGCGGCGTCGCGATCCGGCCCGGGCCAGGAGCAGGTTGGCCACGTTGGCACAGACGATGAGCAGCACCAGCGCCACCGCGCCCAGCAGGATCCAGAGCGTGCTCCGGATCCGTTCCACACTCTGGCGGTGGACCGGCTCGACCAGGGCGCTGACCCCTTCGTTCAGATCGGCGTACTCGGCGCTCAGGTGGGCCGCAATGGCCCGGACCTCCTCGGTGACCTGTGCGAGAGTCACCCCGTCGGCCATCCGGCCGATGACGAACATGCTGTGCTGCCCCCGGAGACTCGTTTCCGGGTCGATGACATACGGGGTCCAGATACGCGGCTCGATGCTCAGCATCTGCCCCAGAAAAGTGATCGGCGGAGGGAACTGAAAGCCTTCGGGCATGACCCCGATGATGGTGTGTGGGCGTCCGTTGAGCTGGATCGAGGTGCCGATGATCTCGGGGTCGGCGCCGAGCTCGTCGCGCCACCAGCCGTATTCGAGCAGGGCAACCGGTTCGGCCCCCGGGAGTGCTTCCTCGCAGGTATAGACGCGTCCCAGCATGGGCTCGACGCCGAGCAGGTGAAAGAGCTCGGCGGTTGTCTGGGTGCCCTGCACACGTTGCGGATCGCCGATACCGAGGATGTCGTAGGAGTCGAATCCGAGTCCGGCCATGCCGACCAGGGTTTCGCTCTGGGCCTGGTAGTCGAGGAAGTTGGGTGCGGAGAAGGGCATACGGGGGTAGCCCATCTGCGGGGCGCTCTCCCAGACCGCAACCAGCCGGTCGGGTTCGTCGTAAGGCAGGGGGCGCAGCAGGACTCCGTTGACAACACTGAAGATGGCGGTGTTGCCGCCGATCCCGATCGCCAGGGTCAGGATCGCTATGATAGAGAAGACCGGAGCACGCTGCAGGTTGCGCAGGGCGAAGGATACATCACGGCCGATCGAGCGGATCGTCTCCCGCCGCCGGCGCTGCTGCAGGTGTTCGCCGTCGATATCCCGGCACTCGTCGTGAATGCCGTTGACGTCACCGAAGCGTCGCACCGCTTCGCGGCGGGCTTCTTCGGGGTTCATACCCGCGGCCCGGAACTCTTCGATGCGGCCTTCGAGATGGTGGGTAAGCTCATCATCGAGACCGCGCTGCAGGTGCCGGCCGGAAAAATCGAGCCGGAAGAGGCGTTTCCAGTCCACCGGGCTCATACCTGCACCTCACCGGCCCGGCCCAGATCGCGGGGAGCGACGTCGAGCACGTCGAGAACCGCCCGGGTGTGGGCCATCCAGTCGCCCAGTTCGGTCTGCAGTTCCTTCTCCCCGGCCGCCGTCAGGGTGTAGAAGCGAGCCCGACGGCGTTTCTCGGAGATCCGCCACTCACCTTCGATCAGGCCCTGCGCCACCAGGCGGTGCAGGGCGGGGTAGAGGGCCCCCTCCTCGATCTGGAGGACATCGCCCGAGAGTTTCTCGATCTCGCGGGCGATCGAAAGGCCGTGCCTGGGCTCGGAGCCGCGCAGGGTGTTCATGATCAGCAGTTCGAGGGTGCCGTACAGCCGTCCGGTCGTGTTGCCGCCCATGATCACTCCCTGGCATAAACTGTTTATATGACGGGTTTATACTAACTACGTGTCGGTGCTGATGAAGGTTTCACGGGCGGAGAACGGGGCGGGATCTGACAAGGAAGGTTTCCCGTTTGGCTGAGCCATAGTAGACTCTGCGCAATCGTGTACGGAGGCCGTCCAGGACGACGCCCGGTACCAACGGGAGATGGAACGCCTGGGCGAGATCTATGCGCCGTACCGGCCCGAGTTCGAGTACTTCGGCTGGGTCTGGGTGTTTCTGAGAAAGTGAGCGCGTGAGAAAGCAGGTACGGAGATGGCACGTTTGCCGGTGAACTCACCTGTCCTGCGGTCCCTCATCCCCGGCTTTCTGGCCGGTCTGCTGGCCGGGATCGTCCTGTTCGCGGTCCTTCCCGGTCGGGAAGAGGAGGAACCGGCCGACGTGAGCGGGGAAGCGATCCACTTCGTGCACGATGTCTTCCGGCTGTCCTCCGTTCAGATTCCGGAATTCCTCTCGCCCTGCCGGATGGTCAGTGCGACCGAGCAGTTCTCCGAGGCCCCGATCCGGATCGTGGCCTGGATCGATTTCCTCTGCCCCGACTGCGTCTATCTTTACCAGCAGCTGGAACGGCTCCGGCCCGAGTTCGCCGAACAGATGAACGTCGTCTGCCAGTTCTTTCCGCTGGAGGCCGAATGCAACGAGGTCGTGGCCAAGGACCTGCATCCGGGGGCCTGCGAACTGTCGTGGATCGCCTTCCACGATCCCGAGCAGTTTCCGGAGATCCAGCGGGAGATCTTCACACATCCCAGCCAGGCCCGCGATCCCGACTGGCGGGCCAAGCTGGCCCGCCGATACGGGGTCGAGGAGGCGCTGACCGACCTCGATACAAGA
>CAZNUA010000029.1:42521-45352 GCA_964576115.1 uncultured Gemmatimonadota bacterium
GCGCCGGCTGGGGCCCTTCGATTCGGTCATGATGATGGTGGGGCTGGTGATCGGTTCGGGGATCTACCTGACCACCGGCATCATGGCCGACACTCTGCCCTCGGTCCCCCTGATCATGGCGGCCTGGCTGGTGGGGGGACTGCTGACCCTGGCCGGGGCGCTGACCTGCGCCGAACTGGGTGCGCTCCTGCCCGAGGCCGGCGGACTCTATGTCTTCCTGCGCGAAGCCTGGGGCTCTCTGGCCGGCTTCCTCTTCGGCTGGCTGCTCTTCCTGGTCACCATGAGCGGTTCTGTGGCAGCTCTGGCGGTGGCTTTCGCCGAATACCTGGGGCGCTTTCTGCCCGCCCTCTCACCGGAGCGGACTCTGCTGACGATCATACCCGGCGGTGCCGGCGGGGCGGGGGGATGGTCGATCTCGGCCGGCCAGCTGGCGGCGGTGGGTCTGATCGTCGTTCTGACGGCCTACAACTACCGCGGTGTTCGTCCGGGAGCGGTCCTGCAGAATGTGCTGACCGTGATCAAGATCGGCACCCTGGTGGCCCTGGGCGTGATCGGGCTCAGCTTCGGCCGGGCCGAACCGGTCGATCTCGCCCTGAATCCGGCCGGCCTGGGTTTGTCGGATCTGCTGACCGGTTTCGGGGTGGCCCTGATTGCGGTCTCGTGGGCTTTCGACGGCTGGAACAACATCACCTACGTGGCCGGCGAGATCAGGGATCCGGGGCGCAACCTGCCCCTGGCTCTGATCGGTGGCACTCTGCTCATCACCCTGCTCTATCTGCTGGCCAATGCGGTCTTCGTCCGGGCTCTGCCGCTCGGGGAGATGGCCGGGGTGGTCCCGGTCGCCGAACGGGCGGTCAGCTCGCTCTTCGGCCGGGCTGCAGGCGGCGTGCTGACCGTACTGGTCCTGGTCTCGATCCTGGGGGCGTTGCAGGGGGCGGTTTTCGCCGGACCGCGGGTCTTCTACGCCATGGCCCGCGACGGGTTCTTTTTCCGCCGGGTGGGTGGGGTCCATCCCCGTTTCGGCACGCCGGCTGCGGCGATCGTGCTGCAGGGCGCCTGGTCGATCGTGCTGACTCTCAGCGGCACCTTCGAGCAGCTCTTCACCTTCGTGATGTTTCTCACCATCGCCTTCTGGATCGCGGCCGCCGCGGCGGTCTTCACCCTGCGCCGGACGATGCCCGACGCCCCGCGTCCCTACCGAACCTGGGGCTATCCGGCGGTACCGATCCTATTCATCCTCGCCAGTCTGGCCCTGATGGTGAATACGCTGATCAACCGGCCCCTGGAATCGCTCGCCGGAATCGGTCTGGCTCTCGTCGGCCTGCCTGTCTATGCATGGTGGAGAAAGCAGCGGCAACAGGCTTTGTCTTCACTCGGACTCCAACCCGACACCGATATACCACAGAACGGAGAGAACCCCGATGCTGCGCAATGAAGGTGAGACCCTGACCCGGGTTGTGGTCTGCCCGCCCGCAGACGAGTACTGCACCCACGACGACCCGGGTGCCCACGGCATGAGCGGGGTGCCCGACCGGGAGCGGGCGCTGGCGCAGTACCGGGCGCTGCGTTCGGCGCTGGACGGGGAGCGGACCGAAGTGATCGAAGTGCCCGAACTGCCCGGGCACCCCAACTCGGTCTTCACCCGCGATACCGCTCTCATTACTCCCGGCGGTCACGTGCGCCTGCGCATGGGTCTCGAAACCAGGCGGGGCGAAGAGGAGTGGATGTCGGAGATCGTGCGCGGTCTTGGCGCCCCCTGCATCGGCACGATCGAGACTCCCGGCACGGTCGAGGGGGGCGACGTGATCCTGGCCGGGCAGACGGCCTTCGTGGGGCTCTCCTCGCGCTCGAATGCATCCGGGGTGGAGCAGCTCACGGCCATTCTCGAACAGCAGGGCTACGAGGTCCGGGTGGCCCAGGTCGGGGATGAGTACATGCACATCGGGGGCCTGATGAGCATGGTGGGACCCCGTCGCATACTCTGCTGTTCCGGGCTATTCCCCGAAGGTTACTTCACGGGCTATGAGACGATCGAGATCGACTGGTACGGCCCCTCCTGTGCCAACGTGATCTGCCTGCGCCCCGATGAAGTGATCGTCAATGCGGCCGAGGCCGGCCCCACGATCGAGGTGCTCGAAGCCGCCGGGTTGACGGTGCACGGCCTCGACATGTCGGAGTACCGCACCGGCGGGGGCGGACCCACCTGCACGATCCTGCCGGTTGAGAGAGTGCCGGGGCTGTGAGCGACCGTGTTTGATCGTTCATAATGCTCTGGTATGTTGCGGTTGCCAGTAAGTTGTCTATACTCTGATACATGGGAATGGTGTGAAAAGGGATCTTTGACCCCGGTCATCCCAGGCACACCCCGCAACTTTCACATACTTCCTCCCCGCTCGACACGCCGCAAGGCCTCGGGCGGGGTTATTGTTTCATCCGGTTGGCAGTCCCTGTTGATTGATTGAGAAGGGACATCGTATGGACACGCCTCCCCTCCGGGCCGAACTGGAACGTCTGGCCGTACTGTTGGAACAGGCCGCTGCCTCTGTCCGCCGCATCTCGCAGGCACTGGAATCCACGGAATCACCCGGATCATCGGCCGAAGACGCGGTCGCAGCCGCGGAAGTCCAGGCCGACTCCAACTCGACGACGGAACTTTCCCTCACCCCGCCACCGGAACACACCGACGCTCACGAGACTACAGCCTCCCCCGTCACGGTCCCCGTGCCCCCGTCATCAGATGACCTGGAGCGGCTGATCCCGACGGCCGCCGTTCTGCTGCGCCGGGAGCCTGACCGCATCTGGCGCGATACCGAATTGGTGCGCGGTGTCGT
>CAZNUA010000030.1:0-32700 GCA_964576115.1 uncultured Gemmatimonadota bacterium
CCAACTACCCCAACCCCTTCAACGCCGAGACGGTGATCCGCTTCCAGCTGCCCACGGCGCAGAAGGTGCGTTTCTACGTGTTCAATGTGCGGGGTCAGCGGGTGGCGACCCTGGCCGACGAGGAGTACGAGCCCGGCTACCACACCATCCGCTGGGACGGGCGCTCAGATGACGGCCGGCGGGTCGCCTCGGGGATCTATATCTACCTGATCCAGGCCGGGCCGCACCGGGCCTCGAAGAAGATGACGATTATCAAGTAGCCGACCGGGGAACGTTCACGTTCTCGGAGCACAACGTCTAACGGCGGCCTGTCGGGCCGCCGTTTCCGTCAGATCGATGATTGGTCCGAGCGCTGTGTTCAGGGTTCCCGCAACATTCCTACCATGGTGACATCGTCGTCGAAGGGGCGATCGCCGGCCCAGCTGCGCACCTCGACCTGCACCTCGTGCAGGATCGAACGCAGGGGCATGCCGACGGTGTTGCGCAGGATCGTTTCGAGGGCTTCCTCACCCATCAGATCCTCGTCATCGTTCATGACCTCGGTCACCCCGTCGGTGAACATGAAGAGCAGGTCGCCTTTCTCGAAGGCCACCGTGGCCGAACCGTACGGAGCCGAAGCCATCATCCCGTAGGGGATGCCCCCCTCCTTGAGTTCGACCAGATCTTCGCCGGCCGAGCCCGCGGCCCGCACCAGGTAGGGAGGGTTGTGACCGGCGTTGACGTACTCGAAGGTGCCGGTCACCGGATCGAGCAGGCCGCAGAAGCCGGTGATGTACTGCATCACGTCGGTCGAGCGGTGGATGAAGTCGTTCACCCGGCCGATCATCTCGGGCAGATCGCATTCGTAGATGGTATGGCTGCGCAGGGCGGCGTAGAGGTTGGCCATCAGCAGGGCCGCCGGAACGCCGTGACCGACCACGTCGGCGATCGAGATACACCAGCGTCCGTCGTCGAGGGGAATGAAGTCGTAGGCATCGCCCCCCACGGCCTCGCAGGGAATGCACTCGGCCGACAGATCCCAGCCCTCGATTTCGGGGGGATCGGTGGGCAGGAGCCGCTTCTGGATGCTTCCCGCCACCTCGAGCTCTTTCTCCATGGCCTGCTTGGCGAGCGATTCCTGCAGGAGGTACGCGTTCTCGATAGCAATCGCGGCATGGGCCGAAAGAGCGTCGAGGAAGGCGACATCCTCGTCGGTGAAAGAACCGTCCTGTTTGTTCAGAAGCTGGAAAACACCGATGATATCGCCGGTCTTGTTCCGCATCGGGGTGGTCAGAAGCGATTTGGTGCGGTACCCGCTGGCGCGGTCGACCTCCTGGTTGAAACGGGGGTCGGCGTAGGCGTCATCGAGGATGATGACGTCGCCGGTCTGGGCTACAAAACCCGAAAGGCCCTGCCCCAGCGGCATGCGAATCTCAAGTTTCTCCTCCCCCTGCAGGACCTTCGACCAGATTTCGCCGGCCGCTGTGTCGACCAGGAAGATCGTGCCCCGGTCGGCCCCGGTGTTTTCGGTGGCGGTCTGCAGGATGCGGGGCAGGACCTCGTCGAGTTCAAGGGTCGAATTGATCGTCTGGGAAGCCTCGATGAGCGAGGAGAGCTGGGTGATCTTCTCCTGGGCGGCCTGCAGATTCTCGGGCGTTTTCTGTTTCTGAGGTGGGCTCATGACGTCCCCGTCGTCACTCCCTGCGACGAACAGCGGGCGGGCCCTCTGACACCGTGAGGTGTCGGCCGCCCTGTTCCGCATAGTCGAGTGTAACCGTGATGGTGTCTTCGGGCAGCAGTTCCGCCACCCGGTCGGCCCACTCTATCAGGGTGATTCCGCCGGTGTCCAGCCACTCGTCGAAACCCAGGGCGAGGAACTCGGCCGGACCCTGGACCCGATAGAGATCGAGATGACAGATCGGCAGGCTGCCCCGATAAAACTGCATCCGCACGAAGCTGGGCGAGGTCACCTCATCCTCTACGCCCAGTTCTTCGGCCACAGCTTTGATGAAACTGGTCTTTCCCGCCCCGAGGGGGCCGACGAGGGCGACGACCGCTCCGGGCCCGAGTCCGGCTGCAAGCCGCCGTCCGGCGGCCGCTGTGGCGTCAGGATCGGGAAGATGCCCGGTCAATCAGGCCCCCGGAGTGAGGATGGTCTCCAGGATGGTGGTGATGGCGGTACGATATTCTTCTGCGTCAGCGAATCCCCGGGCGATATGACGCACGATGCCCTCTTTGTCGATCACGATCGTGCGGGGCAGGGAATTCACGCCGTAGCGCTTGCCGATCTCCCGGAAGGGATCCATCAGCACGGTGCGGTCCGACAGGTCGTGGTCGACCATCCACTGCGCCGCGGCGGCATCGGTGTCGCCGAAATTGACGAAGAAGAGTATGACCTCACGCTCGGCGTAGGCCTCGGCGATCTCGGCCAGTACCGGGGCTTCTTCGGCGCACGGTTTGCACCAGGTGGCATAGAAAGACAGGATGACCGTTTTGGGCGTGTCGCCCCTGAAGACCGCCTGCTGTCGCAGTTCTCCCACCAGATCGCTGAGAAAGACGTACTCGGTGGTGCCCATCTGCTTCATCACGAACGTCGGGGCCTCCATCCCCACCGCCAGGGAGTCCACTTCGAAGCCGGTGACCTCCTGGGCCCGGGCGCCGGCCGGCAGGACCAGCAGACAGAGAGCCGCGAGCAGTGTGGTTGCAGTCGATCTGTAAAGCATGATGTCTCTCATCCCACCCGTGGTTGCGTTCAGTTTCTTTGCGGCGGATCGGGACGGGTCGGCGGGGCGCTGATCCGGTCGGGCCCCGATTCTCCCCCACCTCCACTCAGAGCAAGATAGCCCCCGCCACCGACCGCACCCAGCAGCAGTAACCACAACCAGCCGTTGCGGCGGCGGGGCCGCTGCTGCTCGCCCGTTTCGCCGGTTTCGACCGGTTCGGTCGGCTGCTGCTCGGGCTCGGCCTGCCGGCGGGTCGGATCCTGGGCGGGATCCTGGACCGGGGCCGGCTCGGCCGGCTCGACCGCCTGGCCGGTGACGTTGGAGGCCAACTCGTTGGCGACCTCCCGGGTGGCTTCGGTCAGCACGTACTCGATGCCTCGCGGCTCATCGTTGAAGGAGGTGTGCTCGATCCGCGAGGTGGTGATGTCGATGATCCTGATCTGCAGACTGTAGAGGGTGCCCACCTTCGAGACACTGCCCGCCACCATCTTGCTGGCCCCCAGGACCCGTCCGACCTGCACCACGCATTCGTCGGTGTCGCAGGCCCCGGAGAACTGAAAGCCCATCTCCTCCATGATGTTCTCCATCTGGTTGCGCTCGATCACCTCGAAGACGCCGGTGCGTCCGAGCCAGATACGCAGCCGCCCGGTGATTGTGCGGGCTTCGGTGTCATCGACGCCCTCGGCGTCGAGATCGAGCACACCGATGGTGAGCTTCTCCTGCTCCTGGACCTGCAGCGGTTGGTACGTCCGGGTGTCATCCATTGCCCCTGCCGTCACCGTGGCCGCTTCAGCCAGGGCCGGTCCGACCGAAAGCAGGACCATCTGGCAGGCCACGGCCAGCGCCGTACAACGCATCCAGCCGTGCAGGGGGCGGACGTTCATCTCTGCCTCCTCCTCTTCGCAGTTCCAGGCGGCAGGGCGGGCTGCGGCTGCGGCGGCGGGGTCCGGGCGATCTCGCGGTCGCGCTCCTGGTTCCACTGTACCCAGTCGAGGCGGGCGTCGGCCTCGGGATCGAACTCCGATTTGACCGGAGTCAGGCCCCGGGTCACGACCAGCTGTTCGTTGGCCGAGACCAGTTCGAGCCACTGCTGGGGCGAGACCTCGCGCGGGGGGGCGATCTCGCGGGGAGCGTCGACCTCACGCAGGGCGCCGCTGCCGGGGGGCGGAGCCGGATTGTCACGCACCTCCATCTGCCCCTCGTACACCCGCAGGACGGTCGTGCTGTCACTGGGAATGTCGATCCGGAAGACGGTGCCCCGCACCGCCGCCAGCACGGTCGGGGTCTCGATGGTCAGGTTTTCACGGTCGGCGGCCATGCGACGCACGTTGGTCCACAGGCGCCCCCGTCGGGCCGTGGCCCGGGTACCCGGTCCCTTCCAGTCCTGCAGGCTGCGGGTGCTGATTTCCAGCTCCGAGTTCTCGTCGATGCGCACCACCAGGCCTTCGTCGCTGGTCTTGAGCTCGAGCCGCGATTCGGCACCGGTGCGCACCGCGTCGCCGGCGAAAAGGGACTGCTGCAGGACAATATCGGACCATTCCTCGGACTGCGCCTTTTTGTAGCCCACCTCGCCCAGGAAAAAATTGACCTTGGCCAGCACCCAGGCCTGGGCGCTCACCAGTCCGGTCAGCATCACGGCCAGAGCGCCCGCCAGAAGCAGGGAGCGGATACCGTGCGGGCTCCTCATCGGCCGCCCCCCTTCGGGGTCACCCTGATCTGCACCTGGTTGGCGGTCATCCCGGTGATGGCGATCTCGAATTCCTCCCACTCTTTCGAGGCCAGTTCGGTGGCCAGGTCCATGGCCGTGCCGGTGAACTGCACCTCGAGAATCGTCAGCCCCTCGGTGAAGCTCTTCTGGACCACGCTCTGGGCGCCGCGTACGTAATAGGGCACGAGTCGGATGAAGCGCTGCACGTTCATGAAGTCGAGGCCGTTGACGATGTGCAGTTCGACCCTGGTGCCGCTCGTGACTTCCTCGTTCCAGCGCTCGAGGATACGCTCTTCCAGGCGCGGCATGATCTTGTTCATGGTTCGTTCGATACCGCGGTGGGTACCATCGATTGGACTGAGCCCGATACCGGCTTCCTGGTCCTGGGTCGTGGTCATGATCTCGCCGGTGTCGGCCCGGATGACCCGGATCGCGATCGAGACCTGCATGCTGATCATATTGCCCAGCTGCTGCATTTCATTGGTATTGCGCCGGGCCACGGTCGTGCCGAGCACAACCACTTCGGCCTGGAAGGCCCGCCCGATCTGTGCCGCCTGAGCCATGTCACCCTCCAGGGCCGACGTCAGCACCGCCCGCTCGGTGTTCATGGCCACCGTGGCAGGATCGACAAAGCGGAAGCCCTTGGGCTGCAGGACCTCCATGAAGGCGGTGGCGGTGGTGGCGTTGTCGATGGTGGTGGGAACCCGCTCCTCGCCCCCCTCGTCGACGAAGATCTGCTCGTCGATCAGGACCAGCATGCGGGGGAAGCTCATCCGCTCCATGAGAACCCCGATCGCCTGGAGATCTCCGACCAGTTCCGATTCCTTGACCACCGCCCGCACCTGGACGGTGATCATGTCGGGATCTTCGGTCGTCGAGAGAACCTCGTAAGAGGAGATGTACCCCTCGGTGCGGGTGTAGATGCGATCCTGGATCATCATGAAGTTCTCGGTCAGGGAGCTCGAGTTCACGTGCGTTCCCATGACCTGTTCGACCGCATTGCGCAACGCGTCGTTCACCGCATCTTCTTCAGCTTTGACCTTGTCGCCGGCGATGATCGAGCCGCGTCCCTGAACGGTCACGGTCACCCCCTCCTGGGGAACGTCCTGCGCCCGGAGAGTTCCGGGGAGAAGGAGACCCAGCACCGCCGCTGCGGCCACGGCGGATGCCAGCCGTTTGTGAGCAGACACTATCGCAGCGCTCCCTTCAGGTTGCGGATGATCAGAATCGCCTCGTGCCCCGGCAGGGTGCCCTCGAGGAAGAAGGTGCCGTCGGGTTTGCCGTCCATGATGCCGCGGGTGGTAGCCAGCATGATGGCATTGAAGGCATAGTGGGTGTTGGGCACGTCGGCGAAAGGACTCGGGGAACCGAAGAAACGTGATTTCAGCCCCGGGTCCTCCCAGGCCTCGACCAGGACCCGCTGTATCAGGTTGGCCAGCTCGACCCGGCTGACCACCTGGTTGGGCCGGAAGGTGTTGTCGGGAAACAGATCCATCGCGCCCGTGATGACTGCTTCCTCAATGTGCTGGCGGGCCCAGTGATCGAGGGCATCGATCGGCTGCGGGATGTGGCCGATTTCGGGATTGGCCTGCCCCGGCGGGACGAAGCGACGTTCCTGCGGGGCCTCGGGACCGATGAAGATGTCGTGGAGGTCGAGTTCCTCGTTCAGGAGAACCGCCAGTTCGGCCCGGCTCAGAGCCTGGCTCAGGGCGATCTCACGGTAGCGCTCGGGCACTCCCAGGGTAGCCCGCTGCAGCTCGCTGACCCGCTGCCAGCCGTCGTTGAGAGCCACATTGTCGGGCAGGGCGTTGATCCCGCGCCGGTAGGCATCGACGGCGGCATCGAAATCGCGCAGGATGACGTGCACCTGACCCAGCTCGTCGTAGGCGTCGGCGTAGCGCGGGTCGATCTCGATGGCGTCCTCGAAGGCCCGGATAGCCCGGTTGTGCCGTCCCTGTCCGACGTAGGCTTTGCCCAGGCCGACGTGAGCGGGCACGTAGTTCCGGTCCTTGCCGAGCGAGCGCTGGAATTCGCGCTCGGCCGAGTCGAAGTCGCCCTCTTCCAGATCGCAGAGACCCAGCCCTTCGTAGCCGGGGGCGAAATCGCGGTCGAGCCCGAGAGCGTACTCGAATTCGGCCCGGGCCTCGGCCACCTTGTCCTGATCGAGGAAGGCCTTGCCGGCCTGGTAGTGCGCCTCGGGGGTATCGAGGACCGATTGCTGTCTGATACGGCCGGCGCACGCACCGAGCACCGCCGCCGCCAGCAGAATGACCGCCCCGGCGCTGCAGATTCTCGTGATCGGCTTCATTTCACCGTTCCTCCTTCGCGAACTCCGGGTTCAGTCGCCGGCACCGAGAACGATCATGACCCGGCATTCTTCCAGGAAGGGCACGTTCCCGGCCGCCTGCCGGATACGGGCCGCATCGTCGCTGGAGATGATCAGGTCGCAACCGTTGGCACCGGTGGTACGCAGGGCCCTCACGACGAGAGGATTGCCGGCCACCCGTTCGTTCTCGCGGGCCTGCCCCACATCGTTGTGGTACCCCACGACCCCCTGTTGCAGGGCGTACTGCCGCATCACCTCGGACGTGCCGTACACCTCGGTGCCCTCTTCATCGATGATCTTGGGCGCCATGGCCGGGGTCACGTCGAGCCCCGAGGCGTCGACGATCAGCCCCGAGACCGCCCCGCTCGAACGGGGAGCCGGGTTCGGCGTGGCGACCTCCCCCGTCCGGCCTCCCCGATCGCCGGGCAGGAGCACGTCGTAGAGCGCCCCGGTCAGAGGCATCTCGACGATGATTCCCACATCCATGGCCTCGAAGTATTTCACGTCGAGCACGGTGAAGTCCGTGACCGTCCCCTCGACGCGGGAACGGATGATGTCGCTGGTGAGCATGGCGTTTTCCACCGTGGTGGTGGAGGTCACCGCCACTCCCTTGACCGCTTCGAGCAGATCGCGGTAGGCGGCCTGGCGGGCCGCCCGCACCGCCGAGGTCCGCCAGGCGGGGCGGGGGAAGTCGGTGTTCGGCGCGCCGAGACTGTGCACAATGACGACCTGGCGCTCCCAGTCGATCGTAAAGGCACCGGGTTCGGGCCAGTTCTCCTCCTGAGCCTCGGCCCCCGCGAGGGGAACCAGCAACGCTCCGGTCAGCAGGAGCGCGAGATACGGACGCAACGGCTTCATGCCGTCCTCCTTGGCTTCTGTCTGCGCCGGACCGGGTTCCTCGCTCCCGCTCCGGAACACAGGACACATATTACTTCGTTGTCATGGTCCAGACCCCGTCCCACTCCTCACCCGGCGGCTGCTCTTTCAAGGTGCGGCAACGGTCGCTGAACACCGCTGCGGCCGGATCGTCGGTGAGCCGGGCGAAGATTTCAAGAGCCTGGTCCCACGCCTGGGCCCGGTAATACTGTAGGCCGTCGGCGAAGGCATCGGCAAGGCGGTGAGCCTCGGGGGTGTCGTGGTCCGATCCGGTCCGGCCCAGCACCTCGTAGATCACCACCGGTTTTTCTTTGCCTTTGACCCTCACGCTGTCGAGTTCACGCACCAGAAAAGCGTCGCCCACAGCGTCGAGGGTCGCTTCGGAAATCAACAGGCTGACCCCGTACTGCCGGGTCAGGGCTTCGAGCCGGGCGGCCAGGTTGACGTTGTCGCCCAGCACGGTGTAGTCGAACCGCATATCGCTGCCCATGTTGCCCACCACCACCGGACCGGTGTTCAGGCCCAGCTTCAGGTCGAACGTCCCGGGCAGGAAATCCCCCCATTCCTCGCGCACCCGCTCGAGTTCCTCGCGCATGCCCAGGGCTGCCCCCACCCCCCGTTCGGCGTGATCGTCGAAGGCCAGCGGAGCGCCGAAAATGGCCATGACCGCATCCCCGATGTACTTGTCGACCGTACCCTGATACTCGAAGATCCGCCGGGTCATGGAGGTCAGGAACTTGTTCAGGAAAGCGGTCAGCTCCTCGGGATCGAGCTTTTCGGAAAAGGAGGTGAAGCCCTGGATGTCGGCGAAGAGAATGGTCAGCTCGCGCCGCTCCCCGCCGAGCCGGAGTTTGTCGGGATCGTCGAGCATCTCGTCCACCACCGCCGGCGAGACGTACTGCTGGAAGGCCCCCTTGATGACCCGCTTCTGCTTCTCTTCGGTCATATAGCGGTAGACCATGGCGCTGGTGTAGCCCACCACCAGGCCGAAGGCGGGCCGGAAGAGTTCGGACCAGTACGAGACGCGCAGATAGATATAGAAGGCGGCGATGAAGAAAAGGACGAAGAGCACGGCGGTCAGGATCGCTCCCAGTGAAATGCGGAAGCGGAAGGCGAAAAACGCCACCAGGGCCCCGAGCAGGACGGTCAGCAGGATGCCCAGCCATTCGGGCATCCGTCCCACCTGATCGCCCATGAAGAGGTTGGCCAGCAGGGTGGTGTGGATTTTCACCCCGGCGAGGGCGGGATCGACCGGTGTGGGTTTGATGTCCCCCAGGGCCGCCGCGGTCGGTCCCACGATGCAGATCTTGCCCTGGAAGTACTCGGCGGGCAGTCGCTGGGCGAAGACATCGGAATACGAGATTTCCCGGTAAGGCGGGTAGTCGTTGGGATACCAGTGGAGCAGAAACCGCCCCAGGTTATCGACCGGTATGGCGTAATCGCCCACATGCAGAGCCACCCCCGGCTCGAAACGCACCTCGTCGAAGTTGATCCCCATCAGGTCGAGGAAGAGGTGGAAAGAGGCGGTGGGGAGCACGTAGCCGTGATTGCGCCACAGCAGCGGCTGGCGCCGTACGATCCCGTCCTCGTCGGGAAAGGCGTTCACCAGCCCCAGCCCCAGACTGGAGCGGATGAGCCGCTCGCCCGGTCCTTCGAGGATCTGCCGCCGCAGACCGCTCATGTCGGGCAGAGCCTCGGCGCCGGCGATGTTCTCGACCGGCACGATCGAGCGGGGAGCGTTGCGGATGAAGACATCCTCATCCACCGTGGACATGAAGACATAACTCGAGGAATCGATCAGGCTCAGGGCGGTGTAGACCACCCCGGCCTGTCCGAATCCCCGGGCGACCTCGAGGTCCATGGCCGGATCGATGTCCTCCTGGAAAAAGACGATATCGAAAAAGATCGCCGCCGCCCCGGCCTCGGCCAGATAATCGGCCAGGTAGGAGTGCACGCTGCGCGGCCACTGCTCGAAACGTCCCATCTCCTCGAGCGAACGGTCGTCGATCCGGATCAGGACAATCCCGGTTTCCTCGCCCTCATACGGGTCGGTCTGCGCCGCGGCCAGCCAGACCCGGGAGTCGAAAAGGGAGTACTCGATCTTCTGAAACGACCCGGGCGCGATGATATAGGTGAAGAGCGCCACCAGCAGCGCCGCTCCGCCGCCGACCCCCAGAGCCTTGAGGATCGTCCAGCGGGCCGCCGTGCCGCCCGTTCGTTCGTTGTCGTTCCCGTTTGCCATCGCTGTTCCGATCGTGTCTCCTGCTGTCGCTGCCCTTCTTCGGATCCCTGCGGTCCGTTACCGTACCAGGGTCATCTTGCGGATGCGCACTTCGGTACCGGCCTGCAATCGGGCCAGGTAGATACCGCTGGCCACCGCCCGGCCATGACGATCGGTGCCGTTCCAGCTCAGGGTGTGGGTACCGGCTTCGAAGCTCCGGTCGGCGATGACCGTCACAAGCTGGCCGCGCACGTTCCTGATCTCGAGCCGTACCTCTCCGGCTTCGCGCAGGGCGAAGCGGAGGGTGGTGACGGGATTGAATGGATTGGGGTAGTTCGGGTGCAGCTCGACCCGCGCGGGGAGCCGTTCCAGCCCCGCCGTCATGCCCGCGAGCCAACCCGGTGTTCCGACCAGCAGGCGCAGCTCGCGCCGCACCACCTGGCCGAGCGAAACCGCGGCGTTCCGCACCGGGTAGAACCGGTAGGGAGCACGCCCTTCACAATCGATGCGCAGACCGGCGGCAGGATCCACGAGCACGGCCTCATAACCGTCAGGCAGGGCCTCGATCCCGCTCACCGTCAGGCTCGCTCGCCGCTGACCCGAAATCGATTCGACCATCAGCGGCCAGGTATAGCCTTCGCCCACTCCGGGCACGTAATCGGTGGCATAGGTCCCCGGATCGCTCGAGCGTTCGAGCCGGTTCACCGCCAGCCGGGCGGTACCGTCGATCGACATCGGCGGGTCGGGATAGTCCCCGGGATCCCACTCGATCTCCGATCCGGCCCGCACGCCGATATAGTTCTGATCGTCGACCGCAGCCGAGCCCTCCTGCGAGAGTAACAGCTGCAGGCGCCAGCCGTCGAAGACCTCATCGGCGCCCCGGGACGCTTCACCCGCAAGAGCGGCACTGGCATCCACCGGCGGTATCTGGAGCGTCAGGCTACCCGAGGTACGGTTGTAGACCGACACCCCCCGCCAGACCGGCACGTCCTGTCCGACCGCCGGCAACCCCCAATCGCTGCCGTTGTAGGTGTAGACCCCCGCGACCTGCGTGCCGGTCAGGCCTGAAGCGGTCAGAATCTCTCCCCAGTCCACATCGAAGAGCCAGGGGGAACCGATGTCGTTCCAGCCCGGATTCAGGGTGATCTGGAAGGGATTGCCGGTATCGATCGTTTCACCCGTACCGATTTCGAAATGCACCCCGCTGCTGCGGTGGTGCAGCCAGTATGCCCGGCCGGTTTCCAGGTTGGCCCCGCTGACCTCCTGGTAGCCGCCGTTGTTCCAGCGGAAGAAGCGCCAGACCGTATCGTCGTACTCACCCACCCCGGTCAGAATGTCCTGGATGTAGCTGTTGTCGGGGTAGTGCGGCACCGAGACCATGAGCCAGCCCTCGGGGGGGATGTTGCCCGAGGCGGGCAGGCCGGTGAAGCCCATCTGCACCCCGCCCGACACCCCCTCGCCGACGGTCCCGTCGGAGGTGGCCCGGTTCTCGTTCCCGGCCATATCGCGGGCGACGACCAGGTACTGGAAGCCGTCGTAGCCCGCCGCCCAGGCGGGAACGTCGCCGCTGTAGCCGTCCCCGCCGGTGGAGCTCATGGTCATATGGTTCCAGTCGGTGGTGCCGGTGGGACGGTAGAGAAGCCGAACCCACTCCAGCTGCATGTTGTCTGTCGCGGTGGCGTCCACGGTCGCGGTGGTGTTGTACAGGGGACTTCCCAGAGGATCGACCGTGAGGCCGGGAGTGGTCGTGTCGACCTTGAAGGCCCAGGTGTTTGACCAGTCGGAGGTGAAGAAGCCGTCCGAGGCCTGAACCCGCCAGAAGTACTCTCCATCGGCCTCATAAGGGCTCGCCATTCCCAGGTCGAGCTGGGCCGTGGTCCCGTACTCGGTCCAGCTGTTCACGATATCGGTTGGATCGAAGTTCGCGGTAACCGCGACCTCGATGTCGTACTCGGTGGCGTCGGCGACCGACTGCCACGCGAAATCGACCGTGCTTGTATTCAGCCAGCTGTTATCGGCAGGACCGGAGAGCACCGGGGTCGAGAGGGTGGTCAGGGAATACATGACCGAGTACGTGGAAAAGCCCGTCAGGGAAGCCAGGATCTCATCGTCGGCGGCATTCACGGTGGCGCTGATCTGCTCCCACTGGAAATTCGAATCGTTGTAACGCCAGAGAGTCAGGTTGTCTTCGGGGTAGCTGCCGGGCAGGCCGGCCGGATCGTAATGCACGTTGAACTCGACCGGAGCGTTGAAATCGCCGGCCGCCAGCGGCGTGGCCGACCAGAAGAGCTGCCCGAAGAGATCGTAGGCCACGAAATGTTCGTACCCCGAAGGCGGGGCCGGCACCTGGGTGTTGATGTCGAGCGAGAAAATTTCCAGCTCCACGGCTTCGTCGAAGGTGAAGGGATCGATATAGAGCCAGGTGCCGTTATCGACCAGGGCGTAGACAAACTGTTCGACGGTCTCGTCGATCAGGGTCGGACCGCCCCATACGTGGATCGGGCCGGCCCGGCCCCACCGGCCGCCGTCGTCGTAGACGTAGAGCCAGGTCGTCCCGGCCGCCAGGGCGGAGAGCTGCCCGGTAGCATTCACCGTGGCGATCTCGCGGTCGTCGACGGGGTGATGATCGACCCAGTAGTAGTACGAGCCCACCCCGCCCGAGGGGGTGTACTGGAGCTGATCTCCGACCGGCAGGTACTCCTCACCTGCGGGGGAGAGACCGAGGAAGAGATCGGCGGGGGTTTCGTAGATCGAGAGCAGGTAGGTGTCGCTGGCCGCGAACCAGTCCGTGCCCGGGGTCACCTGCCGGGTGAAGCCGGCGCTGGCCACCCCGGTTTCTTCGTAGACCGCGGTCGGATCGTCCCAGTTCAGGATCCGGACGCCCCAGTACCCGTCGGCCAGCATGGCGTTGGTCTCGAAAGGCGTGAGCATCATGTAGTCGCCGCCGGCGACGGCCCAGCTGCCCAGCCAGGTGTACGAACCGGTGGAGATGTCGTAGGCATCGATCTGAGCGTTGGTGTCGGTCACCCAGAGGTTGCCGTCGTCGTCGGCCGCCACCCGGTTGGACTGGCTGAACGCGGGGGGAACCGTGAAGGCCAGTGAGGGCGAACCGGGGGTGAAGATATCCCAGACATCGACCCCATCTTCGTCGTTGGCCACCGCCAGCTGGTCCCAGTCCTCGACGTAGGTCAGGTCGGTGGACCCGACCGTGCCCGCCCCTGAATAGGCAATGGTATTCACGAGCCAGGCCGAAGCGGGATCGGAGACGTTGATGATCATGAGCCCGCCCAGACCGGCCGTGGCGTAGAGGTACTCGTATTCCCCCGGACCGGCGGTTTTCAGTTCCAGGTGTTCGACCAGGCGGTCTGTCGGCGGAGCGATGGAACCGTAGTCGGTGAAGGAGTTGCCGGACTCGTCATAGGTCAGCACCGTGACCCCTGCGGTGCTCTCGGCGACATAGATCCAGGGCCAGTCGACAGACAGGTCCTTGACCCAGCCGTCACTCACGTACCTGTTGATCACAAGCGGAGCCGAGGGGGCGCTGACATCGAGCACGGTGAGACCGGTATGGCCATTGGCCACGAAGAGCAGGTCGCCCCGCCGGTGGGTCATGTAGACCCGTCCCGATTCTCCCGCGCGGGCCAGTTCGGTCAGAGGCGTACCGGCATCCAGCAGGGAGAACTGCGAGGTCCCGCCTAAGAGCTCGGCGACCAGCAGGCTGCGGCCGGTGGGTGCCACCGCCAGACCGTTGGGGGTGAACTTGCCGGTCGTCGAGCCGACGAAGCTCGGCGTCGTGCCGCTGGTGATATTGGTGATGTCGATCGCGACCGGATTGAGACCGCCGAAGGCTACATAAGCCTGGTTTTCGAACAGCTCGACATCCCAGACACCGCTGCTGTTCCCCGTCAGGTGTACCTCCTGCGGAGCTCCGCCCAGGGTGTGGGTACTCGCATTCCAAGTGTAGAAATCCACCGTGAGTTCGTACCCGGCCGTGCCCGGATCAGTCATCAGGCCGCCGAAGCAGAGGATGTCGGCCGAGTGAAAGGCGCCCCCGGGCAGGAAATCGACCTGGACGTAGTTGCGGTCGCCGGGGTTGTAGTCGTCATACCACAGGGGATTGGAGGGCGTGGTGACATTCAGGACCTCGAACCCGAGAGCCGCCACGGTGATGAAGGCATAGCCGTTCGATACGGCGACATCGACACTGCGGCTGCCCCCCAGATAGGTATTCAGCGGGGAGGGGGAAGAGGGAGTGCTGACATCGACGATCTCGATCCCGAGCGTACTCCGGGCCAGGTAGATGACGTTGTTCTCGGCCGCAATGTTCAGGATCCGGCCGGAGACCGCCGGTTCGTATTCCCCGAGCAGGCTGGGAGAACCGGGATTGGAGATGTCGAAGATGAAGACCCGGGTTTCGTGCCAGTCCACGACATAGAGGCGGGTGCCCTCCACCTCCAGCCGGTAGGTCCCCAGGTCGGTATACCAGGTGTAGTAGGGCAGGGGACTGCCGGTGCTCAGGTTATAAAACACGAGCCCCGGTTCGACGGCGGCCACGGCATAGTCGGTGCCGCCGCTGGTGAAGGTGGCGATATCGTAGTACCCGGTCCAGAGAGTGAAGGAGAGGGAGGTCGGGAAGGAGGAGGCGGAAGATCGCGAGAAACCGGCGGGATCGGACCGACCAGCCGGAACGGGCAGATCGAAATCGCGCTTGAAATCGGGCAGATCGGCGTCGGGGATCCGGGTCAGATCGCCGATTCCGGAAAGAGGTGGAACAGACCCGATCCTGACTGCCCGGGTTGCGGCCCGGATCGGGTCGGCGGCCTGGGCCAGGGTCGGAGCCGACTGGATCAAGAGGATGGTCGCCACGGCGGCGCTGACCGTGAGCGCACACCCGCCTGCCCGCATCGTTCTGCTCATGCGATTCCCGTCCGTGGTGAATGTGAGATGCCCTTCCGCGGGTGTGCACGACCCGCAGAACCCAGATGCTAAGGGGTGCCGGAGAGCGGCGTCAACCGGATGAGGGGAACGACCATTTCAGCCAGGGAAACACCGCCATGCTGGAAAGAACCGGCCCAACGCCGTTTGTGATCGCCCCGATCGCCGGCGAAGATCAGGAAAGCGTCCTCGCGGGCCAGCAGGCAGGTGTCGGTGAGCCGGCCGGGGGGCAGACGCCAGGCCGCCGGATCGTCGATGCGGTGTGTCCAGCGGGGATCGGCGTTCAGGTTCCGCCCGATCTTGTACCGCACCCCGCTGGTGGCGGTGCGATCGGCCCTGACCTCGACCGGGCGGGCCACTCTCGTACTGCCGTGATCGGTCGCAATCACGACCGGCGTGCCCTGCTCGAGCAGATGCCCGATCAGGCGGGGAAAGGGAGAGTGCCGGAACCACTCCCGGGACAGAGCCCGGAACGCGCCTTCGTCGGGCGCAAGTTCCTGAACCACCGTCGATTCGGCATGGTCGTGCACCAGCAGATCAAGAAAACTGACCACGATCACCGCCAGCCCCTCGGGAGCTCCCGCGTCGAGCCGGCGCACCACCGCGTCGGACTCGCGGGGTGAACGAACCCGCTCAAACAGCGCCAGGGAACTTCCTTTCCGGCTCCCTGAACCGGTCTGTTCGAGTGCTTCGGCGAGCAGCTGCGGTTCATAACGGTTGGGACTTTTCGTCTCTGCTGCATCCTCGCCGGTCAGCCCGGGGAATGAGGCGGCGATTTCATCGGGATAGCGCCCCGAGAACAGGGCGTTACGCGAATAGGGTGAGGCCGAGGGAAGCAGCGAGAAGAGCGAGCTGCGTTCCAGGTGCGCCCGGGAGGCCAGGAGAGGTTCTATGGCCAGCCACTGATCGTAGCGCAGGCAATCGAGAACGAGCAGAACGGCTCGTCCGGCATGGGCCAGGGTCGGCCGGAGCACCGCCCCGGGTAGATCGACGGTCAGACCGGGCCGGTCGCCGCGGCCGGCCGGCTGGACGGGCAGGGCCGGCAGGCTGCCCGCGCCGGCGGCGGTACCGGCGCTTGCCGCCCCAAGGGCTCGCAGGCGCTCTATCCACGACCCCGCTTCAGCGACCCAGTCCGGATAGGCTTCGAGCACCTGCCGGGCGAAGACCGAGTCGGCCTCGCGCTGAAGCGAAGCGAGCGATTCCGCCAGTCCCTCCTGGCCGGTTTCATCGAGCCGGAGGCTCCACCAGGCCAGGGCTTCAGCCAGATCTCCCCATTCGGCCGGAGTCAGGGGGGCTCCGGAGAGACGGTTCGTAATCCGGGTGAACTCCCCGGTGTAATCGCGTGCCAGGGTCTCATCCCTGATCCGCTCGCGTTCGAGCAGGCGCTTGCAGACCGAGAGAACCTGACTCGGATTGACCGGCTTGGTCAGAAAATCGGCGATCGAGCGGCCGATCGCCTCCTCCATGAGGCCTTCGTCCTCCTGTTTGGTGATCATGACCACCGGCAGGTCGGGCCGGATACCTTCCAGCCGCTCGAGCACGGTCAGACCGTCGACCCCCGGCATGCGTTCGTCGAGCAGGAGCAGATCGAAGGATTCGACCGTACAGAGGGCAAGCGCATCCTCGCCGCTGGAGGCCCGTACGACCGTGTACCCCCGCTCTTCGAGGTACAGAATGTGCGGGGTGAGCAATTCGATCTCGTCGTCGACCCAGAGAATGCGGTAGCGGCCCGCCACGGTGCCTTACCTGCCCCCTCCGCCCCCGGGAGGCACCTCTTCGGCGGTGCGGGCGTCACGGCCGCCGACCAGCACCCCTGCGCCCTGGCCCCGCCGGGCCCGAAGGTGTTCGGCGTAGGTGCGGCTGAAGATGTGCGTGCCGTCACCCCGGGCGACGAAGTAGAGGTAGTCGGTTTCGGCGGGCTGGACCGCGGCCCGCAGGCTGGCTTCGCCGGCATTGGCGATCGGACCGGGGGGCAGACCCCGGATGAGGTAGGTGTTGTACGGGTGATCGATCTCGAGATCGCGTTCCCACAACCGCCGCTTGTAGCGGCCCAGGGCGTAGAGGACGGTGGCGCACGATTCCAGGCGCATACCCCGCCGCAGACGGTTGTGAAAAACGGCGCTGATGATCGGCCGCTCCCCCGCGCTGGCCGCCTCGCGCTCGATGATGCTGGCCAGAGTGACGACTTCATGCCGGCTCAAGTCGTGCTCGCGGGCCGGACCCGACAGGGCCCCTTCCCACAGGTCGAGAAACTGCCCGACCATGAGCCGGATCACGTCGGCGGCCGGCATGCGGTAGAAGATGTTGTAGGTCTCGGGCAGCAGGTACCCGGCCAGGGTTGCCGGAAGAAATCCGCCCTCCCCGGGCGGCAGAAGGCCGGCGATGAAGGTGGAATCGCTCACCAGGGTCATGAAGGTCGCCGAATCGACTTCGGCTTCGCGAGCCACGATCCCCGCGATCTCGTGCGCCCGGAGTCCTTCGGGGATGGTAACCAGTTCGTGGACCGTATCGCCGTTGGTGAGCCGGTGCAGGACCGCCAGGACATTCTCTGAGCCGGGGAAGCGGAACCGCCCGGCCTGTATCGCACGCTGCGAGCCGGTCAGCCGGGCGGCGACGACCAGCGCGCGGGCATTGTCGATCACCCCTTCGGCCTGCAGCCGCCGGGCGGTGACCGAGACCACCGTGCCCGGTTCGATGACGACCGTGACCGGTTCGGTGAGGACCTCCCCCGGACGGCTCCAGAAGAGATCGGCCAGCACGAGACAGCCCAGGGCCACCACCACGCTCAGAGTGAGCAGCAGAACGCGAACCGTCCGGCCTGTCGGGCGGCGGGCGAGCCAGCCGGCCAGCAGAGCGGCGAGGAGCAGGGGCCCGAGGACCCAGAGAATCGATATCAGGACGAGTCCGCTCACCCGTCTTTCCCCTCCTGGCCCGGTTTTTCGGCGGCGCGGGTATCGAACCAGCTCTGCAGGATGAGGATAGCCGCGGCCGTGTCGATCATGCCTTTCCCCGCTTCGCTTTCGGCCCGCCGGCCGGCGGCCAGCCTGATCCGGTCGACTTCGACCGTGGTCAAACGTTCGTCCTGGAAGACGACCGGGCGGCCGAACCAGCCGGTGAGGCGGCGGGCGAAGGCCTCGACGGCCCGGCAGCGCTCCCCCCGCTCGCCCGCGAGCGTGCGCGGGTAGCCCACCACGAACAGCTCCGGCTCCCGCTCGGCGATGACCTCTGTCAGGCGGGTGCGCAGTTCACGCCGGGAGGCATAACCGATCATTCCCACGCCGGTCGCCACCCCGAGTTCCCGGGTTCCGGCGGCCACGCCGATCCGACGCTCACCGAAATCGAAACCGATGATCGCGCTCACACCCGGCCGGCTTCCTCTGCCCTGGCAGCATGCATGCTGGCATGATAGGGGGTCGGGCCCGGCGGCGCACGGCCGAAGCGCGACCGGGTTGCGTCACAGCACCGCAGAACGTTTCTTCTCGTGATGCGCATCATCCTGCACCCGACATCTCTGCGATCGGCCGGCGCTCTCGCCCTGCTGCTGACGCTGCCCGCCGGGGCCCTGGCCCGACCGCAAGGCCCCTCGGGCGGGTCGGACGGAACCTTTGTCGTCGACGAGGCCCGGATCGGAGCCGTGACAGCCTCTCACGCCATCCGGATCGATGGCGAGATCACCCCGTCCGAATGGCGGGGTGCACCGGTCATCACCGAATTCACGGCCCGTAATCCGGTCGAGGGAGCCGCACCGAGCCAGCGGACCGAAGTCAGGATCCTGTACGACGCCCACCGGCTGTATGTCGCCTTCACCTGCCACGACGACGAACCCGACGGTATCGTCTACCGGGTCAGCACCCGCGACTCCTGGCTGCTGCAGAGCGACAAGATCCAGGTCGACATCGATCCCTATCACGATCGCCGCAACGCCTACCATTTCATCGTCACCGTCGCCAACACCCAGACCGACACCTACGGCATGGACATCAACTGGGACGGGGTCTGGGATTCGGCCACCCGCATCACCCCCACCGGCTGGAACGTCGAGCTGGCCATCCCCTTCACTGTTCTGCGCTTCGAACCGCAGGCCGAACATGTCTTCGGGATCAACTTCGGACGCACCATCCAGCGGACCAAGGAGGACCTGAACTGGCAGGCGTGGGCCCGGGACGACTGGTTGCGGGTCGACAAGTACGGCACCCTGGAGCAGCTGCGGGGCCTGCGCGGCGGCGGCAATCTCGAGGTCATGCCGTACGCCAAAGCCAGCCGGGAAAGGTACCACCGCTCCGGGACCGCCGACCTGGGGTACGAGCGCGACGGTCTGGGCGACATCGGACTCGATCTCAAATACAACCTCTCCAGCAACATGGCCCTCGACGTGGCCCTGAATCCCGATTTCGGCCAGATCGCTCCCGATGCCGAACAGATCAACGTCACCCGTTACGAACGCTATTACCACGAGCTGAGACCCTTTTTCCAGGAGGGGCAGAGCATCTTCCGCGCCCCCCTGCAGATCTTCTACAGCCGGCGGATCGGCAAGCAGCCTCCCGGGGGCGGCCCCGAGGCCAATCTCATGGCCGGCGCCAAACTGATCGGGCGAACCGGCCCCTGGCAGATCGGCCTGATCAACGCTCTGACCGAACGGCGTGACTACAGTCTCGAGTATGCCGGAAGCGCCTATGAGGGAACCCTGCCGATGGCCGATTTCACGGTCGTGCGGGCTCAGCGCGACATCCTCGACCGCTCGACCGTCGGGGTGCTGGCGGCCAGTAAGGATTCCCGGACCGGGACCGATTATCTGGGCCGTACGGTGGCGCCCTATCAGCGCACACTGGGCCTCGACACGCACCTGCGCTCCGCCGACAACCACTACCTGACGGGTATGATCGCCCGCAGTCTGAACCACGGCCCGGGGGGTGACGACTGGGGGGGAGAGATCTCGGCCGGACTGCGTTCCGATCTCTGGGAGTACGGGGCCAAGTTCACCTACCTGGGCCCCGAACTGGACGTCAACCAGATCGGCTACATCACCCAGGTCGACCGCCGGCGGGGCGGTTTCAACGTCGGCTGGAAACCCCGCCCCGAAGCCTGGGGAATCAGGCGGATCGAACTGAAAGCCAGCGCCGACGCCTCGCGCAATTTCGCCGGAGAGTATACCTACGGCCGCTACCGCTTCGAAGGCACGGTCCAGGGTATGAACTACATGCAGCTCGAGGTTCAGGCCGGCCGCAGCGACAGCCGCTGGCGCGACGTCTATGCCCCGCAACCGTGGGCCACCTCCGAGACGGCCCGGGTCTATCAGGGCTGGGATTATCAGCTGAAGTTCAGTACCGACGGCAGCCTCGACTATTCCTTTTCGGCCACCGTCAACTGGGGTGACTTCCTCGATTACGGCGACTATTACCGGGGCCGCGATCTCTCTGTCCGCGCCGGGTTCAGCTTCCGCCCCAGCGCCCGCTTCTCGGGCAGTCTGAACCTGACCCATATCAGGGAATACCACCCCGGCGGCATCCTCGACGAGACCAAGAACCTGCTGGTGAGCCGGCTCTCCTACTATTTCACCTCCGCCGTGGCGGTGAAGCTCTACAATCAGTTCCGGCTCTATACCGTCAACGATGCAAACATCCCCGATAGCGGCGCCAACACCCTCAACGTGGTCTTCAGCTGGTTCATCAACGCCAAGAGCATTCTCTACGTGGTCTACAACGAGATCCGCGACGACGCCATCGCCGACCGCGCCTACTACGAACGCTACGGGGCCCTGCCGCTGAGCGACCGGGCCCTGCTGGTCAAGCTCACCTACTGGTTCGATTTCTGAAGCTCCGGGCCGGTCTTGCGTCTTGACCGCCCGGCACCGAATACCTAGTGTCTGTCACACGACACAGGTCGGTACCGACAAACTTTCTCACCCTCTTCCGGAACGGAATCGTGTCATGAAGGGCGTTGTTCTGGCCGGCGGTCTCGGCACCCGCCTCGCTCCCCTCACGCGGGTCACCAACAAGCACCTGCTCCCCGTCGACCGCAAACCGATGATTTTCTACCCGATCGAGGCTCTGGCGGGGGCCGGGATCCAGGAGATCATGATCGTCACCGGGGGCAACAATGCCGGCGATTTTCTGCGGCTGCTCCAGAACGGACGGGAGTTCGGCCTCAAGCATCTCAACTACACCTACCAGGAGGGCGAGGGGGGGATCGCCGAGGCCCTCGGCCTGTGCCGGGCGTTCGTGGACGAGGATCCGGTGGCGGTGGTGCTGGGCGACAATATCCTCGAAAAGAGCATCCGGCCGCACGTCGAGGCCTATACCGAACAGGGCGGCGGGGCCCGGGTCCTGCTCAAGGAGGTACCCGATCCGCAGCGGTTCGGCGTGCCGCGGATAGAGGGCGATCGCATTACCGGGATCGTCGAGAAGCCTTCCGATCCGCCCTCGCGCTATGCCGTGACCGGTATCTATTTCTACGACCATCAGGTCTGGGAGATCATCGACGGGCTTGAACCGAGCAACCGGAACGAGCTCGAGATCACCGACGTGAACAATTTCTACATCGACCAGGGAACGATGCAGTACGGCGTTCTGGAAGGCTGGTGGTCGGACGCCGGTACTTTCGAATCGCTCAAACTCGCTTCGGATCTGGTCGCCCGGACGGGAGCGAACAATCCCTGACAGGATAAACCACCTGACAGGCTCCGGAGGTCTGGTATGGGACATCTGGTGATCACCGGCGGCGCCGGCTTCATCGGCGCCAACTTCGTGCAGTGGCTCGTCGAGACCGAGCCCGGGCTCGAACTGGTCGTGGTCGATGCCCTTACCTATGCCGGGAACCTGGCCAACCTCGAGCCGGTCCGGGACCGGATCGGTTTCGAGCGGGTCGACATCACCGACGCCGAGACCATGGCCGGAATCGTCTCGGGAGCCGACGGGGTGATCAACTTTGCGGCCGAATCGCACGTCGACCGCAGCCTCGAGGATCCCGCCCCTTTCCTGCGCAGCAATGTCACCGGGGTGCAGGTCCTGCTCGACCTGGTGCGCACTCATTCGATCCCCCGCTTTCTGCAGATTTCGACCGACGAAGTGTACGGATCGGCTCCCAAGGGGGTGCATTTTTCAGAAACGGATAGCCTGCAGCCCTCTTCGCCCTATGCCGCCAGCAAGGCCGCCGGCGACCTGCTGGTCCTGGCTGCAATGCACACCTGGGGCCTGCCGGCCCTGATCACGAGGGCATCGAATAACTACGGACCCTATCAATTCCCCGAGAAACTGCTCCCGTTGATGATCACCAATATCATGGAAAACGCGCCCCTGCCCGTGTACGGCGACGGTCAGCAGAGGCGCGAGTGGCTGCACGTACGCGATCACTGCGCCGGAATCTGGGCCGCCTGGAAGCGCGGGGAACCGGGCCGCATCTACAACCTGAGTACCGGGGTGGACGTGCCCAACCTGGAGGTTATCCGGACCCTTATCGCTCTGATGAACGCTTCCGAGGATCTGATCACCTTCGTGACCGACCGACCCGGCCACGACCGCCGCTACGCTCTGGATGTGAGCCGGGCCCGGGACGAACTCGGCTGGCAGTCAGAGGTCGATCTGGCCGACGGGCTGGCCGAAACGGTGGCCTGGTATACCGGGCACCGGCAGTGGTGGGAAGAGGTCAAGAGCGGGACGTACCGCGAGTACTACGATCGGATGTACGGCTCGCGCGACACGCTCTAACCCCCGGCTGTTCTCCTGTTTCGCCCATCTGGTACTTTTCTGCGCGAGGTTTCTCAGTCCTCGTCGGGCGGGACATAGCGGGGCAGGGGCCCGTAACCGAAGAGCCGGGCGAACCACCGGTGGGGAAGCCGGTGACGGTTCTCTTCATATTCGTCCACGGCTTCATTGTAAAGCCGCCGCGCCACCGCCGCGGCCTGGTTCAGTTCGCCCAGCTGGCGGCGCCAGACGGCCCGGCCGGGAGCGGGCACGGTCCCGGGCAGACGCTCGACCAGATCGGCGACGAGGGCGAAAACGCCGTCCACCTGCGCCTGGGCGCCGACTTCGGCTTCGAAATCGGGGGCGGCATCGAAATCCCGCTGGCGCAGACGCAGCCGGTCGAGAGCGGCTCCGAGAGCGGGCTCGAGTGAATCGGATTCGGCCAGGCGCGCAACGAGGACGAGGCGCTCGTCGTGCACGTTGCGCACCTCATCCCAGGCGTCGAGCACGGTCTGCTCGCGGCTCTGCAGGGCCTCGAAGGAGGTTATCCCCACGATTGCCGCCGCGAGGGTCAGGATGACCAGCGCGGTGAGCACCCCGAGCGTTCTGAGCAGGCGGCGCCGGCGGGTGGAATCGTTCTCCGTGCCGATCATGATCTCAGATCGTCCTCACAGCAGGTTCTCCACCTCGTCGACACCGTTCTCGGTCTCGTCTTCCCCACCCTTGCCGCGGGTCGAGGTCAACCGGCGGCTGAGCAGGAAACCGAGCAGGAGCAGGGCGAAGATACCGCCTCCCATCAGGAGCAGGACGTCGCTCATTCACCTTGCCCCCCGGCGTCTGCCAGCCGGTTCCCGGTGTTTTTCCCTTCACCAGCGTCCGCTTCTGCGGCGACCGAAACGGGAGGCCGGGCGGGCCAGGCCAGGCCCGGCGGCCCCTTGCCCCTGACGACCTGTACGATCACGAAGATCCCGGCCCCCAGGACCGCCAGACTGAGAATCTGTCCCATGGTCAGAGGTCCGAGCACGGTGCCCAGCGAATCGCCCGGTCCGGTGAACTGCGGGTCGGGCTGACGGTAGTTCTCGACGACGGTGCGACCCAGACCGTAACCGATCAGGAAAATCCCTCCCAGCAGTCCGACCGGCAGGTGCCATTCGCGGCGGCGCACGAGCCAGACAATCGCCCAGAGCAGGGCGAAGAGCAGAACGCCCTCGAGGGCCGCTTCGTAGAGCTGGGAGGGGTGCCGGAGCGGGATCTGGCTCTCGATCTCACTCCACAGGCCGGCCTGACGGGCCGCCTCGGCGGCGCGGTAGATCTCGTCGGGAGTCCCGGGCGGGATCCCGAGCAGGCGCAGGGCCACCGGATCGGAGGGAAAACGCATGGCCCACGGCACTCCTTCGCCGGCGATGCGCCCGTAGAGTTCGGCGTTGACGAAATTGGCCAGACGCACCGCGGCGATCCCCGGCGGCGCCGCCAGCACGATCCCGTCGGCGATGGCCAGAAAGGGGATCTTCTCGCGCCGGCAGAACCACCAGAACGCCAGCACGACCCCGAGCAGACCGCCGTGGAAACTGAGCCCCCCCTCCCACAGCTTGATGATCTCGAGGGGGCGCAGCAGGCTCGAGGGATTGTAAAAAAGCATGTATCCGAGCCGGCCCCCGACGATCACACCCAGGGCCACCAGGCCCACCAGCTCCCCGACCTGCACCGGCTTCAGAGGCAGGCGTCCGGAGCGGGCCAGGGCGCGCAGGATCAGGTAGCCGAGCCCGAAGCCGACCAGGTACATCAAGCCGTACCAGCGCAGGGCGAAGGGCCCCGGCAGATCGAGCAGGACCGGGTTGATATGGGGAAATGTCCAGCCCGGGGTCACGGTTGCTCCTCTTCGGAAGCGGGCGTCGGCGGCGGCCCGTCATCGTGGTTCTCTTCCTGCCTGCCGGACGATCCCGCGGTTTCGTCCCCCGCCCGTTCGGCGATCAGTTCGGCTCGTCGCCGGCGCAGCCAGGCGAGCCGTTCGGCCAGCCGGCTCTCGAGCCCCTGATCGGTCGGTTCGTAGAGCCGGATCCCGGACAACTCGTCGGGAAGATACACCTGCGGCGCCAGCGTGTCAGGGAAGTCGTGATCATACGCGTACCCGGCCCCGAAACCGAGCTGCTTCATCAGACCGGTGGGCGCGTTGCGCAGGTGCAGCGGTACGGGATGAGCAGGATTCTCGCGCACCGTCCGCCGGGTTTTCTGTTCGGCCCGGTAGAGGGCGTTGCTCTTGGGCGCCAGGGCCAGGTAGACGACGGCCTCGAACAGGGCGATCTCGCCCTCGGGAGAACCGAGGAAGTGGTAGGCGTCCCGGGCCGCCAGGGCGATGGTGAGCGCCCGCGGATCGGCCAGGCCGACATCTTCGGCAGCCATGCGGACCACCCGGCGGGCGACGAAGAGCGGATCCTCGCCCCCCTCCAGAATGCGCCCCAGCCAGTAGAGGGCGCCATCGACATCGCTCCCGCGCACGGCCTTGTGCAGGGCCGAGATGAGGTTGTAGTGCGCCTCTCCTTCTTTATCGTGCCGCAGCACCTTTTTCTGGACCAGACCGCGTATCAGCTCGGGACTCACCTCACCCGACTCCGCGGCCGCCGCCATCTCCACCAGCCCCAGCAGGGTACGGGCATCGCCGTCGGCCAGGCCGATCACGAGCTCGCGGGTTTCCTCCGGCAGGGTAAGCGGTTCACCGTCGGTGCCCCGCACACTCCGCTCGGGATCGGTCAGGGCCCGGTCGAGAATGCGGCCCAGATCCTCGGCGCTCAGGGCCCGGAACTCGAAGACGGTCGACCGCGAAAGCAGGGGAGCGTTGACTTCGAAACTCGGGTTCTCTGTGGTGGATCCGACCAGCACGATCAGGCCCGCTTCCACGTGGGGCAGGAAGGCGTCCTGCTGCGCTTTGTTGAAACGGTGGATCTCGTCCACGAAGAGAATGGTCGGGCACCCCTCGACCCACTGCCGGCGCCGGGCCCGCTCGACGATCTCGCGTACCTCTTTGACCCCCGCCAGAACCGCCGAGAAGCTCTCGAATGCGGCTCCGCCGTACTCGGCCAGCAACCGCCCCAGAGTGGTCTTGCCCGTCCCCGGCGGCCCCCAGAGGATCATGCTCGGGATCTGCCCCGATTCGATCATCCGGCGTAGCGGCTGACCGGGGGCGAGGAGGTGATTCTGGCCGACGAATTCTTCCAGCGAGCGCGGCCGCAGGCGTTCGGCCAGCGGTACATGGACAGCGGGCGAGTTCGTCTCACCGGGCGCCGGAGCGAACAGATCGCCCCCGCCGCCGTTCGGGTCCTCAGCCATGGCAATCAGGTGGTGGGAAGGGAGTCAGTGCTCTGAGTCACTAGTGGCCGAGCACGTCGGCAAGGCGGTCTTCGTAATAGTGATACCAGGGGTTCACCTCCTTGCCGTTGAACTTGATCTCGTAGTGGAGGTGGTACCCCGTCGACCGGCCGGTGTTACCCACATAGCCGATGACCTCGCCCCGGCTGACCGTGGCACCCTGGCGGGCCCGGGCGTGCAGGTGGTCGAGATGACCGTATATGGTCCGATAACCGTTGCCGTGATCGATCTCGACGTAATTACCGAAGCCAAAACGGCTGGGGCCACTCTTGTCACTCTCGGCTACCCTGATGCGGCCGTCGGCGGTGGCCCGGACCGGGGTGCCCCTGGCCGCCGCCCAGTCGTTGCCCCAGTGAAATCGGCGGTCGTTATACAGGGGATCGTCGCGCCAGCCGAAGGCCGAACTCATCCGGGTGCGGTAGCGGCTCTGATCGATCGGGGTGATGCTGGGATAGCCGAGCAGAAAGGCTTCGGATTCTTCGAGCCGGGTGGTGATCTCGAGCAGCGATTCCAGTTCGAGCTGGGCCTCCCGGTTGAGCTGGTTCAGGCGGCTCTGCACGTCCTTGACCCGGCTCCCCGTCTCGCTCGAGAGCAGGAGCACCTGGCTGTTGAAATCCAGCCGGCCGCCGACCCCGGCCCGGCGGATCTCCTCGGCCAGCGGTTCCATCTCGGCCATCATCCGCAGGGCGTCGTCGCGCCGGGCGATGACCTGCATCTGATCCGACAGGGCCAGTACGGTGCGGTCCATCTCGTCGAGCTGGGTGCGCAGGATCTGGTTCTCGCGCTGCAGGCGGGCATACTCGACCCCATCAACCAGGCCGGTACCGTAGGTTGCTGCCATGGCCACGAAGATGACGGCTGCCGTCGCGATGCCCGCAGCCGTCAGGATGATCGAGGAAGCTGAAAGCCGGAATTCGCGCACACCCCGGCTCTCGTTCCCGCGGGGTACGATCAGAAGTGAAAAGCCGTTGCGGTCCATCGGCACCTCAGCGAGTATTGCCCGGGCTCACCAGGCGCACGTCCCCCTCGTGCGCGAATCGCCTGAGGAGGATAGAATGCGCCTCCAGAGAGGTCAAGCGGCACTTCGATAACGCCGCAAATCCTATATACGGCCTTATCGCCCTCCTCGTTGCGGTCTGGGGGGGGAGTGGGGGGGATGCCCGACGAACTGCGCGGAGGCGTACTGATGGTACGCCGCACAAGCGCGAGGATTGCGGTCGATCACCAGAGCAGCGGATTCTCCGTCAGATCAAGGAAGCCGACGAGACAGGCGGAGGCGTAGTTTCTCTACGCCGCACAACTGTCGAGGATGGCTGACGCTGAGATGGCGGAGAAGACGCGCTCTGGTTATTGGGCGTAGGGCGAGAGGGCGCGCGCCCGGGACGAATGCCGCAGCCGCCGAATAGCCTTTTCCTTGATCTGCCGCACCCGCTCGCGGGTCAGACCGAATTTGGTGCCGATCTGCTCGAGCGTCATGGGCTTTTCCCGCCCGATCCCAAAGTAGAGCCGGATGACTTCGGCTTCGCGGTCGGTCAGGGTGGAGAGGGCTTTGACGACTTCTTTCTGCAGGGCCTCGTCGAAGAGTTCCTCGTCGGGAGGAGCCTGCACTTCGTCCTCGAGAACGTCGAGCAGGCGGTTGTCCTCGCCCTCCTGAAAAGGAGCGTCGAGGCTCAGGTGACGGCTCGAGATCTTCAGGGTGTCGGTCACCTCGCTCGAACTCATGTCGAGCTGTTCGGCGATCTCTTCGGCCGAGGGCTCGCGACCGTAGTTCTGTTCCAGGTCGGAAGAGACTTTCCCGATCTTGTGCAGGGCGCCGACCCGGTTCAGGGGCAGACGGACGATGCGGGATTGTTCGGCCAGAGCCTGCAGGATGGCCTGGCGGATCCACCAGACGGCGTACGAGATGAATTTGAAACCCTTGGTTTCGTCGAATCGCTTGGCGGCCTTGATCAGCCCCAGGTTCCCCTCGTTGATGAGGTCACCGAGGCTGAGCCCCTGGTTCTGGTACTGCTTGGCGACACTGACCACGAACCGCAGGTTGGCCTGGACGAGCTTGTTGAGCGCGTCCTGATCGCCCTGTTTGACCAGCTTGGCCAGACGCACCTCTTCCTGGGCATCGATGAGGTCGACCTCACCGATCTCCTGGAGATACTTGTCCAGCGATTGGTCTTCGCGGGTATAGGGTTTTTTGGTAAGCTTCGCCACTATCTTCTGTACTCCTCAGACCTCGTTTCCGTTTCTTCCGTTTTTCCAGTTTTTTCCGTTTTTCCGCTTCTTCCATTCGGTCTGCGATAGTTACTCACATCCTGCAGAAACTGCCGCGTGCGGGATCTCGATCGGAAACGCTGGATGGCGAGTTCGAGGCAGAACGTGCTCGTCAGCAGGACGCACCGTCCGGATCCAGATCCCTCTCCCCTCCCGATAGAGAGTGACACCGTCCGTCGGAATACCTGTGTGCACGAATGGCCGGGTAGACATCCGTAGTCCAGCAGTATCCCCGTCGGTTTTCAGAGTGTCAAGGGAATCCGGTTCCTCAGGAGGGTACACCCCGGCGCTTCCTGCCACCGCGATTCGCCCGTCATCCCTACCCTTCCCTACATGTGTACAACGCCCGAGCTTCAGGGAAGTTTATCACAGGGGTGGGAAAAAGCGAAGAAAACTGCGTCTGCGGATCTCGACTCCGGGCTGCCGCGAACGGGCGGAATCGGCGGCTGCCGTGATCACACTGCTGCCGAGTTCGGGCCAGAGTTCGCTGGGCACCGGGCGGGGACGGAATTCGCGGCGCAGGTTGTTCACATCGAGGGGGTAGAGATCGGCCCAGACCGGCTCTCCATCGGCAAAGGTTATCAGCAGGAGCGCTCCCCGGGCGGTCCGGGTATAGGAGCCGAAGACGAAATTGCCCAGGGAGTACGCGATGAGCCGGCCCCGATACCACTCCAGCGGCTGGAGGGTGTGCGGGTGGTGACCGATCACCAGGTCGGCCCCGGCGTCGATCGCCAGGTGGGCGAAAACCTGCTGGTATTCCTTCGGCCACTCGCGCAATTCGGCCCCCCAGTGAAAGGAAACCACGACCAGCTCGGCCTCGGCGGCGGCCCGGCGCACGTCACGACGCAGCCGGAGCGAATCGGCGTGAGCCGTGCCGGGCCGGTCCTCGGAAGCCCAGAACCCGGCCGGGAAGGTATGGCTGTACGCCAGAACCGCAATCCGGGTCCCGGCCCGTTCGATCAGAACGTGGCGGTGGGCCTCGGTTCGGTTGCGCCCGGTGCCGACATGGGCCAGACCGACCGAGTCGAGGACCGCCCAGGTTTCGAAGAGTCCGGCGGGACCGTAATCCAGAATGTGGTTGTTGGCCAACCCGAGGACGTCGAAGCCGGCCGCGGTGACCGCGGCCACCGCGGGCGGAGGTACTGCGAAGGTCCAGGTCTTGTCGGCCCGCTGTATGCCGGTGGTATCGGCCAGGAAGGGAGCTTCGAGATTGCCGATCAGAGCGTCGGCCTGTTCGAGGAGAGGCTGCAGGTCGGCATAGGGGTAGTCCGGCCCGCGGCTGCGGATCACCTCGATGACCCACGACCCCAGCATCACATCGCCGACCGCACCCACCACGAGGGTGTCGGCGGGTGCCCCCCCCACCCGTCCCGCTCCGGCGGCCGGGTTTGTACAGAGGAGGAGACCGGCGGCGAGGAAGGAGGCAGCGAGCGGAAAGACGTGTTTCACGCGCGATCCGACCGGGGGTCGAGCACACCCAGTTCGCGCCCGATGGCGCCGAAGAGCTCGATGGCCGAGTCGAGATCGGCGATCGAGTGAGCGGCCGAGATCATGGCCCTGATGCGGGCCGTATCCCGCGGCACGATCGGAAACCCGATCGCCAGGGCGTAGACGCCTTCTTCGAAGAGCCGACGCGAGAAGGTCTGAGCCAGCTCGGCGTCGTAGAGCATGACCGGGATGATCGGGGTCCGGGTCCGGCCGGTATCGAAACCGAGTCTCTCCAGACCGCGGCGGAAGTGGTCGGCGTTGGTCCAGAGAGTGCGTACGGCCGAGTCGTCGGCTTCGAGCAGCTCGACCGCGGCGGTGGCCGCGGCGGTATCGGCGGGGGAGAGTCCGGTGGAGAAGAGGAAGGGACGGCCCTGCTGTTTGAGGTAGTCGATCAGGGTCCGGGAGCCGGCGACGAAACCGCCCACGACCCCGAAGGCCTTGCTGAGGGTGCCGACCTCGATGGCGCAGCGCCCGTGCAGGCCGAAATGATCCACGATGCCGCGACCGTGATCGCCGAGTACTCCTTCCCCGTGAGCGTCGTCCACCATGACCACGGCGTCGTATTCTTCGGCTGCGGCGACGATCTCGTCCAGCGGAGCGATATCGCCATCCATCGAGAAGACCCCGTCGGTGACGATCAGACGCATGCGGGCTTTGCGCACCTCCGGCTCGGCCAGCAGCTCCCGCAACTGGCCGACATCGGCGTGCCGGTACACCCGTCGGGCGGCCCGGGCCAGGCGGATCCCGTCGATGATCGAAGCATGGTTGAGTTCGTCGGAGAGAATGACATCTTCGGCCCCCGTAATGGCGGGGATGACGGCGCCGTTGGCCGTAAAGCCCGACTGCAGAACCACCGTCGCCTCGACCTTCTTGAAAGCGGCCAGCGCGCGCTCGAGTTCGTCGTGCAGAGTCATCGTCCCGGCGATGGTCCGGACCGCACCCGGCCCGACACCCCACTGCCCGATTGCGGCACGAGCCGCTTCCTTCAGGTCGGGGTCATCGGCCAGACCGAGGTAGTTGTTCGAACAGAGGTTGAGGATCCGGCGGCCTTCGATGGACAGCCAGGCCCCCTGGGGCCCCTCCAGGACGCGGAAATTAAGCCGCAGTCCCTTCGACTCCAGATCATCGAGGCGGTCCCGCAGATGTGCGAAATCCTTTCCCATCACGTCACCTCACCCCATCTCGCCCGTCCGGTCACGAGACCGTCAGGACAACCTTGCCGCACAGCCCGGCATCCATGAGTTCCATACCCTCGGCCCACTCTTCGAGCCCGAAGGAGTGCGTCAGCACGGGGGTGATGTCGAGCCGGCCGTCGGCAAGCAGACGGCTCATGACATCCCAGGTTTCCCAGAGGCGGCGGCCGACGATGCCGTAAAAGCGGATGCCCTTGAAGATGAGCTCGTTGAGGTCGAACTCCATGGTATCGGGGGGCAGGCCCAGCTGAGCGATATGCCCGCCGGGAATGACGCACGCCACCGCATCGCTGATCGCCCGGGGATGGCCGCTCATTTCCAGGACGGCGTCGACCCCGTCGCCGGTCAGCTCGGCGACCCGTTCGGGCAGGGGTGTCTCGGCCGGATTGATAAGCACGTCGGCCCCCATTTTCGCTCCCAGTTCGAGCCGGTAGGGATTCGGTTCGCTGACCAGGATCTGGGCCGCACCGGCGGCCCGCGCAACCCCCACGCTCATGGCCCCGATCGGACCCATGCCGGTAACGAGCACGCGCCGCCCTATGAGCGGTTCGGCCAGGGCGGTGTGCACGGCGTTGCCGAGCGGTTCCTGGGCGCTGGCGACATCGGGGGGCAGATCGGGAGGATTGTGCCAGAGGTTCTCGGCCGGTACGGCGATATAGTCGGCGAAACAGCCGTCGCGATCAACCCCCAGGATCGAAGTGTTGAGACAGACCTGGTACTGGTTGCGGCGGCAGGCAGGGCAGGTATGGCAGACGATATGGGTTTCGGCCGACACGTAGTCGCCGATTTTCACCCCCTCCGCGCCCGGCCCGAGCGCCTCGACGATACCGCAGAATTCATGCCCCATGGTCTGGGGCAGGCGGGGCCCGAGTCGTTTTTCGGCCCAGGGATTCCACTCCCAGATGTGATGATCGGTACCGCAGATCGAGGTGGCCTTGACCCGCACCAGCGCCTCGCCGGGACCCGGAACGGGGATCGGGACTTCCTGCAGTTCAGCCCCGCGCCCCGGAGCCGTCTTCACGATCGCACGCATCGTCTCACCCATCGGCCTGTCCTTCCCTGCTCACTCCGTCGTTCGGCTCGCCCACCATACCATGAGTTATAAGTTTCCCTCCCCTGCCGGGAGTGTCAACCGCCACGTCGCCCCCCTGCGCCCCAGGGCCTCGGGCTGCACAGCCCGGACGGCGGTCGCGCGCGCCTCATCCGCCGCACTCATGCGCGCATCTTGTGCCCCGCCGCACCAGAAGGTAACGTACACACCATGTCTGCCCTCTACTTCATCAGCGACGTGCACCTCGGCATCCAATCGGCCTCCGAAGAGACCGCCAAAGAGGCCCGCCTGCTCGAGCTGCTGGCCCGGATAGAGACCGACGGCGACCGCCTCTGCATTCTCGGCGATCTCTTCGATTTCTGGTTCGAGTACCGGCACGTCGTGCCGGCCGGCTCGACGGCGGTCCTGGGCGCCCTCGAACGGTTGGCCCGCAGCGGGGTGGAAGTCCACTACCTGGCCGGCAACCACGATTTCGCCCTCGGTCGCTATCTGACCGACCGGATCGGCCTGGTGATTCACCCCGAACCGTTCGCGATGGACTACGGCGGCAGCCGGTTTTACCTGCACCACGGCGACGGTCTGGCCGGCCGTGATCTCGGTTACCGCATCCTGCGGCGCATTCTGCGCAACCGGGTACTGCAAACCCTCTGGCGCTGGGTACACCCCGACCTGGCCTTCGCTCTGGCCGGTCTCGTTTCGCGTTCGAGCCGCCGTTATACCGACCGCAAGGACTACGGTCCTTCTGCCTACCGCGAGAGCCGGCTGGCCGAACTCGCTGCCGACGGGTACGACTGGATCATCATGGGCCACACCCACGAGGCCGAGCTGTACGATCTGGACGGGAGCACGCGCTACCTGAATCTGGGCTCGTGGCTGGAGGGGGGTTCACCCCA
>CAZNUA010000030.1:32800-37818 GCA_964576115.1 uncultured Gemmatimonadota bacterium
TCCAGGGCTTCGCGCCGGCTCTCACCCGGAGCGATCTCGAGGGTGAGGGTTTCCCCGAGCGCAACCACGATCCGCCCCCGCCCCAGCAACGAGCGCTCGAGCCCGCGGATACCGTGGAAGATGATCGGAAGAACCGGTACCGGCTCTTCCCGGCGGGCGAAATGCCAGGCCAGCTGGGCGGCGCCCCGCTGCAGCTTTCCGAGCCCTTCCTCGGGGCTGAGCTGTCCCTCGGGAGCCATGCCGATCACCTCTCCGCGTTCCAGGGCCTGGATTGAGGCCCGAAAGGCAGCCCGGTTGATCGAGGTGGCCCCCGGTTGATCGGGATCGCGGGCCACCGGAATGCTGCCCAGCCGCCGGTTCTGCCGGGCCAGCCAGTCGGCCGCTACGGTCGCAAAGCGCCGGCTCCAGGTCGGCATGCGGTAACCGGTCTGCAGGGCCTTTTCGATCTCGTTCCTCACGTAGGCAGTGTCCAGGAGCCCCTGTTCGAGCAGAATGCGGACCGGACGGGTGAAGATCCGGTACCCCAGCAGAATCTCTTCCCGATGGGGATGATTCGAGGTGGCGATGCAGGGTCCGTCGGGGATGCGGTCGGCTCCGACGAGGATGACCTCGGGGCGCATGATCAGGTCGATCAGAGCGAGAAACGACCGATAGGGAACGGTCGGCAGCCGCAGGCGGGGACCGGAAGGGTCGGGGAGACCGGGCGCCGGGGCCGTCACGGTCCGACCTCCGCCAGAACCCCCTCGAGATCGTGCTCGCCGGCCGCCACGATCTCGACCGGAATGATTTGGCCCGGTTCCAGTCCGCTCCCGGCCGGGCGGTCGGTACCGGCGTCAAACTCGAGGTAAACGCTGCCGTCGACTTCGGGCGCGTCGCCGGCCCTGCGCCCTACCCAGGCGAAGGGGGGCAGATCGGCGAGGGGAGCATCGAGCATGACCGGAACGACCCTCCCGACGAACCCGGCCAGACGCTCGGCCGAGATTTCTTCCTGAACCCGCAGCACTTCGGCGATCCGCCGTTCGATCTCCCCGGCTTCGATCCGGGGCTTGAGAGACCAGGCCGGCGTGCCCGGCTCGGCGGAGTATCCGAAGACTCCCAGCCGGTCGAAGCGAACCCGCCGCATCAACTCGAGAGTCGCCTCGAAGTCCGCCTCGCTCTCGCCGGGAAAGCCCACTATGAGACTGGTGCGCAAGGTCAGATCGGGGATCCGCGCCCGGGCCCGATCGAACAGCTCGACGAGCACATTCCGGGTCAGGGGACGGCCCATCCGGCGCAGGACGCTGTCGGAGCCGCTCTGTACGGGAACGTCGAGATAGGGCACGAGCCGGGGTGTTTCGGCCAGCACGTCGAGCAGGGCATCCGTGATTCGGGCCGGATGGGCATACATGAGACGGATCCATTCCAGGTCCGCGATCCCGTTCCCCAGGCGGGTCAGAAGCGCCGCCAGGTCGGGCACCCCACCCTCGCCCCGCGGCTCCAGGTCGCTGCCCCAGGCGGTCGTGTCCTGAGCCACCAGCAGCAGTTCCCGCACCCCGGCCGCGGCCAGAGCCTGCGCTTCGGCCAGCAGTTCTTCGGCCGGTACACTGCGGGTGGCGCCCCGGATCTGCGGGATGGTGCAGAAGGTGCAGGTGTTGCTGCACCCCTCGGCGATTTTCAGATAGGCGTAGTGCCCCGGGGTCATCAGCCGGCGGGGCCGGGGCGAGGCCACGCAGCCCGGCGGAGCCGCTTGCCGGGGGACGGGCAGCGGCCGGGGCGCACAGCCGAGTTCGGTCGCCAGTTCAGTGCAGACCTGCACGATCTCCTCCGAATCGAGCAGACCGACGAAGCGATCGACTTCGGGCAGAGACCGGCGCAGTTCGTCGCCATGACGCACGCTCAGGCAACCGCCGAAGATGAGTGCCGTGGGCCGCCCTTCGGCTTTGAGACCGGCCAGGAGCAGGAGCGTATCGATCGACTCTTCCCGGGCCGGTTCGATGAAACCGCAGGTGTTCAGCACGGCGATATCGGCCCGGCCGGGATCGTCGACGAGTTCGAAGCCGGCCCGAAGCAGGGTTGCCACGGCCTGTTCTGAATCGACCACGTTCTTGGCACAGCCAAGGGTGATGACCGCAACCCGGGGAGGGTTCGGGCTCACGCGCCGGTCACCTGCGGCAGGGCCGGGATGGTGGCTCCGCGCGGCCCGAGCAGGGTGAGAAGCTGCTGGCGCAGGGTGGCGGCATCGAGGTTGCGTGTCAGTCGCCCCCCGACCGCCAGGGAGATGACCGAATTCTCTTCGCTCACCACGACGACGACGGCGTCCGATTCCTCGGTTACTCCGGCGGCGGCCCGGTGGCGGGTGCCGAGTCCCTC
Organism: uncultured Gemmatimonadota bacterium; assembly: GCA_964576115.1. Taxonomy (GTDB): domain Bacteria; phylum Blakebacterota; class Blakebacteria; order Blakebacterales; family Blakebacteraceae; genus CAYSYY01. The sequence continues at coordinate 35,150 of CAZNUA010000030.1, forward strand.
TTCGATGCGGGTGCTCTGGCTCAGGGGCAGCAGGCAGGAGGCAGCCGTGATGACGCCGTCCTGGATGAGGACGGCGCCGTCGTGCAGCGGCGAGCGGGGAAAGAAGATCGTTTCGAGCAGCGAAGCGCTCACTTCGGCGTCGAGCCGCACCCCGGTTTCCTGAACCGTCTTGAGGCCGACTTCGCGGGTCAGCACGATCAGGGCGCCGATTCCTTTCCGGCTCATGCGTTCGGTTGCGGCGCAGACCTCGTCGACGATGTGCGGTTCCTCGACCTTGACGAAGTAACGCACCAGCCGGCTCTGACCCAGAATGACCAGGATCCGCCGCAGTTCGGGCTGGAAGATGATCACGAAAGCGATCAGCCAGACGGCCCCGATCCCCTCGATGATCCACGACAGGGTACCCAGCTGGAGGACCTGTGCGGTCCAGGCCACCAGGAAGAGGATCAGAACCCCGAAGACCATCGGCACCGCCCGGGTTCCACGCAGCATCTGCATCAGCTTGTAGAAAAGAAAAGCCACCAGCAGAACGTCGAGGAGATCCCAGAAGGTGATGGTGAGGAAGCTGAAGTGGAAGAGGGTCATGATACCCGGTCCTCTATCAGGGCTCCGCGTATCTCGTCGGCTGTGTCGAGCGCGGCCCGCACGGCCCCGACGTCATGCGCACGCACGATCTGCACCCCCTCGCGGGCGAGCAGAGCGCAGGCCGCCAGGGTGCCGGGCAGACGCTCGGCCGGCCCCCGGTCGGCGGGTCCGGAGAGGTGCCGCTTGCGCGACGGCCCGACCAGAAGAGGATAGCCCAATGAATGCAGCTCCGCCATGCGCCGGTAGAGTTCGAAGTTGTGCTGGCGGCGCTTGCCGAATCCGAGGCCGGGGTCGATAGCAATCGCATCGGCCGCCACTCCCGCAGCCCGGGCGACTGCGGCCTGACGGGCCAGGAAGGCGCTGATCTCGCCCATGAGATCGTCGTAGCGGGGATCGTCCTGCATCGTCGCCGAGAGCCCCCGCCGATGCATGAGCACCAGTCCGGCTCCGCTCGAGGCAGCCAGATCGAGCAGAGCCGGATCGTCGGTCCCGGCCGAGATGTCGTTGACGATCACAGCGCCCGCCTCTATAGCCGCCGCAGCCACTTCCCTCCTGCGGGTGTCGATCGAAACCGGCAGGGAGCTGAGACCGACCGCTTTCTCCACGGCCGGCAGAACCCGTTCGATTTCGACTCCGGCAGCAAGCGGTTCGGCTCCCGGACGGGTGGATTCGCCGCCGATGTCGAGCAGGTCGGCTCCCCCGTCGACGGCGGCTTCGATGGCCTCTTCGACCGCCTTCTCGTTCTGCGACCGGCTTCCGGACCAGAAGGAATCAGGCGTGGTGTTGATGACCGCCATGAGCAGGGTTTTCGGCCCCAGGTCCAGAGAGGTGCCGCGCAGACACCACTGCCGGCGCGGATCGAGACCCGCCCCGGCCCGGACCGCCGCGACGGCTTGTGACGTCTCTTCGGCCCCGGCTTCGACCCAGGCCAGCAGTTCGGCCAGCAGACCGGTGGCGATGAAACCGTTTTCGCCCCGGGTGCGAACGACAGCGGCGGGCAGCGGGCCGTTCAGGAGAAGGGCCGGGATCGGCGGGTCGAGTCGCAGGGCAACGAGGGTGGCGGGGTCGAGAGGGGCCGAGCTGTTACGGACGGGGGTGCCGAGCGGGCCGCGCCACGGCTCTGTCGCGCCGATTCGTTCCAGCTCCTGCCGGGCTTCGGCCGCGTTCGAGGGCCAGAGCAGGCGGGCCGGAAAGAGGGCTTCGCTCACCCCCGTCCTCCATAGATGTGGTGGAGGGCTTCGAGGCGCGAGGCCTCTTCGCGCAGCTGCCCGCGCATGGCCGAGGTGACGATCTGCGAACCCGGCTTCTTGACCCCGCGCATGGTCATGCAGAGGTGTTCGGCTTCGACCAGGACGAGCACGCCGAGCGGTTCGAGAGCTTCCATGAGCGCTTCGCAGACCTCGGTCGTCAGTCTTTCCTGAATGGTCGGCCGGCGGGCGGCCGCTTCGAGCATCGTGACCAGATTCGAGACCCCCGTGATCCGGTTGCCGTCGGGAATGTAGGCCACGTGGGCGTGACCGAAGAAGGGCAGCAGGTGGTGCTCGCAGACCGAGTAGAAAGGGATCTCCCGGGCCACGACCATCTCGTCGTGGTTCTCGACGTCATAGACCCGGATCTCTTCGGCAAAGGGCCGGCCGATGCCGCTGAAGATTTCGGCATAAGCCTCGGCCACCCGTTCGGGGGTGCGGCGCAGGCCTTCGCGCCCGGAGTCCTCTCCGATCCCCTCGAGGATCTGCCGGACTCCCGCCACGATCTTCTCTCGGTCCACGGTCAGCTCCCTTCGGGCGGGCTCCGATCGATCTCCGGCGCTCCTGCCTCGCCCTCGCTCTCCTCCGCCTCGCCGCCGGGATCGGCGGACCCGGGACCGGGGGCATCGGCGCTCAGGCGCTCGCCGACCGGTGCGGGCGGAGGCGGCAGGGGCGGTCCCTCGGCCCCGGTCTTTGAAGCCCCGGTGGGGGGCTGCTCCGGTTCGCCCGGCTCGCGTCCCAGGGGCTTGCCCGCTATGGCCAGGTCGATCTCCTCACCGCTCAGGATCTCGTACTCGAGCAGAGTCTCGGCCAGGTTCTTCAGGCCTTCGAGGTTCT
>CAZNUA010000030.1:37918-45029 GCA_964576115.1 uncultured Gemmatimonadota bacterium
CCGGCCATGAGGTGCTTGATGACCCCGAGCAGGTAATCGCGGGGCAGCAGGTGGCGTTCGTCGATCGGCAGGTAGTGGGTCAGCCCCAGGGCCCGGCCTCGGGGGATGATGGTGACCTTGTGCACCGGGTCGGAACCGGGAACCAGTTTGCCGATGATGGCGTGACCCGATTCGTGGTAGGCGATCCGCTTCTTCTCTTCATCAGCGATCACCATGCTGCGCCGCTCGGTCCCCATCATGACCTTGTCCTTGGCCTCCTCCATGTCGACCATGGTCACTTCGTCGCGGTTGAAGCGGGCGGCCAGAAGGGCGCCCTCATTGACCAGGTTGGCCAGGTCGGCCCCCGAGAGACCGGGGGTGGTCCGGGCCAGGATGGCCAGATCGACATCTTTGGACAGGGGGATATTGCGGGTGTGCACCCGGAAGATCCCTTCGCGACCCTTCACGTCGGGCAGATCGACCACCACCTGGCGGTCGAAGCGGCCCGGTCGCAGCAGGGCCGGGTCGAGCACGTCGGGGCGGTTGGTGGCCGAGATCAGGATCACCCCGTCGTTGGATTCGAAACCGTCCATCTCGACCAGGAGCTGGTTGAGGGTTTGCTCGCGCTCGTCGTGGCCCCCTCCCAGACCGGCGCCGCGGTGGCGGCCGACGGCATCGAGTTCGTCGATGAAGATGATGCAGGGCGCGTTCTGCTTGCCCTGCTCGAACAGGTCGCGCACCCGGCTGGCCCCCACGCCGACGAACATCTCCACGAAATCGGACCCGGAGAGGCTGAAGAAGGGCACCCCCGCTTCACCGGCCACCGCCCGCGCCAGCAGGGTCTTGCCCGTTCCCGGCGGGCCGAGCAGGAGCACGCCCTTGGGAATGCGGCCCCCCAGGCGCTGGAATTTTGCGGGGTCTTTCAGAAACTCGATGACCTCTTCGAGTTCCTGCTTGGCTTCATCGGCCCCGGCCACATCGTTGAAGGTGACCTGCACCTTGCCCCCGGTGAGCAGGCGGGCCCGGCTCTTGCCGAAGCTGAACACCCCCCGCTGCCCCCCCTGCATCTGCCGCATGATGAAGAGCCAGACGGCCAGAATCAGGATCCAGGGCAGGATACCGACCAGGTAGTCGGTCCAGGGACGGGTTTGCTCCTTGAAGGTGTACTCGACATTTTTTCCGTCCCAGTACTGCAGCAGCTCGATGTCGATGATCCCCTCGGGCAGCACCAGGGTGAAGTGGCGGAAGGTGCGGGTCTGCCCGCGGATCTCGCGCAGGATGGGGGAGCGCACCCGGCCGGTGACCATGGTGTTGCCCTCGATGGTGATCGAGGCCACATCCTCGCGCTGTACCATTTCGGTGAATTCGGGGTAGGTGATCTCGATCTGGTTCCCGCTCCCCGGACTGTTGAGCACACTCACGATCATGACTCCGCCGAGGAAGATGACGGCCCAGATGAAGAGCATGCGGGTGAAATTGCTCCCGCCCTTGAGCGGATTCTGGCCGCCGTCTCCGGGGCGGTTCCGGCGGTCGCCGGGCCGTGGGGGCGGGGGGATCTTGTCGCGCCTGCCGTCCATATCGCTCACTGCCTTACCTCCCGGGATCATCCTCGGGCAGACCGGAGAGTGTAGCCACATAGGGAAGGTGGCGGTACTTCTCCGCGTAGTCCAGCCCGTATCCTACCACGAAGACGGGCGGAACGGTGAATCCGACGTACGAAACGGGAGGGAGTTCCTCCTCGTCCACTCCCTGTTTACGCAGCAGCGTGATGATCCGGACCGAGTCCGCGCCGCGGGCGGCGAGTTCGTCGGCCAGAAACCGGATCGTCAGGCCGGTGTCGATGATGTCCTCAACCAGCAGGAGGTGGCGCCCGGCCACCTCGTTGCCCAGATCCTGCGTGATCCGCACCTCCCCGGTCGATTCCGTGCCCCCGGCATATGACGAGACCGCGATGAAGTCGATCTCATGCGGGATGGTCAGCCGCCGGGTCAGGTCGGCGGTGAAGATGTACGATCCTTTCAGCACGCAGACGACGAGCAGATTCTCCCCGGCGTAATCGGCATCGATCTGCGCCGCCAGTTCGTCGATCCTGGCCTGGAGCCGCTCGCTTGAAAGCAGCGGCTGGGGCTGTATCTCGCGCTCGGTCGTGGCCGGGTCCTTTCCCTGGCAGCCGCTGCCGCGACACCCCTTCAGACCGGATCGAAGTGTATCTGCAGAGCCGGCTCGTCCCCCGCGAGCCGGGCCGGCTCGGCGGTGCGGACCGCCGCCAGCCAGAGGATCGTGGGCCCGCTTTCGACGACCGGCAGGCGCGCCCGCCTGAGTCGCGGTACCCGGGCCTGGCCGAACAGATCAGCCAGCGACGCCGAGCCCGCCGCCCCGAAAGGGTGCAGGCGATCGCCCGCCCGCGGGTAGCGGACCGTATAGGTCCGGCCCCGCCGAGGTGCGGGCAGGATCGTAGTCCGGCGCCCGTCCAGGCCCGAGATCGTACCACCGGCCTGCAGCTTCTCGCAGGTCCCGGGGTCGGCCGGATGCCAGGACAGGGTACCACCCCGGGGCAGGATAAGCGAACCCCTGGAGGCAGCCCCGGCCCCGGTTGCGTTCGGGTCGATCCGGCCCTGCCACGAAGCGCCCCTCTCCCAGTGCGGATCGCCGCCCGCGACCAGCAGGAGTCCGGCGGCGGTCGACTCGGCCCAGAGCCGGGGCGCGATCTGCACCAGATACCCTCCGCCCGGTGCTCCCCCCCGTCGCCACAGATGCAGTACAGCATCTCTCACACGCGATGAAACGGTACGGGGATCGGTCCCGGTGCGTTCCAGGGCCGCATCGAGAAGGGCCTGTTCAAGTTTACCAAGATGTGCGGGGGTTTCGGGCCTCTCAAGCACAATCTCCCCGCTCAGAAGGGCCCCGGGACCGACCGGCCGATCGGTTCGATCCCGGTCGGCTGCAGTTCCCGGCCCGTGCTGCGAACGCCCCGTCAGCCACCACTGCGCCAGGCCCTCGATCTCCGGCTGAAGGGCGCGGGCCCGTCGACTCAGGTCGTCGGCGGCGTCGAGCAGCCCGCTGTAATCCCCCTCGTCGAGGGCCTCGAGGCACCGCCGCCAGCGGTTGCGGTCCAGGGAGGTGTCGCGGTTCGATTCATCCTCGCACCACCTCGCTCCGCGGGCTTCGAGCCAGGTCCGCAGTTCGTTCCGGCGTACTCCGAGCAGGGGCCGCACCACCCCGTCGGCCCGCCGCGGCAGAATGGCCCTCAGGCCGCGCACCCCGGCCCCCCGCTCCAGACGCAGGGCCACCGTCTCGAGCTGATCGTCGCGGGTGTGCCCGGTCGCAATGAGACCGCCCGGCACATGGGTGTCGCGCACCCGACACAGGAAGTCGTAGCGCAGGCGGCGCGCCGTTCCCTCCATGCTCTCCCCCCCCCGACGATCCTCACCGACCGCAGCGCGCTCGCTGATCACAGGCAGGTCCCGCTCGGCGGCCAGCTCGCGTACGAACCGGGCCTCACCGGCCGAGGTCGGGCGCAGGCCGTGATCGAAGTGGGCGACGAGCAGACGCCAGTCGCGCTGCGGGGCCCGATCGGCCAGCAGGTGGAGCAGCGCCACCGAATCCCCTCCACCCGAGCAGGCGATGACGATCTCCGCTCCCGGGGGCAGATATGTCGTATCCAGCTCCGGCACCGCGCTCCTCTGCACGCAGAAAGGGGAAGGCGGAGGCCTTCCCCGTGTCCTTACCGGCCCCCGCTCGAGGGGCTGCCAATTGTGGTGGCGGTGCAGGGACTCGAACCCCGGACACGTGGATTATGATTCCACTGCTCTAACCAGCTGAGCTACACCGCCGATGAAATCATGCAGAGAAATATCAAGATGACGGTCCCGCAGCATTGAAGCAACTCTCATGTGATCGGTTCCCGGAGCGGTTCCCGCCGATCCTGTCCGGTCCTGTGCCCCGACTGCCCGAAGGACCCCGTATCGGTTCCGCGAAACCTATTTATATAACTAACGTAGTAAAAAAACATCCCGGGAGCCTGTCGGAGCAACCGGCCCCAACCTGATAGACCTGGAGAACCCGATGGCTGAGACCCGCCTGCGTGAGTTCGAAGAACTGGTCCTGCTTGCCGTCATGGTGGGCGCGGACCGGTCGACCGGAGCCGTGATCCAGGAGGTTCTGGAACGGGAGGCCGACAGAACCGTCTCCATCGGCGCGATTTACACCGCCCTGGACCGTCTGGCCCGCAAGGAGCTGGTCGAGTCATGGCTGGGGGAACCGACCCCGGTTCGGGGCGGACGCCGCAAGCGCCATTACCGGGTGACCCCTCTGGGCCTGGATCACCTCACCGCAGTGCGCCGGGTACGCGATCGGATGTGGGCCAAAGTACCGGCGGGACTCATCGAGAAAGAGGTGACCTCATGATCGCCCCGCCCCGGCTGGCCTCGGCGCTGCTCCGCTGTTTCTGCGCCCCCGAACGACTCGCTGAGACCCGGGGCGATCTGCGGGAGGCCTTTGAGCGCTGGATGCATTCCCGGGGAGTGGGGTACGCCCGCCGTCGGTACTGGCGGGAAACCCTGCTGGTGCCGTTCTGGCGCAACGTGAGCTGGTGGCGCGCTGTCCGGGATGCCGCTACGACCGGAAAGGCCGCCGACGAAGGCGACGAGCGGATTGCCCCGGAGAGGACTGCCCCGGAGAGGATTGCCCCTTCACCCCGACCGGCGCCCGACCTCATCCCCCCTTCCCCCCGACACCCGGGAGAGTTCGGGTGGAATGTAGGCCAGGATATACGCTACGCCCTGCGGGCCCTGCGCCGCAGTCCCGGCTATACCCTCACCGCCCTGCTGATCCTGGCCGCCGGCATCGGAGGGGGGGTGACGGTCTTCACCCTGGCCGACACCCTGTTTCTGGAACCGCCGCCGCACATCCGGGAGCCGGAGACACTCGTCGGATTCGAACAGGTCATGGACACCGGGCAAGCCATGCTCTCCTGGGGTTATTACGATTATGACTGGTATCGAGAACGAACCGAGGTGTTTTCCGGGATCACGGCCTATACCGGTTTCCCCGGCACCCGGGGGATGAGTCCCCAGACGGGGGGCGAGATCGCCGTCGGTGAAGGGGAAGACATCGTCCAGGCGCTGGCCTGGGTCGTATCGGGCAATTTCTTCGACGTTCTCGGTACGCCCCTGGCCCGGGGGGGCGGATTCACGCTCGATGACACGGGTCTCGAGAGCGGCCGGCCCGAGGTCATCATCAGCCATGGTTTCTGGCGGCGGCAATTCGGCGAAGATCCAGGTGTACTCGAGCGCCCGCTCCATCTGAACGGACATTCTTTTCGTGTTGTCGGTATCGCCCCCGAAGGATTCCGGGGGGTGAATCCTCTCGAGGTACCCCCCGATCTCTATCTCCCCATTCTGGCGGCGAGCACGACTTTACAGAGCGATATCGTCAACTTTGAACGCTTCGATCGCGAGGGGAATCCGACCGCAGGGCGATCGCTCGTGCTCGTCGCCCGCCTCGAACCGGGCGTGGATGTCACCGCCGCCAGGACGCACCTGGCGGTTCTGCAGGAAGAATGGGAGGCGGAGTTCGGAGCGTGGTCTGAAGCCATGTACGACGGATCCTATCGCGCACGGCTGCGTTCCGATATTCACTCCAGCCCGCCGGTCGAGCAGAGCCTGACCTTTCTGGCGCTCATCGTCGGAGCGGTCTTCCTGATCGCCTGTGCCAATATCGCCATCCTGCTGCTGGCCCGGACCTCGGCCCGGCAGCGGGAAATCGGTATCCGCACGGCCCTGGGGGCGGGCCGGACCCGGATCGTCCGGCAGGTTCTCACCGAGTGTCTGCTTCTCTCGGGTATCGGAGGCGTGCTGGGGATCGGGGTGGCGATCCTGACGGTCCGGGGGGCCGCCGTGACTTTGCCCTGGGATATCGGGGCGCGGATCGCTTTTCATCCCGATGCCACCGTCATCCTCTTCGCGGTTCTTCTCGCCACTCTGGCTGCGGTTCTTTTCGGGACCGGTCCGGCCTGGAGCCTGTCCCGTCTCGCTCCGACCCGGGTCATACACCGCTCGGAACGGGGCCGGACGCGGATCCGGTTACGCAACGGTCTCGTCGTGGGGCAGTCGGCCCTGTGCATCATCCTGCTCGTGATCGGCGGTCTGCTGGCCCGCAGCCTGGATGCGGCCCGCGATGTGGAGCTGGGTTTCGAACCCGACCGCCGGATACTCATGAGCCTTCGATTGGGGAATCACGGTTATTCCCAGACCGAAGGGCGGGAGCTGATCACCGGCATGCTGGACCGGCTCGCCGCCGAGCCGGGTGTAGCCGGGGTTTCCACCTGCCACCGCCGACCCTTCTGGGGAAGCTGGACGATGGATTTCACGCCCCCCGGCGCCGGTCCCGATGCTGAGACCTTTCAATCAGCCATGAACCTCGCCGGTCCCGGCTACTGCGAACTCATGGGGATCGACCTCGCGGCGGGACGGGAGTTCAACCGGGACGACAATCTGTCGGCCCCGCGGGTGGCCGTTGTCAGCGAGGAATTCGCCCGCCGCATGTGGCCCGGCGAGAATCCGCTGGGCAAGACTCATCCCTTCCTGTCTCCGTACTCAGAGGAGAACTGGACAGTCGTCGGCGTGGCCGGTGATGCCATCTATTACACCATTCAGGAATCGACCTGGCCGATGGTCTACCTGCCCCATCTCCAGCTCTATCAGGGCCGGATGTCGTTCGTGGTCAAAACCCACGACGATCCCCGGGCGATGCTCCGCCCGGTCGAACTGGCGATGCGGGAACTCGATCCCAACCTGGCCATCGAACCCCTGGTCCTGTCCGATCTCGTGACCGAAGAATGTGCTCCTTACCGTATCTGGGGTACTTTCGTGGCCCTCTTCGCCGCCCTGGCGCTGCTCCTGTCCGCCGCCGGCCTGTACGGGGTACAGGCTTTCCTCATCACCCGCCGCAAGCGCGAGATCGGTGTCCGGATGGCCCTGGGTTCGACCGGACGGCAGGTTCTGCGCACGATCATCGGCCGCGGACTGTTGCTCGGCGGTCTGGGGGCGACGATCGGTATCCTTGCCGCCCTGTGGCTGGAGCGTCTGGTCCGGGGTCTGCTCTTCGGGGTTTCACCGCACGACCCGACCGT
>CAZNUA010000031.1:0-40872 GCA_964576115.1 uncultured Gemmatimonadota bacterium
TCCACGTGGTACCGGCGGATCGATTGTGGACCCGGATCGAGTAAAGGGTCCGTTCAAGCAGCTCAACTCGGGGATGACTTCTCTAGCGGTACGTGCATTACTCTGATTGGGCTTCTTCACCAGGCCCGGATTCCGGTGCAAATCGATATTGGATTCGGTGACGTTGTCACGCCGAATCTGGAGTGGGTCAGTTTCCCCGTGCTCCTTGACGCTCCGGCCCCCCGGTTGATGGCCTATACCCGATATTCCATGGTGGCGGAAAAGCTGGAGGCCATCATTCGTCTCGGTATGGCAAACAGCCGGATGAAGGATTTCTACGATGTGTGGGTGCTGTGCGGTTTATTCGATTTCGATGGCGAGACGTTGTCCCATGCGTGTCGGGACACCCTCAATCGACGTGGAAACCGCTTGCCGGCGACAACGGCAAATTCGCTCGATTCTCTCTCGAACGGTGTTCCCGCGACATCGGAATACAGACCCTGAATGGTGAAGCCCGCTTCCACGAACTCCCTCTCGAGGTCCTCGGGACTGAAATACTGATACCAGTTGTATATCGTCCTGATGCGGTCTTTCTCGATGATTGTGAACTTGTCCAGGGTCACCCTGTCTTCCGGGTATTTCATGACCGTGAGAAAGCCATAATACCTGTCCGGTGACCAGAATCCGTTGAGCTGATTGACCTCATAGGTTGCTGTTTCCTCCTTTTGCTCGAATGCAGACAGGGAGTACACATCGAGCAGGACAGAACCGCCGGGTTTGAGAATCCCGTGGAATGTCTTGAGAAGCCCTTCTCTCTGAGACGGACTGAGAGCACAGAAATCGCACATGATCATCTGCACGAGATCGAATCGATCCCCGGTTTCGAACTCCAGGTAGTTCTGGTTCACGTAGTTGATGTTCAATTGTTCACGGGCTGCGACTTCCCTGGCGTATGCGATGGACCTGGCCGAGAAATCGATGCCGGTCACAGCCGCTCCGTGTTTCGCCAGAGGGGTGGTGTACAATCCCGGGCCACAACCGAAATCGGCCAGTGAGAATCCCCGGCCGACATTGAACTCAGATACGATCCATGCCACCGATCGACTGATGAATTCCGTCTTCCGTGAGGAAACGTCGTGTGTCCCGTTCAGGTGAAAGGAGAGCATCTGCTCCGATGTATGCTCATCGGTCCAGAGTTCACCGGTGGTGCAATACTGGAACGGTTCAGGCCGTTCGTTGATCTTCTCGAGTTCCTCGAACATGTTCTCGCCTCACCAATCAGTCCGGCCTCGGGGTGGTATGCTGAAACCCGGTTCTCATAACGTGTTCCGACAGCCGCAGCCGCTGAGTCCGGCCGAATACCGCTATCCGGCTCGGTGTCAAACCGGATCGCCTTGAACACCTGAAAATAAGGATAAACAATTGCGGTCTCCGGTGCGTACTGTCATTATGACACTACTGTCATACAAACGGTGCACTATCGCCGGGAAGAGAGCTCTCGCCATGTCAGGATACCTTTCCCGATTGTGCCTCCTGCTGGCCGCACTGGGTCTCATCATCGCGGGATGCAGCGGATCCTCACCGACCGGCACTTTGACCAACCACTGGCTGGAGCCGACTGAGGAAGTCAACGGCACCCTGACGGAGATCGAGGGTATTCCTCAACGAGTTCCTCCCCATGCTCGACCTCTTCAACGTCACATCGGACTGCGAAGAGGAACTGCACGGACTCCTGGATGGCATGGAAGCCCGGGCGGGGGGGCAGGTGTACGTTTCGTGTTTCGGCCGCACCATCGACGATGAGGATGTGGTGGCGCTGAATTTCGCGAACGAACTCGGCAACCGCGGCTGTTCTTCGTTTGCGGCCTGGGGCACGATGACACCCGGGGGCCGGACCATCGTGGCCCGCAACGATGACAACCTCGCCTCGTCCAGCCTGCTCGGGATCCCGCAGTACATCCGGATCCACATACCGCCGGCCGGGAGCGGCCGGTGTGCCTTCGTCTCGGTCCAGTACCCCGGTGTCATCGGATTCTATCAGGGGATGAATACCGACGGTGTCACCATCACCCGTGACGGTGGTAATTCACAGCTCGATCCAACGATCTCGTCGGGCTTCTACTCCAGCATGCTCACCCTGCACGAGGCACTGGGCGTGGCTCACACCGGGACGGCCTTTGATGACGTCGAGGCAATCCTGAAGGCCCGTCCGATCCCCAACTCCTCCATTGTCATCGTCGCTGTCCCGCATGCCGGCCAGGGACCGTCTTCGGTGGCGCTGGAATGGGATGCTCATCTCGCCACTGACGGTGGTGTTACCCGCCGCGAACCATCTTCGCTTCACTCGTATCTGATTGCCACCAACCACTTCCGGGCTCGCCAGACAGAGATTGACTGCTGGCGGTATTCCCTGCTCTCGGACCGGATGGCAGAGATCGCGCAGAGCAGCGGAATGCTGCTCTTCGATACCGACGAAGCGTGGGGGCTGCTTCGGCAGGTCGCCCTGGGACCGCCGCATTGCGCGGATCCATCGATCGTCTTCGAGCCCGATCGCGGCCTCCTGCACATCGCCTTCTCCCGGGACAGCCAGGCGGCGCCCTTCTGTTCCCCGATGACCGTCGATGTGACAGGGATTTCACCCTGAGGGAACTCGCGCTGGTACCGGGTTCACGGGAAGAAGAGAACATGGGCGGGGATCCCGGTCCGGACATCAATTCCATCTTCCCCTTCTCTCATGCACCACCCTGCGTGCCCGGACCGTCGGCACTGACGGCGAAAGGCAGTATCCGACACTGTTCTTGTAACATGTGTCATAAATTCTCGTTGTATAACGAGAGCGTTATCTGGACGGCATCAACCCGGCAACGGCCTGACTTATGGTACTTTTCTCAGAGTCTCGACACATCGCGTCAATCCTGTTCGGCATCGTCTTGATCGCCGGAGGTTGCGATCTGAGCACGCAGCCAAAGAACAGGCCTCCCGAGTGCCAGATCATCTCACCCCCCGGCGGAGCCTTTCTGGCCCTGGGTGACACGGTCGAGATCCGGGCGGATGCCCATGACGCAGACGGCCGTGTTAGTCAGATCATGTTCTTCATCGACGGTCATCTCCGCCATACCGATTCCGACAGTCCCTTCGTGTATGGCTGGGATACCTCCTGCGAGACACATGGGCAGCATACGATCGGCGTCGAAGCCGTTGATGATGACCGGACTCATGCCGCGCATTCCCAGACCGTGACACTGAGATGGGGGTACCGGCAGCCCGAGCAGGTGAGTGACGGATGGGAGACGGCCTCGCTCGAGAGTGTCGGCATGAACGAAGACCCGTTCGTGAATCTGATGAATACCTTGTACCACAACGAGAACCACCTGATACACGGGATCGTAATCGTTCGTCAGGGAAAGCTGGTTTTCGAAGAGTACTTCGCCGGACTGACTCATCCCACCTGGGGCGAGACGCCGGTCACCTTCGACCGGGAGAGACTGCATGTCCTCTCCTCGGTGACGAAGAGCTTCACCGCCACCTTGCTGGGAGTTGCGATACAGCGTGGTTTCATCTCGAGTGCCGACGACTGTGTGCTCGAATACTACCCCGAGCTGGAGTACCTGAATACAGGTCTCCGGCAGAACCTGTCGCTGCGGCATCTGGTTACGATGACCTCGGGATTGGAATGGGATGAATCTTCACTACCACTCACCGATCCCGACAACGACCTGTGCGCCTTCATACATCTGGCCCTGCACACGGATGAGAACCTGGTCGCGTCCGTACTCGGGCGGGATATGGTCGCTGAACCGGGAACGAGTTATTCTTACAGCGGCGGCAACGCGAATGTCCTCGGGAACGCCATCCAGCGGGCCAGTGGTCTGCGACTGGACGAGTTCGCCCGTGAATATCTCTTCGATCCCCTTGAAATCGAGCAGTCGTGGTGGTGGTTACTCAGACCCGATTTCGTCTATGCCTCCGGCGACCTTGCTCTGCGACATCGTGACATGGCCAGGTTCGGGCAGCTCTTCCTGCAGAACGGTTACTGGAACGGAGAGCAGATTATTTCCGAGGAATGGGTCACGAACTCGGCCACACCGCAGGTGCGCTTTGTCCAGCCGTTCATGGATGAATTGTGCGGGTACAGTCACGGCTGGTGGCCCTGCACTCCGGCCTTCGGCCTGGGAGCCTTTGCCGCCTGGGGTTGGGGGGAGCAGCAGATCATCGTTCTGCCCGAGTACGATATGGTGGTTGTATTCACGGGCGGAGCCTACTGGGAACATCCTCTCATGACTCCGAGCCAGATCATGCTCCAGTACATCCTGCCCTCACTCCAGAGCGATTGACGAAACCGGACAAACCAGCAGACGAATATCCCCTGTCACCTGTATGAGGGCGGTAACCAGGATTGTGCAACGACGTTCTATCCGATCTTCGGCAGGCTGGAGCTGCCGGGCAGTTTACGGCGATCGTCCTTCGGGGCGAAGGGACGGCGGATAGGTTGCAGGGAGTTCGCCGAGCAGGGCGGCTGTGACCGAGGTCATGATCTGCGCATAGCGGTCGGGATTGGCGATCTCGAACCGCATGACCTCGTGAGCGCGTGCAGAGACCTCGTATCTCACCCGGGCCTCATCATCCACGAAGAGCGAAACCGGCGAAAAACGGAAGGCTTCGACCACGTGCTCATCGCCGATGTCGCGGTCGGCCGGTACAGCTACCCACCGCCCTTCGCGTTCGATGATCGCCCGATCGGCGGCAGCGTTAAGAACCGCGGTGCACCAGAGGTTGCGGGTCATGCCGAGGAGCGTGCGGCGGGCGTCCTCATCGACGTTCTGTGCGAGGTACGCGATCGGATCGGGAGCCTCCTGCTCGATGAGGGCGTAGATGAAGAAGTTCATGACCGGATCGGCAGCATCGTGCAGCAGGTCGGTGTGTGCGGCCCGCCAGAAGCTGGCCCGGCCCCGGTTGTGAAAGTTCCCGCCGTCGAAACAGGGCACCCACCAGATTGGAAGTCCGGAGTTCATGATGCGGATGAAGGCGGCCGGGTCCAGACCGACGTTCCACTCCCGGGTCGGAGCGCTCGCTTCACCGATGAAGATCATCAGACGCCCGACCCGGTTGGTGAAGAGATCGGGGCGCCGGTTAAAAGCGGTGGCGACATCGCGCAGGCTACCGACCGTGATGATGGTGACCGGTGCCCGAGCCTCCTCGAGGGTGTCGATGATCAGGTTTAACCCCGCCTGCCAGGCCGCGGGGCGATCCCGGGCGTCGTCGGCGGGACCGGAGAGCGGTCGTGCCAGGCCGACCGCATACGGCACACTTCGCCCGGTCAGGGCGTTGAGCTGGCGGACCGGGATGCTCCCGGGGCGTTCGGCCTGTCTCTCGCCCTGGTCGAGCACGATCGCCCGCAGATCGAGTTCGTCCAGGGCATAGAGAGCGGCGATATCGAAGTGATCGTCGGGATCATCGTGGGGATGGAAGAGATCGGTGCAGTAGATGACGGGGATCCCGCCACCCCGGTCGGCGGTGCGCTCATCGCTCCGATCGGAGGCACAACCGCCGCAAGAGAGCAACAGGACAGGCAGGGCAAGCCGGACGAGTCGTGAACACAGGAAACGCGCGAAGGGCTGGTCGGTCATCGTCACCTGGCAGGTTGTCGGCTGCAATCGATTCACTCCGCTCGCAGGGCCTCGACCGGTTCGATTCCGGCCGCCCGGCGGGCTGGGATCAGGCTGGCCAGAACGACCACGCCGGCGAGCAGGCACACCGCCCCGCCGAGGGCGAGGGGATCGAGTGGACTCAGCCCGAAGAGCATCGAACGCATGCCGGACGCAAGCCCGACAGCCGCGAGGACTCCGACGATCAGGCCCGGAGCGGCCAGGCGGATCGCGTACCAGATCACCGAAGCCTGAACCTGCTTCCAACTCGCACCCATGGCCATGCGAATCCCGATCTCGCGGGTTCGGCCAGCTACCACGAAACTCACCACGGCATAGACTCCGATAGCGGTCAGAAGCAGGGCCAGCAGGCCCAATCCGCCGGTGATCCGGGCAGTCATGCGCTGTTCCTGTGTGGCCTGGGACACCAGTGACTCCACCGGCACGATCTCGGGCAGGGCCAATTCGGGGTCGCACTCGGCTACTGCGGCCAGCAGGGGGCCGGCCGGGATCCCCATCCCGGGCTCGGTCCGGACGACGATCATGATCCGCCAGAGAACATTCTGATGCAGGGACACGAAAACATGCGGCAGATCTTGCGTGGCCCGGCTCGAGGCCACCCGGGGGACCACTCCGACAACAGTGTAGGTTTGCGTCGAGGAACGGACGAGCGGGAAGCTCACCCGGCGTCCCAGCGGTGATTCCCCGGGCCAGAGCCGCTCGGCAAGGCTCCGGGTGATTACGACCACCGGCTCAGAGACCGCATCATCGCCGTCCTCGATACCACGCCCTGCCACGACCGGAATCCCCGTGGTTGCGAAAAAGCCCGCGGTGACCTTTGTGAATTCGACCTCGACCTCACTGCCCTCTGCCGCGATCTCTCCGGCCGGAGTGACGGTCGTGAAATTCCCGATATGGTCGAGCGGGATACCGTCCGAGACGGCTGTCGAGCGCACGCCCGGTACGGCCGCGATAGTCGTGCGCAGCCGGTCTATGAGCATCCCGGTCAGAGCCGGATCCTCATACCCTTCCGAACTGATATCGATGCTCATGAGATAGAGATCGTCCGGGTCGAAACCCGGATCGGTCCGGTTCATGACGTCTACCGCCCGCAGGAAGAGAACACTGAGCATGAGCAGGAGCAGGGCGAGCCCCGCCTGACTCGAGGCGGTAAAACGATGCAGGCGGCTGATCCGGCGCCCGCTGCCGCGGGCACCGTCGTGCAGCAGGGAGACGAGTTCGGGACGACTGAACCGCAGGGCGGGCAGCAGGCCGAAGAGGAGAGCCGTGAGTACGATCACGACCAGGCTGAACAGCAGGATCGTCCCGTTCGGGCTCACCCGTTCGGCGGAGATCATGGCGGCCTGGAGCAGCGGAGTGGCGCTGGCGATCCAGAACGAGAGCAGGATTCCCAGGCCTCCGCCGATCAGGCTCAGCACGAGCGCCTCGGAAAGAAGGGAGCGGATCAAATGCCCGCGCCCCGAACCGAGGGCGAGGCGGACGGCGATCTCGCGCTGACGCGCGGCATTGCGAGCCCGCATCATGCCGGCCAGGTTGCCGCAGATGATCAACAGGATCAGCCCGGTGAAGGCGAAGAGCAAACCCATGCTCACGACTTCCCCGCTCCTGTTGGCGGCAGGCATCGGCCCGAAGGGAGCGCACCTGACACTCCGATCCGTGTTCGATTCCGGGTATTCATCGGCCAGGCGGAGGTAGAGAGCCTGCAGGGATTCTTCGGCCTTTTCGACTGTGGCGTCGGGTTTCAGCCGGCCGAGAACCTGAACCCAGAGTGCCGCCCGGTCCTCCCGCCAGTTGTTCTCGTCCGCCATTATCCGGTGCTGACCTATCGGTACCCAGAGTACGGGCAGTTCCCCCAGAGTGCGATGGCCCTGGAACGATTCGGGAGTGATACCGATCACGGTATAGGGCGTGCGGTTCAGCGTGATCGTCCGACCGATGATATCGCTCGCTCCTCCGAAGCGGTTCTGCCAGAAGGCATGACTCATGATCGCCACCGGATGCTGACCCGGCAGGCCCTCGTCGGCGGCAGAGAAATCCCGACCCACGATCGGCGTCACACCGAGGACCGCGAGATACCCGGGGGTGACCGCCATGACCGGCACCCGTTCACTCACTCCCTCAATCGAGAGGCTTCCTTCCATCGGTTTGAAGCCGGCCAGGGTCTCGAAAAGGGTCGCGGCGCTCCGCATGTCGAGGAAATCGGGCCAGGAGAGACACTCCATGTCGGGCTCTCCGCGCCTGGTGAGGACCATCTCCACGACCCGGTCTGCCCCGGCGATCCCGGGCACGGGGCGCAGGAAGGCGGCCTGGAAAATTGTGAAGAGAACCGCGTTGACCCCGATGCCGATCGCCAGGGAGAGAATCGCCACGGCCGAGAAACCGGGCCATTTCTTCAGGGTGCGCAGAGCGTGACGCAATTCCCACGCCAGATGCCCCAGGCCGGTGCCGGCCCGCGATTCCCAGACCTGTTCCCTGACCCGGTCGATCCCGCCGAGTTCGAGCAGGGCCTGGTGCCGGGCGGTGTCGGAGTCTGCGCCCGCCGCGATTTTCTCATCCACGAGCAGTTCGAGAGTGCTGGCCATCTCCGCGTCCAGATCGCGGTAGACATCATCGCGTCGGAACCAGGTCTGCACGACGGTCCTCAACCAGCTGATGATCGGCATCGATCCTCTCCCCTCAGGCATCGAGAACGTCGCGGATCGCTGATACAACGAAAACCCAGTTCTCCTTCTCGACAGAAAACTGCCGTCGCCCGGCGGCGGTGAGGTGATAGTACTTCGCCCGGCGGTTGTTCTCCGATTCCCCCCACTCGCCTCGCAGCAGGCCCTTCTGCTGTAGACGCTGCAGGGCGGGGAAGAGCGAGCCGGGCTTGGGTTCGAGGGTGCCGCCGGTGATCTGACCGATCCGGCGGGCGATCCCGATGCCGTGCATCGATTCGAGACTGAGGGTTTTGAGGATGAGCATGTCGAGCGGCCCCCGCCGCAGATCGACTTTCCTGCGTCCCATCACATTCTCCTGTCGACTTTCTGAATGAGTTCGTTCAGAAAGTTGATACGAAGGGGAGACAGCCGGAGTTGCGGAAGAATATGCGCGCGGGAAAAGCGGAGAACCGATCGGTCATCGTCATACGGCAGGTTGTCGGTTGCGATCGATGAAGAGTAGCATGAGGCCGAAGAGGCATTCCACGCGCAATCCGGCCCGGAGCCCGCGGGAGGATTGTCCCAGCCGAGGAGGGGAGCCATGACCCACGATACCGGACCCTCCGGATGTTACTGCTGCGGAGTGAACCGGCGGCAGTTCCTGCAGACGGGTTGTGCGGCCTGTGTCGGAGCCGCGGGAGTGCTCTCGTTGCCCGCCGGCGCTCGCGCTCTCGTCGACCCGGCCCCGGTGCGCCTGCGTATCGTCTATGCCCTGCATGCCGAGCAGCAGGCCGTGCCCGACTGGCCCAATCTGGGCTTTGACTTCCGGCCGGTGATGGAGCGGACCACCCGGGCCCTGACCGAGGGATGTCCGGAGTGCACCTTTGAGGTCTCGATGGCCAAGGATGCCGAGGAGACCGCCGCCATCGTGGCCGCCGACGAGGGGACCGGGATCGACGGCTACGTGGTCTGCCAGCTCAACTGCTGGAACCGGATCGTACAGACCCTGGCCGAAACCGGCAAACCGGTGCTCTACTCCGATTTCACCTACGCCGGATCGGGGGGCTTTCTGGTCTACACCGCCGCTTTCCTGCGGGCGGGTACTCCGAACGTGGGCTTTGTTTCCAGTTCCCGGCTCGAGGATCTGGTCGCGGCGGCGCGCTGCTTCGAACCCGTCGTGCAGAGCGGTCGGTCCGGCAATTTCGCCTCGGCGGTGACCCGCGTGCGCCGGCAGGGCACTGCGGCTGTCGGTGACCTGACCTGTCTGGCCGATCCGGTCACCACCCTTGATCCGTCGCGAACCTTGAGGGAAATGCGTCGAGCGCCGATCCTGGCCGTGCGCGACCAGCAGGCCCGCACCGCCGAACCGATCATGGGCATCCCGGTCGAGTTCATTCCCTTCGCCGAGGTCAACGCCGCCTGGGAGGACGCCGACCGCGCCGCGGCTGCCGAGATCGCCGACCGCTGGGCTTCCGACGCCATGGTCGTGCGGGGGGTGAGTCGCGAAACCCTCGAGACCTCGGCGGCGATGTACCTGGGCATGAAGGAGGTCCTCGGCCGGCACGGCGCCCGGGCCATCACTATCAACTGCCTGGGTGGGTTCTACGGGGGGCACATCCACGCCTACCCCTGCCTCGGTTTTCACGAACTGAACAACGAGGGGCTGATCGGCGCCTGCGAGTGCGACCTGCGTTCGACCTCGACCATGGTGGCCGTCAATGCCCTGACCGGGGGGCGACCGGGGTATATCTCCGATCCCGTTCTCGATACTGCCCGGCGGCGGATCATTTACGCTCACTGCGTGGCCACCAACAGGGTCTTCGGACCCGATGGCCCTGTCAATCCCTTCGAGATCCTGACCCATTCGGAAGACCGTCAGGGAGCCTCGGTGCGCTCGATCCTGCCAGCGGGATACATGACGACCTCGCTCGAGTTCATGCCCGAGCGGCAGGAGGTGCTGCTGCACGCCGGCAAGGCGGTCGCCAACGATCCCGACGACCGGGCCTGCCGGACCAAGCTGGTGGTCGAGCCGATCGGCGATTTCGAGAAACTCTTCACCATGTGGGACCGCTGGGGCTGGCACCGGGTCACCTTCTACGGCGACCTGCGCGAGCCGCTGGCCGGCCTGGCCGACGCTCTGGGCTACACCGTGGTCCGGGAGACCTGAGAAACATGTTTGATATTGGTTGTAAAACACCCGACCGTTCCGTTATCCCGCACCGGCTCCCGCCCGGGTTCCGGACTGACGTTCTGTTACTGTTGACGGCTGTTTTCCTGAGGGTGTCCGCCGCGACGGTCGTTGGAGGCCAGACGCTCGTTGGAGGCCAGACGCTCGTCGGAGGAGAGACGATCGTCGAAGGGGAGACCGGCCGGCAGCTCGATGACCATATGAACCGGCTGGTGGGGACCGGTTTCTCGGGTGTCGTTCTAGTCGCCCGGGAGGGGCGGATCGTCCTGCAGAAAGGCTACGGTCTGGCCGATCGGGAGGCGGAGCGGCCGGTCACTCCGGCCACGGTCTTCACGATCGGTTCGATCACCAAGCAGTTCACCGGGGCAGCGATCCTCAAACTCGAGATGATGGGCCAGCTCAGCACCGACGATCCGCTTTCGGACTACATCGATGACGTCCCCGATGACAAGCGCGGCATCACCCTGCACTACCTGCTGACCCACACCGCCGGTTTCCCCGGCGCGATCGGCGATGATTTCGACACCGGAGCCGATACCGCCACCTTTCTGACCCGGGCGATGCAGACCGACCTGCTCTTCGAGCCCGGCGAGCGGTACGAGTACTCCAACGTCGGCTTCAGCCTGCTGGGGATCGTCGTCGAGAAGGTCTCGGGGATGGGCTATGAAGAGTTCCTGCAGCGTTATCTCTTCGAGCCCGCCGGCATGAGGCGGACCGGCTACCTGCTGCCCGGCTACCGTGACGAGGAACTGGCGGTCGGCTACCGGGAGGGCCGGCGCTGGGGCAGTGTCATCCGCCACCCGATGCTCTCCGACGGTCCGGGCTGGCACCTGCGCGCCAACGGCGGAATCCACAGCACCGTTCACGACATGTTCCGCTGGCAGCAGGCTCTCATGGGCGAGGAGGTCCTCTCGGCCGAGGCGAAGGAGAAGTACTTCCACCCCTGGGCCGACGAGGGTGGGGGGGATTCCTATTACGGCTACGGTTGGGTGACGGTCCCCGATTACATGGGCCACCGGCTGATCACGCACAACGGCGGGAACGGCATCTTCTCGGCCGACTTCCGCTGGTTCCCCGAGGACGGTCTCGTCATCTGCGCCATGACCAATCTGGCGGAGTTCTGCCCGGTCGATTATGTGACCCGCGATCTCACCCGTCTGCTCTTCGGGGCCGAGGTGAACCGGGCGCCGGCGCAGGAACCCCTCGACGGTCTCGAAGCCTTCGTCACGCGGGTCATGACCGACTGGGAGGCGCCGGGGGTGGCGGTGGCGGTCATCAAGGATGATGCGATCGTGTTCATGCGAGGCTTCGGCGTGCGGGAGGTGGGCGAGGAGGATCCGGTGGATGAACACACCGTGTTCGCCATCGCTTCGACTTCCAAGGCCTTTACCACCGCGGCCCTGGGTCTGCTGGTGGATGAAGAGCGGCTGGATTTCGATGATCGGGTAACCGATCTCCTTACCGGTTTCGAACTGTACGATCCATGGGTGACGCGCGAAATGACGGTGCGCGATCTGCTCTCGCACCGCAGCGGATTGCCTCGCGGCGACCGGCTGTGGTACGGATCCGCCTTCGACCGGGCCGAAGTGCTCGAGCGCATCCGCCTGCTCGAACCGGTCAGCAGCTTCCGCTCCCGTTACGGCTATCAGAACATCATGTTTACCGCCGCCGGCGAGCTCGTGCCGGCCGTGACCGACACGAGCTGGGGGGAGTTCCTCCGGGTTCGGATCTTCGAGCCGCTGGGCATGCTCTCGTCGAGCACCTCGCTGGCCGCCATGGCGGACAACGACAATGTCGCCACCCCCCACGGGAGGATCAGCGGCCGGGTCGAGCCGATCCCGTGGCGTGACTGGGATAACCTCGGCGGTGCCGGGGCGGTCAATTCCTGTGCCGCCGATCTGGCGCAGTGGCTGCGCCTGCAGCTGGCCGGAGGCCTCATCGGGGAGCGGTGTCTGCTCTCTGAAGACGTGATCGAACAGATGCACACTCCCCAGACCATCGTGCCGCTCTCCCGGAACGAGCGGGATCTCTACCCCGAAACCCACTTCTCGGCCTACGGTCTGGGATGGCGGCTCATGGACTACCAGGGACACTTCATCGTCTACCACGGCGGGGCTCTCGACGGCATGCGAACCCACCTCGTACTGGTGCCCGACGTGGGATTCGGTGTGGTGGCCCTGACCAATATCAACGAAAGCCGGGTGCCCCAGGCGATCGCGTGGCAGGTGGTGGAGCGCTACATCGGCGACGAGGAGAAAGACTGGCATACTCTCTATCGCGCCCAGGCCGAACGGGCTCGGGCCCGCTCGGATTCGAGCCGGATGCGCCTCGAGAGCGAGCGACGGACCGGCACCTCGCCCACCCATCCCCTGGAGGCCTTCACCGGACGGTATTCGAGCGACCTCTACGGCGAGATCACCGTCGCTCTCGAGGATTCGGCCCTCGTCGTCAGTGCCGGCCCGCTCTACGTCGGAGATCTCGAACACTGGCACCTGAACACCTTCGAAGTCACCTGGCGAGATGCCTATCTGGGGCGGGACTTCCTCGGCTTCATCCTCGGCCGGATGGGTCGGGTCGCGGCTGTGGACATTCAGGGCGTGGGGCGTTACGAGCGGGTGCACGAGCGCCGCTGACGGGTACCTGCTCCCTGGCCGGTCTGGGACATCACGCCGGGGGAGTCAGACGGGTTTACGGGAAATGTCTATGCGCCGGAAGAGAGCCTTGATCATGATCTTCAGGATATGGGGCGACCGGAGCAGGATGGGCAGGCGGCGAATGATCTTCGGCCAGGACGTGCTCCGGAAGTACCGGTGAAGCTGTTCGTAGACTCCCTGAACACCCTGTTCCAGTTCCTCGGGACTCATCAGGGCCGGTTGAAAAACCGCATTGGACCACCCGTAGTCGAGCCGGTCCTTCGTGATCAACCGGCCCTCGCGCTGGAACTGGTCGTACATCTCGGTGCCCGGGTAGGGCGTGAGGATATAGAGGCAGATGTCATCTAGGTCGATCTTCCTGATGGCCTCCTCGGTGGCCGGAAAGATCTGATGGTCGTCGTGATCGAAACCGAACATGAAGAAACCCAGGACCAGAATCTGGTGACGGTGAAAAGCGCGCACTACCTCGCTGTATTCATCGATCCGATTCTGGGCAATCCCGGCCGATTGGAGTGAGCCGGGATTGATCGTCTGGAATCCGATTTGAATATGGAAACAGCCGGCCCCGGCCATGGCCGCCAGCAGGGCCGGGTTCCGGGCGATATTCGTCGGAGCCTGGACCGACCACAATTTTTTCAGGGGGGCGATCCGCTCGCAGAGGCGGAGGACGTAGTCTTCGTCGGCGAACATGTTATCATCCACGAAGAACACGACTTTCTGGGGAAGTTCGGCCAGTTCCCGGTAGATGAGGTCGATGTCGCGGACGCGGTGCTCATGCCAGGGAACATTGGGCAGGTAACAGAACCGGCACCGGTTGGGGCAGCCGCGGGTGGCCTGCACGGTTGCCACCCAGTAATCCTCCCGGAACAGGTCCCGGCGCGGAAAGGGAACGTCGTTCATGTCGGTCGGGCGGTCCTGGGCGTACACTCCCTCGAGACGGTGAGCTTCCGCATCGCGTAGAACGTCCTGCCAGATGTACTCGGCTTCCCCCACGACCACCGCGTCGGCGTGTTCCAGGCACTCGGTAGGCAGCAGTGAAGCGTGTACCCCGCCCAGAACGACTTGCGCTCCCCGGGCGCGCCACCGATCGGCCAGTTCGTAGGCCCGCTGGGAGGTGAAGGTGGCCGTGGTGATGCCTACCAGATCGAAGTCCTCTTCCCAGGGGATCTCCTCCCAGTCGTTGTCGCACAGTTGCACTTCGTGCCCGTCGGAGAGAGCGGCGATGATCGCGATGTGCAAGGGCGTGAACTTGACCTCTTCCAGGAAGCGATAGACTCCGCCGTGGACGAACCATTTCGGTTTGATCAGGAGGATCCGCATCCCGCTCACTTCGAGGAGGCAGGGCGGATGAGGTTGCGGATCTTCACCGCCGACCGGATCAGGGTAGTGCCGATCCTTCCCGACAGATCCCCGGCGAAAATGTCGCGCCAGGGCCGGTGGGTCGCGACGAACTCGACGAAGGCGCGCGTGTTCCGTTCGATCTCCGCTTCATGGGGCGACCTAGTGTCGGCCTCATCCGGTTCGAAGAAACAGGTGGGATCTTCGGCGAAGCAGTCGCCGGTGGCGTAGAACGCCAGGGCCCGGCACCCGCCGCAGGAAGTGCGGTAGCGGCAGCGGCCGCACTTGCCCTGCAGGCCCCGGCCTTCACGGAGCGCTGTCAGCACCGGGTCGGTCCGGTACAGCTGGGCCAGGGGTGTGTCCTTGACATTGCCGCATACCGCGGCGGAATCGAGCAGATGCACGCAGGGTGCCACATCCCCCTCGGCCGAGACGCCCACGAAGCCCCGGGCCGCCTGGCATCCGAGCTGGCCCAGCGAAAGGCCCCGGCCGGTGAGGTTGATCGGGGTGGCGTCGGGGGGGGCGAAGAAGGGGGTAAAACTGACGTAATCGAGGGGATTCCCTCTCAGGATTGGATGGATTGTTTTTTCCATCTCCTCCCGGCTGAACATGAGATCCCGCCGGGTTGCCGCTGCACCCCGGGGGATAAAGGGCGAGCGGATCATCGGGATCTGGCGTTCCCGCAGGAAGGCGACCGTTTCCTCGAGGGTGTCCAGATTCGCCCGGGAGATGGTGACGAGCACGAAATACCCCACTCCCGCCTCGTCGCACAAGGCGGTCAGATCCAGAAAGTGCTCCCGGCTGCCCGAGCGGCACTGATGCTGCACGCCGGTATCGACGGAATCCAGGGAGAAGCCGAAGGTGATCCGCCCCCGGGCAGCCTGCTTGATTTCGCCGATCAGGTCCGGTTCCAGCAGGGAGCCATTGGTGTTGATGAAGACGTGCAGGCCGCGCCCGGCGGCGTGAGCTACCAGCTCAAGGGCATCCGGGCGCAGCAGGAACTCCCCACCGGAGAAGGCGATTGAACCGGTGGGGCAGATCTTCACGACTTCGTCGATGACGAGAGTCGTGGCCTCTTCGGTGGATAGAGGCGGCGGCGCCGGGGTGTCGAGACGAGTCATGCATGTGGGGCAGTCCTCGTTGCATGCCCGGGTTGTCTCGAAGTAGCACAGGAAAAAGCGCATGACGGAGGGAGTCTACTCGCAAACCCTCCCTCCATGTAAGTGGATAGTACGAAAATGAGCGCCATCCCTGTATCCGCTCCGGTATCAGACGGATGCCGCCGGTCGCAGACAGGAAGAACGGAGAGGTTTCACCTTCCCTGCCTCTGCCTGTGATGGGCCTTGCCGGGAGAATGAAACCTGCGTTGCGATGCCGTCCCCTTTCCCGGGGAGTGCTGAAGACCTGTAACCAGTCTCTGTCACGTTCTCCTGGCTCTCAGCGTTCAACCAGGTGCGGTCCGATGCGGAAGCTTGATTCCCATCTGAAACACAGGATATTGTCATTTCGGTCACAGTCGTGCAGGAAACTGGAATCTTGCAGCTGACAGACGGCACTCATGGTGATCATCTAATTTGTTGTCCATCATTACCTTAGCGAGAAAAAGGTCGGATACGAGACGGAGTGCTGAAGTCTGACATGATATCTGCAGTTGAGCAGAGGAATGCATGTAACTCAATCAGGGATTGAGGAGGTCTTCATGCTGTTCCAGAAGAAGATGCTGGGAATACTGGTTCTCCTGACAGGCTCTCTGCTCAACTCCTGCTGTGGCGACTGGAATCTGTTTGGATACGATTGGGGTGACACAAGTGATGTCCCGGTCGTCGGGCTCGGTACGTTACTCTACAGATCCCTGGAAAATCAGCACAGGATTGAAACCATCGGTTGGGAAGCTGATGGAGAGCATGTCAATATCTTTGCCCGGCAGTACGACCAGGAATGTCACCATCTGTGCAGACTCGATGTGACTACCAGGAATGTGGAGATCCCACTCAGGCTTCAATCGTATGCCTGGACGATCAGGCCATCGACTGATTACGAGTCTCTGGCCTTGTTCACTTCCGATGCAGCTGGAATGGAGAGCTATCTGTGTGTCGTAGATATACCCGGATACAATCTGGACGCTGTCGACAGAGTATATACGGAGAACATCTATACCCTCGTCTGGTCAGAGGACTCGAGCCGGCTCTGTTACCAGGTCATCGACTCGCTCTTTGTCGTAGACACCGGGTGTCAGGTGAGAACGCACTCCTTGCACTACCCCGGGAGAGTACTCGCCTTTTCCCAAGACAATACCCGCCTGCTGATACAGAAGTCCGACCTCGATTTGCTTCGTATCGTGTCACTTGATCTCGAATCCCTGAATACAGCGTTGATCGTTACTCTGGCTTACGGACAGGTACGGTATGTTTCATGGAACCCGCTCGATTGCGTGATCATATACATTCCCGAAGGGCGCGAATCCGTCTACAAAGCCTACTCCGTGACCAATGACAGTGAGACAATCCTGGTGCAGGCACAGGGATCGTATGATGAGTAGAGGCTCGCGGCGGTCTCCCCGGATGGCGAATCCGCCCTGTTTTGGTTTGATGAGTATATTGTACTCGATGATGATTCGGGATATGAGTTTTCACACCTGTACCTGATCGATCTCAGTACTGGTACGACAAAATTGCTGGCCAATTCGGCAGATGGTGGTGTGGGCGGTTCAGCTGCTTTCTCACTCGATGGATCCCGGATCGCCTATCTGTATTCCAGCAGTGTGTGGGCTGTTCTGAATATGAATGCATACTATCAGGATTTAACACCTTAGAGCCCATGGTATCTCGATATGATCATTCACGTCATGATACTGCCGAGTGCGGCTCGAACCGGTCAACAGAGGAGCTGAAACCCCAAAAGTACGGTGATAACGGGGGATTGAGTCCTGACCGGATACTGGAATTTCAACGCAGGCGAAGATGTACTCTCGCGCGATCCCGGATCGGTTTCAGCGGGGCGGCAACCGGAACTCGCGTCCCAGAGCCTGGCTGACGCCGGTCTCGATCACCTCGTCGCGTCCGACTCGGATGCCGGCCCGGGTCGGATGAACCTCGAGATCGGGTACGATACCGACCCGCTGGGTCGGTGTCCCGTCAGGGTAGAAGACCCCGATCCCGCTGATCATCGAGTTGAAGCCACCGGGCAGCGGTATGGGCGAGATATTGCCATCCGCGCCGGCGGTGGTACTGCCGACCACGATCGCATTGGCACAGGTCCGCAGGGCCATGGTGGTGTATTCCGCCTGGCTCTGCGACACTTCGTCGATGAGAATGACCACTTTGCCCGGAAAATACGGTTCGAGGGGTCTCAGAGCTACGGGTTCGGACATGAAAAAAGCACCGGGATTCATCGGGTCTCCGGCGGAGAATTTCGCAAACGGCGTGACCTCGCGGACCAGATGTCCCCCCAGGGAAAAGACCACGAATTCAGAGGGGTAGTTGCGGATGTCGATGACCAGAACGTCGGCTTCCAGGGCCCGCTCGATGCAGGTCTCGATGGCCGAACCTTCCACCGAGGAGAGTTTGAGGTAGGCGACCTCGTCGGAGAGCATCTGGAAGGTGTCTCCCGGCAGATCGTGTACATGACCGACCTGGAGGTCGAGATCGTCCTCGGGGATCCGTTCGGCGACGATCTGAAAAGGAGTATTCGCTCTTCTGCCCGTGATGAGCACCGGACCGGCCTCGCCCCTGGTCAGGTTGCGCATCATGTCGCGCACCCGGGTCGGTCTGTTCGAGGCGGCATAGTAGGGCTCCCAGACGATGAGGAGAGAATCGACTGCGTGTCCCCCGATGGTCGTGATCACATCCCCGATCTCGAGGCCGCTGGCCGGTCCGAGGTCTGGATGCGTGTATCCGGTGATGGTGGCCTCCTCCTCGATGAAGCGGACCACGACCGGCAGATGGGCCGATCCCCGGGGCGGTCGCAGGTTCAGCGAACCCCAGAGATTGGCGTGGGTGTCATGAATCCGGGCGGTGGCCTGCATCATGACCAGCCGGTAGGAATCCTCGCTATCGGCAGCCATGACCCCGGGTATGAATTCGACCAGAACGTCCTCCCATTTCTCTCCGATCACATCGCGGTAGGGGAACCAGTAGGTCACGATGTTCCACAGCCGGAACAGAGCCAGGAGGCGATAGCCGGCATCGGGCAGGGGTAGATCGGCATACGGAGCTTCATTGGAGAAGATCGGATTTCCGACCTGGGGTGCCAGCTGGACATAGTGTTGCTCGCCGGTAGTGGAGCGGTTCCGATAGATGATTTCGAGCCGGCGACTGAGTTCACGACCGAGTGCGGAGCTATCGTGGATCCAGTCGATGTCGGGGGTGAGATAGGCGCCGGCGGGAAGCTCTGCCGGGGGATCACTCGGCTCCGGGTTTCCCAGCTCGGCCAGCCAGCGTGCCATCGCTGCCTGTGCCGCGGGCCGCCGTGCAGCCCGCAGAACCTCGGGCAGAACCCGGAACAGCTCGCTGTCCCAGTTCACGCCCCTGGAGGTGACGTGCGGGTGGTGGTATTTGACGAACCCCCACACCTTCCCGAGGGTTGCCAGGTTATCGATCTGCAGAGTTGATAGCGGTTCGTATTCGATCCCCGATCCGGGGCTGGATTCCTGATCCGCGCCGGCCGACAGCGAACCCGATACGAACAGTATCGCAACGAGGAGGGCAGAGAGACGGGTTTTCATGGGTATTGTCCCTGATTCTACAAGCGTGATCTGAAGACGATCATTCGATAGACAGCCTGAAGGTGTTCCCTGTGCGATGATGTGAGGTACTTCTATAACACGCGCCTGACAGGTGCGGGTTGCACTCGTGGTGATGATATCAGGTGTGCTCTTCGAGGCAGCCGTTCACAGATATGGTTGTCCGCTCATCCGGCATAGCCGATCCGCGGAGGCGTGTCGAGTTTGCTCCGGGTACAGGTCCCCTCCTGCACGAAGATCCTTTCGATGACGGAGCGCGTGATCTGGCCGTATATTTCGATCAGGACACTAACGCAGGATAAGCATCTTCCTGGTTCTTCTCATCCCCTGCGCGCTCAACTCGATGATATAGATGCCGGTCGGTACGTATTGTCCGGTCTCGCTCCGGCTGTTCCACCGGATCGTACCGTCGTGATAGATATTCGCCAGCACACCGCTGAAGAGTCTTCGGATGAGCCGGCCTCGGGTGTCGAAGATCCTGATTGTAACGGCTGTCTCTCCAGGCCCCAGTTCCGAGAGATCCAACCGCAAGGTGATCGGATTGGACACCGATGGATTCGAGGGATTCGGGTAGGGGGGAAGCAGCTCGGGCTCCATCGTCAGCTGCTCGTCGCAGGCGGTGGAGGGATTCCAGGCGGTGATACTGATGTTGTCGATGCTCCAGCCTGCCGAGCTGAGGTCGGCGTATTTCGAATACCAGCTGAGCCACAGGTCACCGGCCGCCAGGTAGGGAGAGAGGTCAATCCGGGCTTCTTCCCATCCGCTCCGACTGCCGGTCGTGAAGAAAAGGATGGGATCGCGTTCCTGGTCGATTTCTCCGGGATCGGCACGGGGACGTGGAATAGTGCTGATCGTCACCAAACCCAGATTGCGGTCACCCAGGGTGGGCCGGTGGCTGAAACTCAAAAAGGCTCCCTCGTAACCCGACAGGATTACCGGGTCATTCAGATCGAACCAGTTCTGACTGAAGGTCACCTCTCCCAGGGGGGCGTCGGTGACGAGATCATCCTCACCCGAAGGGGTATGGCTCGAAAGAGTGAAACCGTTGATCAGGGTCCAGTCACCGGTTCCCCTCTCCCAGTTTTCGGTCAGCAGGATCTCCGGTGTTCCGGCGTACAGGGCCAGGGTGTCGGTTCGCGTGTACCCGGCCGGGGTATCGACACGCATGGCGATTGGGATACGCCGTCCATAGGCTTCGGGGCCGATCTGGAAGGTGAACGGTTCTGGAGCGGCCCGGCTT
This sequence comes from uncultured Gemmatimonadota bacterium, assembly GCA_964576115.1. Classification (GTDB taxonomy): domain Bacteria; phylum Blakebacterota; class Blakebacteria; order Blakebacterales; family Blakebacteraceae; genus CAYSYY01. Next base: position 20,446 of record CAZNUA010000031.1, read on the forward strand.
TCTCCGACAGCAAAGTCTCCGAGTAAGATCTGGTCTCTCAATACCGTGATATTCGCTGAAAGGCTGGTCACGGCAGCCGTCACGCTCTCAAGGCTCCGGGAGATCCCGGCGTTTTTCCACGTCGTTGACTGGCTGAACATCCCGCTCCGGGTGCCATCTACGGGGAAGGCGGCCGTGCTTTCCCGGCTTGCCGTGAAGGCGCGTTCATCGAGCGTCAGCAGGGCCCCGGCCATCCACGCCGTGATGTAATTGGCCCCCATATGCTCTCTGGTGAGCTCCGCTATCCGGCTGGTCGCCGGCCAGAAAGCGTCGTTCCGGTTGCCGACCTCCGGAATCACGGCCAGCACCCCTTCCGCTCCGTGCTGCCAGTCAGTGGCACTGCCATTGGTGTGATACCCGATCATGGTGGCGTCGGTTCCGTACGGGAAACCGTTGACGGCCGCCATATTCCGGCACCAGGCCCGATACTCTTCAACGCGATCCACCGTCTCGGTCGTATACCCCCAGGGGTGGATATACACGTCACTGTAGGAATGGTAGTTGAGGATGAACTCAAAAGGTCGGGTCTGAACGACATCCCGGACCGCCCGGGTCTCGGGTTCGCTGAAGGGGGCGGTACCGCGGTAGTTGGAGGTGGAGAAATCGGGACTGGAGCCGATGTCATCCTCACCCCAGTGGAAACCGAAATTCCGGTTCAGGTCGACGCCGTCAACGGAGGGATTGAACACCCCGTCGCCGTCATTGTCCCTCATGTTCTTGCGCCACATGCCTCCGCCGGCGGCGGCAGTGAGTTCGTTGTAGGAATACCCGTCCGGATTCAGGACAGGCACGAACCACAGTTCGCGGGAGGAGAGGAGGTAGCGAACATCGGCATCTCCGGAGTCGTATTCCCCGGCCAGATCTTCCACGAAACCCAGCAGGACCATCATCCCGATCGCCTCGCGGGCATGGATCAGACTGTTGTAGAACACCGCCGGCCGGGTCAGGTCGGGGCTGGCGGGGTCGGGATCATCCGACACGATGAAAGCCCAGATCGTCCGGCCCTCGATGGATGTGCCCACTCCGAACCGGGGACTGATGATATCGGAGTGGGCCGTGGCCATACTGTCCATCCAGGTCTCCACCTCGGCCAGGGTGTAATAGCCGCCCATACTACCCGGTCCGAGCGAGGCATGCAGTCGCCGGGCGAAATAGTCCGTAGCATCAGGGTGAATCACCTGGGGGGCGATGCCCCGATCGCGCAGGGCCTGGAGTTCCCGCGGATTCACATAGAGAGTCACAGCCCGCTGGCGGGGTCCTGAGAATGCCTCGATACCCAGTCTCGACACGGCCTCCAGATCGGCCCGGCTGGGTTCGATGAGTCTGATGATCGAGTAGCGTTCAGGAGGTTCCTGGGCCCGGATGTCAGTCAAACCGCTGACCAGAAGGGCCACGAGGACAAGGGGATACAAAAGATCTGAGGCCGTGTGTTGCAATCTCTCGAGCATGACCGCCAGCTTCATCTCACTCCCGATTGATGCCCGCTACGCATGAATAACGGGTGAAGCTCGGCCTTTTGTTACAATGCACCTTCTGAAAGCCCCTGGAGACCATGCAAAGTGGAATAGAAGTGAATTGAGATGACCCGGTGAGTACATCGGGGCCAGACGCCGGGCACCTATTCCCGCTTCGGCCCCCCCAGACCGAGAGCCATGACGAGCGGCAGGCAGGACAGTCGTATCAACATTGGGTATAGTATCGCATGTTTTACGGAATTCCTTATTTAATATTCCACAATTCCAGAGAATCTAATACCGTACTTGAGGCAACTTCCTGGAAATAAACTGCTTCATTCTCAGAGATATTCGCATAATAATCGGTTCCGGTTGTGCTCTCCTGGAATATCGTGGAATATATCACACAGGCCATGAGATATGAGCCTTTGAGAGAAGGATGATTCCAGTCACTCATATGGAGATAATGAAGAGGATAGTTCTTTTCCTGCAGGACTGTATTCCACGCCCAACCAACTGGAGAGATGATCAATCCAAGAGCATCAGAATACGCAATAGTATTATCAAATATCTTCTTTTGCATGGCAGCATAATCATCTGTCCAACCAGATAACCATGTCATTCCATCTTCATAGGCCCAGGGTAAACAATAGACGATTCTTGTCGTGTTGCAGTTGGCCAGAATTTTGTTCTGCAGAGTTATGAGTGCAGGATAAACGGGGTGATGTGTATAGTACTCGGGGTACGCCATGAGGCTTCCTACTCCCTGCAGAATAACGTAATCCCACTCTTTCTCATTAATTTTCGACTCAGTACTGGCAAGATTGGCATGATCGGCTAGATACAGGCCGCTTGTGATCGCACTATGAATATCAACACTCTTGCTATTTTGATCTGACAGATTATTTACAATATCAGGCAGTCTATTATACGCAAAATAACTACTCCCTATAAATAGGATGATTATTGAAGAGCTGGAGTCCAAATGTGGATCGTCGATATTATTGTCCTCATGAGTGTCAAGAATGTTGCAACCCGTAAGGGTTATAAATAAAACAATAATAAATAACATCATTCCTATATTTTTCATCGCATTATTTCTCATCTGCATTTTGTTATCTTGACAGAGGTGATCTGTTTTGTCGGCGCATATGAGCTGTCGGATCTCTGTAACATCTGCACCGATACTGCATGGATGAAATCTGTGAAGGGGAATGCCTCCTGCACAATATGAAACGTCCCAATCGAGGAAAAAGGTCCATGCCTGTTTGGTATCGCAGTCCGCTCTCAGGTTGGTGTCGGTCACGCTCAACTCTTGTGCGGTGAGAACCGTTCCAGGGTTTGGACGACATTCCGCCGGTACGATCCTCCGATCGGGATGGTGCGCCGGACGATCTGCAGACACACGCGGCGAGCGGTCACATCGGGGCAGGGGAACCGGTTGCAGGCGGGAGCCGGATTTACCCCGACCTTGGGGCCGGGGGATTGTGGACGACTCCGGCCGATCTGGCCTGTTTCGTGATCGAGATCCACGCCGCCCTGGTCGAGGACCGCGGCCGGGTGCTCTCCCGCGATATGGCTCGAACGATGCTGACCGAAGTATCCAACGGCGTGGGATTGGGGTTGGGTATTAGTGTACGGCTGGCCCGGACCGGCGCTAATGGAACTGGAAGCGCACTCCCCCGGTACGGATGAACTCGAGGCGTACACAGGGCGTTACGCCATCAACGAGGACTACATTGTGACGATCAGCCTCGAAGCTGGTCGCCTGAAGATCTCGCATTTCGAGGGTGAGGATTACATGGAGCAGAGGCTTCCTGAACTGGTCCTCGCCCCACAAGTGTTTTAGTCATATGGGTTTATGAAAAGGCACAGCGCAGAAACAGGCCTGACATGAAGCTGCCGGACTCATGGAATTGATGAAACCCGCGGTGGAATCGTTGCGTACATATGAACAATTCATATGAACACGTAAATGCAAACGATTGCCCCGGGCCTCGACGTGGTCGATCCGGCAACACGCAGTGAGGGAACGCATGACCAGAAACAGTGCCAGTCGGCTGTACGGGAATCTCGATCTGTTGATCCTGAAAACCCTGAAGGTGAAAGGGCCCGCCCACGGCCTGGATGTCATCGACGCTATCGGGGCTCATTCCGGACATGAGATCGAGGTCGAATACGGAGCTCTCTACCGGGCTCTCTACCGCCTGGAGGAGCACGGTCTGGTCAAATCGGAGTGGAAGATCTCCGAGAAGAACCGGCGGGCGAAGTTTTATCGGATCACGACCGCCGGGCGCACCGAACTCGAACGCACCCAGGAGGAATGGACCCGTCACACCCGCGCCGTGGGCCGGATTCTCGGTCTCGAGCCGGAGGTGTCCCCGTGAGCCGCCCGGGGGAGTGGAAGCGCCTCTTCCGTCTGACCGAAACCCGCCGGCAGACAGAAGAGCAGGTCGACGAGGAGCTGGAATATCTGCATGAGAAATTGATCGAGCGGTTGACGGCCCGGGGGCTGAGTCGTCCGGACGCGGAGGCGGAAGCCCGGCGGCGCCTGGACGCAGTTCAGGGAGCCCGCTTCGATCTGGTCGAGGGGGCTCAACGGGCCGCCCGTAATCACCGGCACCGTTTCTACCGCGACGGACTCCGCCACGACCTGCGGATGGGTCTGCGCCAGTTCCGCCGCCAGCCGGGTTTCTCGGCTCTGGTGATCGCTACCCTGACTCTGGGGATCGGAGCCGGCACGGCCGTCTTCACGATTCTGAACGCCTTCCTGCTCGCGCCTCTGCCGTTCGGGAATCCCGACGAACTGGTCGATGTGAACGAGACCGCCCTCAATGTCGGGATCGAGCGGATGAACGTGGCCTATCCCGATTACCTCGACTGGAAGCGGGAGAACCGCGTTTTTACCGGCCTGGCTGCCTACGACCTGGATGAGGTGCCCGTAGTCGGCGACGGCGATCCCCAGCGGTTGCGCACGGCCCTGGTCAGCATCGATTTCTTCCACGTTCTCGGGGTCGAGCCGCAGCTGGGTCGGTCCTTCATGGATGGTGAAGGGATCGCGGGCGCTGCACCCGTGGCCGTGATCGGCAGCGGGCTGTGGAAGCGGCGCTACGGAGCCGATCCCGATCTGGTGGGCCGGTCGATTATCCTGCAGGGCCGCAGCCGCACCATCGTGGGGGTGATGCCCGACGGATTCCGCTTTCCCGACAATGTGGATATCTGGCTGCCCGAAACGCTGAGCGCCGCCCGGAACGCCCGCGACGACTACTCGCACGAGGTCGTCGGCCGTCTGCGGCCGGGGATCTCTGTGGCCGAGGCGCTGAGGGATATCGAGCGGATCGAAGCGGGCATCGCCGCCGAGATCGACTACAAGTCCAACATCGGCGTGACCGTGACTCCTGTGCGCGCTCTCTACACCCGTGACATCAAGCCGGCGGTGCTGCTCGCCTTCGGCGCCGTCATTTTCCTGGTGCTCATCGCCTGTGCCAACGTCGCCAACCTGCTCCTGGCCCGTTCCACGATACGTCAGCATGAGATCGCGGTGCGCTCCTCGCTCGGGGCTCATCGCCGCCATCTCATCCGTCAGCTCCTGGTCGAAAGCCTCTTTCTGGCACTGCTCGGCGGTTGTTTGGGTCTGGTGCTGGGCATCGGCGGCAGGAGTCTGCTGACCGCGATCATCCCGATCGAGGTTCCCTTCTGGGTCACTTTCACGATCGATGCCCGGGTTCTTCTCTTCACCATCGGTATCTCGGTGCTGACCGGACTCCTCTTCGGTCTGGCACCAGCCCTCAAGGGTACGCGCTTCAGCCTGGTGGAGGTCCTCAAGGAGGGCGGGCGGACCGGTACGACGGGAGCCCGGGGACACCGCCTGCAGGATATGCTCGTCATCTCCGAGGTCACCCTGGCGCTCGTGCTCCTGATCAGCGCCGGCCTGCTGATACAGGGACTGCGCAATCTCAACGCGATCGATCCCGGCTACGAGACCGAGAACATCATCAGCATGCGGGTCGCTCTGCCGCCGGAGGAATACGGCGAGCGGGAGCAGCGGGTGCAGTTCTTCGAACAGGTCTGCGAGCGGATCGAGGCTCAACCGGGGGTGGTGTCGACCGCGGTCGTTTCGAACCTGCCGATCGGCGGCGAACTCTGGGGGGTCAGCTACACCGTGGAGGGCGCACCTCCCTACGAGCCCGGACAGATCCCGGTGACCAATCTGTTCGTCGTTTCTCCCGGCTATCGCGAAACCCTGGGGATAGATCTCCGGCAGGGTCGTGACTTCACTCTCGTCGATGACAGAGGCGGTCGGGACCTGACGGCGTTGGTCAGCGAAGTCATGGCCGAACGCTGGTGGCCCGATGAGAACCCTCTCGGTCGCCGGTTCAAGTTCGGCGATGAAACCTCGGACTTCCCGTGGGTGACCGTCGTGGGGGTGGTGCGGAACATCCGCAAGGCCAGTCTGCGGGCCGAAGACCGCGAGAGCGTCTACATGCCCCTGCGCCAGCTCGTCCAACTCGAGATGAACGTCATCGTGCGGACCGAGACCGATCCCCGCTCACTGGTGGGGGCGATGCAGCGGGCGGTCTGGGAGATGGAGCCCAATCTGCCGGTCGACAATGTCTGGACGATGGAGAGTCTGGTCAGCGACTCGATCTGGCAATCCCGGCTCACCTCGTGGGTCGTCACCCTCTTCAGCGCCCTGGCCCTGGTCATGACCGCCACCGGTCTCTTCGGGGTGATCTCATACTACGTGTCCCGCAAGACACACGAGATCGGCCTGCGCCTGGCTCTGGGAGCGAGCCGGGCTGCGGTCGTGCGTAGCGTGCTGGGGCGCAGCCTGAGCCTGGTCGCGGCGGGTCTGGTGCTGGGTACCGCGCTCTCTCTGGGCACGACCCACCTGCTCACCGGACTGCTCTACGGAATATCGAGCACCGATCCGACCACCTTTATCGGGACGATCGTGTTGATGACTGCAATCGCCCTGGTGGCCGGATACGTCCCCACCCTCCGGGCCACCCGGATCGCTCCGGTCATCGCTCTGCGTCAGGAGTGAGAAACTCTGTGCCGGTGAGTGTTCTGCGTCGGGAGTGAGGGGCACGGTTCGGAATCGGGATATGTGTTTTCAGGTTCATTCCGTAGAAACCTGAACGGTGTCGTCTGTCGTTCAAGACTTGAAGGTGCTCTGAAAGATGAGCAAACTACCAATATGAATCTCGAAGAATTCAAACAGGCAGCCCTGCCGGCCTGTAAGCGATACGATGTCAAGAGACTCGATGTGTTCGGTTCGCTCGCCCGGGGTGCGATTTCTCCGTCGAGTGATATCGATCTTCTGGTCGAATTCCACGATCCCGGTAGAGAACCAGCCAGACGCTTCTTCGGTTTCCTGCACTACCTCGAGGATCTTCTGGATTGCAGTATTGACCTCCTGACGGCAACGAGTCTCCGGAATCCATATTTCAGAGCGCGGATCGAGAGAGAAAAGGTGCCGGTCTATGAAGGATGAGGTTCTGGCTCACCTCTATGATATCCGAGAGGCGGCAATAGCGATCAGGACCTTCATCTCGGGTCTGAGTTTCGAGGATTACACAACCGATGAGCTTCTGCGAAGCGGTGTTGAACGGAAGTTCGAGATCATCGGGGAAGCTCTGACACGAGTACGTGATACCGATCCCGACGTCGTGGAACAGATCCAGGCCTACCGCGAGGTCATTTCATTTCGGAACATCCTGATTCACGGATACAACAACATCGACGATCGGATAGTGTGGGGCATAATCGAGGAAGATCTGGATCGGCTTCTGGATGATGTCGGACGACTCTTGGTCTGACGGGTACTGCAGAAACAGCCAGTGGCCGGATACGTCCCCACCCTCCGGGCCACCCGGATCGCTCCGGTCATCGCTCTGCGTTAGGAGTGAGAAACTCTGTGCCGGTGAGTGTTCTGCGTCGGGAGTGAGGGGCTCAGCCCGGGATCGAGACGACGATGACGGCACCTTCCACGATCAGGATCGTGAACCGGTCGCCCGATTCACCGAAATCGGTCGGGCTCCAGGCCGCCTGGATCTCCAGGCCGAAGGCATCGCTCAGATCAGACAGACCGTCGCCTTCCTCCCCGGCGACGAAGAAATCCACCCTCCCGCCGTTCTTGGGTACGAACGACCAGGCGAAGACGACGCCGACGCTATCGCGCGTCTGCTCATCCAGAGTGACCGACTTGCCGACACCGGTCTTATCGGGATCGTTGGTATAGCATGTGATCCGGTCGGGTATATAGCCGGAGAAATCCGGCCAGTACTCGTCGATCGACAGATGCAATTCAACAGCGAGGGTGTCCTGGGTGGAGATCGAATCGGTCCGCACGAACCTGAGATCGAGGGTGTCGACGGTTACGCTGACATAGTTGGTGACATTTTCAAGCAGGGTGAGATCCTTGGTGATCCCGTAGCCGATCGGGGCGTAGACCTCCACTGATTGTGATATCCGGCGGGCACAGAGGACCTCGACCTGATAATCCATACCGGCTTCGACCTGCATCGTGATGCTGGTGTCGGCGCGGGTGATATGCCCGACGGTCCCCTTTTTCAGCTGGTCGTCGGGATGGGCGATACGAACCGCCAGGTCGGTCGTACAGGTCGGGATATCCTGAGCCCGCCCCAGTCCGGGCGGCGACGGCCAGGCGATCCGGAAGACGACCTCGGCCATCGGCCCCTTTTCCCCAGCATCCAACGGGATTTCGTCACATCCCCCGGAGAGGACCAGCGCGAGGAGTAATACGGCAACGAGCGGGGAGACGCAGCGTCGTTCGAATACCACCGGCATCGTCCGCATCCTTGAATAGGTCTGAACGGACAGATTGTAAACGTCTCTATAATCTCATTGCAAGGGAGTTCAGCTCACCGATCGGTTCTCACCTCCAGAATGCCGCCCGAGAAACCTTCGAGCAGGCGGACCTCGATGCGGACGGCGCGGGTGTCGACCGGGGTGAAGGTCACCTCGTTGTAGCGGTCTTTCTCGACCCCGAAGGCGTCGGTCGTCTCGACCGGCCGCCACTCATTACAGGTTCTGTAGAAGAGCCGCCACGATGCGGGCGGGCGACACCCCCCGCCACGCGGTTCGTCGTCGAACCAGTAGACCGCCAGCCGGCTGAGGCGGGTCTCCTCGTCGAACTCGATCTCCACCCACTCCCCGGTGCCCTGGTGAGGCCACCAGGTCATGCGGGGGATGCTGTGGTCGTCTGAATTCTGCGGCTCCAGGCCGTCAGCCAGGGCCAGGACGGTATCGCCGGAGTAGCAGTGCGAAGCCCGGGCTTGGAAATCGGGCTCGGGGGGCACGTCCCAGCGATGAGCCTCGGGACCGGAACCGATGAGGGGAAAGGAACTGACCCTCAGGCGGGCGGCGCCCATCGGGATCAGGGTGAGCTCTTCTTCTGATTCGTCGCTCGTAACCGGGGAGGGCTGGAGCATTCCCGCCAGGCCGAACATGTCGAGTTGCCATTCGGGGATCCGGCGGCCACGGGCATGGAGCCGGATCGGCGTGCCGTCGTGGGTAAAGGGCATATCGTCGGCCGGCCAGGCCCGTTCTTCGACCTCGAAGGAGCGGGTGGGGTCGCCCGACCGCAGCTGCAAACCGTAGTTCCAGGCGGTGGTGGGGTGGATATCCCAGGCGGGCCATTCATCGGTGCCCCCCGAACGGCGGTACTCCTCGCCGATCTGCAGTGAATAGGTGAGCGGTCCGCGGTCGACCGATACCGCGTTGTGGTTTTCGGTCCAGGTACGCAGGCTTACTTCCATCGGCAGGGTGAGATCGACCCGGTCGCCGTCGTGCCAGGTGCGTTCGATCAGGACCCAGCGGCCGGCGGCGTCGCGAACCCGGGAGCTGCCGCCCTCGACCTCGACCACGGCTTCATCAGTCCAGGTCGGTATGCGCAGGTAGAGCGGAAAGGCGACCCCGGCCGGTGCGGCGGTCTCGACGGTGAAGGTCATCTCTTCGGAGAAGGGGTAGTGCGTGTCGAGGGTGATGGTGATCTCCTCTCCCGGGTCCCCCTGCGTTTCCGGCCGTATCCCTTCGCGCGCATCGCCATCGGTACCGTTGCCGCCGACCATCGCGGTGACCCGGCTGGCGCAGAAGAACGCCGCGGCCAGGCCGTTGTCGGGGGTGGCGAACCAGAGGTGCTCGGCGAAATAGGGCCAGCCGTGACCCCAGTTGTGCTGGCAGCAGCGGTGAATGTGGGGGTTCATCTGCAGCATCGGGCCGCCGTTCTGCAAGCCCGGGCTCTTCGATTCGGAATCGGAGAGCACCAGATTGGGGCCGGTCAGGTAGCGCAGGGCCTTCAGGTCGGCGGTCAGGGCGGCGGGCAGGCTGTTGAAGGCCACGTCCTCGCAGCGGTCGGCCCAGAGCGGATCGCCGGTGATCCAGAGCAGGGTCTCGGTCGAGAGCATCATCTCGACCATGCCGCAGGTCTCCACCGCCTGGCGGGGATCGGTATGACCGGGACGGCAGTTCTCATCCCCGGCGAACATCCCCCCGGGAACCTGGCCGTACATCTCCCTGATGGTGGCGAAGTTGCTGTAGGAAGCCTCGAGGTGGGCCGGGTCTTGCGACTGCATCCAGTACGTGGTGGGCTGACCGAAGGCCTGCGACATGTTGACGTTGTGCCAGTCGGTGACCCCGCTCGTCCAGTCGGCGGTGCGGCGGTGGACCTTGCCGGCCAGGTCGAGCAGTTCGGCGTCGCCGGTGCGGTTGTAGAGCCAGTAGACGCTGAAGAGCAGGTCGCCCCCCCGCATGCGGGGCCAGTAGCCGAGCAGAAACTCCTCCTCCGGCACCCCCTTCAGGTAATCGAAGTAGGCCGTCATCAGCTCGATGACCCGCTCGTCGCCGGTGAAATCGTACCAGTCCTGCAGGCAGAAGAGCATGATCATGTTCGGCCAGAGGTCCTCGCGGCCGGTCAGCCGGGTGGCCGCCCCGGTGCGACCCCGGTCGGGCCCGAACCAGCCGTCGGGCTTGCGCGAGGCCAGGGCCCCTTCGATCCAGATCCGGGTCTCGGCGAGCATGGCTTCGTCGCGCAGCAGACAGGCCAGGTTGCCGTACCCCTTGAGCCAGTAGGGGGGTTCCTCCCAGCCGTGGTCGCCCTCGCCGGCCGGGCTGAGCCAGGCGTTGCCCTCCTTGACCAGAAAGCGGCTGATCCCGGTCAGGTGGCCGTGAAAGCCCTCGGCCTGCAGTTCGAGCTGCCTGCGCAGCCAGCCCTGTGGCTCAATCGAACGGATCGGCAGCTTGAGAAGCGGATTGGGGGCCAGGGGGGGACGGTTGGCCACATAGTGGGCGTTCACGGTGTCGGTCCGCGGGGTGTCGACGACGTCGAACCCGGGTCCGGTGCAGCCGGCCGCAGCGAGCAGGATGATCATGCCGGAGAACCTCCAGCGGGCTGGCCCGGCCGGCGGGACCGTCACCGGGTGTCTGGCGATTGTCATGGGACTCATCCTCGGTCCGGTTGGGGATGACCAGAAAAGAAAGTAGCCGATGAGCGGGGCGGATGAAAAGTACTGAACCCTGGCCCCGGGCCTGCGGGATACGGTAGGCTCGGGTTCAGCCCCGGAATGTGTCCCGGCTCAGCCCGACATGTGCTCGGGCTCGCGGCCTCGGAGTCTGTTCGAGCGCGGGCGCGACACCCGGAGCAGTCACGAGTGGGGGGCGCCATGCAGACAGGATTCTCGTACTGTGAAGGCTGAGAGTATCGCAATCATCGGAGCCGGGCCGGCCGGAGCCACCCTGGCCCGCCGGCTGGCCGAGGCCGGGCGGCCGGTCACGCTCTTCGATCACCGGGCGCCATGGGAAAAGCCCTGTGGAGGCATGCTCGGCCATACCACCCGGCGGCTCGAGGCCGAACTCGAAGGATACCCGTACCCGCTCGCGACCTGCTCACGGATCAGGTGCCTCTCGCCTGCCGGCCGGAGCAAGGTCGTCGAGTGCGCCGATCCGATCCCGGTTGTCTCCCGGCGCGAGCTGGGACGCTTCCTGCTCGACCGGGCCCGGGAAGCGGGAGCGCAGTTCGTCCCCCGCAAAGTCCTGGCGCTGTCACGGGCCGGTTCGCAGTGGCGGCTTCAGGCCGGGACGCGCGACTACGACGTCGATCTCGTTGTCGGGGCCGACGGCGCCCGCAGCCTGGTGCGCCGGTACTGCCTGGACCCTATTCCGGACGGGCAGCTGGCCCTGATCTGCGGTTACCTCGGTACCGGTCTCCCGACCGATGAGTACCTCTTCGCCTTTCCCGATTTCGAAGGATTTCTCTATCTCGTTCCCCGTACCGGGATCACCGGGATCGGGATCGGAGCCCGCGTCGGGGCTCTCTCCGGGACCGAACTTTTCAACCGGATCGACCGTTTCATCGGGGAGCGCGGCGGCGGATTCGAGGTCGAGCGGCGCTTCGCAGCCCTGCTGCCGATGGTCCGCGATCCGGCATTCTTCGCCCAGCGGTGCAGCGGAGAGAACTGGCTGCTCGTCGGCGACGCTGCCGGTCACGTCGATCCTCTGCTGGGAGAGGGGATCGTCTATGCGGTCGGCTCCGCGCACTGTGCCGCCGAGGCTCTCGCGGACGGCGAGATCGGGGCCTACGAGGATATCTGGCGTCAGCGCTACGGCGAGGTGCTCCAGGAGGGAGCCGCCTTCCGGGCCCGGCTCGCGGAACTGGCCGCCGAAGGAGATCCCCGCCTGTACGGTGTGATGACCTATGAGAGGATTTGAGACCATGATGACCCGACCGATCATTCTATTGAGCCTCCTCGCCTGCCTCTGGCAGACGGCCGAAGCGCAGGAGGTACAGCTGCTCTGTGACGGCGCCCTGCGCTTTATCGAACTGACCGGAACGCCGTACGAACGGGGCCTGACGCACGGCCGGGCATTGCGCGATGACATCCATGCCCTGGTCGATCTATGGAAAGCCGATATGGCCCGCACGGCCCGCATGGAGGCCGAAGAATTCATCACGCTCTTTCTGGCCGGGACCGATTACGAAAGCGCAATCCGGGCTCACACCCCCGAGCTGCTTGACGAACTCAGGGGGATCGCCGACGGTTCGGGAGTCGCGTATACCGACCTGTTCATGTTTCAGCTGGTCGACGAGTACTGGTTCAACGCCGGCGATATTCTGGGCCGGCGAAACAGCGGCTCGGTCGACCTCGACCGGTACAGCAGCGACTCGATCGGCCTCCAACCGCCCGGTTGTACTTCGATCGGTCTCGACCGCTCGGCGGATCGGCCAGCCCTCACTGCCCAGAACATGGATATTCCGCCATTCTACCACGGCTACCAGATGGTGATGGAGATCACCGAACCCGACTCCGGGCTTCGCACGCTGATACTGACCTTTCCCGGGCACCTGGGAACCACCGCCATGAACGACCGGGGGGTGTCGATCAATGTCAACACCCTGATCCAGCTCGAGTACGGGACGACCGGGCTGCCGGTGACATACGTCGTGCGGGGGGCGGCGGCGTGCGCCACCCAACCAGAGGCGGTCGACCTGGTCAGATCGGTCACTCACGCCTCGGGGCAGAACTACATCGTCGGCGGTCCAGAACACGTTGTCTGCCTGGAATGTTCAGCCGGTCGCAAAGAGGAATTCCGGCCCTTTCCCGGTGCGCCCTACACCTATCACACCAATCATCCCCGGGCCAATACCGACTACTCCCGGGGCTACCGGCAGTGGCTCCGGGAGCGGGGCCGCACCGCGGAGCAGGAGGCTGGCACCTGTCGGCGCTTCATCGCTCTCGATGAGCGCTTCACCGCTGCCGGGGACGATTTCTCGATCGATCTGGTCAAGACGGTTCTCAGCTCGCGGGACCACGAGCGGGATCCGATCAGCAATTCGAACACCTTCGCCTGCGTCATCTACGAACTGGGTGAGCAGCCGTGCCTGCACATCGCTCCCGGCCGGCCGCACGAGACCCCGTTCGTCATCATCGAGTTCTGAGACCCGGCAGCCGCCCGGCCGGCCCTGCGGGAGCTGTTTGAAATCGAGGTATTCCGGTTCCTGCAGAAAAGGGAATTGACTTTCCCTCAGTCCGCGCTCTCCTGGTGGGTGAGAAGGGTGAAACCCCGGGCTGCTGGATTGCGTATCTTCAGATACCTAAACCACTGAGGTATCAATATAACCGTGTCCCTGTCGGCGATCCGGCCGCAGGAGAGGATCAGGACTCTCGAGCGGATGCCTGCCCAGAAATCATTCCGACGTCTCTTCCGGATCACCCGTTTCCGATCCGATCCCGAGCGTGATATCCATGACGAGATCGCCTTCTATCTCGAGATGCGGGCGCGGGAATTCATGGCCGAAGGGCTCGATCCCGAACAGGCCCGGCAAAGAGCGCTCGTGGTTTTCGGGGACCTGAACAGTATCACGGCGACCTGCCGCACAATCCTTGAACCGGCAGTGCGCTTGGAGAAGAGGAGATTCTTCATGAACGGTCTGTTCAGCGATATCGCCTTCGGCCTGCGCAATTTCAGGAAGAATCCGGTTGTTGCTCTGCTTGCCGTGCTGACCCTGGCTCTGGGTATCGGTGCGACGTCGACCATCCTCAGCCTGGTCAACGGAATTCTCCTCCAGCCTCTGCCGTACGAAGATTCGGGCCGGATCGTCATGCTCTGGGAGCGTCTGCGGAACTCTCCCGATGCGGCTGTCTCCTGGCCCAACTATCTCGACTGGCAGGAGCGAAACACGGTCTTTGAAGAAACGGCCTGTTATAACACCGGTCACCTGATTCTGACCGGTTCCGGGAATCCGGCCGAGCTGATTGCTGCCAGGATCACGGCGTCCACATTCGCTCTGACCGGGCTCGAACCGGTTCTCGGACGGGTTTTCATCCCCGAGGATGATCAGATCGGTGCCGAACGCGTCACGATTCTTGCCTGGGGACTCTGGCACGACAGGTTCGGCGGCGATCCCGGTATTGTGGGGCGGGCGCTTACCCTTGGCGACGAGACCTACACGGTTATCGGGATCATGGGGCCGGACTTCATCTACCCTCCCCATGAGGACCATATCGATCTCTATGTGCCGATCGCTCACTCTGCCGGGGACTGGTACGGCGAGCGGGATTCACACCCGGGGATCATCGCTCTCGGCCGTTTGCGACCCGGCATCGATCTGGAGGAAGCCCGGGCCGATCTCGAACGGATCGCACTCGAACTCGAGCAGGAGTACCCCGATACCAATACCGGGGCCCGGATCAACAGCGAGATCCTCCAGACCCGGTTGAGGCGGAATTCCACCCGGCCCCTCATGATTCTGACCCTGGCCGTGAGCCTGCTCCTGCTGGTTGCCTGCGCCAATGTGGCCAACATTCTCCTCGTCCGGGCAACGACCCGCCGACAGGAACTCGCGATCCGCTCGACCCTCGGAGCGGGCGGGGGGCAGCTGGTCCGGCTCGTCTGGCCGAGAGTCTTCTGCTCTGGCTGGCAGGTGGAGTGGTCGGGATCGTGCTGGCCTGCGGTGCCACCCGCGTTCTGACAGCGGCTCTGGCGGGGGAAATCCCCCGCATCTTCGCCGTCGGTGTAGATGGGACCGTGATCGTCGGTTCGCTCCTGCTCGTGCTGATTACCGGCGTGCTCTTCGGCATGGTTCCGGCCCTGCGATCCCGGCGGCCGGCTCTGCAGGAACTGCTCGCTGAAGGATCCCGTTCCTCGGCCGGGCGGGGCCGGCAGCGGCTGCAGGGTGGTCTGGTCATTGTCGAGATGACCCTGACCCTGGTGCTGCTCATCGGAGCCGGGCTCATGACCAGAAGCTTTGTACAGATATCCGGAGCCGAAATCGGCCTTGTCCCGGAAAACGTCCTGACCCTGGATATCAATCTGCCTGAGGCCAGGTATCCCGAACCGGCTCGACGCACGGCTTTCTATTTCGATCTGCTCGATCGGATCCGCACCCTGCCGGGAGTCGTATCGGCCGCCACGACCTACATCCTCCCCTTCGGTCCGATCAGCTGGGAGCAGCCGTTTCATGTTGAAGAGTCGCCTCCGCCGGACGGTGAAGGGGCGCGCTTTGCTGCCATGAGTGCCGTGAGTGCCGATTATTTCAGGACCATGGGGATCAGCCTGCTGGCCGGTCGGGAATTCACCCGGTCGGACGATGGCACCGGGGAGCAGCGGGCTGTGATCGTGGATGAGCAGATTGCTGCTCATTACTGGCCGGGGGAGAACCCGTTGGGCAAGAGGCTGGCTTTCGGTCCGCACGACATGCCCGAACCGGTCTGGATGGAGGTCGTGGGAGTCGTTGATCACATCACCCTCTTCGACGTCACCGCACAGTCAACCTGGCAGATGTACCGCCCCCACGCCCAGATCAATGCTCTCGGGTACCAGCTGGTCGTCAAAACGGCCGCCGATCCTCTGGATCTGGTCGAACCGATCCGGGAACAGATTCTGGCTCTCGATCCCGAGCTGCCGATCGCACGGATTCAGGCCATGGAGGAGTACATTCGCGCCTCGAATCAACAGAACGCTCTCCTGGCGATCCTCTTCGCTATTTTCGGCGGGGCCGCTCTCCTGCTGGCGGCGGTCGGCATCTACAGCGTGGTGTCCTTTGCGACGGTCGAACGCCGCCACGAGATCGGCATTCGGATGGCCCTGGGAGCCCGGCGCGATCATCTGCTTGGGATGATCATCGGGCAGGGGCTGATGAAGGTGGGTATCGGTATCGGGATCGGCCTGCCGCTCGCCGCGCTTCTCGGTATGCTCTCCCGCACCCAGCTCTTTGAGGTGTCGGTGATCGATCCGGTTACCTTTGTGGCAGCCCCGTTATTCCTTGGTGTCATCGCGGTGGTGGCCACCTGGATTCCGGCCTGGAGGACGACCCGGGTCAATCCGGTGGAGTCCCTGCGGCCGGAGTAAACGGCTTGGCGGCACGGTTTTGAAGAGAAAGCCCTGACCCGTCTGTCGTGTCGGCCGACGGATCGGGGCTCTCAGGCGGTGTCTGGCGGCCGATCTTCGAGTGGGATCGGCCGGCCCTGCCAGAGCTGTTTGAAGTTCCGGTATGTGACTCTCCTCTGCCGGCCGTCTTTGCCGGTGGACGCTTCCGCGCCATTCGGGCTAGTGTCATGTTACGTGTCACGCGACAGGATACGCGGATCGGGCCCGGGGCATCGGATACCCGGTCACGCTGACTCTCTGCAGAACCTGGCTGTGATGAGATCATTTCTCCCGCTTCTTTGGCTCGCCTGGCTGCTGGGTGGAGCTTCATCTCAGCAGTTGGTGGCGGAGTTCACCCTCGCTCCCGAAGAGGTTTTCCTCAACCAGCCGGTCGCGGTCGATCTCACCGGTAGGGACTACAATCGCGATGACGGCGAGCTGGCTCTCTACCGCCTCGAAGGATCCGACCGGGCTCTCATCCCTTCGCAGTTCGAGGACGGGCTCGCGCCCCGGCTCTGGTTCCTGCCCGCAGAGACTCTCGGGCCGGGGGATGAGGCCCGCTATGTGATCGTGAAGGTGCCGGGCAGGGGAACGCCCGCCGTCGCCCGCACAGCGCCGATGACCGCCCGGATCGGTTCCGAGAACATCAGCCTGCTGGCCGGAGACCGTGAGGTCCTGCGCTACCGGCAGGCGCTGATTGAAGCTCCGCCGGGGACCAACCCTCTCTACCGCCGCGAAGGAGCGTACATCCATCCTCTTTTCACCCCCTCGGGAAGCGTGCTGACAGCCATCCAGCCCGATGATCACTACCACCACTACGGGATCTGGAATCCCTGGACGCGGAGCGTTTTCGAGGGTCGGGAGGTGGATTTCTGGAACCTCGGCAGCGGGCAGGGGACGGTGCGGTTCGCCGGGCTCCTCTCGACTGTTTCCGGCGAGCTCTTCGCCGGTTTCAAGGTCCACCACGAGCATGTCGATCTGACTGCGCCTGGGATTGCCTCCAATCCCGATCCCGAACCCGCCTCCGGGACCGGCCGGACTGCCCTGAACGAGATCTGGGACGTGCGGAGCTGGCGGGTGGAGGTGGCCGGATCGCCGGCCTGGCTGATCGATTTCACTTTCACCCTGAGCTGTGCCACCCGGAGTCCGGTCGAACTCCCGGCTTACCGTTACGGGGGGGGGATCGGTTTCCGGGCTACACACGAATGGACCAATCGGAACTCGACCGTGCTCACCAGCGAGGGATTGACTCGATCCGAAGCCGATGCGTCCTTCGCCCGCTGGTGCCGGATTGAGGGAGAGACCGCCCCGTCGGGGCGTTCGGGGGCGATCTTCATGAGCCATCCGGGCAATCGCGCTCATCCCGAACCGATGCGGGTCTGGCCCGAGGATGCCAACGGCGGCCGGGGGGATCAGTTCTTCGAGTTCTGTCCCATCCGGCACGAAGCCTGGTTCCTCGAGCCCGGGCGGGAATATGTTCTGCGGTACCGGGTGCTTGTGTACGATGGCGAAGTCGAGACGGGAATCATCGAGACCCTGTGGCGCAACTATGCCTTTCCGGTCCGACCGGTCTTCCGAAACGGGGAAAGGGAAAAATGAAACACGTCCTGCTGCTCGCCGTCCTGCTCCTGCTCGTTCCCGCCTGCGCTCAGCGCGGCGATACGGTCGCGGGCGCAACGGTCCTGATCTACACCCGCAACGGCCCCGGCTACGTGCATGACAACATCGCCGCCAGTGTCGAGGCCCTCGAAGAAATCTGTGCCGGGCTGGGTATCGAGACGGTTGTGACCGACTCCCCGGCCGTCTTCACACCCGAGCAGCTCGAGGCCTTCGACGCCGTCATTTTTTCCAATTCCAACAACGATGCCTTCACCTCGCAGGCTCAGCGCGAGGCCTTTCAGGCTTTCATCCGTTCGGGCGGGGGCTTTGCCGGGATCCACTCCTCGAGCGGCTCGGAGCGCAACTGGCCCTGGTTCTGGGCCATGCAGGGGGGACTGTTCCGGCGCCATCCACCCCTGCAACCGTTCGACATACACGTCATCGATCCCGGACACATCTCGACCGCTCACCTTCCCGCGGTCTGGGCCTGGGAGGATGAGTGCTACTACACCCATCATCTCAATCCCGATATCCATGTCCTGCTGGCCGCCGACCTGAAAACAGTCGAGGACGCCGAGCGCGACGTCTACCCGGGCACGACCTTCGGTGACTACATCCCCCTGGCCTGGTGCCACACCTTCGACGGGGGTCGACAGTGGTATACGGCCCTGGGGCATAAGATCGAATACTACGCCGATCCTCTCTTCCGGGAGCATCTGCGGGGGGGGATCCTCTGGATTCTGGGCCGTGAGTGAACCTGTTACGGGATGTTTTGATGCGTCAGGAAAGAAAGAGAAAAGTAAAAGAAGATCGGGATGTATGAATAAAGAATAAAATGCAATCATTCGGTTTAAAGCAGCTTTAGACATTTTAAAGCTTGTTTAAGCCGTATGATGTGTTATTAGGTGAGTAAAAAAACATCAAGGCGGTAGAAGACATGAAAAGACGGACTTTTCTGAATTCCTCGGCGGTGGGCCTGGCCGGCTCGATGGCCCTGCCTACCCTTCTGACGGCCTGCGGTTCCGGCCGGCGGAGCCGGAACGGCATCATTCAGGTCGGCCAGATCGGTTGCGGCCGGATCGCCCGTTCCCACGACCTGCCCGAGACCATGAAGTACGACTCGGCCCGGGTGGTGGCCTGTGCCGACGTGGACATCAAGCGAGCCCGGGAGTGCAAGCAGTTGATCGAGGGCTGGTACGCCGAACACACGGGGGAGGAGAACCACGTCGAGGTGGCGGTCTACCAGGATTACCGGGAAATGCTCGAGGACCGCAGTATCGACGCCGTGATCATCTCCACCCCCGATCACTGGCACGCCCGCCCGGCGGTGGATGCCGCTCGGGCCGGTAAGGATATCTACCTGCAGAAGCCGGCCTCGCTCACCATCAGCGAAGGACGGATCATGTCCGATGCCGTGCAGGCCGCCGGCGTCATCTTCCAGGTGGGCAGCCAGCAGCGCTCGGTCAGCCCCTGGCCGCAGTTCAAGCGAGCCTGCGAGCTGGTCCGCAACGGCCGGATCGGGGATATCGTCGAGCTCTACATCGGTCTGCCCGGCGATCCCTCGGGGCCCGAGGAACCGGAGATGCCGGTCCCGCCGAACCTGAACTACGACATGTGGCTCGGTTCGACACCCGAGGTCTACTACACCGAGAAGCGGGTTCACCCGCAGCAGGGGTACGACCGGCCGGGCTGGCTGCGCTGCGAGCAGTTCGGGGCGGGCATGATCACCGGCTGGGGCGCCCACCACCTGGATACCGCTCACTGGGGCATGGACACCGAGTACACCGGCCCGATCGAGGTCGAGGCCGAAGCCGAATTCCCCACCAGCGGTCTCTGGAATGTGCACGGCGATTTCCAGGTCGAGGCGCGCTATGCCAACGGGGCGGTGATGCACGTCAGCGGTGCCTATCCCAACGGGGTGAAGTTCGTCGGTACCGAGGGCTGGATCTTCGTCGCCCGCGGCAACTATGCCGTCACGGCCAGCGATCCGGTCGCCCAGGAAGAGAACGCAAAGTCGCTCGACGCCAGCGATCCGGCCATCCTGGCCTCCGAGATCGGCCCTGACGAGATCCACCTGCACCGCGCCGAGGAACAGCACGGCGACTGGCTCAACTCGATCCTGACCCGGGAGCCGCCGGTGGCGCCGGTCGAGGTGGCCCACCGCTCCTGCTCGGCCTGCCTGGTGAGCCACATCGCCATGAAATTGCCCCGCAAGTTGTCCTGGGATCCGCAGGCAGAGCGTTTCCGCGACGACGACGAGGCCAACGCCATGCTGACCCGTTCCCAGCGTTCCCCCTGGGGGCTGGAGGTATGAGGGTGAGGGAGAATAGACTCTCCCCCCGGCGCTCTTTGAGCTCTTTCGCCATCCCCGTCATGGCGGCGCTCGTGCTCGCCGCGGCCGGGTGCGGCGGCGAGGCCGGGCGGGGGGGTAGGGGAAGCGAAGACA
>CAZNUA010000031.1:40972-44368 GCA_964576115.1 uncultured Gemmatimonadota bacterium
GCCGCGGCCGGGTGCGGCGGCGAGGCCGGGCGGGGGGGTAGGGGAAGCGAAGACACTCTCCACCTGATCCAGCTCAATCCCGGTCACTTCCACGCCGGTCTGGTCCAGCAGAGGATGTACGAGAGGATCGATCCCCTGGTCCGGGTTTATGCTCCCGCCGGCCCCGAACTGGAGGATTTCCTGGCCCGCATCGAGGCCTTCAACAACCGGACCCGGGAGCCGACCGCGTGGCGGATGGAGGTCTACCGGGGGCCCGATTACCTGGATCGGATGCTGGCCGAACAGGCCGGACAGGCCGGATCGGCAGGGCAGCATAGACGCATCCTGATCACTGCCGGCAACAACGCCCGCAAGACCGAGTACATCCACCGGGCCGTCGCGGCCGGCCTGAATGTGCTGGCCGACAAACCGATGGTGATCACCCCCGGGAACTACCCCCTGCTGGTGGAGGCCTTTGCAATCGCCGAGGAGAACGGGGTGCTGCTCTGGGACATCATGACCGAGCGGTTCGAGATCACCAATCTGCTCCAGCGCGAGCTCTCGATGATTCCCGACCTCTTCGGCACCCTCGATCCGGGCCGCCCCGGCGAACCGTCGGTCACCAAGGAGAGCGTCCACCACCTCTTCAAGTACGTTTCCGGCACCCCCCTGACCCGCCCGGGCTGGTTCTTCGATGTCGGGCAGGAGGGGACCGGACTGGCCGACGTGGGCACCCACCTGGTCGATCTGATCCAGTGGGCGTGTTTCCCGGACGAGATCATCGACCCGGCCCGGATCGAGGTGCTCTCGGCCCGCGGCTGGACGACCGATCTGACGCTGGAACAGTACACCCGGGTCACCGGGCTGGCCGCCTTCCCCGATTTTCTCGATCCCTTCATCGAAGAGGGACGGCTGCGCTACCCCTGCAACGGGGAGATGACCTACCGGATCAGGGGCATCGTCGCCCGCGTCTCGGTCGCCTGGAACTACGAGGCCCCCGAAGGGACCGGCGACACGCACTATTCCCTCATGCGGGGCACCGGCTGCGAACTGATCATCAGACAGGGCGCCGACGAGGGGTATGAGCCGACGCTCTACATCGAAGCGCGGCACCAGAGCGATGACCTCGCCGCTCGTGTGGAGCGGGCCTTCACAGAGACCATCGCCCCGACATGGCCGGGTGTTGAAGCGGTCCGGCTCACCCCCCGCATCTGGCGGGTGGAAATCCCGGATGAGTACCGGGTCGGCCATGAAGCCCACTTCGCCCAGGTGACCGAAGCCTATCTGCGCTACCTCGAGCAGGGCTCTCTGCCGGCCTGGGAAGTCCCGAACATGATCGCCAAATACCACACCACCACGGCCGCGGTCGGCCTGATCGACTCCCGGTGACTGCCGGGATGCAGACAGCACGTCTGGCTCTGGTCAACGGCCGGCTGGCTCTTCCCGACGGCATCGTCACCGGCCGGACGCTGATCGTGACGGGTGACCGGATCGCGGCTGTCACGGAGGGCGAGGAGCCGGGGCCGGGAGTCGAGCGCTTCGACCTCGGCGGGCGGCTCGTCACCCCGGGCCTGATCGACCTGCACCAGCACGGGGCCGGGGGACGCGGTTTCGATGAGACTGAGGACGAGGCGTGGCAGACGATCGCAGCTGAAAATGCCCGCCACGGCGTCACCACTGTCGTGGCCACCCTGGCCGCAGCACCTCTGCCCGATCTGATCGAGCGGCTGACCTTCGCCCGGGAATACCTGGGATCCGCGTCAGGCAGTGCGTCCGGTACGGTGTCCGGGGACGTGCCCGGCGGAGCCCGGATCGACGGGGTTCACCTCGAGGGCCCCTATCTGAATCCGGCCCAGGCCGGCGCCCTGGATCCCGATTGCCTGCGCCGGCCCGACGACGGCACGGCCGCCGAACTGCTCGCATTCACCGATATCATCCGCATGATGACCGTTGCTCCCGAACTGCCCGGAGCGCTGGAGCTGGTCGCCGAGCTCGCCGGGTGCGGGATCGTGCCTGCGGCCGGTCACAGCGATGCTCGTGACGAGGTCGTGGAGGCGGCCGTCGGGGCCGGTCTGCGCCATGTCATCCACCTCTGGAGTTGTCAGTCGAGTACCATCCGCGAGGGGCCGTGGCGCCGGCCGGGGCTGCTCGAAGCGGCCCTGGCCTCGGATGACCTGACGGCGGAGATTATCGCCGATGACCGGCACCTGCCGCCTACCCTGATGAAGCTGGCCTGGCGCTGTCTGGGACCCGACCGGCTCTGTCTGGTCTCCGACGCGGTCGCCGGGGCGGGTCTGCCCGAGGGTTCCAGCTACACCGTTGCCGGCCGGGAGTACGAAGTCCGTGACGGGGTGGGGATGATGCCCGATGGAAGTGCCTTCGCGGGAAGTACGACCCTGCTCGATCGGATGCTCGGGATTGCGATCGACGAAGTGGGCCTGCCCCCGGCCGACGCGGTGCGTATGGCTACCCTGACTCCGGCCGCTGTGCTCGGCCTCGACGGTTCGCGGGGGGCTCTTGAGCCGGGATTCGTGGCCGACCTGGCCGTCTTCGAGGATGATTTCACCGCCTGGAGAACCATGATCGGCGGGCGGTGGGTGTTCTGCCGGGAGAGCGAGGCATGAATCCCCGGGCGATCCTCGAGACCGCGGTCGAGAATCTTCCCCTCGGCGTCTATGAGACAAATGAAGAGATGGGAGCGGCCGCCGCGAGCGAGGCGGCCGCAATCATCACCGCGGCGGTCGAGGCCCGGGGGCAGGCGGCGGTGATTGTCGCCGCCGGCAACTCCCAGCTGACCTTTCTGACCGCCCTGCGGGAGCTGCCGGAGATCCCCTGGGAGCGGGTGACTGTCTTCCACATGGATGAATACGTCGGCCTGCCCCCCGGCCACCCGGCCGGCTTTCCCGCCTTCCTGGAACGGCACCTGCTGCGGTACGTCACGCCGGCGGTCTTTCATCCCCTGCAGGCCCCGGCCGGAGATCTGGAAGCGGCCGGGCGCGACTACGCTGCCCTGCTCGGCGCTCACCCCGCCGATCTCTGCGCCCTGGGCATCGGCGAGAACGGCCATCTCGCCTTCAACGATCCGCCCTTTGCCGACTTTTCCGATCCCGAGTGGGTCAAGGTCGTCGAACTGGACGAGGTCTCCCGACGCCAGCAGGTGGGGGAGGGGCATTTCGCTGACCTGGATGAGGTTCCCACGCGCGCCCTGACCCTGACCATCCCGGCCCTGCTCGCCGCGCGCCGCATTCTCTGCATCGTGCCCGAAGCGCGCAAGGCAGCGGCGGTGGAGCGGGCCCTGACCGGGCCGGTCACAGAAGAGTGTCCGGCCTCGATCCTGCGCCGGCAGGCGCATGCCCGTCTCTACCTGGATGCCGACTCGGCCGGGACAGTCTATCCCGGTCTGCGGGACCGGAGTCC
>CAZNUA010000032.1:0-17056 GCA_964576115.1 uncultured Gemmatimonadota bacterium
AGGCTGTGGCAGGGTGCCGGAGAGCATGACAGCGGGCATTGCCGGGTGTCATCAGCTACACAGAGGCCTCATATTACAAAGAGGTTTCATATCCGGCTGAAGGAACCCGGGAACCCCGGAAAACGGCAATTGACGACGAAATTCAGTTACCTGCACCTCAGGGGAAGGGATTATTCACGCAAGTACCGCCAGGGCATCTCATCTCAGCCGGAATTCACCAGGGTACTCCGGATCATGCTCAGGAATTCCAGATAGGTCCCGGTCCCCCGCGACTGGGAGAAGTAGAGCGCAATGAGATCCTCTTCCGGAAAGGCGAAGGCGATAGTTCCATCGGAACCGATGTGACCGAAGCCTGAGATCCGTGGTTCGTCTGTTCCTCTCCCTTGATCCGGATCGGCCCGCAACACATTCCAGTGCATGCCATATTGCGGGATCACGCCAGGGGCGAAAGCCGTAGCGACGATCTCGCGCGAGAGAAATCCCACATCATTTCCGTGATAGCAATCCATCCATTTCGCCATGAACCGGGCGTAATCCAGTGGGGTGGAATAGACACCGCCGCTGGCCCGGAAAAAGGGGACCTTCTGCGCCTCGGTATGATCCCAGTACTTGATGTATCCGTCCTCTCCTTCCTGCAGTTCGTAGGTGCTGCTCACGCGGGGACGCCGGGGATCGTCGAGAGAAAGGAAGGTTAGGGTGTCCTCCATCCCCAGGGGGGTCAGTATCCGCTCTTCGATGAACTGCTCGACCGGCATGCCGGATACTTCGGCGACGATCGCTCCCAGAGCAGCCGATCCTCCATCACAATAGAGGAACCCGGAACCCGGTTCGCGGTCGGGTCCTCTCTCCCCGAGGTCATCCACGGCTTCACGCAGATTCCGGTACGTGGCTATGTCTTTCGGGTAACCGGGATCGGGAAAGCCGCTGCTGTGGTGGAGCAGATGGGTGATGGTGATATCTTCCGAGCGTTCATTTCTGAATGAGGGAAGGTAGTTCGCAACGGGATCATCGAGCGAAAGGCGTCCCTGGTCCGCCAGCATGAGGATGGCAGTCCCCACAATCGGTTTGGTCATGGAGCGGACCCGGAAGATCGTGTTCCGGGTCATGGGCAGATTGCGTTCGCGATCTCTATCGCCGAATACTTCATGAAAGACCGTATATCGATTCTTGATTAATACGACTTCGGCTCCAACCACCTGTCCTGAATCCACCCATGATGCAACGAGTTCGGCCAGCGAGGTGAGGGTGCTGTCCTGTAGTCCCAGCCTGGACGGTTCAGCGGGGGGAAAGGGTGGTGAGCTGCTCTGCGCACAGGCCGCAGATACACTCAGCAGGGCAGATACACTCAGCAGGAGTGGCAGGAACAGCACGGTACAGATCTGTATCCTTGGTCACCTACGCATAGGTGACATAGGTATATATCGATACGTGTCGGTTGCAGGGAAGGTTTCGACAGGAACTTCGTCTATTTCATGTTCCGGTCCCTTACAGCTCGCCAGGGCTATCTTCCTCGATCGGGTGCCGGACCTGGTCGGTGAGCTGGACAAGGAGAGGGGACAAGCCAGTGGCCTTCTCGCTGGCGCCTGAGTCGGGGGTGGACTACTCTTCCTGCCCGAATTGCATGCCATAGACAGCATTCACCTGCAGACGAGTGGAACGACCATCCGATGAACGAATCGTGCGGAGAGTGCCGAGAGATGTGCGCCTCGCGCCATGCCGGTCACGCCCACCTGGGACCGGAAGGGGGGCGGGGGCGTCTGACGGCCGTCATCGGCCTGCTCACAGGGGCCCTGGTGGTGATTTTTATCGCCGCCAGGCTGTCGAACCGGGTAGGAGCGCAGGCCGGTCCGCCGCAGACCGATGTGCAGATCACGACCGGACCCGACTCGGCGGTCGAGACCGCGATCGCCATCGACCCCACCGATCCCGACCACATCGTCGGATCGGCGGTGGTGACCTTCGGCGACCCGAGTCGGCGTTCGATCTCGAACTTCACCTATGTGACCCGCGATGCCGGCCGGACCTGGACCGCGGTCGAGATGCCCAATCCCGAGAACCGGGTGCAGGGGGACGATGCGGTCGCGATCACGGCAGACGGCCGGGTCGTGCGCACCTACATCGCTTTTTCACAGCTCCGCAATCCCCGCGGCCTGCACCCCACGACGGGGATCTGGGTGGCCCTGTCCGATGACGGCGGCCTGACCTGGCGCGATCCCATCCCGGTCGTCGACCATGTCAATACGATTGAACCCTTCGAGGACAAACCCTACCCGGCGGTTGACATCGTCCGTGGCAGCCCGTACGAGGGCAGCGTCTATATCGCCTGGACCCGCTTCACCCGCTACGGCAGTCCCGCCCCGCAGGATTCCAGTTTCATCTACTTTGTCTATTCGCGCGATCGGGGCGAGACCTGGCACCGTCCCCTGCGTCTGCCGGCGGCCGGAGGCGATGCCCGCGACGGCGACAATACAGTCGAGGGGGCCGTACCGGCGGTGGGACCGGGGGGTGAGGTCTATCTTTCCTGGTCGGGCCCGCGGGGGATCGAGTTCACGCGTTCCGACGACGGCGGCGCGAGTTGGTCCGAAGCCCGTACCGTGCTCGACCAGCCGGGGGGCTGGGATATCGGCATAGCGGATTTGGGGCGGGCAAACGGCATGCCGGTGACCGGCTGCGATATTTCCTCTGGTCAGCACCGCGGCACGGTCTATATCACCTGGGCCGATCTGCGGAATAACGGCGGTCAGGACGGGGATGCCGATGTCTTCGTGGCCCGCTCCGAAGACGGCGGCCGGAGCTGGAGCGAACCGGTCAGGGTCCACGCCGATCCGGTCGGCAACGGGCGCGATCAATTTTTTACCTGGCTCGGGGTCGATCCGGTCGACGGGAGCGTGAATGTGGTCTACTACGACCGCCGGGCCGGTGAGGGCCGGGCGCTGGAGGTCTGGCTGGCGCGCTCAGAAGACGGGGGGCGCACATTCACCGAACGCCGGATCAGTTCCGAGGGTTTCCGGCCCGACCGGCGTCGTTTCTTCGGCGATTACAACGGCATCAGCGCCTACGGGGGGCGGGTGGCCTGCCTGTGGACCCACTCGTTGCCCGAGGCGAACGTGCTGCGCGCTGCCGTCATAGACTTCAGGGAGCGTTGACCATGGCTGAGGACCACCGCTGTATCGGTATCATCGGCGGGATGAGCGCCGAATCGACCGCGACCTATTACCTGCACATCCACCACCTGCATTTCGCGGCCACGAACCGGCATGACTATCCGCGGATCGTGATCGGCTCGATTCCCTTCGAAGCGGTGAGCGAGGCCTCGCACGAGGGGGACTGGGAAGCGATCCGCGACATGGTCCAGGCCGAGGGGGAAGCTCTGGAGGCCGCCGGCGCCGATTTCCTGCTCATCGCCACTAACACCATCCACAAGGTCATGCCGGAGCTGCGTTTCAGGCGCCCGATGCTGGCCCTCTACGACGCCGTGGTCGCTTCAGCAGCCGAGCGGGAGATCCGAACCCTCGGGCTGACCGGAACGCGCTTCACGATGTCGGACGGGTTTTACGCCGAGGCGCTCGAAGCCCGCGGCCTGAAGGTCATCATCCCGGCCGAG
Source organism: uncultured Gemmatimonadota bacterium (assembly GCA_964576115.1). Classification (GTDB taxonomy): domain Bacteria; phylum Blakebacterota; class Blakebacteria; order Blakebacterales; family Blakebacteraceae; genus CAYSYY01. Next base: position 3,605 of record CAZNUA010000032.1, read on the forward strand.
ACCGATCAGGATACCATTCACCGCATCATCTATGACGAACTCACCGCCGGGGTCGTCGAACCCGCCAGTCAGCAGGCTTTCGCCGAGGCCGGCAGCCGGCTCGTCGAACGGGGAGCCGATGCGGTCCTGCTGGGCTGCACCGAACTGGAAATGCTCACCCGCGCCGGCGCGGTCGACCTGCCCCTGCTCGATACCACCACCGCCCACGCCGAAGCGGCCTGGAAGTACGCCACCGGCCGGGCCGATTATCCGCTCTTCGTCGGCGCCGGCGTGCTCTGAGCCAGGGGAGCGGACCGCATGATCGAACCGTTCGGCCTCAGCGCCCTGCTGTACACCCTGACCGGAATCTGTGCCGGGCTGCTGGGCGCCATCCTCGGTCTGGGCGGGGGGGTGCTGATCGTGCCGGTCCTGACCCTGCTGCTCAAAGTGCCGGCCCACATGGCGGTTGCGGCCAGCCTGGTGGGGGTGGTGGCGACTTCGGTCTCTTCGAGCGCCGGCTACATGAAACGGGGTCTGCCCCTGGTACGTACCGGCCTGACCCTGGAACTGACCACCATCGCGGGAGCGATCGTGGGCTCGATCGCCGCCGGTTACCTGCCCGATGACGCCATCTTCGTCCTCTTCAGCCTGCTCCTGCTCTACACCGCCTGGAACATGTGGCGGGGCCGACGGGTGCGCGAGGTCGAGGGTGATCCCGAGAGTTTCACGACCACCCCCCTGGCCCTGGTCGGTTCGGGTGCAGCCGGCTGTATTTCGGGTACCCTCGGGGTCGGAGGGGGGGTGCTCAAGGTGCCGGTCCTGAATATCCTGATCGGAGCCCCGATCCATCGCTCCACCTCGACCTCGACCTTCATGATGGGGCTTACCGCGGCAGCGGGTTGTGTCGCCTACTACGTGCGGGGGGAACTGCTCATCGCCCTGGCCGCCCCGCTGGTGGCCGGGGTGCTGATCGGAGCCCGTCTCGGGCCGCGCGCCGCTGTCAGGATCAAGGCCGCCGGAATCCGACGGGCCTTCGTGTTCGTGCTCGTCTTCGTGGCCATCCGCATGAGCTGGGGAGTTTTCGCATGACCTCCGGATCCGGAGATAACCGCAGCCGGGTGGGGGAGAACCGGTTGACCGAAGGCTTGGCCGAGCTCTACCGGCGGGGTTATGCGGCCGTTCTGGTCCTGATGCTGGCCGCGCTGCTGAGTCCGGTCACCGGCTGGGAGGCGGTGGACGACCTGGCTCTGATCGGGATCGTCGTCCTGCTGGCCCTGCCGCTCGTGTCGGCTTTCTGGGTGGGGCTGGCGGCTCTGCGCCGGCGGGATACGGCCCTGCTGGGCATCGTGATCGGAATTTTCGGCCTGCTCGTTGCGGCCACCATCCTGCCCTTCCTGCTCTCCGGGGGGAGCTGACCCGTGCGGTCCCCCGCGCCTGCGATCGGCGCGCTGATTGTCCTGTTCGCGCTCGCCTCCGGCTGCGCTGCCCTGCCCGGCGGGGAGCGCCTGTACGCCGAGAGACCTTTCGAGCCGCCCCGGTCCTATGCCGGCGGGGTCGTCGTGACCGAGATCTTCGTGCCCGGCTCCTCGGCTCTGGAGCCCACCCTGCAGCAGCTGGCCGGCTACTATCCCGACACCTATATGGTTCCGCTGGCCTACCACGTACACATTCCACCGCCACAGCGGTACTACCGCAACACGAGGCTCGATAACCGGCTGAACGTGCTGGCCAATCCGGCCGGGGCCGATAGAGCCCGGTACTACGATGTCGTGGACCGCACCGCCGCTCTCGTGGACGGCGAACCGGTGGATCTCCCCGCGCCTTCCGGCGAGCAGATTCCGCAGGGACGTTACAACCTGCTTCGGGACGCGATCGACCGCGAGTTCAGATTCATTCCCCCCGTGACGATCGCCCTCGAGGTGGACCGGCAGAGCAGTTCCTTCACCATCGCGGTCGAGGTCAGGCCCCTGATCGATCTGGCCGGGCACGACCTGGTCCTGCGGGTCGCCCTGGCCGAACGTGAGAGTTTTGTGCCCGGCGCACAGGCGGCCGGACCGCCGGGGCGCTATGACGAAAACGTCCATCCCTTCGTCGTCAGGCATTTCCTCGGCGGGGTGGACGGCTACCCGATCGCTTTCAGCGACGGCTCCTTCCGTATCCAGCAGCATGTCTCACTCGATCATGTTGCTCACTCTCTCATGAACTGGCTCAACGAGGAAGCGGCCCGGCTGGGGGTGACGGAAGGTCAGCAGCGGCTGATCGACAACCCCGAGATGATCGGAGCCGGAGGCATATATGTCGTGGCGTTCGTGCAGCGCGAGCAGGACCGGCGGATCCTGCAGGCGGCGGTCTGGTATCCGGAATAGAACGGGCCAGGAGCCCGCGGGCGGTCGGCGGTCTCAGGGCACGAGCACGACCTTGCCGAACTGACGCCGGTCATCCAGATAGATATGCGCATCGCGGGCTTCCGAGAGGCTGAAAACCCGGTCCACCACCGGCACCAGGTCGCCGGCACGGACTCCGCGAACCACGTCGAGCAGCTCCCGGCGGCCCCCCATGTAGGAACCGATCAGGTGGATCTGCTTCACGAACAGGTAGCGCAGGTCGAGTTCGACCCGGCCCCCGCTGGTGGCGCCACAGGTGACCAGTCGTCCCCCGCGGGCCAGACAGCGCAGATTCTGCTCGAAGAGGTCGCGTCCGATGTGTTCGAAAACGACGTCGACCCCGCGCCCGTCGGTCAGTTCGCGCACCGCTTCGGCAAAGTCCTGCTCGGTATAGTTGATGGCCGCGTCAGCTCCCAGTCCAATCCCCTGGTCGAGTTTTTCCTGGGTCGAGGCAGTGGTGTAAACGGTGGCGCCGGCCCGCTTGGCAATCTGGATGCCGGCCACCCCGACCCCCGAGCCGGCGGCATGCACGAGGACCGTTTCGCCAGCCTTCAGGCGCGCCTGTCGGCCGAGCATGTGGTAGGCGGTCAGGAAGGTGAGCGGCACCGCCGACCAGAGAACCGGATCGTCGTCGGCGTCGAGCGGGATGCACACATCGGCCGGCCGGGTGATCTCTTCGGCGTAGCCTCCCTGGAGCTGGTAACCGTAGATCTTGAACCCTTCGACACAGAGACCGTCGAGGTCCTGCAGGCAGAACTCGCAGCGCCGGCAGCAGTTCATCGGTGAAACCAGGACCCGCTGTCCGGTCGCGATAGGATCGCCGTAGAGCCCGGCCAGGGCCGGCGATCCATCGGGGCCGGCGACCCCGCTCTCCTCATCTCCGGGACCGAGTTCTTCCACGATCCCGACTACTTCGCTGCCCAGCAGGTGCGGCATCGGCACTTTGGGGCCGGGCAGGCCTTCGCGAACCCAGATATCGAGGTGATTCAGGGCGACCGCTTCGACCCGCAGGCGCACTTCGCCCGCGGCGGGGATGGGAGCGGGCACATCGGAGTACTCCAGAACCTCCGGTCCGCCGTGAGAATGGAAGAGGACCGCCTGCATCGGGGCACGCTCCTGTCGGGATGGTGATCAGAACAGGCTCGCGAAAGCGTTCCGGGCCGGTTCGAGGAGTCCGCCGGGGGCGATGCCGATGACGAGCACCGCGATCACCAGCAGATAGACGACGACCTCGGCCAGGCGGGGCCGCGGCCAGGGGAGGAAAGCTTTCTCGGCCGGTTTCATGTACATGTAGACGACCACACGCAGATAGTAGGCTACTCCCACGACGCTGGTCAGCACGCCGATGACGGCCAGGCCGACATAGCCGGACTCGATCGCGGCTCCGAAGACATAGAACTTCCCGAAGAAGCCGGCGGTGGGGGGAATGCCGGAGAGGCTGATCATGAAAACCGCCATGGCGGCTGCCAGCAGGGGGCGTTTGGCGGCCAGCCCGGCCATGTCCACAAGGGTCTCGCGGCGGTCGGCTCCTCCACCCACGATGACAAGCACCCCGAAGGCGCCCAGGGTCATCAGGGCATAGGCGACCAGGTAGAAGAGGATACCCGAGCCGCTGTTGGTCGAAGCGGACGGATTACTGCCAACGATGGCGGTCAGCAGGTATCCGGCATGGGCGATGCTCGAGTAGGCGAGCATCCGTTTCAGATTGGCCTGGGCCAGGGCGGCGAAATTGCCCACCACCATCGAGAGGACCGCCAGCCACCAGATGGCATCGGTCAGGGCGGCCCCGGTCCCGGCTACGATGAACCCGAAGATCCTCAGCACGGCGGCGAAACCGGCCGCTTTCACGGCGGTGGCCATGAAGCCGGTGATCGGGGTGGGGGCGGCCTGATAGGCATCGGGAGCCCACATGTGGAAGGGGACCGCGGCCACCTTGAATCCGAGCCCGACCAGCAACATGGCCACCCCGGCGGTCAGCAGCAGGGGAGGTGTGCCCTCGACCGAGGTCAGGTAGAGGGCCAGTTCCGAGAAGGTCGTCGTGCGGGTCGTGCCGTAGATCAGGGCCACACCGTAGAGCAGGAAAGCCGAGGCGAACGCCCCCAGCAGGAAATACTTGACCGCTCCTTCGGACGAACGGCGGTCGCCCCGGTTCAGGGCCACCAGCACGTAGGCGGACACGCTCATCGTTTCAAGACCGATGATCAGCGTGATCAGATCGCCGGCTGAAGCCATGGTCATCATCCCGACCGTGCCGAAGAGCAGCAGGCTGTAGTACTCGCCCGGAAAGCGTCCCTGACGTTCCTCGTGGGCGGTCGACAGGACGACCGTGATCAGGGCCGCAATTCCGAAGAGGACATAGAAATAGACCGGGTAGGCGCCGATGAGCCATGCGCCGCTGTAAGCTTCGGCCTGCAGGTTCCAGCTCAGCAGGCTGACGACGACACCCAGGCCGAGGCCGATACCGGCCAGCCAGGGGATCAGGCGGCTTCCCGGGCGGCCGAAGAGATCGGCCACCATGACGACCAGGGCCGCGAGCAGGACGGTCAGGACAGGGTAGACGGCGGGCCAGGAGAAGAGCTCGCTGGACATCACTCGCCTCCCTTCGGCCCGGTCGCAGCCGCCGCACCGGCCGCCTCTGATTCGACCCGCGAGTTCTCTTCTTCAGCTTCGGTCGTGCCGGACGATTCCCGTTCGTCCGGCGGTTCGGTCTGCAAGCCGGGAACGGACCGGTCGCCCAGGTCGACCATGTCGCGGTCGACATAGCGAATCGGCTGGATCCGGACCGCCTGCAGACGCCTTTCGATATCGTCGGCCACCGGCTCGAGGGGGCGCAGGAAGGGGCGGGGGTAGACGCCGATCAGAACGATGAACAGGAGCAGCGGCGCCATGCTGAGGCTTTCGCGCAGGTTGAGATCTTTCAGCCCCTGGTTGGCTTCGTTCAGACAGGGACCGAAGATCACACCGCGCAGCAGCCGCAGCAGGTACAGCGCGGCGATGATGATGCCCGGAATGGCGGGAATGGCCATCCAGGGACTGACCCGGAAAGCCCCCAGCAGAATGAGAAATTCGCCCACGAAGCCGTTCAGGCCGGGCAGGCCGGCCGAGGAGAAAGCCACCACCAGGAGCATGGCGGCATAGATCGGCATGACCTTTGCCAGGCCGCCGAAGTCGCCGATATCGCGGGTGTGGCGGCGTTCGTAAATGAAGCCGACCAGGAGGAAGAGCGCCCCGGTCGAGAGCCCGTGGTTGACCATCTGGATGATGGCCCCGCTCAAGGCCTCGCTCCGGAAGGTGAAGATGCCCAGGACAACGAAGCCGAGATGGGCCACAGAGCTGTAAGCCACCAGGCTTTTGATGTCTTTCTGCACCCAGGCCACCAGCCCCCCGTAGATGATGCCCACGATGGCCAGAACAGCCATCCAGGGCATGGCCACCGAGGAAGCCACGGGGAACAGGGGCAGGGAGAAGCGCAGCAGGCCGTAGGTACCCATTTTCAGCAGCACCCCGGCCAGCAGGACCGACCCGAAGGTCGGGGCCTCGACGTGGGCGTCGGGGAGCCAGGTGTGCAGCGGCCAGATGGGCACCTTGATCGCAAAGGCGAAGGTGAAGGCCAGGAAGAGCCAGAACTGGGCGTTGACGGGGACCGAGAGCTGGTTGATGACCCCCAGGTCGAAGGTGTAGAAGCCGGTCAGCCGACCGTGCAGGAAGTAGAGCGCCAGCAGGGCGACCAGCATCAGGAAGGAGCCGACCAGGGTATAGAGGATGAACTTCACGGCGGCATACACCCGCCGGGGACCGCCCCAGATCCCGATCAGCAGGTACATCGGGATCAGCATCGCCTCCCAGAAAATGTAGAACAGGAGCAGGTCGCGGGTGACGAAGACACCCATCATGCCGGCCTCGAGCAGCAGCAGGGAGATCACGTAACCCTTGACCCGGTCGGTCACGGCCGTCCAGGTGCCGAGCAGGGCGATCGGGGTCAGCAGGCCGGTCAGGGCGACGAGCAGCAGGCTCATGCCGTCGATCCCCAGATGCCAGGCGGCTCCGATCGAGCTAATCCAGGGGGCCCACTCCACGAACTGGAAGCCGACTTCCTGCATGTCGTATAGCGCCCAGATGGCGAGCGTGAGCGCAAAGACCGCGAATCCGAAGACCAGGGCGGTGACCTTGAGGGTGGTGTGACGCTCGCGGGGCAGCAGAGCGGCAACCCCCGCTCCGAGCAGGGGCAGCACGATCGTGCCGGTGAGCAGGTGAGCCTGCAGCCACCCGACGATGTGCCCCAGGAGTGTCAGGTCCTCTGGATTCATCTCCCCCTACCGTCCTCCATGTCCGCCTTACAGGAGCAGCACCGCCAGGAGCACAATCGCTCCGGCGGCGATACAGAAGGCGTAGATGCCGATGTATCCCGTCTGCAGACGTCTGATGAGCCGCGAGAGAGCGGTTGTCACGCCCCCCGTGCCCCTCACCAGACCGTCGATGATGACCACGTCGACCGCCCGGTAGAGCCACTTGCTGATGTTGTGCAGGGGCCGGCCGACGATCAGGAAGTAGAACTCGTCCACCATGTACTTCTGTCGCAGAATCCGCCACAGCCCCGGGACGGCCTGTTCGGGCACCTCGGGGAACGGCTGGGTGCGGCCGTACCAGCGACGGGCGAACCAGAAGCCTGTCAGGGCCAGGCCGACCGAAACGATCATGAGCAGGATCTGGGCCCCGGCGTGACCGTGTCCGCCGGCTTCGGCCGCATGGCCGGCCGTTTCGGCCAGAGCCTGTCCGGTACTACCGGCCACGCCGTGCGCCGCCCCCGCGGCCGGCACGATGGCCGAGGTGATGAAGTCCTGGATCCAGGCTCCGCCCCCGAGTACGTGGGGCAGACCGAGGAAACCGCCGAAGGTGGCCAGAAAGGCCAGGATCAGGAGCGGAACCGTCATGACCCGCGGCGATTCGTGGGGGTGCACTCCGTCGGGAACCCGGCTCTCGCCGTAGAAAGTCAGGTAGAGCAGGCGGAAGGTATACAGCCCTGTCAGCACGGCCGCCAGGGCGCCGAGCACCCAGTACAGCGGCGAGCCGTGCGGGCCGAACCAGGCTTCGAAGAGGATCTCGTCCTTGGAGAAAAAGCCGCTGAAAATGGGGATGCCCGCCAGGGCCAGCCCTCCGGCCAGCATGGTCAGGTGGGTGATCGGCAGGTGCCGCTTCAGTCCCCCCATGTCGCGCATGTCCTGGCGGTCGGACATGGCGTGGATCACGCTGCCGGCGGCCATGAAGAGCAGGGCCTTGAAAAAGGCGTGGGTCATGAGGTGGAAGATGCCCACCGCGAAGGCCCCGGCCCCCAGGGCCAGGAACATGTAGCCGAGTTGGCTGATGGTGGAGTAGGCCAGGACCCGCTTGATGTCGGTCTGGGCGATGGCGATCGAACCGGCCATCAGGGAGGTGACGACCCCGACCAGGGCGATGACCGTCAGACTCACCGGGGCCATGAGATACAGACCGCCCAGGCGGGCCACCAGGTAGACCCCCGCGGTGACCATGGTGGCGGCGTGGATCAGGGCCGAGACAGGGGTGGGGCCCTCCATGGCGTCGGGCAGCCAGATGTGCAGGGGCAGCTGGGCGCTCTTGCCCGTAGCGCCGGCGAACAGGAGCAGGGTGATGAGGGTGACCGTACCCCCTCCGGCGACCAGCACGCCGGGGGCCTGGTCCAGGATTTCACGGATGTTGAGGGTACCGAAGATGGCGAACAGGAGCAGGAGCCCGGCGATGAAGCAGGCGTCCCCGATGCGGTTCACGATGAAGGCTTTCTGGCCCGCCTCGGCGGCCGTCTCGCGCTCGAACCAGAAGCCGATCAGCAGGTAGGAGCACAGGCCCACGCCCTCCCAGCCGATGAAGAGCAGGGCCAGACTGTCGCCCAGAACGAGCAGGAGCATGGCGAAGGTGAAGAGGTTGAGCCAGGTGAAGTAGCGCCCGTAGCCCCGGTCGCCGTGCATGTAGCCGATCGAGTAGACGTGGATAAGAAAAGCCACGCCGGAAACGGTGAGGATCATGACCGCCGAGAGGGGGTCGAGCCAGAGCGCGGCGTCGATCTTGACCGCCCCGGCTCCGATCCATTCGTAAAGCACCACCCGCAGGCTGTCGTGCCCCGAAGCGCGCAGGCCGAAGAAGCTGACGACCGAGCAGACGAACGCGGCCCCGATGAAGAGCGAGGCGATCCAGCCCACCACCTTCTCGGGCAGACGCCGGCCGAAGACCAGGCCGAAGAAGACGCCGGCCAGGGGGAAGAGAAGTACGAGTGTCAGCGCGGTCTCCACGCTCTCATCCCTTCAGCAGGTTGAGGGTGTCCACGTCGACGGTCTGGCGGGCGCGGGCTACGTTGACGACCAGGGCCAGACCTACCGCGGCTTCGGACGCGGCGATGGCGATCACCAGGAAGGCCAGCACCTGCCCGTCCACGCCCGGGATGAAACGGCTGAATCCCGCCAGGGCGAGATTGGCGGCGTTGAGCATCAGCTCGACGCACATCAGCATGACGATCATGTTGCGCCGTACCAGCATACCCAGAATGCCGAAACCGAAAAGGGCTGCGCTCAGGATGAGGTAGGCCGTCAGGGTCATGGAGCGGCCTCCTCTCCGGTCCCCTCGTCGCCCGTTTCCCCCTCGGTGAGGATATCGGATGCGTTCCGGGCCATCGGCCAGAGTTCTTTGGGAAACTTCGGGGTGGGCCAGACCGGCCGGGTGACCAGAACCGCGCCCACGATCGCGGCCAGCAGCAGAACGCTCAGCAGTTCGAAGGGGAGCAGGTAGCGGGTAAAGAGCACCTCGCCGACGGCCTCGATGGTGCCGAAATCAGACTCCAGGGGAGGAGAGTGCTCACCCGCTGCGGTCAGGCCGCGAGACAGAAAGAGACCGGCCAGGATCACGCCCATCAACAGACCGGTCACCCCGGCCACCGTGCGCCGGTACCAGCGCTGGGCGAAGGGGCTTTCCACCCCCACGTTGAGCAGGAAGAGGACGAACAGGAAGAGGACCATGACGGCGCCGGCGTAGACCATGATCTGAATCACGGCCAGGAAACCGGCGCTCAATTGCAGGTAGATGATCCCGAGCGTCAGCATCACCACGATGAGCGCGAAGGCGCTCTTGATGGGGTTGCGATGAAGCACCACCGCTCCGGCAGAAGCCACGGCTACGACGGCCAGAATGTAGAAGAGGACGCTATCCATGCCTGCCTCTCTCGGGAACTCCGGCTGAGATCTGCGGTTCGGGCGCGTTCATTCCGTGAACTCCAGCGGGGTACCCTCCGGTTCGAGCAGCATCTCCTTGGTGTAGATGAAGTGGTCCAGATCGCGGTCGGCCGTCTCCCATTCCCGGCCCATGTATATCGCCCCGCAGGGGCAGGCCTCTTCGCAGAAACCGCAGAAGATGCAGCGCAGCATGTTGATCTCGTATACGGCGGCGTAGCGCTCTTCGGAATACAGCTCCCGCTCGGGGCCGGTGGCATGGGCCGGAACCACATGGATGGCGTTGGCGGGACAGACGTAGGAGCAGAGCATGCAGGCGGTACAGCGCTCCCGGCCCTGTTCGTCCCGCTTGAGCCGGTGAAGTCCCCGGTAGCGCGGAGCGACCTCAGGTTTCTCCCTGGGGTACTCCACGGTGATGTTCCGGGAGAAAAAGTGCTTCAGGGTGACCCGCAGTCCGCGCAGAGAAGCCGGCAGCCAGAGACGCTCCCAGAAGGTCATCGTCCGGCTGAAGTTGTGTTTCGGCTTCGGTATGCGCACGGCCATCCTCAGCCCCTCCCTAGAGCAGGATCACCAGGGCCGTGACCAGAGCGTTGGCCAGGGCCAGCGGCAGCAGGACCTTCCAGCCCAGCCGCATGAGTTGATCGTACCGGAACCGGGGGACTGTCCACCGGATCCAGATGAAGATGAAAATCATGACGAAGGTCTTGACGCTGAACACGGCCGCTCCCGCCAGGGCGTACAGATTCGGGTCACCGGTGATAAAGGCGGGCATAGGGAAATGCCACCCCCCAAGGAAGAGAGCGACGATGATGGTGCAGGTGGCGACCATGTGGGCGAACTCGCCCATCTGGAACAAACCCAGCTGCATGCTGCCGTACTCGGTGTGGTACCCGCCGATCAGCTCCTGTTCGGCCTCGGGCAGATCGAAGGGGGTGCGGTGCGTTTCGGCCAGCGAGGCGATGAAGAAGAGCAGAAAACCGAGCGGCTGCTGCCAGATGTACCAGCCGCCGATGGTGTCCTGCTGGGCGACGATGGTCGACATGTGGGTCGAGCCGGCGACCAGGATCAGCCCCACCACCGCCAACCCGAGACTGACCTCGTAGCTGATCATCATGGCCGCGGCCCGCATCCCGCCCATGATGCTGTATTTGTTATTCGAAGCCCAGCCGGCCATGATCACCCCGTAGACCGAGAATGAGGCGACGGCCAGGAAGTAGAGCACGCCGAAGTTGGGATCGGCGATCTGCAACGGGATGCGTCGGCCGGCGATCACCAGATCGGGGCCGAAAGGGATGACCCCGATCAGCACGATGGTGGGTACGAAAGAGGCCACCGGAGCCACCCGGTAGAGCAGCCGGTCGGCGAACTTGGGGACGAAATCTTCCTTGAAGAGGAACTTGAAGCCGTCGGCCAACGGCTGGAAGAACCCGAAGGGACCGGCACGGTTGGGGCCGATCCGATCCTGGAAAAAGGAGGCGAAGCGGCGCTCGCCGAAAGTGGTATAGGCGACCCAGGCCATCAGCACCCCGACGAAGACGGCGGCCTTGGCGGCGTCGATGAGCAGGGCGATCAGGGTCTCGCTCATGCGTCCGCCTCCTCTCCGGAACCGGTCCCGGGCTCGGGCCCGAGATCGATCTGCACGCCGTTGGCGGGCAGGGTTTCGAAGGCCAGGCCGGACAGGGCCGGAATCTGAGCCGCCATGTCGGCGAAGGCGCGGGCCACGATGGCCCGGGGCGATTCGGTGGTGCGGGGGCGCATGAAGGTGGCCAGGATCGCGGCGTCGGCCTGGGCTTCGCCGTGCGGATCGTGGATCCGGTCGAAGCGCTGCAGCCGACCCCGGGCGTTGACGAAAGTGCCGGTCTTTTCGAAGGGACTTGCGCCCGGCATGACCAGTGTGGCGACCTCGGTGGCCGGAGTGTGACGGCTCGACAGGGCGATGACGGTGCGGGCCCGACCGAGACGGGCCGCTGTCTCGTCGTCCAGGTCGGCTTCGAGCAACAGAACGGTCGAGATCGTTCCCGCCTCGACGCCGGCCAGGATGTCCTCGATGTTCGCGGCATCGGGGGCCACCAGCTCGAGTCCGCGGGTATTGGCGTTGCGGTCCCGCCGCTGGAGCCAGTCGATCATCTCGGCCGGATCGATTCGTCCCTCTGCGCCGTACCAGGCGGCCAGGGGATCTCCGAGTTCTGAGGCCAGCTGACGCAGCAGCCAGATCTCCTCGCAGGGGACCGAGGCGCCGGTCAGGGCGGCGAAACCCCCGCTGCCCCGGGCCACGTCCAGGGCCGGGATAGCCAGGGCGAAAGCCTCGGCCATGCGGATGGGGTGGCGCTCAGAGCCCCGGCCGGCCAGGGCGGTCTCGATGCGGTTCTCGGTGTGCCAGTCCAGATCGAAGCGGCCCCGGTCGCACATCCACCAGTCGTTGACCTCGAGATTGGGGCGGGGTCGCAGACGGGCCAGGCGGTCCTCGAAACGATCGCCGTAGAGCGAGCACCCCGTGGCGCACTGCGGGCAGACGGTTCTGGCAGCCTCGAGGTAAAAAGCCCGGGCCGAATGCAGGAAAGGTTTGGTGACCAGTGCTCCGACCGGGCAGACATCGGCCAGACAGCCCTGATAATCGTTGGTCAGGTTGTGTTCGAGGTAGGTGCCCACATCCACGTGACCGCCCCGATCATAAAGCGCAAATTCTTCTCCGCCTTCGACTTCCTGCAGAAATCTCACGCATCGCGTGCATTGAATGCAGCGGTTCATGTACATTTTGAGGCGGTCGCTGAAATCCTTCTCGGGATAGGTCCGTTTGACCATCCGGTGGCGGGTGCGGCCCAGGCCGAATTTATAGGCGTTGTCCTGCAGCAGGCACTCCCCGGCCTTGTCGCACCAGGGACAGTCGAGAGGGTGGTTCAGCAACAGGAATTCCATGACGCCGCGTCGGGCCTCGGCCACGGCCTCGTTATTGGTCACGACCTCCATGCCCTCGGCCACCGGCATGATGCAGGAGGGCTCGAGTTTGGGACGGCCGTTGATCTCGACCAGGCACATGCGGCAGTTCCCCACCGCCGAGAGACCGGGATGGAAGCAGAAGTAGGGGATTTCGATCCCGTTATAGAGGGCTGCAGCCAGAATCGAGGTGCCGGGGGGGACGGTGACCTCTTCGCCGTCGATCCTCAGGGTGACGGTCGGTTCCCCCTCGGGCAGGCGCACCATCGGATAGATGCCCTCGCCCATGTGCGCTTTCAGCGTGCGCCGGGGAATGTTGTGCGTGAGGTGCGCCATCACGTGTTCCCCCCGCCGGAGCCGCCGTTGAGGCGGGCCTCGAACTCGGCCCTGAATTTCAGGACTGCCGACTGGACCGGGCCTGCGGCTCCGTCGCCGAAGGCGCAGATCGTCTGGCCCATGATGTGCCGGGTTACATCCACGAGCAGGTCGAGATCGTCGCTCACGGCGTCGCCTGAAGCTACTCTTTTCAGAATCTCGACCATCCAGGGACAGCCCTCGCGGCAGGGGGTACACTGCCCGCAGCTCTCTTCGGCGTAGAATTCGGCCACGTTCAGAGTGGCCTCGACGATGTCATCACCTTCGTCGAGGACGATCGTGCCCCCGGAGCCGAGGAAGGTTTTGAGTTCGGCCGCGGCTTCGAAGCTGATCGAGGCATCGGCCACCTCGGCGGCGGTCAGCATCGGGGTCGAAGAGCCGCCGGGGTAGAGAGCCTTGAATGGCCGGCCCCGGGCCGGGCCTCCGGCCAGATCGTCGAGCAGGGTCGACCAGGGCACGCCCATCTCGACCTCGTACACCCCGGGCCTGGCCACCCGGCCGCTGATCGAGAACAGGCGGGTGCCGGTCGATTCTTCGGTGCCGTAGGT
>CAZNUA010000032.1:17156-42989 GCA_964576115.1 uncultured Gemmatimonadota bacterium
GCTTCGGCCAGGCAGGCCCGCAGACGCCGGGCCTCGCCCCTGAACTCCTCGCGCATGTAGATGAAGGCGTGCTCGCAGCCGATGGCGCGGCAGGCGATGAGGATCCCCTCAATGAGCCGGTGGGGAGAGTGGCGCAGGAGCCAGCGGTCCTTGAAGGTGCCCGGTTCTCCCTCGTCGCAGTTGCAGACCAGGTAGATCGGTTTGCCCGTGTCCCGGGGCACAAAGCCCCACTTGACCCCGGCCGGGAAGCCGGCTCCGCCCCGGCCGCGGATGTTGGAGGTCTTGACCTCGGCGTGAACCTCTTCGGGTGAGAGCTCGAACACGGCCCTTTTGAGACCCCGGTAGCCTTCGCCCCCCTCGGTGTACAGAGGCAGGGTGCACATGCCGGCCCGGGCCGCATCGGTCATCAGGATCGGAGGACGATCTTCGCGGGTACGCCAGGGAGCCGAACTCACGGTTCACCTCCAGGCACCGCGGTATACCCCGGGGGGATCTCTCCGGCTCGCAGGGCCGCGACGACTCCCTCGCACTGTTCGGGGCTGAAGGCTTCGTAGTAGCGGAAGTCGATCTGTACGGCCGGCCCTGTGCCGCAGCAGGCCAGACATTCGACCCAGCGCAGGGTGATCAGGCCGTCGGGGGTGGTCTCTCCCATCCGGATGCCGAGCAGTTCCTCGAACCGCGAGGCCACCTCGCCCGAGCCGGCCAGGGCGCACGGCAGGGTGCGGCAGATGTTGATGACGTGGCGGCCGCGCTCTTCGGTGAAGAGGTTGTGATAAAAGGTCGCCACTCCGGCCACGGTCGACACGGGCACCTCGAGTTCGGCCGCCACGTACTGCAGGACCTCGTAGGAGAGGTGACCGAAATCTGACTGGGCCAGTTGCAGGGCGGGGATGAGCAGGCTGCCCGGATCGGGGAACTCGGACCGCATCTCGTCCAGCGCCCGGCGCGATTCTTCGGAAAAGGCGAGGGCCATCAGCAGTCCAGTTCCCCGGCGATGACGTTCAGGCTCGAGACGCAGGCGATCGCGTCGGAGATCGAACCCCCGATCAGGAGGCGGTCGATGGCGCTGTAGTAATAGAAACAGGGCCGGCGCACGTGCACCCGGTAGGGGCCGACCCCGCCGTCGGAGACGATGTAGAAGCCCAGCTCGCCGTTGGCGGCTTCGGTGGAGTGGTAGTACTCCCCGGGCGGCACCGGCACTCCGTGCATGGTCAGCTTGAAGTGATTGATCAGGCTCTCCATGCGGGTGTAGACGTCCTTTTTATCGGGCAGACTGATGGCCGGATCCTCGATCCGCCAGGGCCCCTCGGGGATGTTTTCCACGGCCTGATCGATGATCTTCAAACTCTCGATCATCTCGAGCAGGCGTACGGTATACCGGCTGTACACGTCGCCGGTCTCGCCGGTCGGAATCTCGAACTCGAACTCCGGGTAACACATGTAGGGGGTGGCTTTACGCACGTCGTAGTCCACCCCGGCGGCCCGCAGGTTGGGGCCGGTGAAGCCGTAGGACAGCGCCGTTTCGGCGTCGATCGGCGAGACGTTGAGGGTCCGGTCGATGAAGATGCGGTTGCGGCTCAGGACGTCGTCGAAGTCCTTGAAGACCTGGGGGAAGCCCTTGACCCAGGCCCGCACGTCCTCCACGAAATCCAGGGGTACGTCCCGTTCGAGCCCCCCGATCCGGCCGAAAGTGGTGGTCAGCCGGGCGCCGGTCTGCTTCTCGATGATCTGGTAGGCCTTCTCGCGCTCGGCGTAGTACCAGAGGAAACCGGTGAAGGCGCCCATGTCCACCCCGAGGATGCCCATGCTGATGAGGTGGTCCATGATGCGCGACATCTCGACGATGATGGTGCGTACGTACTGAGCCCGCTTCGGGGCCTCGATCCCCAGCATGTGCTCGACCGCCAGCAGCCAGCCGACGTTGTTCATCGGAGCCGAGACGTAGTTCATGCGGTCGGTACAGTTCAGGAACTGCTGCCAGGAATAGACCTCGCCCAGCTTCTCGAAGGAGCGGTGCAGGTAGCCGATGTGCGGTTCGGTCTCGACGATGACCTCGCCCTCGAGGGTGGCGATGTTGTGCAGCACGCCGTGCATGGCGGGGTGGTAGGGACCGATGTTGACGACGATCCGGTCCTCCTGGGCGCTCTCCTCATAGAGGTCGAGCTCGGGGGGAACCGACTCCCAGTACCAGCGCGAGGCTTCGTCGAGGCGGTGTTCTTCGCGCTCGCTCCGGCGGGTCATGCCGTGCCTCTACAGATCATGCAGTTCCTTCCACGAGGTCATACGCTTGTTACCCTGCAGTTCGCCCTGCCGGTGTTTGGCCCGCTCCGGTCCCTCGATGGGGAAGTCCTTGCGCTGCGGGTGCCCCTCGTAGTCGTCGGGCATGAGGATGCGGACCAGATTCGGGTGTCCCTCGAAGCTGATCCCCATCATGTCGAAGACCTCGCGTTCGGCCCAGTTGGCCGAATGATGGCGGCCGGTCAGGGTGGGCACGCTCTGCCCCTCGGCCACCCAGGCTCTGACCCGGATGCGCCGGCCCCGGTGCCGGTCGAGAAAATGCCAGACGACCGCGAAACGTTCGGGGTGGGATTCGGGCCAGGCCAGGTAGTCGACCGCGGTCACGTCGAGCAGGATTCCGAAGCCGGTTTCCTCGTCGATGGACTCCAGGGTTTCGGAAACCTCGACGATCCGGGCGGGGGAGATCACCAGCGTTATCATGTCGGGTCCGGAGAGGACCTTGAGCAGATTCTCGCCCAGGCGCTGCTCGACGGCGGCGATGGCGCGCTCCTCCCAGTCGGCGGGGGGGCGCAGTTCGCGAGCGGGGATCGTATTGTCGAGGGGCCGGTTCACTCTCCAGCCTCCGGGTTTCGGAGCCGGGTGAGTTCTTCGAGCCGCCGTTCCCGTAACTCCTCGTTGACCGCCGCCTGGACCTGACGCCGGATCCAGGCCCGTGATTCATGCCCGACGCCCTCCTTGCCCTGGATCAGTTCCTGCAGCATGACGAGGGCGTGCAGGACCATCTCGGGGCGGGGAGGACAACCCGGGATGAAGACATCAACCGGGATGAAATCGTCCACGCCCTGGACCACGCTGTAGACGTCGAACATGCCTCCCGAGGAAGCACAGGCGCCCATCGAGATGCACCACTTCGGCTCGGGCATCTGCTCCCAGACTTTCAGAATGACCGGTTTGGTCTTCAGACAGATGGTGCCGATGACGATCAGCAGGTCGGCCTGGCGGGGACTGAAGGCCTGCCGTTCGGCTCCGAACCGGGCCAGGTCGTAGCGTGACGCCATGGTGGACATGTACTCGATGCCGCAGCAGGCGGTGGCGAAGGGGCTGGGCCAGAGACTGTACTTGCGGCCCCAGGAGACCAGGTCGTTGATCTTGCCGACCAGGACGTTGTCGGTCAGCCGGGATATCACTCCCATTCCAGACCGCCTTTCCGCCACACGTACACCAGCCCCACCGTCAGGACGGCCAGGAAGATGACGATCTCGATCAGACCGAAGAGCCCGAGGCGCCGGAAGAGGACGGCCCAGGGGAAGAGGAAGACCGTTTCGACGTCGAAGACGATGAAGACGATCGCGATCAGGTAGAACCTCACATTGGTACGCCGCTGGGCGGCGTCGCGCAGGGGAACGCCGCATTCGAAAACGTCGAGAAGTTTCTCCTGGGAGGAATGCGCTCCGAGCAGGCGGGGCACGATAAGCATGAAGACACCCATCCCGAGGGAGATGAGAACGAGTAGTCCGAGCGCGATGAAATCCTCATGCATGGGCCCTTATTACCACTCGACCACGGACGACTCAAGCCTTTTTCAAAAACAAAATTCAGTTCGTAGTCCGAAGATCAATCCTCGAGTTCGAATAAACCGTGACCGGTCTCGAATCGTTGTGAGGGGTAAGAGCACGCTCCTGAGAAGCGCGCCGGTCCCGATCGGTGGTCGGATCGGAAAGCACCGGAGAGGGAACCCCCGGTGAAAAAGATGAGTATCAGGGAACGTATTCTGCGTGTGGGGCCAAAGGTTCGGACCCCCGGGGGTGTCTAAACGGGTGAGACACTCGATCCGACATCTTCATCGATACATACAGCGAAAGGACGTTTCGGACATGCGCCTGAACCCCAATTCCCGGCCGGCGGCCTCAGGAGCGGTTCTCGCCGCCGTCCTCGTCGGGCTCATCCTTGCCGTGCCCCCGACTCCGGCTGCAGCCCAGGTCACCGACCGCACAGCCGCCCCGCAGGACACCCTCATCATCGAACCGACCGATGTCGACATCTTCGATCGCGAGGATGCCGATCTGGTCATGACCTTGGACGACGTTGTCGACCTGGCTCTGGAGCAATCCTTCCAGGTCTACCGGATGAAGCAGCAGTACCTGCAGAGCGCCTATAGCCTGGAACGGGCCCGGAGCAACCTGCGCACCCAGGTCGATTTCCGTGGGACGTTGCCCAGTATCACTCAGGGCATCAGTCCTCAGCTGACATACGACCAGCAGGGGAACCCCTCCCTGGATTACCTGCGGAACGGTCGCACCAACATGAACATGAACATCGATCTCTCCCAACCCCTGATTACGAACGGGAATGTCACCCTGTCGGGGGGACTGCGGGGATCGGAGTCGTTCAACGAGCTGACCGGTGGGCGTCCTGATGTGGAAAACCGTTCGGTCCAGCCCTCACTAGGGATCAGCTTCACGCAGCCGCTTTTCCAGTACAATGAAATCAAGGCGGCTCTGCGCAGCGCCGAACTCACGTTCGAGTCGCTCGATCGAACCTACACCCAGGACGAGCTGCAGCAGATCAACCAGATCACAACCCGTTTCTACGGGCTCTACCAGCAGCAGCGCTCCCTGGAAAACCAGGCTGAGTCCTTCGCGTTGAGCGAGGAGAACTACATTACCGGTCAGCGCAAGTACGCCGCCGGGTTGATCGCCGAGGTGGACAAGATGCAGCTCGAAGTCCAGCAGGCCAACGACCTCGACCGGCTCGAAGGAGCCATCAATACCCACGAACAGCAGATGTTTTCCTTCAACCGCCTGATCGGTTTGCCCCTCGAGACGAAGGTCTGGGTGGAATACAACGAGGACTTCGTGCCGATTACGGTCAACGTCGACCAGGCTCTGGAACTGGCTTTCGAGAATCGAGCCGACATCCGGTTGCAGGAAATCGCCATCGAACAACAGGAAATGAGTGTGCGCCAGCAGGTCTCAAACGGGCGTCCCAACCTGCAGTTCAATGCAGGGTACGACCTGACCGGCAACTCGACCCTGAGCGGTCTCGGGATAGCCGATCCCTGGAACACCCATATCACCGAGTCAATCAAGAGCGATAATCGCAGCCCGAATACCAATGTCAGCCTGACCTTGCGCATTCCCATATACGATTCGGGTCGGAACCGGTCTTCGGTGGAGCGTTCGAGAGTCTCTCTCGAAATCGCCGAACGCCAGCTTTCTGAAACCGAGGAAAATCTGAAACAGCAGGTCATCAACGCCGTCCGGAGTGTGGAGAGTGCCACCCGCCGGCTTCAAATCCAGATCGCCAACCTGGCCGTGGCGGAACAGCAGTTCTCGATCAGCCGGACCCGCTACGATCGGGGAGAGATCACCACCACCGAGCTGATGAACGCTCAAACGCAGTACAGCAGCACCCAGGCCAACTACCTCGGAGCTCTTATCGGGTATGAAGAAGCCAAAGCGAACCTGACCGAGATCACCCTCTGGGACTGGGAGAACAACCGCCAGATCGTGCGGCGCACATCGCCCCCCGTACCCGGTGGTCGATAGCCGGACGAGGTAAACGGACGTAACCGAAACCGACAGGCGCTGCGGATCGAGTGTCTCAGCCCGGCTCCGCGCGCCGGACAGCACAGCAAGGAGAATACCCGTGAGGATGTCATCCTCCTGCGGAGCCCGACCCATCCTTCTCACCACCCTGACCTTCATCGGCGCCGGACTGCTTCTGCTGCCGGCCGGGCCCGTCCCGGCCGGTGCCCAGCAGGTGACCGCGCTGCAGGCCCAGGAGGTGACGATACCCACCAGGGCCGAGGCCGACCTGGTCCTTTCGCTGAATGAGGCGATCGATGTCTCTCTGGACAAATCGTTCGGCATCTTCCAGCTGCAGCAGGGCTACCTGCAGACTTCGTACTACCTGGAGTACTCCCAGCGGGCCCTGAAGCCCCACATGCAGTTCAACTCCAACGGCCTGCCGGGAATCAGCCAGAGCATCGATCCGCAGTTTTACTACAACCCGATCACCGGCCAGCAGGAACTGGGCTATCTGAAGATGAGCCGCATGACCGGGGATATGGCCCTGTCGCTCTGGAAGCCGCTGATCACCAACGGCAGTGTCGCCGTGAGCATGGGCATGAGCGGCAATGAAGCCGAGAATGATCTGCCGGCGGGGGGCAACACGAAAAATCGATCCTTTCAGCCCTTCGTCGGGGTAAGCTTCAACCAGCCCATGTTTCAGTACAATTCCCGCCGTGGCGACCTGCGCGACAACGAATTGAGGATGGAGAGTCAGGCCCTGCGATATACCGAGGAGGAAGTGCGCCAGATCAACCAGGTCACCCGGACCTTCTACGATCTGCTGCAGCAACAGCAGGCGGTCGAACTGGCGGCCGAGGATTACGACCAGAGTGTGGCCAACTACCGGACCGGCCTGCGCCGGTACCATTCGGCCCAGCAGAACGAGACCGACGTGCTCAGCCTGCAGGTTGAGATGTCCAACGCCCTGAGCAGCCTGGAACAGGAGAAGGTCAACCTCGAGAGCCAGCAGTTCGCCTTCAACCGCGGGGTCGGACTGCCCCTGGAAACCCGTATCTGGGTCGAGGAGGACCTGCAGTACGAGCCGATCGAGGTGGACGTGGAGCGGGCCCTGGAACTGGCCCTTGAGCAACGCAGCGATATTCGCCGGGCCGAGATCACCCTGGAACAGGACGAACTGACCCTGCGCCAGCAGGTCTCGAACGGTCGTCCCGACCTTCAGCTCAACGCCTCTTACGCCCTGAGCGGCAACTCCAGTCTGAGTGCCACGGCTGACGATCCCTGGTCGACCCATTTCAGTGAGGCGCTCAATGCAGATAACCGCAGTCCCCTGACCAGGGTTTCGCTGACCCTGAGCATCCCCATTTTGGACGGGAAGCAGAACAGGGCTCTGGTCGAACGGCAGATGTCGGTCATCCGGGAACAGGAGCGGCAGATCGAAGAGGCCCGGGCCACCCTGCGGCAGGAGGTCATCAACCGGGTACGGGCGGTCGAGAGCGCCATGCGGCAGATGGAGATCCGGGAGCAGAGCCTGCAGATCGCCCGGACCTCCTACCAGATCACCCGGCAGCAGTACGAACGGGGCGAAACCGACCTGAACACCCTGCTGAGGGCCCAGACAACGCGCCGCAACTCAGAAACGCAGCATCTGCAGGCGCGCATCACATACGAAATGGCCAAGGCCAACCTGAAAGAAATCACCCTCTGGGACTGGGAGACCAACCAGCCGGTCCGGCAGAGGACCACGACGCCCGTTCCCTTCGGCGGCTGAGCATATAAAGGAGAGTAGAACCGATGGCAGATCGCGGCAGAGCGATTGCAACGATAGGCAAGATCCTGGCGGTCATCATCGTCCTCGGCGGGATCGCGTGGCTGGTCATCAACCGGATCAACAAGGAAAAGGCCGAAGAGGAGGCCCAGCAGGCGCCCGAGGCGGCCGCGGCGACCGATGCCGACCGGGCTGAAGCGGTGGAAGGCCTGTTCCACGGACTCGATCCGATCCCGGTCAAGGCCAGCCCGGTGGTGCTGGGGACCCTGGTGCAGACGGTCCATGCCGAGGGCCGGGCCCAGCCCCTGCGCCAGGTCGAGGTCCAGAGCCGGGTCAACGGCGCCCTGAACCGGATCCTGGTCAAGGAGGGGGACTACGTGAGGGCCGGACAGGTCCTGGCCGAGATCGACGACACCAACTACCAGCTCGATCTGCAGGATGCCGAGGCGGCCTACCTGCGGGCCACGGCCGACTATACGGCTCTGCTGGAGGAGCGCGACACCGTACAGCAACAGGGTCTCGAGATCGCCCAGACCTCGATGACCGAGGCCGATCTGGCCGCAGTCGAGCGCCGCTACGAGCAGGCGGTCGCCGACAGGCAGGCCGGCCGGATCACCGAAGATGACTTCCGCTTGATTGAACTGGAGTACCAGACCGCCCGGATCCTGGCCGGCAAGGAACGGGGCAACATCATGCAGGCCTCGCTGACTCAGTCGCGGATCCGGCTCGAGAAGGCCCAGCGCGATCTGGAGAACACGAAGATCAAGGCACCCTTCGGGGGGCGGGTGGCCGACCTGGATGTCTTCGAAGGCCAGTTCCTGGGCACCGGCACGACAGTGCTGACCCTGCTCGACATGAGCCGGATGCGGGTCAGTGTCGACGTGCTCGAATCCGAAATCGCTCCGCTGCGTCCCGACCGCAGGGCCGAGGTCAGGTTCACGGCTCTGCCCGATCAGGTCTTCGAGGGGCACGTCATTTCGGTCAACCCCATGATCAACGCCCAGACCCGGACCGGGAAGGTGGAGCTCGAGCTGGATAATCCCGAGGGCTCGATCACCACCGGTATGTTCGCCCGGGCGCGGATCTTTTCCCGTGACATCGAGAACGTGATGATGGTGCCGCATGAGTCGATCGTGGAGCGGGATGACCGCACCCTGGTCTTTCAGGTGGTCGAATCCGAGGACGAGGAGAGCCCCGACATCGTCAAGTGGCGCTATGTCCAGCTGGCGGAATCGAACGACACCCATGTGGTCGTGCTGCCCACCGACGATCCCCACGCGGGTGTCGCGCCCGGCATGCTGGTCTGCGTCGAGGGCCACGTGAGTCTGCAGCACGACTCGCCGGTGCGTCTGCTCGAGGTCGTGGATTCCAACGTTCTGCGTCCGTAGCCGTGCAGAGCAGGCTTGTTCGGTCGGTCTGAAACCCGTATGAACCGGAGGCACCGTGCATATCTCTGAACTGTCGATCAAGCGGCCGGTTGCCACCTCCATGTTCTACCTGGCGGTGGTCCTGCTCGGGGTGATCAGCTTCAGCCGCCTGGCGGTCGACCTCTTCCCCAGTCTGCAGTTCCCCCGGCTGGTGATCTGGACGACCTACACCAACGTCAGCCCCGAGGAAGTCGAGCACTTCATCTCCGAGCGGATCGAATCGACCATCATGCAGGTACCGGGGATCCGCGAGGTGCACAGCGTGAGCCGGGAGGGCGTGAGCCTGGTCACCCTGGAGTTCAACTGGGACGCTGACATGGAGTACGCCATGCTCAACGTCCGTGAGAAACTGGATATCCTGCGCCAGCAACTGCCCGATCAGGCGGGACGCCCGACCATCCTCAAGGCCGATCCCAACGCCGAACCGATCATGAGCCTGGCCGTATCGGGGCGGGGGGGCATGGCCGAGATCAAGAGCCTGGCCGAGAACGTCGTCAAACGGCGCCTGGAGCAGATCGACGGAGTCGCCCTGGCGGCCGTGACGGGGGGGAGCGACCGGCAGATCCGGGTCGAAGCCGACCGGGAACTCATCGAATCGCTCGGGATCACCCTGCGCGACATCCAGTCCGCTCTGGCGTCGGCCAATGCCGTCTCGACGGGGGGCCATATCAACCGGGGCCGCTTCCAGTGGTACCTGCGCCCGGTGGGGGATTTCCAGTCGATCGAGGACATCAAGCAGGTGGTCGTGGCCCGCCGCGGCGACCGGCTGGTGACGGTGAACGACATCGCCGAGGTCCTCGACGACTACAAGGAAGCCGACAATATCACCCACTTCAACGGCGCCCCCTCGATCGGGATCCTGGTCCAGAAGGAGGCCGGGGCCAACACCAGCCGGGTTTCGGAAAGTGTCTATGAGGTGCTGGGCGAGCTCGAGGAAGAGTACGCCGAGATGGACATCGCCGTGGCCTTCGATCAGGCGGTGTTCGTCAACGATTCGATCTCCAACGTCATCTGGTCGATCATCGTCGGGGGGATCTTCGCCTTCCTGATCCTGTTCTTCTTCCTGCACGACATCCGCAACCCGGTCAATATCGGAATGTCCATTCCCATTTCGATCATCGCCACCTTTGCGCTGCTCTACTTCTCGGGCATCACCCTGAACATGATGAGCCTGGGGGGGCTGGCCCTCGGGGTGGGCCTTCTGGTGGACAACTCGATCGTGGTCCTGGAGAACATCTTCCGGCACCGGGAGATGGGTGAGGACCGTTTCGAAGCCGCCGGAAAGGGAGCCCGCGAGGTGGCCATGGCGGTCACCGCCTCGACCTTTACGACCATCAGCGTCTTTCTCCCCATCGTCTTCGTTGAGGGGGTGGCCGGTCAGCTCTTCCGCGATCAGGCCCTCACGGTCGCCTTCAGCCTGCTCTGCTCGCTGATCGTCTCGCTGACCCTGCTGCCGATGCTGGCCAGCCGGTTCCTGCATCTGGATTCCTTCGTCGAAGCCAAGCAGAACGGCGACCGTGACCGTGCCGAGGCCCGGCGGTCCGAGGCGGCGGAGCATGAAGCGGCCGCGGTACCCGAACCGGTCGTCCCGGTCGGGGAGCGGCGCGGTTTCTTCTACACCCTCTGGCGGGTGGGCTCGTGGCCGGTCCGGGTGCTCCTGTGGCGTTTTCTGCTGCGACCGGTCTGGCGATTCTTCCTGCGTCCGCTCCTGGAGGGTTTCCTCTGGCTCCTGCGGCTCCTCGGACGCATGATCATCTCGGTCCTGGGGGGGCTTGTTGCCCTGATGGGCCGACTCACGGCCCCTCTGTTCAGTGGCTTTGACAGGGGCTTTACCCGATTCGCGCATTTCTACCACAACACCCTGGAATGGTCGCTCGACAACCGCGGCCGGGTCATGCTGATCGTGACGGTTGCAATCGCCCTGGCGGTCTGGGTCGGTTTCGGCCTGGACAAGCGGCTGATACCGGAAGTTGACCAGGGCGAGTTCTCGATCGACATCGTCATGCCGGCGGGCACCAACCTGGCTACCACCACCGATGCCGCCGCCCGACTCGAGGAGTGGCTGATCGAGATGCCCGAGGTGGAGCACGTCTTTCTCAACGCCGGCCTGGTGCGCAGCGAGAGCGCCCTGGGCAGCCAGGAATCGGATATCAATACCGCCACCCTGCGGGTGCTCCTGCACCGTCGCCGCCACCGCTCCACGGCCGAGGTCATCGAAGAGATGCGGCTGAAGGGCCGCGACGTGCTGGGTGCGGAACTGACCTTCAACGCCGGCGAAACGACCTTCTCGGAGATCCTGGGTACCAGCCAGGCCGATCTGGCCGTGAAGGTGCGCGGCCAGCGTCTGGACACCCTGCAGGCGATCGCCACCGGGGTCGAGACCCAGCTGGTGAACGTGACCGGCCTGGCCGACATCCACACCGATTTCGCCGTCGGCAAGCCCGAGATCCGTTTGAGCGTGCGCCACCGGGTCATCGAACAGTACGGCCTGGCGGTCAATTCGGTGGTCAGTCTGGTGGCGGCCACGATCAAGGGCGAGATAGCAACCGACTTCCAGGACTTCGACCGCAAGGTCGAGATCCTGGTTCGCGAGGAGCAGGCGCGCGAGAGGACCCTGGACGAGATTCTCGACATGGGCGTCCCGGTGCGTCTCCCGGGCGCTGATGAATTCCGGGTTCCCCTGCGCGAGCTGGTCGACTGGCGCTATACCACCGGTCCCAATGAGGTCCGGCGAGAATCCCAGAACCGCCAGATCACGGTCTACGCCAGTGTCGAGGGGCGCCGGCTGGACGACGCCATTCTCGAGGTGGAGCGCCTGATGATCGGCCGCGAGCTGCCCGAAGGCTACGAGATCGTGGTCGGGGGGGTGAACGAGGAGATGCGGCGCTCCTTCCGCAGCCTCTTCTTCGCCCTGGGGCTGGCCATTTTGCTGGTCTACATGATCCTGGCGGCCCAGTTCGAGAGTGCCGTGCACCCCTTCACGATCATGGTCACGGTACCGCTGGCGGCGGTGGGGGTTGTGCTGGGTCTCGAGGTCTTCGGCATGGGCATCAACATCATGAGCCTGGTCGGTTTCGTGGTCCTGACCGGGATCGTGGTGAACGACGCCATCATCAAGGTCGACTTCATCAACCAGATCAGGGCCACCGGGGTGCCCCTGCGACGGGCCATCGTCGAGGCCGGACACTACCGGCTGCGTCCGATCATCATGACCACCGTGACAACCATCATGGGCCTGACCCCGATGGCGATCGGGATCGGAGCCGGCTCGGAGCTGCGCAGCCCGCTGGCGATCGCCGTGATCGGTGGGGAGTTCTCGGCCACCGGCTTGACCCTGATCGTCATCCCGGTGGTCTACTCGCTGATGGAACACCTGCGCGGAAACAAGCTGGGCGATCGTTCGACCTCCTTCGATCCCGTGGTGCACGGCCATCACCAGGAGGTGCGGCTGTGAAAGGCTCTCCTCTCACCGATACCTGTCTCAAACGGCCGGTCATGACCACCATGATCTTCACCGCCCTGGTGGCGGTGGGGGTGGCCAGCCTGATCCAGATTCCTTTGGAAACCTATCCCGAGCTGCAGATTCCCCGCCTCAACATCAGTGGCAGCTGGTCCAACGCCAGCACCGAGGCGGTCGAGGCCTTCGTCACCGCGCCGCTCGAAGCCGAGGCCAGTACCCTGCGGGGGATCGAAGAGGTTTCGAGCACGTCGCGGCGGGGAATATGTACAGTCACCCTCGAATTCGCGCCCGATACCGACATGGACTTCACCCGGCTGGAGCTGAACGAGAAGATCTCCCGGCTCAGGGAGGATCTGCCCCAGAACGTCCATGTCTCGGTGCAACCCTACCGCCCGCCGCAGGTGCAGAGCCAGACCGAGTTCCTGCTCCGGTATACCTACTTCGGACAGTACTCGGTCAACGAGCTGCAGCACTACGCCGAGGAACTGCTCGAGGCTCCCCTGAGCGTGGTCAGCGGTGTGGCGGGGGTGACGGTGAGGGGGGGTGAACAACGCCAGCTCAAGGTCATCCTGGACGAGAGCATCGTCGAATCGCTGGGGCTGGAGCCCCGCTGGGTTTCGATGCAGATCGGCCGGATCGACAACATCGTCGAGACGGTGGGTACGGTCTACCAGACCGACAAGCAGTTCAACCTGGTGGTCAGAGACGACTTCGATGACCTCGAGACCCTGCGCGATGTGACCATCGCCCGGCTGGGAGACCGCTGGATCAAACTGGGCGAGATCGCCCGGATCATGGACGGCTACCATGAGCCCCAGAGCTATGATCGACTCAATGGGGTGGCCCGGGTTTCGGTCACGATCGATGCCGTCTCGGGCTCGAACATCATCGAGGTGGCCGACCGGACCAAGGACCGGATCTCCGAACTCGAAGCCGACCTGCCCGAGGGGAGCAATCTCATCCTCGAGGCCGATGCCAGCGAGACCATCCGCAACGAACTGGGCAACCTGCGCTTCCGCTCGATCATCATCATCTTTCTGATCTTCGCCGTGCTGCTGATGTTCCTGCGCGGCTTCGCCAATCCGCTCATCATCCTCTCTTCGATAGCCACCAGCGTGCTGCTCACCATCAGCATCTTCTACTTCACCGGCGGCTCGCTGAACATGATGACCCTGGCGGGGCTGGCCATGGGCATGGGGATGATGGTCGACAACTCGATCGTGGTGCTGGACAACATTCACCGCCACCGCGAGCGGGGCAGCGGCCGGCTGGCCGCAGCCAGCGTGGGCACGGCCCGCATGATGCTGCCCATCCTGGCCGGGACGGCCACGACCATCGTCGTCTTCCTGCCTTTCCTCTATCTGCAGGGCGATCTGCGGGTGCTCTACGTGCCCTTCGCCCTGGCGGTAGTGGTGAGCCTGGCCTGCTCGCTGCTGGTTTCCTTCACTCTCATCCCCAGTCTGGCCGCAAAAGTCATTGGTCCGGCCAAGAAGTCCAACGGCCGTTTTTCAGGCAAAGCCGCCGGTCGGGTGAAAAACAATGATCCCGTGGATCCCTGGGCCCTCGGCGAACTGGAACGCGAGGAAGCCGAAGCGACGGCGGCCGGAGGCGAAGAGGCCGGAGCCGAACACGTCCTGAAGATCGGCGACAACCTCTACCAGCGGATCCTGCGCTGGATGCTCCACTACCGTCTCTGGATGATCCTGGCTGTTCTAGTCGTCGGTTTCTTCAGTTTCAAGGCCTTCGACAAATATGTCACCAAGGGTCGCATCTGGGGCTCTTACGGCAGCGGCCAGCGCGAAACGTTGGGAGTCACCATCAGCGCTCCCACCGGATCCGATCTCGACGTCATGTCCGACCTGGTCGGACAGTTCGAGTCCAAACTGCGCCCCCTCTATCTGGCCGGGCAGATCGAGAAATTCACCACCAGCGTCTCGGCCGAACACGCCTCTCTGCGGATCACCTTCCCCGAGGCGATCGAACGCCAGGGCCTGCCCTATCTGGTCAAGGATCAGCTCTCCGTTTTCTCCAGTCTCATGGGCGGAGTGCGCATCTCGGTCAGCGGCTTCGGCGATTACTTTTCCACCGGCGGTTTCGGCGGGGTGTCCTATTCGAGCCGGATCGCCCTGCTGGGCTATAACTATCTGCGCCTCAAGGAACTGGCTGAAGAACTGGGTCAGCGCCTGTTGCGCAACGCCCGCATCCGGGACGTCGACACCAACTACGGCCGTTGGTACGGCAGCGGGCGCGAGAAGCAGATCGTGGTGCGTTTCGACCGCGACGCTCTGGCCGACTACGGTCTGACGGCGCAGGATATGGTTTCATTCGTGGGGCAGTACATCAGTGGCACAGCCGGGGGCTCCGTTACCTACCGAGGCGAGGAAGTGCCATTCCTGGTCAAGGTCGAGGGATTCGAGAGCCGCGACATCGTCGAGCTGGAGAACGCCCTGATCCGGACCATGGACGGCACGCACGTGCGGATGCGCGACCTGGCCACGATCAGCGTCGAACGGGTGATGGAGATCATCGAGCGCAAGGACCAGCAGTACACCCGCACGATCGCCTACGAGTTCCGGGGACCATACCGGATGGGGGAGCGGGTCCGGGACGAGATCATGGAGGCCACCATCCTGCCCAACGGCTACGAGTTCGACGAGCAGGAACGCTACTGGCAATCCGAGGAGGAGAAACGCCAGCTCTACCTGGTGCTCGGGTTCGCCATCCTGCTGGTGTACATGCTCACCTCCTCGCTCTACGAATCCTTCTTCCACCCCCTGACCATCATTCTGACGGTTCCCTTCGCCATGATCGGGGTCTTTCTGGGCTACTTCATCTTCGACAAGGGCTTCGATCAGTCGGCCCAGGTGGGGGTGATCCTGATGGGCGGCATTGTGGTCAACAACTCGATCATCCTGGTCGACCATATCAACGCCCTGCGCAAGTTCCTGCCGAGACGGGACGCGGTGGTGCGCGCCGCCCGCGAGCGGGCCCGCCCGATTCTGATGACTACCTTTACGACCGTGATCGGGCTTCTTCCCCTGGTGGTGCTGGCCCGCGAGGGACAGGACATGTGGTTCACCCTGGCCTTCACGATCTGCGTCGCCCTGCCGGTGGCCACCTTCTTCACCCTGACCTTCATCCCGATCATATACGAACTGATGGACGGTCTGCAGAATCGCGCCCGCCGCGGGATCGGGGCGGCGATCCTGAAAGTACAGAGCCGGCGGGGGGATTCCCCGGCCGGTCGAGTTGCCGGTCAATCAGCCCCCGGAACGGCCGCCCTGGCGGAGGATTCATCACCGCCGGGCTGAGCCTGTCGGGACACCGGACGGGACTCTTCCGGATGGGGTGGACCATACCCGGTCTCACCTGTCTCCGAGTATCATTTGCTTGCGGTGCGGCAGCCGGACCGTACCATAATACACCGCGTTGCGCCGTCGACGGTGCAGCGGATCCGTCAGTCGGCGGCCCTGCACGAGATCCGGAACGGCAGACAGGTATATCACCCCGAGCAGGAGAGGTGCTTCCGTGAGAAGACCGTACCCCGCCGCGTGGAGGCTTTACGGCACGGCTGCGCTGGTCGCGCTCGTCGCCGGTGCCCTGGCCGGACGTCAGGTGCGTCCGGTGCCGTCAGTCCGGGCCGAAGGCGTACTCTGGATGAATCCGGCTCTGGCCGGGCAGGGGGCCGATCTGGCAGCCGGGCAGGGGGTCGAGCAGGAACTGGCTCCCGGCGCCAAACCGCTCAAGGTCGGTTTCATCCGCTCCGAACTGATCCTGCAGCTGCACCCGCAGGTGCCCGAGATACGCACCGCCTACGAGCGGCAGATCAGGGAGTGGCAGAACCGGCAGCAGGAAATGCAGAACCGCATCGAGACCCTGCAGACAGAACTGCGCACCCAGCAGCTCACGATCAACGGGCGCCGAACCCGCGAAACCGAACTGGCACAGCTGCTGGAGGACGTGCAGACCTTCCAGGCCGAAGTGTGGTCACCGGGTGGGCGGGCCGAGCAGAAAGAAGCCGAACTGATGCAGCCGATCTTCGACGCCGTGGATCAGGTCATCAGCTCCATCGCCGAGGGAGAACGTTACGATCTGATCTTCGACGGCTCGGCAGGCGGACTGCTGTTCGGGCACATCGAACTCGACCTGACCCGTATCGTCCTGGAACGGTTGGGAATCGAACCACCGTCGGAAGAATAAGAATTGAAGAGGAATATGAGATCTGAACGGGAGTTGACTTCATGAAGGTCACCTTTTACGGGGGTGCCCGGACGGTCACGGGTTCCAAACATCTGCTGTCTGTCAACGGAAAGAGGATCCTGCTGGAGTGCGGGCTCTTTCAGGGACGCAGAGATGAAGCCCGACGGCGCAACATGGAATTTCCCTTCGACACGCTGGGGGTAGACGCCGTCATTCTCTCCCACGCCCACATCGATCATTCGGGGGCCCTGCCGGCCCTGGTGCGGTCAGGGTACGAGGGTCCGATCTGGTGCACCGGCGCCACCGCCGATCTGCTCTCGGTGCTGTTGCGCGATTCGGCCGAGATCCACGAGCGGGATATTTACCTGGTCAACAAGCACCGGCCCGAGGGAACGCCCCCGATCGAGCCCCTCTATACCATGAAGGACGTGGAGCGGACCCTGCCGCTCGTGGTCGGCATGGACTACGACGAGCAATTCAGAGTGGCCGGTGATGTTGGAGTTATCTTTCGAGAAGCTGGACATATACTGGGTTCTTCTCAGGTACAACTTCACATAAGGAACGGCAATGAAGGCGAGCGGGATTTCCGTCTGGGTTTCACCGGCGATCTGGGCCGCGACCACCTGCCGATCCTGCGCGATCCCTACCAGATGGACGGCCTGGACGCCCTGATCATGGAGAGCACCTACGGGGATCGTCTGCACGAGCGTGGTGAAGACCTCAAGACCCGTCTGGCCAACGTGGTGAAAAGGACGGTGGAGCGGGGAGGGAAGATCATCATTCCGGCCTTTGCGGTGGGTCGCACCCAGCGGGTGGTCTATCTGCTGCACGAACTCTTCGACGAGGGGCGGCTGCCGACCATCCCGATCTATGTCGATTCGCCCATGGCCAGCGAAGCCACCGAGGTGTACCGGCGCCATCCCGAGTGTTTCGATACAGACGCCCTCAAACGCCAGGAAGTCGGCGATATCCTCGGTTTCAGGCGCCTGCGGTACGTGGGCAGCGTGGAGGAATCGAAACGTCTGAACGAGATGCACATTCCCTGCGTGATCATCTCCGCATCGGGCATGGCCGAGGCCGGACGCATCCTGCACCATCTCATCCACGGTGTGGATGATCCGCGCAATACAATCCTCATCGTCGGCTACTGCGCCCCGTACACCCTGGGACGCCGGCTCATGGAGCGCCAGCCGGTTGTGCGCATCTTCGGCCGGGAGTACCGCTTGCGGGCCGAGGTCGAGCATATCGGCGGTCTGTCAACCCATGCCGACCGGGACGATCTGCTCGATTATCTGCGGGGAATGTCGTCGCCGCCCCGTACCGTCTATATCGTACACGGGGATGAACCACAAAGCCTGGCCTTCGCCGGCCACGTGCGCGGCGAGGGCTTCGACGGCGTGCAGGTGCCCCGAGAAGGGCAGACCTTCGATCTTGTGACCGGTAAGCCGGATCCGATGCCGCAGAACGAATCCGGCGACGGGTAAACAGGGCCGGGGCAGACACGGGCCGGGAGGCTGGTATGACAGGCGAACAGACTGATCTCTACCACCGCGGCGGCGGCGGCGAACACCCCGACAAAGGGCAGTATATCGAAGAGTTCGTTTCGGGCCGGACCGTGACCGGGCTCTTCGCCGTGGCCATGGTAGGCCGGCGGCTGAAAAAGGACGGTTCTCCCTTCCTGAGACTCGAACTGCAGGATCGCACCGGGCGGATCGCAGCTGTGGCCTGGGAGCACGGCCACCTGGCATCCCGTCTGGAAAACGGGACGATCCTGCGGGTCACCGGACTGGTCGGTACATATCAGGACAAGCCCCAGCTCACCGTCAGCGACATCCAGGTCGTCACCCACCGCGTTCCGGCCGAGTACTTCATGACCGAGAGCCGGGAGGGACGCGAGGAACTGGGGGCGCGTCTGGCGAAGGTGCTCGAGGGGATCGAGGACGAACACCTGATCCGGCTGCTCGATGAGATCTTCGACGGCGAGGGTCTGCGCGAGGCCTGGCTCGAAGCACCGGCGGCCAAGAAAAAGCACCAGGCCTATCTCGGCGGTCTGGCCGAGCACAGCCTGAACATGGCCGAACATGCCCGCTGGTGCGCCGGTTTCTACCCCGAAATCAACGGCGATCTGCTCGTCACCGCGGCTCTGCTGCATGACATCGGAAAGATTTTCGAGTATCGGGTGACGACGGTTATTGATTATTCAGATACGGGCCGTCTCGAAGGTCATGTGGTGATCGGGGACCGCATGGTGCGCCGGGTCGCCGACCGGATTCCCGATTTCCCCGCGGCGCTGAAGATGCATCTCAGCCACCTGATCCTGAGTCATCAGGGGCGGTTGGAATACGGCTCGCCGGTCCTGCCGAAGACCCTCGAGGCGCTGGTGCTCTATGCCCTCGATCTGCTCGATTCCCGGGTCGCGGCCTACCGCGACATCCGGGAGAGCCACCGGGGCGAGAAACGGACCTGGAGCGATTACGACCGGCTCGAAGAACGCTTCTGGTTTCTCGGTCTCGATGGCGACGAAGACGCGGACGGGGGCGACTGACACCGGCTCCGGTCCCGGATCGCAGCAGTCCTCAGGCTCCAGAAGAGAGAAGGTTGAGCAGTGGCAGAACCGGCACGGCAGCAGTCTCTTGTGGTGGTCGAATCGCCGGCCAAAGCGCGAACCATCGAAAGGTATCTGGGACCGGGCTTCACCGTCCTGGCCAGTATGGGCCACGTGCGCGATCTGCCGAAGAAGGAGCTGGGCGTCGATCTCGAGGGGGGCACCTTCGAACCGAAGTACGTCTCGTTGCGCTCCAAAGCCAAGGTCGTCAAAGCTCTGCGGACGGCCGCCGAGGCCTCCGATACGATCTTCCTGGCCACCGACCCCGACCGCGAGGGTGAAGCCATTGCCTGGCATGTGGCCGAGTTGCTGGGAGGGAAGGGAACCCCGGCCGGGGAACGCTTCCGCCGCCTGAGTTTCAACGAAATCACCCGTACGGCCGTCACGGAAGCCCTGGAAGCCACCACGGATGTGGACCGGCGGAAGGTCGAGGCCCAGAAGGCGCGGCGGGTTCTCGACCGCCTGGTGGGCTACCAGATCAGCCCCATCCTCTGGAAGGGGCTCTACCGCGGTCTTTCGGCGGGTCGGGTGCAGAGCGTGGCCCTGCGCCTGATCTGCGAGCGCGAGGCCGAGATAGAGGCCTTCGAGTCCGAGGAGTACTGGACCCTCGAAGCGCTCTTCGCTACCACCCCTGCGGATGGAAGCGCAGAGGTCGTGTACTCCGCCACGCTGGAAAAAATCGACGGCACAAAGGCGAAGATCGGCTCCGAGTCTGAAGCCGACACCCTGCTCGAACGGGCCCGTGGGGAGAGCTACGCCATAGCGGCCATCGAGAAGAAAGCCCGCCGGCGCAACCCGCCGCCGCCCTTCATTACCAGCACCCTGCAGCAGGAGGCCGCCCGCAAGCTGGGGTATTCGGCCAAACGCACCATGAGCCTGGCCCAGCAGCTCTACGAGGGAATCGACATTCCCGGTGAGGGACCGACCGGATTGATCACCTATATGCGGACCGACTCGGTCCGGATCGCCGATTCGGCCCTGGAGTCCGCTCGAGCGTACATCGAGGACGAGTACGGGAAAGCTTACCTGCCCGCCAAGCCGCGGCGGTTCCGCAGCGCGAAGGGAGCCCAGGACGCTCATGAGGCGATCCGTCCGACCGGTCTCAACCGCCCGCCGGCTCGCACCCGTGCCTACCTGAACCGCGATCAACTGCGGCTCTACGAACTGATCTGGAAGCGTTTTCTGGCCAGCCAGATGAATCCGGCCGAGATCGAACAGACGGCGGTACTCACCACGGGCGGAGCGTTCGAATTCAAGAGCACCGGTTCGGTGGTGGTCTTTCCCGGGTACCTGGCGGTCTACCGCGAGGGCACCGATGAAGGCGAAGATGGTGAAGGGGAACGCAACGGTTCTGTCGAGAGAGGCAAGGGTTCGGGGGGCGACAGGGAACTCCCGCCCGGTCTCGAGCAGGGGGCGGGGGCCGAGTTGCGCGAGCTGGAGGGCGAACAGCATTTCACCCGGCCGCCGGCCCGTTTCACCGAGGCCAGCCTGGTCAAGGAACTCGAAGCCGACGGGATCGGCCGTCCCTCGACCTATGCCCAGATCATCAGTGTCCTGCTCGATCGGCGCTACGTGGAACGCGAGCGAGCCTCGCTGCTGCCGACCGATCTGGGCCGGATCGTCAACGACCTGCTCAGCGAACTGTTCCCCGACATCATCCAGGTGGAATTCACCGCCGGAATGGAAGCGGAACTCGACCGGATAGAGTCGGGCGAGGACGATTTCCTGGCTGTCATGCGGGATTTCTACGAGCCCTTTGCGGAGGATCTCACAAAGGCCCCCGAACGGGTCGGCGAGATCATGGAGCAGATCCGGGCCGCGCTGATGAAACGCTGCGAGATCGAAGAGATCCCCGACTGCCCGGCCGAGGGTTGCGACGGGATGATGTACCTGCGCTTCGGCCGCAACGGCTGGTTCTGGACCTGCCGGAACTGGCCGAAGTGCAAGGGCAC
This sequence comes from uncultured Gemmatimonadota bacterium, assembly GCA_964576115.1. Lineage (GTDB taxonomy): Bacteria > Blakebacterota > Blakebacteria > Blakebacterales > Blakebacteraceae > CAYSYY01. Next base: position 38,337 of record CAZNUA010000032.1, read on the forward strand.
GGCCCCCTTCGAGTGTGCCGACGGATCCGGGGGCGAAGGCGAGGGGCACGGGGAGGAACCGGAGGTCGACGTGGTCTGCCCCGAATGCGGAGCCGCCATGGTCGTCAAACGGGGTCGCTTCGGCCGTTTTCTGGCCTGCAGCCGATACCCCGACTGCAAGGGCTCATTGCCGCTGCTGATCGGCGTCGACTGTCCGGAGTGCGGCCAACCGCTGGCCGAGAAGAGAACCCGCAAGGGGAAGACCTTCTGGGGCTGCAGCGGCTATCCGGAATGCGATTTCGCCACCTGGAACAAGCCGGTTGCCCGGGCCTGTCCGACCTGCGGTCATCCCTTCCTTGAGGAAAAGACCACCAAGAAGGAGGGGCACCACCTCGCCTGCCCGAAGTGCAGGAGTATCTATGACCCCGACCGCCTCGAGGAATAACGTTCCCCTGCGCGAGCTCTGCGGGGCTTTCGGCGAGTATCTGAGCACCGTCCGGGATCTCTCGCCTCACACCGTCACAGCGTACGTGCGCGATGTGCGCCAGTTCGCGGCCTGGGCCAAGTCGGTCAGGGGCGCCGAGCCCCGACCGGTCGAGGTGGATCACATTCTGCTGCGATCCTTTCTGGGCACTCTGCGGCGCCGGGGATACGCGCCGCGCACCGTGGGGCGAAAACTCGCCAGTCTGCGAGCCTTCTGGCGCTGGATGCTCGGGGCGGGGGTGGTGGATGAAGATCCGGCCTCGCTCCTGCACACTCCCCGCACGCCGCGCCGCCTGCCCGTATTCCTCTCCCGGGCCGAGATGGATGCCGCCCTGCGTACCGCCGGGCCCGCCGCCGGGACCGATTTCGCCTCTGTCCGCGCCCGGGCCCTGATCGAGTTTCTCTATTCGACCGGGATCCGGCTCTCCGAACTGACCGGGCTGGACTGCAACGCGGTCGATCCCGAGGAGAGGACGGTCCGGGTCAGCGGTAAGGGCCGCAAGGAGCGGATCGTACCGGTTGGGCAGATGGCTCTGGACGCGCTCGAGACGTGGCTCGGGTCACGAGCCGGACTGTTGAGCCGCACGGGCCGACGTGACGAAACGGCCCTCTGGCTCAACCGCCGCGGTGAGCGCCTGAGCCCGCGGGGGGTGCAGCGTATCGTGCGCGCCGAGCTGCGCCAGGTGAGCGAGCGGGCCCGTCTGAGCCCGCACGTCATCCGGCATTCATTCGCCACACACCTGCTCGATGCCGGAGCCGATCTGCGGGCTGTGCAGGAGCTGCTCGGTCACGAGAGCCTTTCCACAACGCAGATCTACACGCACCTTACCACCGATCGCCTCAAAGAGGTATACCGTCAGGCTCACCCCCGGTCCGAGGGCGAGTACCGCTGCGACCGGCCGGGCGGAGAGCGTGCTGCGGACGAACGCAAAGAACAGCCGGCCGACGGCTGAAAGGATACGGGTCAGAATGCGAGTCAGATCGACCACAATTATCGGCGTCGTTCGCGACGGTCGGGCCGCCCTGGGCGGCGACGGACAGGTCACCTTCGGCGAGACGATCATGAAGCACGGCAGCACCAAGATACGTCGTCTGGGCGACGGCCGGGTACTGGCCGGGTTCGCCGGGGCGGCGGCCGACGCCCTGACCCTGTTCGAACGTTTCGAGGAGAAGCTCGAGAGCTATAAGGGCAACCTGCAGCGGGCGGTGGTCGAACTGGCCAAGGACTGGCGGACCGACCGCTTTCTGCGCCGGCTCGAGGCTCTGCTGGTCTGTCTGGATACCGAGCGGGCTTTCGTCATTTCGGGAACCGGCGATATCGTCGAGCCCGATGACGGTATCGTGGCCATCGGGTCGGGCGGTTCGTACGCTCTGGCGGCGGCCCGCGCCCACTTTGAATGCCGTCCCGACGCCGACCTGGCGGACCTGGTCGAGAGCTCGATGCGGATCGCGGCAGCGATCTGTCCCTATACGAACGACAGCGTGACTGTCATGACCCTGCCCGAGGGAGATGAAGCGTGAATCCAGAATCCGACATTGCGCGAGAAATGACTCCCCGGCAGATCGTCGAGGCCCTCGATCGGTTCGTCATCGGTCAGGATGACGCCAAGCGGGCGGTGGCGATCGCCCTGCGCAACCGCTGGCGGCGCCTGCAGGTGCCCGAGGAACTACGCGAGGAGATCGTACCCAACAACATCATCCTGATCGGCCCCACCGGGGTCGGCAAGACCGAGATCAGCCGTCGTCTGGCCTCGCTGGCGAAAGCCCCCTTCATCAAAGTCGAAGCCAGCAAGTTCACCGAAGTCGGGTACGTCGGCCGGGACGTGGAATCGATGGTCCGCGACCTGACCGATCTGGCCGTCGATATGGTCAAGTCGGAGTTTCTGGCCGAGGTTCAGGAGCCGGCTGCCCGTCATGCCGAAGAACGTATCCTCGACCTGCTCCTGCCCAGACGCCCTCCGGCGAGACCCTCCCCCCCGGCCGGCTTTCAGCTCCCATCCCCCGGCGGCCCGACGAGCGGAACAGAGCCGGGAAGACCGGGACCGGAGACTGCAGCGAGCGGACCGGACGCCGCGGAGAGCGCCGAGGAGTCGTGGGAACGCACCCGCGAGAAACTGCGCCGTCAGCTCGAGAGCGGGGCTCTCGACGCACGAGAAGTCGAGATCGAAATGCCCGCCGATCAGCATCCGATGGTCTCGATCCTGGGACCGGTGGGGCTCGAAGAGATGGGAGTCAACATCTCCGAACTCTTCTCCAATATCATGCCCCAGAAGAGCAAAGCCCGCCGGGTGACGGTGGCCGAAGCCCGCCGCCTGCTCCAGCAGCAGGAGGCGCAGAAGCTGATCGACATGGACAAGGTCGTCACCGAAGCTCTGCGCCGGGTCCAGCAGAGCGGGATCGTCTTCCTGGACGAACTCGACAAGGTGGCCGCGGCCGACCGCGGGAGCGAGTACGGCGGACCCGATGTGAGCCGTGAGGGAGTACAGCGCGACCTGCTGCCGGTGGTCGAGGGCTCGACGGTGGCAACCAAGTACGGCATGGTCAAGACCGATCACATTCTCTTTATCGCCGCCGGTGCTTTTCACATCGCCAAGCCGAGCGATCTGATACCCGAGCTGCAGGGGCGCTTCCCGATCCGGGTAGAGATGAACAGTCTGACGACCGCCGATTTCGTGCGGATCCTCACCGAACCGGAGAACGCTCTGATCAAACAGTACACCGCCCTGCTGGCGACCGAGGGGGTAGCTCTCACCTTCGCCTCCGATGCGATCGAGGAAATCGCCCGGGCCGCCAGCCTGGCCAACGAGCAGGCCGAGGATATCGGTGCCCGGCGCCTGCATACCATTCTGACTCTACTGCTCGAGCAGACTCTCTACGAGGTGCCCGAGAGCGGACAGAAGAAATACACCGTCGCGGCGGACGACGTCCGAGACCGCCTCGATGACATCATCGCCGACGAGGACCTGAGCCGGTACATTCTCTGACGGGGCACATCCACCTCTGACGGGGCACATCCACGACCGGTACCGGCGCGGTTCCGAACCCGGCCGACCGGGGCCCGGTTGCCGAAACGGGATCCGGGACTGCGAAAGGAACGTCCGATGGCTGAGCACAAGGATTTTCTGCATCTGACCGATCGCACCCGCGAGGAAATTCTCGAGACCCTCGAGCTGGCCATCGCGATCAAGACCGATCTGAAGGCCGGGACGCCGAACCGGGCTCTGGCAGGCAAGACCCTGGCCATGGTTTTCCAGAAGCCCTCGGCCAGGACCCGGGTCTCGTTCGAGGTGGGTACCTTCCAGCTCGGCGGTCACGCCCTCTATCTGGGGCCGGCCGACATCGGACTGGGAAAGCGGGAGGCGGTGTCCGATATCGCCCGGGTGCTGGCCCGCTATAACGACGGGATCATGGCCCGCGTCTATGCCCACGAGCACGTCCTCGAACTGGCCGAGTACTCCTCGGTACCGGTCATCAACGGCTTGACGGATCTCAATCACCCCTGCCAGCTCATGGCCGACCTGCAGACGATCCTCGAGCACAAGGGCAGGGTGGAGGACCTGAAGGTGGCCTTCGTCGGCGACGGCAACAATCTCTGCAACTCCTGGCTCAACGCCTCTTCCCGGCTCGATTTTTCCTTCGCCTTCGCAGTACCCGAGGGCTATGAGCCCGACCGGGAGATCTGGGATCGGGCGGCGGGCGCCAACGCAAACGTGACCCGTTTCACCGATCCGAGGGAAGCGGTGGCGGGAGCCGATGTGATCTATACCGACACCTGGACCAGCATGGGGCAGGAAGAGGAAGCCGAGGAGCGACGGCGGGCCTTCCAGGGCTACACCGTGGACAGTTCACTCGTGTCCGGAGCGGCCGGGGATGTGATCGTGCTGCACTGTCTGCCGGCCCACCGCGGCGAGGAGATCACCGACGAGGTGATCGACGGACCGCATTCGGTCGTCTTCGACGAAGCCGAAAACCGTCTGCATGCTCAGAAGGCGATCATGGTCCAGCTCATGGGAGAGTAATTCTGAGAACGCGCCTGCTCGAGTGAGAGTGAGGACACTATCGAGCCTGGTACAAGGGTGTGTTCCTGGCAACGAGGCTGCCTGATTGGCACAGATGAGACAGATTGGCGGAAGGGGGGAGAAGGGGTTCTGTGTGGGGAGCGATTTTTTATAAGTAACAGACGTATATTAT
>CAZNUA010000033.1:0-8537 GCA_964576115.1 uncultured Gemmatimonadota bacterium
GCGCCGCGGTTGTTCAAAACCTGGTTGAGCAGATCGAAGAGCAGTCCGCCGGCCACTGCCCCGGCCATGGTCAGCAGGACCGTCTGCTGGCCGTGCTCGGCGGCATTGTGCAGGACTTCGGCGAAAAGTTCGATGGTGAGCGCGAAGAGCAGCGCCCCGGCGCCGAAAGCCATCAGGGCCGAGGTGATCTTGCGCCCCGGGCGCAGCAGCAGCCCGATCCAGGCCCCCAGGGGCAGGGAGATCGCACTGACGATCCCCCAGAAGAACGCCGAGCGGACGAGTTCCATGATCAGTAGCTGAATCTACACCCGGGCCTCGACACTCCCGGGGTTCCGGTGCAACCGGCGTAGATTCCACTCCCGGTGTCCGCTATCCTGCATCCTGCTCCCCGCGGCAGGAGGACAGATGATGCACTTCGAACCGATCCGGTACATGCAGTGGTACAAGACGCGCCCCCACACCCGCTACAGCCTGGCCCGCAGCGGGGTCGAGCCCCGCACCCTCGACCAGGTCGATCTGGCCTGGGAGGATCTGGAACTGTCGGGCACCGACTACTACGGGTACCCGCCCCTGCTCGAACAGATCGCCGCCCGCTACGGGGTCGACCCGCAGAACATCGTCTCGACCCTGGGCACCTCGGGAGCGCTCTTCCTGATCTGCGCCGCCCTGCTCTCCGAAGGTGACCGGGTGGTGGTAGAGACTCCCGTGTATGAGACGGTCACGGCCCTGCCGCAGGCCTGCGGAGCCGAGATCGCCCTGATCGAGCGCCGCTTCGAGAACGGCTGGCAGATCGATCCCGAGGAGTTCGCCGCCGCGGTGACGCCGGGCACGAAAATGGTCCTGCTCACCAACCTGCACAATCCGACCGGAGCGCAGCTGCCCGAGGAGCGGCTGGCCGAATTCGCCGCCTTCTGCGCCGATCGCGGTGCGTGGCTGGTGATCGACGAGGTCTATCGGGAGTTTCCCGACGAATTGATCGGTACCACGTCGTTCGGAATCGCTCCGAGCGTGATCACCTGTTCGAGCCTGTGCAAGGTGTGGGGCCTGGGCGACCTGCGCTGCGGCTGGATCCTGGCCCCCGATGAACTGATCGGCCTGCTGCGGGCTGCGGTCGATCACGTTTTCGTCGAGCACGCCTTCGTGGCCGAGAGGATCGCCGCCGCCCTCTTCGGCCGGCTCGACGCACTGCGCGCCGAGCGCCGCGAACAGACCGCTCGCAACCGGGCACTGGTGACCGCCTTTATCGAGAGCCGCCCCGAGCTCTCGTGGGTGCCCCCCGCCGACGGCGTGGTCGCCTTCCCCCGTCTGGCCGACGGTCTCTCGGCCGACGAGCTGGCCGAGCGGCTGGCCCGCGACCATGACACCGAACTCACCCCCGGCTCGCATTTCGCAGCCCCCCGTCACCTGCGGCTCGGCTTCGGCGGTCCGACCGAAGAACTCGAAATTGCACTCGGGTACGTGGGGCGGGCCCTGGATGATCTGAAGGGCTGAGTGCAGCCGCTACACCATTACCGTCGAACGCGGGACGGGACCATACAGAGCGGAAACAGAATCCGACCGGAGTGATGCAGGGGCGGTATATCCCTGCAGGTCGTTTCCGGGCAGAATAGCCTAAATATCGCTCGACATAATAACCTAAATATGTTAAATCAAAGTAACAGAAAACCCGCACGACTTGATTCCCGGGAAACACGGACCGACGACCCCGGCACGAAACGGGACGAGGGACATGGCGAAACCACAGGAAAAACTGGCAGAGTCCCTGGAAACTCTGAGAACCCTTCAAGACCAGGGTCGTATCGCCATCCATTCCGCCGATCTGTCACGGACGCATCGCGAACGTCTGCTCAGGGGCGGATTCCTTCAGATGGTCATGAAGGGCTGGTACATTGCGGTCCGTCCGGATGCCGTCGGGGAGACGAACTCCTGGTACGCCTCCTTCTGGGACTTCTGCTCCGAATACCTGGACCACCGTTTCGGTGAAGACTGGTGCCTGTCACCGGAGCAATCGATCTCCCTGCATGCGGGAAACCGGACCGTCCCGACCCAGCTGATGGTCCGTTCACCTCGAGGGAGCAACTCGGCTACGTCCCTGCTGCATGGTACATCCCTTTTCGATCTCCGGCTCGAGCCGCCGTCGGAGGGGGATGCGATCGAGCAGGATGGCCTGCGCCTGTATGCGCTCCCCGCCGCGCTCATCGCCAGCTCTCCGAGGATTTTCGAACGCGCTCCTACTGACGTCCGGGTGGCGCTGACGATGGTCCGCGATGTATCGGAGCTCCTGGAACGCCTCCTGGACGGCGGGAACAGCACTATCGCCGGACGGTTGGCCGGCGCGTTCCGGAACGTCGGGCGCAACCGCATCGCGGATGACATCGTGGCGTCCATGCACAGCGCCGGATATTCGGTACGGGAGAAGGATCCGTTCGCCCGTCGTGTCGAACTCCACCTGTCTCATCCTTCCACATCGACGGCTGCGGACCGGATACGGATCATGTGGCAGCAGATGCGGGAGTCGGTCCCCGGGGACTTCCCGAACCCTCCGGATCGGGTGGATGGTGAGGATGACTATTTGGAGAGGGTGCAGGAGACGTATGCGGCAGATGCCTATCACTCGCTGTCGATCGAGGGCTACCGGGTCAGATCGGACCTCATCGAGCGGGTAAGGAGCGGTGACTGGAACCCGGATACGATCCAGAGGGACTCCGAGCATCGTGATGCCCTCGCAGCGCGCGGCTACTGGCAGGCCTTCCAGATGGTTCAGAGAAGCCTGCGCCGGGCATTGCAGGGAGAGAATCCCGGGAGAGTGGCCGAAGAAGACCACGGCACCTGGTACCGGGAACTGTTCGCTCCGAGTGTAGCGGCGGGGATAGTGCGGGCGGCCGATCTGGCGGGTTACCGGAATGGACAGGTCTATATCCAGGGGTCGATGTACGTCCCGCTGCAGAGTGAAGCGGCGCGGGATGCCATGCCGGTTTTCTTCGATCTGCTGAAGTCGGAGACAGAACCGTCTGTCCGAGTGATCCTCGGCCACTTCCTGTTCGTCTATATCCATCCCTATGGGGATGGCAACGGCCGCCTGGGACGATTCCTGATGAACCTCATGCTGGCGGCCGGGGGGTATCCCTGGACGATCATCCCGGTGCAGGAACGGGATGCCTATATGGATACTCTGGAAGTCGCCAGTGTGAGAGGCGACCTACTCCCGTTCACGCGTTTCCTGGCGCGGCTTGTCGAACGGAGATCAGGGGATACATAGCTGAATTTTGACCTCGTCGCCTATTTTCAAAACACTCTTCATACACGTTCTCAATGAAAACAACCTCTTCGTCAGTCTGGGCGTTGAATTCCTTCGTCCCGTCTCATTTTTTCAGACTCCCTAACCCCTGATCCAGAAAGTGATGCAGGAGCTCTATTGTGTCGGTAGGTATATCGGCGATCTAGAACCCGGGTGCCCTCCCCGAAGGTCTGTCTGATGGCAGCCTGCCTGACTCCGGATCCGCCGATCTGGTCGTTCAGCCGGTCGAGCGGAACAGTTCGTCGAGGTCCCAGGCGATGACCGGGCGCTCTCCCTGTTCCTTCAGGATCTCGCGGAAGGAATCTCTGAAGCCCGCCGCGGATACGAACAGAAACGGGGCCTCGGCTTCCAGTGCTTCGTGGGCCCAACCCTGGCCGCTGGTCGCGAGGCGCTCCAGTGCCTGCACATGATCCACGGTGAGATACGCCCCTGCGGGGCGTGTCTGGAACTTGATGGCTCCGGTCATCAGTCTGCCATCGAGGAGCCGAGCCACGATATCGATCTCGACCGGACGGCGTTCCCGGTCCTTCCCTTCCCACCGGCCCCATTCGTGGATGTCCGGCAGCCCCTTTCCGGGAGCCAGTCGAGGATAGGACTGCCGGACAACGTCCTCAAAGACCTCTTTTCCGACGTGTGCCGGCCAGCGCTCCCCGGCAAGCCGCTGCTCCCAGACCGCACGAGGGCCGGAAGCGGCGATCGCCGACTCGTTGGGCAGGACGATCCCGTAGTAGAAACGCTGGGCCGGATCTGACACGCGGTAGCGTATGGCCTGGTTATCCGGAGCCGCAAAATTTCGTTCCTCCTCCAGGTACTCAAGCCGGACCAGTTCCTTGACCATGCGCTTCAGTGGTGTATCGACCTGCTGGCCGAGATCGGCTGCGATCTCCCCAACCTCCCGTCGCTTGAGACCGATACTGGCCAGGATCGAACGGTACCTGGCAACGTCCCGGAAGCCTTCTTCCTGTTCCAGTGCGGTCTCCACCTGGATGCGTACACGACCATCAGGGGAGAGCAGGAGGTCGATGATGTTTTCTGTCAGGGATTCAGCGTCGTCCACGGCGTCCAGATACTTCGGAGTTCCCCCGAATGCAGCGTAGCAGAGGACCCTATCCCGGGGATCGTATCGCGGCACCATCTGCCCGGCATCGAAATAGTCAAAGGGAGGCAGACGTCGGCGCCAGTCGAGCCGGCCGAACAGCGGGGAACCACCCCCCTCGAGAGCCTTCATCGTATGAACTGCGGAACCGGAGAGTACGAGGAGCAGGCTCCCGTCTCGTTTGATCTCACTCTCCCACACGGCATTCAGCTCGGAGGCAACCTCCTTGAGTCCCTCATCCGAGGAGGCGAGGTATTGGAACTCGTCCAGGATGATGACTAGCGGCCTGTCCCGCCGCAGTTCGAAGAGGGTCCGGAAGATAGTTCTCCAGGTAGGGTGGTCCTCCTCGCGCAGCTCGGATTTCGCCCAAACCGAGGCCTCGTGGAGAAGTGCCCTCCGGTTGATCTCCGGTGAGGTCGCCGAGGCCGTGAAGTAGAATACAGCTTCCTTGTCCTCCCAGGCATTTGTCAGAAGAAATGTCTTCCCGATCCTCCTCCGCCCATAAAGGAGGGCAAGGTGACGACCCTGCCCGGCAGCGAGCTCACGCAACCTCCTGACCTCGTTGTGACGGTCGACCAGCCTGTCCATCAGTTCAGCTCCCTGTCCGGAATTGCTACCTCATTCCCGTCCGGAAACGGCTCTTTTCCGCCTCGGGAACCACGAGTGTATCCATCCGGAGTTTACGGATGGACACTACCCAACACAATAGCTTACTAACATATTAGGTGTCTAGTGTGTTAGGTGGCAATTTATTCCGTTCGGCGCTCAGCAGTTCCTTCTCCCGCAGGAACCGGAACACGTCGGCGGTGAACAGCTCCCGTAGCACCGGCCGGTCCCAGCCGAAGATCGGAAGGAATCCCAGTGATCCTGGAGGAGCCGGTAGAGATGGCTTTTCGTAAATTCCGTGGTCGATACGCCACGATCGCATGAGCGGATGGCGGGTGATCAGTATCAGCCCGCCAGCATTTCCTTCAGGAACCGTCCGGTGTGCGAGGCCTTGACCCGGGCCACCTTTTCGGGCGTGCCCTCGGCCACGACACTACCGCCCTCTTCGCCCCCCTCGGGCCCCAGGTCGACGATCCAGTCAGCCACCTTGATCACGTCGAGGTTGTGCTCGATCACCACCACCGTGTTGCCCCGTTCGACCAGGGCGTCGAGCACGTTCAGGAGCATCTGGATGTCGGCGAAGTGCAGCCCCGTAGTGGGTTCATCCAGAATGTAGAGAGTCCGTCCCGTAGAAACCTTGGCCAGCTCGCGCGAGAGCTTGACCCGCTGGGCTTCGCCCCCCGACAGGGTCGGCGCCTGCTGGCCCAGATGGATGTAACCCAGGCCGACATCGGAAAGGGTCTGCAGGATGCGGGTCAGGCGGGGGTGGGCCGAGAAGAACTCGAGAGCCTCGTTGACGGTCATGTCGAGTACGTCGGCGATCGAACGGCCCTTGTAGCGCACTTCGAGGGTTTCCTGATTGTAGCGCCGCCCCCGGCACTGCTGGCAGGTAACGTAGAGATCGGGCAGGAAGTGCATTTCGATCTTCTTGATACCGTCCCCCCGGCACGACTCGCACCGCCCCCCCTTGACGTTGAAGCTGAAGCGGCCGGGTTTGTAGCCGCGGATTTCGGCTTCGGGCAGACTCGCGAAGAGTTCGCGGATGGGACCGAAGAGGTTGGTATAGGTGGCCGGGTTGGAGCGGGGGGTGCGACCGATCGGGCTCTGGTCGATATCGATGACCTTGTCGAGGTGCTCGAGCCCCTCCAGACCGGCGTGAGGCAGGGGATGCAGGCCGGCACCCTGCAGGTCACGGGCCAGGGCCGGCCAGAGGGTCTCGGTCACGAGGGTGCTCTTGCCCGAACCCGACACCCCGGTCACGCAGATGAAGCGTCCCAGGGGGAAGGTGACGTCAATGTCCTTCAGGTTGTTGCCGCGCGCACCCCGCAGGGTCAGCTCGCCGTTATCGGCCGAACGGCGCTCGGCGGGCAGGGGGATCTCGAGTTTTCCGGCCAGGTACTGCCCGGTCAGACTGCGCTTGACCCGCCGTACCTGGGCGGGTGTGCCCCGGGCCACCACCTCGCCCCCGTGCCGGCCGGCGCGGGGACCCAGATCGACGATGTAGTCGGCCCGCTCGATGGTCTCCCGGTCGTGCTCGACCACGATGACGGTATTGCCCAGATCGCGCAGTTGCTCGAGGGTTGCGAGCAGGCGGCGGTTGTCGCGCTGGTGCAGGCCGATCGAGGGCTCGTCGAGGATGTAGAGCACCCCGACCAGCTGGGAGCCGATCTGGGTGGCCAGGCGGATGCGCTGAGCCTCGCCGCCGGCCAGGGTGCCCGCCTGCCGGTCGAGGGTCAGGTACCCCAGGCCGACGTTGACCAGGAAGGTGAGCCGCTCGCGGACCTCCTTCAGGATCGGCTGGGCGATGGTAGTGTCGCGTTCGTCCAGTTCGAGCGAGGTGAAGAACTCGAGGGCTGAAGCGACCGCCCTGCGGTTGACCTCCTGGATACCGGTTCCGCCGACGGTGACCGCCTGGCTCTCGGGACGCAGGCGGCCCCCCCGGCAGGCCGGACAGTCGATCCGGCTCATGAACCGCTCCATGTGGGTGCGGACGTTACTGCTCTTGGTCTGGCGGTAGAGGCGGTCGAGCTCGGGCATGATCCCCCGCCAGGTGCCCTCGTACTGCCACGAGCCCCGACTCCCTTCCCAGGTGAAGTCGATCTCCCGCTCCGAACCCTGCAGAATGACCTCGCGCTGGGCCGAGGTCAGCTCGCGCCACGGTTTTGTAACCGGGATCCTCAGGGCCCGGGCCGACTGCAGCAGGTAGGTCTGACGCCAGCCGTCGCGGGCCCCGAAAACCGCGACGGCTTCCTCCTCGAGCGAGCGGGAGGGATCGGGGACGATCAGTTCGGGATCGAAGTAGAACTGGGTTCCCAGGCCGTCGCATTCGGGGCAGGCGCCGTAGGGGGAATTGAAGGAAAAATTGCGCGGTTCGAGTTCGGTGAAGGAGAGCCCGCACTCGTGGCAGGCGAAATGCTCGCTAAAGAGCACCTCAAAGCCGTCTTCGCGTACCACCGTGAGCAGGCCGTCGGCCAGTCCCAGGGCGGTATCGACCGAATCGGCGATCCGGCTGCGGTCCGCGGTACGCACCACCACCCGGTCCACCACGACCTCGAGGGTGTGCCGGCGCTGGCGGTCGAGGCGGCGCTCGGGATCGATCTCGCCGATCTCGCCGTCCACGCGCATCCGCACGTAGCCGTCGCGCAGGGTCTTCCGGAAAAGGTCGGAGAACTCGCCCTTACGGCCCCGCACCAGGGGGGCGAGGATCTGGATCTTCTCTCCCTCGGGCCAGGAGAGGATCGTGTCGGTGATCTGCTGGGCGGTCTGGGCGGCGATCTCGCGGCCGCACTGCGGGCAGTGGGGACGTCCGATCCGGGCCCAGAGCAGGCGCAGGTAATCGTGGATCTCGGTCACCGTACCGACCGTGGAGCGGGGATTGCGTCCGGCCGAACGCTGCTCGATCGAGATGGCCGGCGAGAGACCGTCGATCGAGTCGACCTCGGGCTTCTCCATCAGATCGAGGAACTGCCGGGCGTAGGCCGAGAGGCTTTCGACATAGCGCCGCTGCCCCTCGGCGTAAATGGTGTCGAAGGCCAGGCTCGATTTACCCGATCCCGACAGCCCCGAGACGACGATCAGCCGGTCGCGGGGCAGGCGCAGATCGACCCCCTTCAGGTTGTGCTCCCGCGCCCCTCTGATGATCAGTTCGTCCGCCATCGCTCGTCCTGAGGCCGCTTTCCCGGCCTCACGAATCCCGTCCTCGTTCTGCGTCTTCCGGTACGATCGCCGTCCTGCTGTCCGACGTGTCGTGCGCTGAATGTCACCTGCCCGCATCCCAAGGTAAAGCACGAAAAAAACGCCCGGCAGTGCCGACTTCGCACCACCGGGCGTCGCTCTCCTTCATCCCCACTCTGTCCAGTCTATACGCAGAAAGGGAGCGGGAAGGTTCATTCCCGGTCCCGATTCCACTGCTTTCCCGCCATCCGCCCTGAGTACACCGCTTCATCAGGACAACAACGAATCGAGTCTCATTGCGGAAAGGTGTCCTCAGGTCAGCCCGAGCACCTCGCCGCTTTCGGGATCGAGGTCGATCTGGTA
>CAZNUA010000033.1:8637-37802 GCA_964576115.1 uncultured Gemmatimonadota bacterium
CCGTAGACCTCGCGGGCGATGATGTCGATCTTCTCCTTGATGCCGAGATCGAGGTCGTAGAGGAAGCGGAAATCGGAGGGCTTCCCGGCCGCCGCGATCACCGCTTCACCCAGCGCGACCGCCCCCGCTCCACCCTCGGCCCAGTTGGTGCAGACCACGGCGTCCTCGGCTCCCGCTTCGATCGCAGCCGACCTGACGAGTTCGAGTTCGGCTTCCGTGTCGGCGGCAAAAGCATTCACTGCCACCACCACGTTGACGCCGAATTTCTTCGCGATACCGATGTGGTGGATCAGGTTTCCGAGCCCGGCTTCGAGCAGATCGAGGTTCTCCTCGGTATAGGCTCTATCCAGCGGCGCTCCGGCCGAGACCTTCGGTCCACCGCCGTGCATCTTCAGGGCCCGCACCGTGGCCACCAGAACCACCACCTGGGGCACCAGGCCCGAGTAGCGGCACTTGATATCGAAGAATTTCTCCATGCCGATATCGGCCCCGAAACCCGACTCTGTGATGACGTAGTCCCCCAGTTTCAAAGCGATCCGGTCGGCGATGATCGAGGAGTTGCCGTGAGCGATGTTGGCAAAGGGGCCGGCGTGAACCAGGACCGGGGTGCCCTCCAGGGTCTGCATCAGAGTCGGCTTGATGGCGTCGCGCATCAGCACGGCCACCGCCCCCGCCACGCCCAGATCGTCGGCCGTGACAGGCTCGCCCGCACGGCTGGTGGCCACCACGATCTCGCCCAGTCGGCGGCGCATGTCGGCCAGGTCGGTTGTCAGGGCCAGGATGGCCATGATCTCGCTGGCTACCGTGATGTCGAATCCGGTCGTGCGGGGAAAGCTCTCGGCGTCACCCAGGCCGATCTCGATCCGGCGCAGAAAGCGGTCGTTGGTATCCACCACCCGGCGCCAGGTGATCGTGTCGGGGTCGATATCCAGGCGCATGAAGCGGATGCGCTCGGCCGCAGTCATGTCATCGGGATCGTCGGTTTCGATGCCGAGCCGGGCCTTGCGCCCCAGCATGCCGCGGGCAAAAGAACGCTTGCCGTCCGGGCCGACGGGAAAGAGATGGCCGTAGAGACGATCGTCATCCTGATTGCGCTCGTGCAACAGGCGCGTATCGATTGCTGCGGCAAGCAGGTTGTTGGCCGCCGTAATGGCGTGGATATCCCCGGTCAGGTGCAGGTTGAGAGCTTCCATCGGGATGACCTGACTGTAGCCGCCCCCGGCCGCCCCCCCCTTGATTCCGAAGGTCGGCCCCTGGCTCGGCTGGCGGATGCAGGCGATGGCCCGGCACCCCAGGTGAGCCCCCAGGGCCTGGGCCAGCCCGACCGTGGTGGTGGTCTTCCCCTCCCCGAGAGGAGTCGGGGTGATGGCGGTCACATCGATATAGATCCCGTCGGATTCGCCGGGGAGACGATCAAGCACTCCGAGCGAGAGCTTGGCCATGTGCGGACCGCAAAGTTCGTATTCGCTTTCTTCGACACCAAGTTCTCCGGCCAGTTCGGCGATCGGCCGGCAACGCGCCGAACGGGCGATCTCGATATCGGCCGGAACCGGATTGAGCGGTTCGATCGACGTGGAGGCAAACGGACGATCTGAGGATGTATTGCGAGGTTCCATGATGCAGCTCCTGGTGTCTGTTCACCCGTTATCACTGGTGTCTGTTCACCCGTCGTCAGGAGATCGATGGTGGCGGGAGGGCTGAGGATCGGGTCCGTCGAGTCCTCAAAGTAATGACAAATTTCCGATCCCACATCTTCAGAAGACCGGAGATGACGGAGCGATCAGCGCGAGAGAAAGGGACTGTCGGTGATGATGAAACGAGCCGGCAGATCGGCTCCGGTCCGCAGGCCGATACGGGGGGTGACCGTCACGACCCGATCGGGGACCGTCTCGGAGCCGGAGATCCAGAGCGGCGGAGCGGTCAGATCGGTCCCGTTCAGAGCCCGGGTGATAGCCAGGGCCTGGGTCAGGCGCGCCGGACCGCTGCAGAGCAGTTTATCTTTCAGCTGCCCGCCGGCTCCCCGGACGGCTTTTCCCCGGCGCTCGGCCATACCCTCCAGGTCGGCCAGCGGTTCGAGGGCCCGAATCAATGCCGCTCCCACCCCGTCGGGTTCGTGTGCTACGACGTTGAAGCAGTAGTGCATGCCGTAGGTGAAGTAGACGTATGCCCGGCCCGGTTCGCCGTACATGATCGCGGAGCGGGGGGTACGCCGCCGGGCGTGCGAACCGGGGTCGCCGGGGCCGAAGTAGGCTTCGGTTTCGACGATCCGACCGCCGGCCGCGCGCCCGTTCTCGAGGCGGCGCCAGAGGAACCGGCCGAGCAGGTCGCGGGCCACGGCATCGGTGGCACGGGCATAAAAGGAGGCCGGCAGCGGCGGGCCGGAACCGGCGACGGGATCTGATCCTCGGGACACGCCGCTCGGCCCTCAGTCCCGGCCGATCAGCTTCAGGAAGGCGGCTTCGTCGAGAATTTCGACCTCCAGTTTGCGGGCTTTCCCGAGCTTGCTCCCCGCCCCCGGCCCCGCCACCAGATAATCGGTCTTTGCACTCACCGAACCCGTGGCCCGGCCGCCGAGCTCTTCGACAAGCCGTTTGGCCTCGTCGCGGGAAAAGGCTTCGAGTTCGCCGGTGAAGACAAAGGTCTGACCCGAGAGATCGACTCCGGCCGGGACCGACTCTTCCCGGGGGAGCGGGGCGGGTTCGACTCCGGCCGCGCGCAGGCGGTCGATGAGGCGGCGGTTTTCCGCACGACTGAAAAAGGCCGTGAGCTGGGCGGCAACCTCGGGCCCGATCTCGTGGACCGCTTCGAGCCGTTCGGCGCCAGCCGCCATCAGGGTGTCGAGATCGCCGAACTCGCGCGCCAGAACCCGGGCCACGTGGGTCCCCACATGCCTGATCCCCAGAGCGGTCAGGAAGCGGTCGAGGGGAGCGGTGCGGGTGCGCGTGAGCGCGGCGATGAGATTCTCGGCCGACTTCTCCGCCATCCGCTCCAGAGCGGCCAGCCGGTCGTGTTCGAGGGAGTAGAGGTCGGCGGGATCGTGCACCAGCCCGGTCTCGACCAGCTGATCGATGAGCTTTTCGCCCAGCCCGTCGATGTCCATGGCGTCGCGCGAACCCCAGTGGAAAATGCGTTCCTTGATCTGGGCCGGGCAGGCCAGGTTCAGGCAGCGGGTGACCGCTTCGCCTTCGGGCTGAACCGCTTCTGAGCCGCAGACCGGACAGCGCCGGGGGAAGCGGAAGGGCCGGGCGTCCTTCGGACGCTTCTCGATAATCACCTGAACCACTTCGGGGATCACCTCTCCGGCCCGTTGAATCAGGACCGTGTCGCCGATGCGCACGTCCTTGCGTTCGAGCTCGCCGCGGTTGTGCAGGGTCGCCCGGCTGACCGTCACCCCCCCGACCTCGACCGGTTCGAGCACCGCGGTGGGCGTCAGCGCCCCGGTGCGTCCGACCGAGATCTCGATGTCGCGCACCACGGTCGTCTCCTGGCGGGCGGGGAACTTCCAGGCCACCGCCCAGCGGGGGGAGCGGCTCACCTGACCCAGCCGTCGCTGTTCGGCCAGAGCATTGACCTTGATCACCAGACCGTCGGTCTCGTACTCGAGCTCTTCGCGGCCCGCCATCATTTCGTCATAGAACCCGGCGATCCCGGTCAGGGTGCGTGCCACCGCGAACCTCTCGGCAGTCCGGAAACCCCATCCCGCCAGAGCAGCCAGTACTCCGGCATGGGTGCTCGGTTCTTCAGCTTCGAGTCCCTCGATCCGGCCCGTCCCGTAGGCGAAGAAGATCAGCGGCCGTCCGGCGGTCAGCCGGGAATCGAGCTGGCGCAGCGAGCCGGCGGCGGCGTTACGGGGATTGGCGAAGGCGCTCTCCCCCGCTTCGAGCCGGCGGCGGTTCAGGACCTCGAATTCGGGACGCAGCATCATCACCTCGCCGCGTACTTCGAGCAGGTCGGGCACGGGAAGGGCGTCGGTGGTGACCGGCTGCAGGCGCAGCGGGATATTGCGGATGGTACGCACGTTATCGGTCACATCCTCGCCGGTCACTCCATCCCCGCGGGTGGCGCCCACCGCGAGCCGGCCCCCTTCGTAGACGATCTCGATCGCCGCCCCGTCGAATTTCGGTTCGGCCACATACTCCACCAGATCGAGTCCGGGATCGGTCTCGTCGATGCCCTCCCCGGTCAGTTCGAGCCCCCGGCAGACCCGTCCCTGCCACTCGCGCACCTCATCCAGATCGAATGCATTCTGCAGGCTGAGCATCGGCAGGATGTGCCGGTAGGTAGTGAACTCTTCGGCCGGCGGAGCCCCGACCTTGCGAGTCGGAGAATCGGGGGAATCGAATTCGGGCCAGGCCTTCTCGAGATCCTGCAGGCGCCGCAGCAACCGGTCGTAGGCGGCATCGGAGATCTCGGGTGAGTCGAGAACGTAGTAGCGGTGGTTGTGGTAGTGGAGGATCTCGCGCAGGGCCCCGATCAGGTGCCGGGCCTCGGCCCGGTCCAGGTCGGCCGCCGGCGTGCCGTTGTCGTGTGGAAGGGCGGGTGAGGTCATGCCCGGTCACACCCCCGTGAGTGAGCTTCATCAGAGAATCTCGCTCCGGGGGGTGACATCCGGGCCGGGTGCCGGTACCCGTTCCGGTTCCAACCCGGATTCCGGCAACTCTCCCTGCGGATTTCCGGGAGAGACACCTTCGGGCTGTCGGACGTTTCATTCCTGGCGCAGGGTCGTGACCGGATCGAGCCGTCCGGCCCGGCGGGCCGGGAGCCAGGTGGAGATGAGAGCGATCAGAGCGATGAGCAGCGTGACGACGGCGAAGACCAGGGGATCGTTCGCCTCGACATCTACCAGGAAGCCCTGCACGACCCGGGCCAGCAGGAGGGCGCCGATGACCCCGGCCACAAGGCTGACACCGAGCAAGCCGGACGATGATCGCATGACCTCGGCGATGATGCGGGCCGGAGCCGCACCGATCGCCAGCCGGATGCCGAATTCCCGCCTGCGCCGGGCGATCGCGTAGGTCACCACTCCGTAGATGCCGATCAGGGCCAGCAGCAGGGCCGTCAGTCCGAAGAGACTCACGATCGTGGCCAGGAGACGGTTGCCGGCCAGGGAGTCGGATACGATATCGGCCAGCGGCCTCAGAGCCGGGGCGGGAATATCGGGATCGAGCGCATGGAACACTTCCGTGACCGCCGCCGCCTGCTCGCGGGGATCCCCGGTACAGCGGACGGCCACGTCGAGCGAGGAGCTTGCATACCAGAAGGTCCAGGGGATGTACACCTGGTTGGAACCGGTCGCCTCGAGGCTCCTGAAGACGGTGTTCCCGACCACTCCGATGACCGTCAGCCACGCTGAATCCGGCCCCCCGATCTGCAGACGGCGCCCGATCGGATTCCCCTCGGGGAAGAAGCGCTCGACGATCGTCTCGTTCACGAGGACAACCGGTTCGCCCCCGTTGACATCGATCGATGTCAGATCACGGCCGGCGAGCAGGGGGATCCCCATGGCGTCGAAGTATTCGGGTCCGGTCGAGTGAATTTCGACGAAAGCATCGTCGTCGGAAATATCTTCGATCCCGTCGATCGCGAGGCGGCTGTCCGTCCACCCGCCGGTCAGAGGGGTGTAGACCGAGACCGATGCCCGCTCGATCCCGGGACGGGCCTCGAGTGAGCGCACCAGTTCGTCGTAGAACGCCAGGCGCTCGGCCGGAGTCGGATAGGTCGTGCGCGAGAGCGGGAAATCCGCCATGAGTACCCGTTCGGCATCGAAACCGGTATCGATCGCGGCCAGTCCGAGGAAACTGCGCAGCAGCAGGCCGCTGACGATCAGGAGAACCACCGTCAGAGACACCTGCAGGCCGACGAAGACCTTCTGCAGGCGGGCTCTCGTGGCATCCCCGCTCAGGCTCCGTCCCATCACCTGCAGAACCCTGACGACACCGCGGCGCGATATCCTGAACACGGGGATGAGTCCGATAAGTCCACCGGCGGCCAGAGCGGCGAGCAGGCCGACCATCAGTACGGTGGTATTGAGCGAGACTCTCTCGAGCAGGGGGATCTGCCCCGACAGGTTCCCCAGCAGCAGACGCACGCCGCCGGTGGCAAGGAGCAGACCGAGCAGACCGCCGAGCAGGCCGAGCAGGCCCGATTCGGTCAGGGCCAGCCGTACGAGGCGGCCGCGTCCGGCTCCCAGGGCGATCCGGACAGCCGTCTCACGCTCCCGCATGACCTGCCGCATCAGCATCAGGCTGGCCACGTTGAGCGCCCCGATGAGCAGCACCGCGAGAACGGCCAGCTGGAACATGACCAGGGTCGGTCTGACCTGCCAGGTTGCGTAATCCAGCAGACTCTTGACATCGAGCGGGATGATCCGTTCCTCCTCATCCCCCTGAGCGGGGATGATCCACGAGGTGTCGGTCACATATTCCCGCGCTGCGGTAACACTCACCCCCTCTTTCAGACGCCCGACCGTCTGGAGGTAGAAGGCAGAGGGATTCCGCGCGGCACGAGCCAGGGGCGTATAGAGTTCGACCCGCGGTGAGGGGAAGGTGAAGCCTTCGGGCATGATCCCGACGATGGTGTGGGGAACATCGCGCAGTTCGATGGTCTGCCCCAGGATACCGGGATCGCCCGCGAACCGGTTCATCCAGAACCCGTGACTCAGTATGACGGCATCGGGCGCACCGACCAGATCCTCCTCGGGGGTGAAGGCGCGCCCGAGAGCCGGGGCGACATCCAGGATCGGGAAGAGGTTGGAACTGACCTGGGACCCGATGATCTCCTCGGGTGTTTCTCCCAGCCGGATCGAGACATAGCGGAAGGCGTACACGGCGACATCTTCGCAGACCTGCTGGCGTTCCTGCAGGTCTTCCCAGACCGGCCACGAGATCGTCTGCCACCCCCAGGGAATCCGGTGGATGGCGATGAGCCGGTTGGAATCGGGATATGGCAGAGGCTTCAGGACCACCCCGTTGAGCAGGGTGAAGATCGTGATGGAGGCTCCCAGGCCGAGAGCCAGGGTACCCAGGGCCGTAGCGGTCCAGCCCGGCGACTGGGCAAAGGTACGCAGGGTGTAGCGGATATCGTGCAGCAGCATCGATCTGTTCCTCAGTTGCCAGCGGGTGCGCAGGACATCTTCGAGGGCATCGCGGATGATGACCGGCTTCGTGCGTTCAGCGGTCCGGGCGGCGAGTTCGGCCTCCCATTCGCGCAGCCATTCAGTCCGGCGCTCGGCCGGCACCAGCCGGCTGATGAAACCAAAGAACCACCTGCGCCGTCTCTCGGTCATGTCCGGTTCTCCTTGTGGAATTCCATCACGCCGTCGTCCGACCCCGGGCCGGGGCGATCCCGTCGACCAGGACGGGGAAGCGTCGTCCGGCCTCGGCCACGATCTCGACGGCGAATTCGGTCAGCCGGTAATACCGTCGGGGCGGGCGGCCCTGTTCGTGCGCAATGGCCCCCTCTTCCCATTCGGCCGAGGCCAGTCCGGCTTTCTCGAGCCGGCGCAGGACCGGATAGACCGAGCCCCGTCTCAGACCCGTGACGTCGGCGATGTCAAAGCCGTAACGGTAGCCCGCCTCGAGCGCCCGCAGAACAGCTGCGGTGGCATACGTCATGCGGATCGGAATATCCATCTTCAGCCTCGAATCCTCTGCTGCGGGTTGATGTCCTTTCAGCATTCGACAGTGACGGGACATGGTACGGCAACCCACCATGATTTGTTTCATGCTAGAATGAGATAGATATAGACAACGAAAAATCGTGACCGATGATTCCTATCATGATCTGTGATAACGCATGGTCCGCCGACCGGAAGTACCGGCCTTGGCGCTGGAGAATCTGGTGGTATCCCCTACCGGTCGGTGAAACGGTCGGTCGGGAAGCTGAAGTGCATCTGCACGATCTTCCAACCGTCGGCCCGCTTCTCCAGGGTGCCCGACCAGCGTACGTTGAGCCAGCCGGCCTCGACCCCGCTCCACTCCCCGATGTCATCCAGGTGGGTCCGGAACCAGGCGGCATCGCCGGCCTGGGACAGACCGATATACAGGTCCTTGAGTTCGGTCCGCACCGCCCGGAAAGTGGGCGCCATGAAGACCTCGTCGGTCATCCGGGCGAACTGCTCCCACGAGGTGACGGTCGAGGTCGAATCGGGATGCCAGATGAAGAAATCCTCATCGTGGGCTATGACGCTGAAGAGCAGATCCTTGTCTTTGTTCAGAGCCCACTCGATCGATCCCCTGACGGCCCGCTCCACGGCGGCCTTCTCGGCTTCGACGTCGACCGGCTCGCTGCAGCCGAGCAGGGTGAGTGAGAGACCGGCCAGTACGGTCAGCGAGGCGAGACAACGGGTTGCGGTCATCATGGGACGAACTCCGGTTGTGACGGGGTACGGTATCGTGCAAAGAAAATCGGGATCTTCGGTCGGACGAGATTCCCTTACTCCGGAATGACGATTCCGGTCACCGATATGTTTCGCCGGATATCGAGCTAGAAGAACCGAACAGCACGACGGCCGGCAGCCGTCCCAGAAGCCGGGCCGTCTCCTCGCTGATCGAGTTGCTCAGGGCGACGATCAGCAGATCTTCATCGGGAAAGCGCCAGATGACGCTCAGAAAGCCGTTGATTCCCCCCTGGTGGCTGATGGTCAGGCGGTCCGCGAAAGCGGTCTGGATCGTCCACCCATAACCGTAGCCGTTGCGGACCGGAGTGAACATCAGCTCCCGCGAGGCCGGTGTGAGCAGGCGATCGTCGCAGAGTGCCCGGTGCCAGAGGAAAAGATCGCCCACGGTCGAATACAGCCCCCCCGCTCCGCCGGGAACCGTCATATCGATGTGGGAAGCTTCCCGCAGTTCTCCGGCATCGCTGTCGAAGGCATACCCGCAGGACATCTCCGGAAGAGCCGGATCGTTGTGGTCATAGCCGGTGTCATGCATGCCGAGCGGCTCGAAGATCCGCTGCTGCAGGAATTGTGCGTAGGTGCACCCGGCCGCCTGTTCGATCACGTATGTGAGCACGATGTAATTGGAGTTGGAATAACGGAAGCGCGAGCCCGGTTCGAATTCCAGGGGCAGATCCTTGAAGAGAGCGATCGTGCCGGGCCATGTGGCCGGATGCTGCGAGTAATCGTCGTATTCGGGCAGTGCCGTGAAGTTGGGGATGCCCGAGGTATGCGAGAGAAGATGCCGGAGAGTGATCCGATCGCCGGCCGGGTAGTCGGGAATGAAACGTGCCAGCGGATCGTCGTCGTCGAGGCTGCCATCCTCCTGCAGAAGCAGGACGGCCGCCGCAGTGAAGGCTTTGGTCAGCGATCCGATCCGGAACTTCGTCGCCGGCGTGTTCGGCACGCCCCGCGTCCGATCGGCCAGACCGTAGCCCCTGGTCAGCAGCACCCGATCCTCGCGGGCCACCAGAATACTGCCGCTGAAGGTCTGCCCGGCCACCAGCGGCTCGATCAGGTCGTCGAGCCTCCGTTCCAGGACGGTCTGGGCCTCGATCGAACACGGCGGCAGGAACGTCAGGACGAAAAGCACGGGAATGACAGGGTGTCCTAAGTCGAGGCGCTTCACAGGTGAATCCTCCGCTCGGGTGCGGTACGGATGTCTTATCTCTGACCCGGCACCGCTCTGGAACCCACGCGAAAAGGGGATCTCTCCCGGCGGGATCGTCCTGCCTACTTACCAGATGTTCCGATCATATCCGCCGGTAACATGCAGCTTGCCGAGCAGTTCTCCCGCGGCCATGTGGCACCGGTCGATCGACATCGAACGCCTGCGGGTCCAGCTCCCGGTTCGGGATCTACTCCACCCGTATCGTGGTCACCGGATCGAGGGCCGTGGCCCGCCGGGCCGGCAGAAGCGTAGCCAGCAGGGCCACCCCGGTCATGACCGCGATCGCGACCAGGTAGAAGATCGGTTCGGTAGCGCTGACGCCGAAGAAAATGCTCGACGCGAAGCGCAGGACGACGAAAGCCAGCACGGTCCCTCCCAGCAGGCCCAGACCGACCGGCCGGGTGCCCTGCCCCAGGACCAGCCGCACGATCTGGACCGGGCCGGCTCCCAGGGCCATCCGGATGCCGAACTCCCGGGCCCGTTCGGCGACGGCGTAGGCCACCACCGCATAGACACCGATCATCGCCAGCAGTAGTGCGATCGAAGAGAAAACGCCGAACATCCAGCCGTAGATCACAGGTTCCCAGTTCTGCCGTCTGAGATGCTGCTCCAGGGTCATGATGTCGAAAGGAGGCAGATCGGGGTTCACTTCGCGCAGGATGTCGCGAACAGGACGGACAAGAGCCAGGGGATCCGAGGCTGAACGGATCTCCAGGCTGTTGGCGGTCCGAGGCGACTGGGCCAGGGGCCGGTAGATGGTGGGTTGGGTTTCACCCAGGAGTTCACGCTGGCAGATGGTTTCCACCACCCCCACCACCGTCATCCAGGCCGGCGCTGCTGTAGTATCGAAGGTGGCATGGCGGATCCGCCGGCCGATCGGATCGGCCCCGGGCCAGTTCAGATCGGCGAAACGGCGGTCGACGATCACGACCTGATCGGCGCTGCCGAAGAAATCGCTACGTTCGAATTCGCGGCCGCGCAGGAGGGGAATTTCAAGGGTGCTGAAATGTCCGGGGGTCACCACCCGGTAGTACGCGTCGGGAGCCCGCCCCCGTTCGAAGACAGGACCGCCTTCGATCACATACCCGGTCGATTCGTTGCTGTCCGAAAAGGGCATGATGGTGGCGGCTGCCGCGGTGCTGACCGCCGGATGTATCCGGATACGATCGAGGATGTCTTCGTAGGTACGTACGGTTTTCGCCGGATCCCTGAAATTGTCCAGGGGTAGTTCGAGGCGCATGGTCAGCACGTTTTCGGTCGAAAATCCCGGCTCGACCGCATGCAGCCGGGTCACCCCGTGCAGCATGAGGGTGGCCCCGATGAGCAGAACCAGCGCCAGACCGACCTCGACCATCACCAGGCTCTGGCGGAAAGCACTGCTCCGGCGGCTCCCGACCGCGCGTTCCCCCCCCTCCTTGAGCTGGCCGGCCACATCGCTACGCAGGTTCAGCCAGGCCGGTCCCGCTCCAGCCAGCAGGCTGGTCAGGAAAGTGATAAAGATCATGATGACCACGACCGGCAGGTGCATCTCGAAATGCACCCAGTAAGGCAGCACGACCGGAATCCCGTTCACGATCAGATCGCGCCCCACCCAACCCAGGATCAGGCCGAGGACACCGCCGAGAGCGGCCAGCACGACCGCCTCGGTTCCGAACATGCGCATGAGTCGGAAGCGCCCGGCGCCCAGTCCGGCCCGGATGGTAATCTCGCGCTGGCGGGTCGAGGAGCGAGCCAGGATCAGCTTGGCGACGTTGGCGCAGGCCAGCAGCAGGACGAAGGTCACTACTACATAGAAGATGAGCAGGACCTCGCGGATGTCGCCGAGAATGGAATCCTCGAGCGGACGCAGGAGCATGCTCAGATGGCCGTTGGACTCGGGGAAACGCCGGGCGAGGTCGGCGGCGATGACCCGCAGATCCTCACCCGCCTGTTCGATCGTGGTTCCCGGTTCCAGTCGACCGGCGAAGCGCAGGTACTGAGAGCCCCGGGGCAGGCCCCGGTCGCGCCGGATCGGCACCCAGAGCTGGGTATTGGTGGGGAACTGGAAACCGGCGGGCATGACGCCGACGATGGTACGGGTCTCGCCGTCGAGGATTATCGGTCGACCGACGATTCCGGGATCGGCCTCGTAGCGCCGGGTCCACAACCGGTGCCCGAGGATGACGGTGGCCGGTGCCCCCGGTTCTTCGTCATCGGGCAGGAAGCCGCGGCCGAGCAGGGGCTCGACCCGCATGACCCGGCTGAAGTCGGGCGAAACCGAAAGCCCGGTGATCCGCTCCGGATCGACTCCCGCCGCAGTGAGGGTAAGCGCGAGTTCATGCCAGGCGGTCAGCGCCTCGAAACTGCCGTTCCGCTGCCGCAGTTCCAGGAAGTCGGGATACTGCCCGCTGGTCGTCCAGCCCTCTTCGACCGAACCGGGCTCGCAGGCGACCAGCGCCCCGAGCTCCTCCAATCCGAGGGGATTACCCATGACCCCGTAGAGGAAACTGAAGATGGTCGCGTTGGCGCCAATCCCGATTCCGAGACAGAGGACCGCCGCGGCGGTGAAAAGTGGATTGCGCACGAACATCCGCAGACCGAAACGGATATCCTGACCAAGGGTATCCAACCAGGTGATTCGGGGCCGTTCTTCAGGTGAGGTCTGGCGGTTGCGGCGGCGGGCGGCCTCGGTCTGCAGGGTGGTCGCTCCGGCTGCCTTGTCCCAGCGCTCGCGCAGGCCGCTGCCGATGACATCGCGCAGTGTCCGCCAGGTGAAGCGGATGCGGGGCCCGAATCCCGAGCCGGTCCAGACCTCGCGTAGGCGGTCGCGGAAGGTCAGGAGCAGGTCTTCGCCGAGTTGGCGACGGGTCTCGGCCGGCCAGGCGCGCAGCAGAAGCCGGTAGGCACCGAGCCAGAGCCGCTCGCGCTGCGGGCTCATGTCGTGAGCCCCTCCGCGGTACCGGGCTCGGGGAGCAGATCGCGGGCGCCGGCGTCGCGCACGAGCCGCTGGAGCCGGACCGCTTCAGCCTTCACGATCCGGCGGCCCAGTGGGGTGAGCGCGAAGTACCGGCGCCGGGCATCGTCTTCTTCGGGATCGGGTCGCCGGCCCGACTCCCTGATGACACCTTCAGCCAGCAGTTTGCGGAGCGAACGGTACAGATTGCCCGGTTCGATTGAGAGCTCTCCCCCGCTCTCGACTTCGACCTGCTTGACGATATTGTAGCCGTGCCGCTCCCCTTCGGTCAGGACCATGAGAATTCTGAAGACCACCGGATTGAGTGGCAGGAAGGCGGCGGCCTCGCGGTCAAGACGTGCAGTCATCGGGTACTCCCCGTCAGCGGCATGGTATCATGCCGTCAAATAGACACTACAAATACGTATACCACTCCTGCCGGGTTGCGTCACGGAAAAGAAAGACTGGATTCGGGAGCCGGTCAGGAAATCGGAGGCTCCGCTTCAGCCGCCGGAGGTTGTTCTCCAGCCACCGGAGGAACGAACCAGATGAAATCGCCCTCCTCGATCAGTCCTTCCTCGCGAAGCGCGGCTGCGGAAGGAACACTTTCGACCGTCTGCGGCATCACCACCAGCTGATGCAGGTCGGACCGACGCCAGGCGACCCGGGTGGGAATGCCCTGTCCGAAGACGGCGTGGCCGCTGCCTACGATCACGAGCACCTGCAGACGCTCGTCGGGGATGATGTTGAAAGCCTTGACCACGTTCCAGGCCATGATCTCGTTCCAGGCCGTCTGGGAGGCAAACATCCCCGCCATCATCTCGTCGCTGGCGTGCGGCATGTGCCGGGCGGTGGCGAAGAACCACTCTTTATAGCGGGCTTCCTCGGGCAGGTCGATCCGGTTCCAGAAACCGGGGGGGAGCCAGACGCTGAGCGAATCGGGCATCGCCTCGCGCCCGTCGGTGCGGACCGAGCGCACCACCGCCCGCGGCGCATTGAGGCCGAAGATGCGAATCCCGTTCTCGTGGGCGTACAGCAGCATCGGCCGGTAGCCCTCATAGGGATGGCCCCAGGTGTGCTCCCAGTAGATGGCGTCGAGCCATTCGATCTCGGACAGCCAGCCCCAGCTGAAAGCGTCAAGCAGGGGCTGCTGGCTGGAGTGGAACATCTCCCAGCCCATGACCAGCGAGGAATTGCGGGTGTGCAGGGCTTCGAGAACGGCCAGCTGGACCCGGTGGTGGGCCAGATCGGTATGCGTTTCCCCCACGTAGACGACGTCGGCCCCGGCCAACCGGTCCATCATCTGCTCCACCGTGATGAACGCCCCGTCTTCGGAATCGAAGACCGGCCGATCGAAAGTCTGGGCCAGCAGCCCGGCCGAAGGAGCGCCGGCCACCGTCACGAACAGGATCGGTAACCCACAAACGAATCTGCGAAGCGACATCGCATCTCTCCCGCGTCAAACGAAGATGATGGTAGGGGAATATAGGTGCCGAGCGCGCTCCGGTCAGCGAATCTTGAGCAGGGTCGTGCGCGCCCGCAATCCCTCGAACACAAAGACGGCATGGTAGACCCCGGAAGCGACCAGGGCCCCGGAGCTGTTCCGGCCGTCCCAGGCGACCTCGTACACCCCGGCCCGGGGAACGTCTTCGGCCTCGAGCCCGAGGGTACGAACCAGGGTGCCGCTACGGGTGAATACGAAAATGCGGCCCTCGCCGGCCGAGGGCACGGAGCAGACGAAGGTCGTTGTGGAACTGAAGGGGTTGGGGTAGGTGAAGAATTCGAGCCGGCCCGGGTCGGGAATCGGAATATCGCCCCAGGCGTTGGCTCGCGCTCCCCGCACGTAGCCCCAGCCGTAGTCGTTGTCCGGTTCCCCCGGTTCCAGATTGTTCGAGCGGTCGGCGCTGGCCCGCAGCACATCGAGGACTTTCATTGGATTCCAGTCGGGGTGGGCCTCCAGCAACAGGGCCACCACCCCGGTCACCAGCGGGCTCGAGAAACTGGTCCCGTCGAGGGAAAGATCGTACCCGCTCAGATTGAGCGGGCTTGCCGAAGCCACATCCACCCCCCGGGCCATGACGTCGGGCTTGATCCGCCCGTCGAAGGTGGGACCGTGGCTCGAGAATGAAACGCGCTGAGCATCGCCGATGGTGGCCCCGACGGCGATGACGCTGTCGCCGTCGGCGGGCGCGCCGATGTAGTAATAGACCGGTACCGTGTCGGGATCGGGCGGCTCCGGATAACCGCCCTCGTTGCCGGCGCTGGTGACGACCACTACCCCACGGGCCGCGGCGGCGTCGGCCGCCCGGGTGATCGGAGCGGTATCTCCGTCCATGTCACGCCAGGAATACCAGTCATAGTACCCCAGACTGGTGTTGGTCACATCCACCCCCAGGGCTTCCATCCACTCGATGGCGGCGATCCAGTTGTCCTCTTCGGCAACTGTCTCCGAACCCTCGTCCTCGGTCTTGGCCAGCACGAACTCGGCCCCGAAGGCCGGTCCCACCAGAGTGCCGGGATTAAAGGCCGCGATCGTGCCCCAGACCCGGGTGCCGTGGTTCCAGGCGTTGGAGGGATCGCCGGGCTCGTTCTCGACTTCGGCGTCGTCGTTGACGAAGTCGTAGGATGCGATGACCAGGGAATCGCGCAGGGCCTCGTGCCCGAACCGGAAGCCGGAATCGAGCACGCCGATAATGACCCCCGCGCCGGTCAGACCCAGTTCGTGCAGTTCGGGCACCTCGAGCGAGAGGCACTGCGCCCATGAAGCGCCGTAGTAATCGGCGTCGAACTGTGCCCCGGTGCGCCCACCGCCCCCCCTGCCCGTCATTTGGATGTCAGAGCGCGCGACGGCGGGTCGGACCGGATCCGGCCGGGCCGGATCGAACCGGTCTCTCTCTCCCCCTTCCCTCGGCCGAACAACGGTCCGGCTGAGGGGAGTGATCCCCCTCACGCACTCCAGGGCGGCCACAGCCCCGAGATCGCCGGCAGCCAGTACTCCGCTGGCGGCGTTCAGCCAGCGGCTGGTCCGGCGCAGGCGCAGGCCGGCCGACGTCAGGTCATCCAGATAAGGCTGATGAACCGGCAGGTCGGCGGACACCAGTCCGGTGATCCGCCCGCGTCGGCGGCGGCGTTCGAGCGCCCGCTCGCTCACCTGCAACGACAGTCCGTTGAGAGCCCGCTGCAGGGCCGGGCCGCTCAGACCCTTGTCGCAGAGCCAGACCCAGACATGAAGAGAATCGAGGGGGGTGGGGGCAGCAGCGGCGCGCTGGACCAGAACCGGATGAACTTTCTCCGGGCGGATCGGATCCTGGGGCTGGCACGTCTCCCCGGCCCGGCCAGCGGAGCCTCCCGAGCCGGCTCCGGACAGTCCGAGACTCCCGATCAGGAGCACGGGCAGGACAGCAGACCGGGAGCGGTTCCGAGATCCGAGCATGATCCTCGATTCGGGAGCGCCTCAGGGGCGCAGCCGTTCCTCCAGATAGGCGGTAATGGCGTCAATCGAGATCCTGACCTGCTCGCAGGTATCGCGGTCGCGAACGGTCACGGTCGAATCCTCGACTGTCTGGCCGTCCACGGTCAGGCAGAAGGGGGTACCTACCTCGTCCATCCGGCGGTAGCGCCGCCCGATGCTGCCCCCCTCGTCGTAGACCGCCGCCACCGCGCGGGCGCGCAGGTCCTCGACGATACGACGGGCGATCTCGGGCATTCCGTCACGCTTGACCAGGGGAAAAACGGCTGCCTGGATCGGAGCCATGTGCGGCGCGAAGCGCAGCAAGGCCCGCGGTTCCCCCTCGACCTCGTCCTCGTCGTAGGCGTCGGAGAGCACGGTCAGAACGGTCCGGTCCACTCCGCCCGAGGATTCGATCACCGCCGGCACGAAACGCTCGTGGGTGTGAGGATCGAGATAGCTGAGTTCCTTGCCCGAATGCTCCATGTGCTGGTCCAGGTCGTAGGTGCCGCGGTCGGCAATCCCTTCCAGCTCGGACCAGCCGAAGGGAAAGTCGTACTCGATGTCCTGGCAGGCCCGGGCGTAGTGGGCCAGTTCCTCTTCGGTGTGGGGCCGCAGACGCAGGCGCTCGGGGGTGATCCCGAGCGAGACATACCACTGCATCCGGGCCTCGAGCCAGTACTCGAACCACTGCTGCGAGTCTTCGGTACGGCAGAACCACTCCAGCTCCATCTGTTCGAACTCGCGGGAGCGGAAGATGAAGTTGCCGACCGTGATCTCGTTCCGGAAGGCCTTGCCGATCTGGGCGATACCGAAGGGGACTTTCCGGCGGCTGGCTTCCTGCACGTTGCGGAAGTTGACGAAGATGCCCTGGGCGGTCTCGGGCCGCAGCCACGCCACCGCCGAATCGTCTTCGATCGGGCCGATATAGGTCTTGAACATGAGGTTGAACATACGCGGCTCGCTCAAGGTTCCGCCGCATTCGGGACAGACCTCGCCCTCGACGTGATCCTGTCGGAAACGCCGCTTGCACGCGGCGCACTCCACCAGGGGATCCTGGAAGGAACCCACATGTCCCGAGGCTTCCCAGACGCGGGGATTCATCAGGATGGCCGCATCCATTCCCACCACATCCTCGCGCCGCCGTACGATCTCATCCCACCAGCGGGTCGTGACTGTGCGTTTGAGTTCCACCCCCAGCGGCCCGTAGTCCCAGGTCGAGCCGAGTCCGCCGTAGATCTCGCTCGAACGGAAGATGAAACCCTTCCGTTTGCCCAGGCTCGCCAGCCGATCCATCACCGCACTGCGATCGTCCTCTGCCATCACTCTCCCTCTCTAACCTCTCTTGCCTCTCGTTCGGTACCCGCCCCTGCTCCGGTCCGCTCTCCCACCGCCGCCGACCCTGTTTTTCCCGACTTCAGAGGTACGGGCCGGGCGGCGGCTGGGGCGGCAGGGCCCCCGGCGCGCGGCCGGCCCGGACGTTTTCCATGTGTTCGGTGGCCAGGCGCCCGTAATCGGAATCGGCGCCGTAGCGGGTGATGATCTGCTGGTAAAGATCGATCGCCGTTTCCTGCTGTCCCAGATGGGCGTAGGAATCGGCGGCCTTGAGCCGGGCCGTGACCGCGAAGAGGAACTGATCCTCATTCAGGATCGCCACCTTCATATATTCGAGCACGGCCTCTTCATAGTTGCCCATGGCGAAGAGCGTTTCGGCGAGCCACCACCGCAGACGGGCTTCCTGTTCGGAGTCGGTGGCGCGCAGATCGCGGAAGTAGTCGGCCGCCCGCCCGAACTGTCCCCCCTCGCGGTAGAGCCAGCCGAGTTTGACCTTCATGTCGAAGAGCGATTCCGATTCGGGAAAGCGCTCCAGATAAGTCACCGCTTCCTGCTGGGCCATGTCCCACAGGCGCATGCGCTCGAGTGTCTGCACCAGGTTGTACTGGGCCGCCTCGGCCAGGGCCGGATCGGGCGAAAGCGTCACCTGGCGGAACAGAGGCATCGCGATCTCGTATTCGGCCACCCGGTAGGCCAGGTTGGCGAGCTGGAAACGGGCCCGCTCGGCCTGGGGGTGATCGGGATGGTCCTCCACCAGCCGGGAATAGTACTCCCGGGCGTCCTCGGGCCTCTCCAGCCGGTCGGCTGCAACCGCCAGACCGTAGAGAGCGCCGGGTATGTAGTCGGATTCAGGGGCGTCCTCGAGAACCTGCAGCAGCACCTCCTCGGCCTCTTCCCACTGCTGCAGCTGCAGCTTCATCTGACCTTCGGCTGCCAGGAAGAAAGGTTCGTAGAGACGCATGATCTCCCGCTCGCGCCGCCAGGTCTGGTGGAAGGTTTCACGCCGTTCGGCGGCCGTCGAAGAGCGCCCGCCGGCATATGCCAGATAGACTAGCTCGGCTCCAGCCCGGGCCCGCGCCGAATCGGTGTCGGCCGTTTCGACCAGTCGGAGCCAGACCTCCTCGGCCAGCCCGAGTTCGCCGCGGTTCGACAGCATCAGCCCGAATGCCGGAGCGATCGAATCAGCTAGGGCCGAGGTCGGGACGGCCTCCCAGATGGCCCGGTACGCCGCCAGTTCTTCGACCTCGTCACCGGAGCGGCGGGCAGCCTCGCCCCAGCGGGTCAGAGCCTCGAGCCGCAGTTCGGGATCGAGCAGGACGCCGGCCGCAATCCGGGCCGCCGCGGCGGCGTCGGCCCACTGCCCGGCGTCGGCCAGGGCCCGGGAGAGCTTCAGGTGCGCCCGGGGTTCATCACTCCCGGTGCAGCTCTGAGCGAAACGCTCGTACGCCTCGATCGCTTCAAGGCTCCGCCCCTGCTCGAGCAGCAGGTCGCCGGTCGATTCGCTCGACCGGGCGGTCCAGGGGCTGGCCGGGAAGCGGCTGGCCAGCTCGCTGAAATGAGCGACCGCGGCGGTGCCGTCACCGCTGCGCAGACGGGCGTCACCGGCCATGAAGAGGAGTTCATCCAGAACCGCATCGGGGGGCTGGTCGGCCAGAGCGGCCTCGAGCAGGGGGGCGGCTTCGGCCCAGGCCTCGATACGATAGAGCGAGCGGCCCCGCCCCAGACGGGCGATCCGGCGCACCTCGATCGGCTTGTCCCCCTCGAGCAGCAGCCGATAGACATCGGCCGCTTCCTCGAAGTATCCCGGATCGGCGTGCCGGCCCAGCCCCTCGTTGGCTTCACCGAGACGCAGCAGGACGTCGTTGAGCCGGTCCGAAGCGGTGAAGGTATCCAGGAACCCGCGGTAGGAGTCGCGCATCGCCTGGAAATACAGGACCGGACGGTCGCGCAGGTCGGCCAGGTCGAGTTCGATCAGCGCCAGCTGCGCCCGTTCGGATGCTTCGCTCCTACCCCCGACCCGGACCGCTTCCCGGTAGGCCGCTGCCGCCTGCTCCCGCGGCCGGCGGGCTGCAGCCGTATCGACTTCGGTCCGGGCAATAACCGCCAGGGCCTCGAGGGCCTGGCCCTTCTCGAAGTGCGCCCGGGCGGCCCGGGGACCGTCGGACACCCGGACCAGGTAGCGGTCATAGGCTTCGACGGCGGTGGCGAAATCTTTCAGAGCGCCGGCATTGGCCTGGGCGATTTCGAGCAGAGCTTCTGTCGTCCCTCCACTCTCGGCCGAAGCCAGAGCCAGCATGGCCGACTGCAGCAGGCGCAGACCGGTTTCGAGATCGATCAGGCGGTAGCTGCGCCAGTAGGCGATTCTCTGTCCCGCCCGCTCGCCCCACGCTCCGGCCGTTCCGGCCAGGGGCTGCAGCTCGGTGATCGCCGAGGCGTACTCACCCTGCGCGGCCAGGGCATGGGCCGAAGACCAGAGTGCTTCTGCCCACAGCTCACCGCGGCTCACGGTCCCAACCGCCAACCGGTAGTACCCCGCGGCCGCGGAGGGATCGCTCAGGTGCCGTTCGTAGAGCCGGCCCAGGTCCATGGCGGCCCGGGCGCGGATCGAAGGGGGCAGATCGGTCTGTTGATACAGACCCCTCAGGCGGTCGGCCGCTTCGGGAATACGCTCCAGCCGCAGCAGGACATCCACGGCCACCGTCACGGCTTCGGCCCGGGCGGCGGCGTCGGTCGCGGCCTCGGCGGCCCGGTCGGCATAGCCCAGGGCGGCTTCAGCCCGACCGGCGTCGCGGGCGCAGCGAGCGGCTTCGAGCGCGAGAGCGGCTCCTTCGGTGCCCGGAATCAGCGGCAGGGCCAGATCGTACGCGGCCAGAGCGGAGTCAGGTTCTCCGATCGCATTGTGCGTGCGGGCCAGCCAGAGAGCGGCCCGGCCGCGTTCGCGGCCGCGGGTGCCGACGGTCGCCGCCCGAAGTTCGGTCAGCGCCTCGCCATGCCGATCCAGGCTCGAGAGCGCCTGGCCCAGCACTCCCCGCAGGGCCGGGATCCGATCCTCCGGTGGTTCCGCCTCGAGGGCGGCCTGGATGATCGTGACCGCTTCCCCGGCCCGGTCGGCACCGATGAGCAGACGTCCCTGCACTGAAGCGGCATCGGCGCGCTGCTCGGGGGTCGTCGCCGAAGACGCGGCTTCATCGGCCAGTTCGAGAGCCCGCCCGGTCTGACCCAGGGCGATACGGGCTTCGGCTTCGAGCAGACGGAAACGGGGTTGGAGGGGATGGAAGGGAAAATCGCGATTGGCTGACGCCACCTGGTCGAGGGCATCGTCCATCCGGCCCTGGGCCAGCAGGGCTTCGATCAGACCGACGGCGGCGTCGGGACGCGAGTCATCGGCCGGGAAGAGATCGATGAAACTGTGGTAGGCCGATCCCGAAGCGGCGAAATCGCCGCCGGCGGCATAGAGCCGACCCGCCCGCAGCCACGCCTCGGGGGCCCGCACAGCTGAACCGTGATGGGTCGTGAAATCGCGGTAGGCGGCAGCGGCTTCGAGAGGGCGGCGAGCGGCTTCCAGAGCCTGCCCCAGCAGCCAGCGGGCTTCCTCGGCCTGCTGCAGCGCGAGTCCTGCGGCTAGTCTTTCCCGGAGCTGGCCGACAGCCAGATCGTACAGCCCGTCCTGGTACAGGGAACGGGCGAAGCGGAGCGGATCTTCCTGCTGCGGCAGAGGGAGCGCCGGCGCAGGTGAAGTCGATGTGGCCGGGTCGCAGACCGATCCTGCCGCGGCTGCCGGAAGAACCGGCAGCATGAGGAGAACCGCAAGGACCAGCGGTACTGATCTCGGGCACCGTGCCATGGCGGATCACGCTCCTTAACAGACGGCCGTCGGATACGCCGCCTGCGGAATAGAGCCGTTTCCGGACCCAAACGCGCCGGGGTCCATTCGAAAACTACCAGGGTACAGTAGGGCTGTTTCCGAACGGAAAACAAGCTAGGGTCCGCTTCCGAGCAGAGTCAAGACGGCAACGATTCCCCCCTGTGCTCCCGCGATATCGCTCCGGGACCGATTTTTCCCTGATATTGACCGGCCGTTATACCGTATTCTATCCGGTGTCCGGTCCAGTCCGGACCCATCCAACGAGCGAGGACGCAGGAGGCATCCGATGATACTGAGTACGACTCCCCAGATCGAAGGACGTTCGATTCAGGAATACATGGGCATCGTCACCGGCGAAGCGATCATGGGAGCCGACCTTTTCAAGGATTTCTTCGCAGGCATCCGGGACATCGTCGGCGGGCGCAGCGCCGCCTATGAGAAGGAGCTCATCCGGGCTCAGAAGATCGCCCTGGAAGAAATCGAACACCGAGCCGCCCAGGTGGGAGCCAACGCCGTGGTGGGTGTCGATCTCGATTACGAGGTCGTCAAGGATACCATGCTCATGGTGACCGCCTCGGGCACCGCTGTGAAGGTTTCCGAACGCCGGCGCTGAAGCGGTCCGGTTGACGGCCATCATCCCCCTTCCTAGACTAGTGTAAGTTTCCGTTTCCGCTTACCCCTGGAGGGAGAGTCGGATGATGCCCTCGCGTAACCTCGCCCCCGGAGTGCTGCTGATCGCGCTCGGAGCCATCTTTCTGGCATCCAATCTCGGCGCCTTCGATCTCTTCGATTACTGGCCGGTTCTCCTCATTGTACTCGGGCTCTTCTTCTTCGGTCTCTGGCTCCGCGAACGGCCCAACTACGGCCTGCTGATGCCGTTCACGGTGCTGGTTGTCACCGGAGGGCTTTTTCTCTACTGCCAGCTCAACGGCTGGTACTATATGCGGGACCTGTGGCCGCTCTTCATCATCGCCCCCGGAATCGGATTCTTCCTGATGTATTTCCTGGGCGAGCAGGAAGGGGGGCTGCTCATTCCCGGCAGTATCCTGCTGGTTCTCGGAATCGTCTTCCTGAGCGGAAACCGCTGGATCGGCGACTGGTGGCCGGCGACCCTGATCGTCATCGGCGTTCTGCTCCTGCTCCGGCCGCCGAAGAGCTGGTCGGGGGACGTCTCCTCCGTCGAGGGCGAACCGATCGATCCTCCCTGACGTGACGGACCCGGGAACGAACCCTGCGGGCGGGATCGTCCGCTCCATGACCGTCTGTGCAAACCGGAAAGGTCAGACCGTGAGTCGAGAACTGTTTTCACCGCACCGCACCCGGGTAACCGGGCGCCGCTCCCGGCTGTACATGACAGCCGCTTTGACCCTGTTCCTGCTGACGCTGACGGCCTTCACCGTTCTTCCTCGGCCGGCCGGTTCAGAGCCGGCGTACGCCAGTGGAGTGCGAGTCGAGATCTCCTTTGACGCCGGCGTCCGCTCCGAAGCCCTGACGGGCCGGGTCTACGTGGCCGTGAGCCGCGAGCGCGGCCGGGAGAGGAGAGGCCAGGTCATGGGTCCGATCTGGCAGGCGGGCGAGACCGGCGTGCCGCTCTACGGTCTCAATGTCGAGGAGCTGCAGCCGGGACGGTCGGCAGTCATCAACGGTTCGGTCTTCGGCTGGCCGGTGGAGAGTCTCGACGAGATCCCCCCCGGCGACTACTGGGTCCAGGGCTTCGCGAACGTCTATACCCGTTTCGAACGTGCCGACGGCCACACCGTCTGGATGCACATGGATCAGTGGGAAGGACAGAACTGGCGCAACTCGCCGGGCAACCTTTACAGCGAACCGCAGCAGATCACGATTTCCGGGCGCGGGACCACGACCATCCGGCTCGTGTGCGACCAGATCGTCGGACCCCGGCCCGAGCCCGAAGAGACCGCCGATGTGAAGATCATCAAGTTCGAGAGCCCCATCCTCTCGGCCTGGTGGGGACACCCGATCTACATCGGCGCCACGGTCCGGCTCCCCGCCGGATACGACGACCATCCCGACACCTACTACCCGGTCAACTACGTTCAGGGGCATTTCTCCACAGGGGCCCCCCGGATGCCCCTGGAGGAACAGCTGGCCGAGACCTGGCCCGAGGGGGACATTCCTCGTTTCATCTACGTCAATTTTCAGCACCCCTCGCCCTACTATGACGACTCCTACGGAGTGAATTCGGCCAACAACGGTCCCTACGGCGACGCCATCATGCACGAGCTGATCCCCGCCGTGGAAGAGCGCTTCCGTATCATCCGCGAGCCGTGGGCCCGCAAACTGACCGGCGGCTCGACCGGCGGCTGGATCGCCCTGGCTTACCAGGTCTTCTACCCCGACTTCTTCGGCGGTTGTTGGGCCAGCTGCCCCGACGGGGTCGATTTCCGCGGCTACCAGATCGTCAACATCTATGCGGACGAGAACGCGTACTTCCTCGACCGGGACTGGATGCGCATCGAGCGGCCCAACCGGCGCAGCCCCGACGGCAACATCCGCTCGATGATGAAGGACGAGAACCTCTACGAGCTGGTGGTCGGAGACCACTCCCGCTCGGGTGGTCAATGGGACATATGGGAAGCGACCTACTCTCCCTGCGGATCCGACGGTTACCCGGCCCGCATCTGGGACAAGCGGACTGGGGAGATCGACCGCGAGGTGGCCGAGTACTGGCGCGAGAACTACGACCTGCGCTACATCCTCGAGCGCGACTGGGCGACCCTGGGGCCGAAACTGGTGGGCAAGATCCATGTCTACTGCGGCGACATGGACAGCTACTACCTCAATAACGGGGTGCACTTCCTGCACGATTTCCTCGAAAGCACCACCCAGCCCTACTACTATGGTGAAGTGGCCTTCCAGCCCCTGGCTCCCCACTGCTGGGGACCGCGGGGAGTGGAACAGCTGCAGCTGATGACCCGGCACATCGAGGAGTGGGCGCCCCCCGAAGCCGATCTGACCTCGTGGCGGTACCGGTAAGGATTCCCGATGGCTGCGACCGACCGGAGCTGAACCGACGATGCCGTTGATCGCCCTGCTGCGCAAGCTGTTCAAGACCCTGAACTCGGACGGCACCCCGGCCCAGATCGCGGCCGGGATCGTCCTGGGTGCGGCCCTGGGGCTGACCCCCATCGCCAACCTGCACAATCTCATCATCCTCGCCGCGGCCGTGCTGACCCGGGTGTCCTTCCCCGCCTTCATGCTCGGCTGGGCCCTCTTCGTGCCGGTCGGGTTCCTCTTCGATCCGGTCTTCCACTCGCTGGGCCAGAGCCTGCTCGTCGATTCCGGGACGCTGGAGGCGACCTGGACCGGGATGTACAACACCCCCGTGCTGGCCCTGACCAACTTCAACAACACCGTCGTACTGGGCAGTTTCCTCGTCTGGTGTGCAGCCGCCATACCGCTCTACGTCGGGGCCCGGATCGGGGTGGCGAAATACCGCCGGCACGTGTACGAACGACTCGAACGGACGAGGCTCTTCAAGGCCCTCAAAGCCTCGAAGATCTATAAGTACTACACGATGCTTCGGCCGGAGCTGGACTGATGGCCGGCTCGAATAACGAACCGTCCACCGGCACCCGGAAGAAAGCCAAACCACCAGCCCGTGGTCTGAAGAAATACCTGCGTCTGAAGGCGATCGTACCGCTGGTGATCTTCCTGGTTCTGGCCGGCGCCGTGTGGCTGCTCCTGCTCGACTCTATCGTGCGCCGCGGTGTGGAGTGGACCGGCTCGCAGCTGACCGGCGCCCGGGTCGACGTGGCCGAGGCCGAGGTGCGTCCTTTCGCCGGACGCTTCGTCCTGCGGGGCATCGCCGCGGCCGATCCCGAGGCGCCGATGCGCAACCTGATCGAGATCGGCGAGGCGGTGGCCGACGTGCGCCTCGGCCCCCTGCTCGAGAAAAAGATCATCATCGACACCCTGGCGGTGACCGGGGTGCGCTTCGGCACCCCAAGGACCGAATCGGGGGCGCTGGAGCGCCGCAGCGCCACCACGGGCGCCGCCGCCCGCCGGTTCTCGACCTGGACCCGTGACCTGCCGATTCCCGCCTTTTCGCTGCGCGGGCTGGGCGAGGCGGTCAATGTCTCGGCCATCAGCGCCGACAGCCTCCGGACCGTCCGCCTGGCCAACCGCCTCGTTACCGAGGCGGATTCACTGCAGGAGCACTGGACCGCGGAACTCAGCGACCTCGATGTCAGCGCCGAGATCGACAGTACCCGCGCCCTGCTCGAGCGCAGCGGTGAGATCAACCTGCGGCGTATCAGCCTGCGACAGATCGAGGCGGTCCGCGATCTGGTGGTCTCGGGACGCGATCTGGTACGCTCCCTGCAGGCCAAACGCGACCGGCTGACCGAACTGAGCCGGAGCTTTCAGGATGGCTGGCACGATCTGCGCGACGGGCTCGGGAGCCTGGATGAGGCGCGCGACGTCGATTACGACTGGGCCCGCTCGCAGTTGCGGATTCCCTCGATCGAAGCGCCCGATCTGGGCCCGGCCCTGTTCGGCGAGATGGCCCGCGACCACCTGGCCCCGGTCCTGCGCGCTCTCGATACCGTGGAAGAGCACCTGCCGCCGGGGCTGAAACAGAAGCTCGAACCCGGCCCCAAGCGCCTGCGCCTGGCCGGGACCACGGTCCGCTTCCCCCGGCGCGCAGAACTTCCCGCCCTGTTGCTCGAACGGGGCGAGTTCTCGATGAGCCTCGGTCCGGCTGACCGGCCCGAGGCATACGAACTGCTGGTGACCGGGCTGACCACCGAGCCGGCGGTCTATGGCGAGCCCACCCGCTTCCGGCTGGCTCGGGCCAGCGGCGGCGCCGGCGAGCGGACCCTGCAGGTCACGGGTACGGTGGATCACACCACCGAGGTGCCGCACGACACCGTGACGGTGGCCCTGGCCGGAGCCGGCATGGGCGAGGTGGCTCTCGGCTCGCTGTCGGGCCGGCTCGATCTGGGAACCGGCGAATCGATGCTCCGGTTGACCCGCTCGGGCCCCGAACTGGACGCCCTGATGACCTGGGAGTGCTCCGCTCTGGACTGGGTTTCGACCGGGCAGCGCAGCCGCCTGGAACAATTCGTCTGGGAAACCCTGGCCGGGCTCGACCGGCTCAGTCTCGAGATCCGCGCCAGCGGTCTGGCCGAAGATCCCCGTCTGAGGGTGACCTCGAACATCGCCGGCACCCTCTCCCGGGCCCTGCAGGACCGGCTGGGAGCAGAGATCCGCCGGGCCGAGGCCGAGGTGCGCAGAGCGGTGAACGAACGGATCGCCTCCTACGAAGCCCGTGCCCGGAGCGAGATCGATGCCGTGCGGAGCGGAGTCGAGGAACGGATCGGCGAACTCGAGGGCCGCCTAGACGAGGTCAAAGCCGAACTCGAAGCCCGCCTGCGCCGACTGACCGACGCCCTGCCCCCCGGGATCATTCCGCCTTCAGAATCCGTAGCGGATCCAGACCGGAGGCCTTCCGGGCCGGCAGGTAACTCGCCAGCAGGGCAACCGTGCACAACAGCAGCGAGACCGATACAAAGGTAGGGAAATCGGTCGGCGTAATCCCGAACACGAAACTCTCAAGCAGGTGCGAGAGTCCCAGCGCGGCACCGAGACCGATACCGATACCCACACCGGTCAGCACCGCACATCGACCGAGAATCATCCCCACCACATTCTGAGGCCTGCCACCGAGAGCGAGCCGGATACCGAGTTCATGATTCCGCTGTCTGACGTAATACGTCATCGAGGCGTAGATTCCCGAGGCCGCGAGCAGGAACGCAACCAGGGCAAAGAAGGAAAAGAGCGCGGAATAAAAGCGTGGCATTCTCATCGACCGGGACATCCGTTCGTTCATGGTGCGTACCGGACTGACGGAGAGATCGGGATCAACACGCCATACCGCTTCTTTGAGAGCATCAGCCATGGCTACCGACTCGCTTGCGTACCTGACGAGCACCTCCAATCTGTCAAACAGTGTTCCCACCTGCAGGAACGGCACGTAGATGTTGCTCTCTTTCTGCCAGTCGAGCCAGAGGTGGCTCAGATCTTCAATGACACCGATCACCTGAACTCTGAGCCAGGGACACACAAGCACCGTCCCCAGGGGTGATTCCTCACCCCAGAGCTGATGAGCCAGCGTTTCGTTCACCAGGGCGGGCACGGTTATCACACCACCCTGTACGCGAGTTGATTCTCCGGTCTCGTCCGGGATACCCCGATCCTCATCCTCGGTGAAGGTGCGACCCGCCATCACCCGGGCTCCGAGCGTTTCCAGATACCCATGCGTCACCGGTCGTACCCATATATCCACACTGTTGTCGGGCTGGTCGTTGCGCGTAAACGGTGAAAAGACAAAGTGGTTTTCGGCGAAAGGCAGACTCAGGCTTCCTCCGGCCGCGATGACACCGGGGATGCTGCGAACCTCTGTCAGCACGTCGGTGGTGAACCGGGCTTTGGATTCCGCCTCT
This sequence comes from uncultured Gemmatimonadota bacterium, assembly GCA_964576115.1. Classification (GTDB taxonomy): domain Bacteria; phylum Blakebacterota; class Blakebacteria; order Blakebacterales; family Blakebacteraceae; genus CAYSYY01. The sequence goes on from CAZNUA010000033.1 coordinate 36,290, forward strand.
GCATACCGCGTACTGCCCCATCCGAACTGCACGCCACAGGTGAGAAGACTGTCGGTATCGAAACCGGGATCCACCTGACGAAGGCGCAGGAAGCTGTTGAACAGCAGGCCCGCTCCGACGAGCAGCATCAGCGCGAGAGCAATCTCGGTTATCATCAGGGCATCCCGCAGCACATTCCCGCGCCGTGTCCGGGTTATCGTTGCACGTCCTTTCTGTAGGGTGGCGAACACGCCCGAACGTACCGTCCGGAAGGCGGGCAGGAGACCGAACAGAATACCGGTAATGACCGAGAGCACCGTAGCGAAAGCAACGATACGCCAGTCGACTGCGATAGATGTCAAACGGGGGATGTTCTCTGCGGCGAGCATCGTGAACGCTTTGATACCGCAAACAGCCAGAGCGATTCCCAACCCGCCGCCGATACATCCCAGCACCGCGCTTTCGGTCAGCAGCAACTTGATCTGGCCGCTTCTGGAGGAACCGAGAGCGGAGCGGAGCGCCATTTCCCGGGCACGGTCCGTTCCCCGGGCGAGAAACAGATTGGCGATGTTCGCACACGCAATACAGAGCATCAATCCCACTGCCCCCATCAGCAGGAGCAGAGTCGAACCAATGTCCCCGGTGGTAGCATCATGAAGCGAGGTGAGGGAAAAGTGCAGGGGGGAACCATCCCGGTTCCGGCAACTTTCAGGGTATCGTTCCGCCAGTGAGAGAGCCAGCGCATCGAGCTGCTCCTGCGCCCGGGTAGTACTCTTGTCTTCCAGACGGGCCACAACCCGCATCATGTGGTTCCGCCGCTGTTCGCGAAGCGCCTGGGGAGGATTCGACGGGACCCAGACATCGATGTGATCCCGTATGAGTGCTTCCGGCTCGACGAAGTCAGCTGACAGAACACCTACGATCATGTGGGTCTGCCCGTCCAACCTGATGGTGCGCCCGACCACGCTCCTCTCGCTATTCCCGTAGCGCTGCCAGAAACTGTGCGACAGGACCACACTACGGGGAGCATCCGGCGTGAAATCTTCGACGGTGAAGAGGCGCCCGACGGCCGACCGGGCTCCGAAGATCGGTAGAAAATCCTGCGTCAGCTGACCGACGTTGACACGTTCTGGATTCCCCAACCCCAGGAGATCCTGTTCCCGATCCCATTGCGCACCGATCGAAGTGAAGACGTCGGTACTCTCCCGCACATCCATGAAGTCGGGGATCGACATACCCGATCCCTGCAGCCCGATGGTGACCAGTTCCCCGGTCTCCGGATAGGGTAGCGGGCGGAGAAGAACATGATCCACAACCGAGAAGATGGTGGTCGTCGCCCCGATACCCAGTCCGATCATCAGGATGACGGCAAAGGAGAATCCGGGATAGCGACGGAAGCCCCGCAGGGTGTGTCGTATACTCTGCCGGTAGATGCTCTTGCAGCTGCCATCATCAACCAGATACAACTCACAGCACTGGTCGTAGACCTTTTCGGTGTCACCGAATCGACGTCGAGCTTCCTTTTGCGCTTCCT
>CAZNUA010000033.1:37902-41114 GCA_964576115.1 uncultured Gemmatimonadota bacterium
GCATCGTACTCGATGACAACACCCCCCCGGCCTCCGGCCAGACAGACCGGGAAGACGTTCTTCTGCGAGGTGGAGTCGCGCCGGACCTCTTTGCCAACCGTGATCCGGTCGAAGCGGGTCAGATCATGGCGGGTGACGATCATCGGCACCATGAGCCCCCACCACTTCGCAACCGTCATGGCCCTGCGATCGACGATGATGCCCGAACGCCCGAAGATCAGGGCTACTCCGGCCCCGCCGAAGAGGAGGCCGAGAACGAAAAGGAAGAGGGGTGAGATATCCTCATCCATCGGTATCCCGCTGAGCCGCAGGGCCGTGAGGATCATGAACACTCCGGGGATCAGGAAGGGCAGCCCGAGGAGCATCAGCCAGCCGCCGCCGCTCCTTCGCTCCATCCGGTTGTCCGGAACCTGTGGCGTCATGTCGGCGGATGTCATGCGGACTCCATTCTTCCCGGGCGATTCACACCTGCCGGACCGGTGGTAATGGTAACCACAATCATCCCCGGCGGTCGACCGCATCGCCATGGATCATGAAGAGATTTCCGCGTTTCATATCCGATTATCTTTGATTAAAGTAAACCGAACCACATCAGCCGGGTTCCAGTGCCGGCTCGAGACGGGTGACAACAGAGGAGACACGACAGATGGCAGTGGAACGAACCCACGACGTCCTCATCTACGGGACCGGTCTGGCGGGCCTTCGGGCTGCGGTCGAGATTTCCCGCAAGAGCGAGGGCAAGGTCGACATAGGTCTGGTCTCCAAAGTCCAGATCATGCGATCGCACTCCGTATGCGCCGAGGGCGGTACGGCGGGGGTCCTCTATCCCGAGGAGGGGGACTCATTCGACCTGCACGCCTGGGATACCGTCAAGGGATCCGACTTCCTGGCCGATCAGGATGTCGTCTACAAGTTCGTGCAGCAGTGCCCCGAAGAACTGCTGTTGCTCGATCACTGGGGGATCCCCTGGTCGCGCGACGAGCAGGGCAAGATCGCCCAGCGCCCCTTCGGCGGGCATTCCTACCCCCGGGCGACCATGGCCGCCGACAAGACCGGCTTCATGGAGATGCAGACCCTCTACGACACTCTCAACCAGTGGCATTACACCCGCTACGACGAGGTGTTCGCGACAGGACTGCTGGTCGAGGAAGGCCGCTTCGCGGGTCTGATGGTGATCGACGCCTTCAGCGGCGAGATGCTGGTCCTGCGCGCCAAGGCCCTGATCATCTGCACCGGCGGAGCCGGGGCGATCTACGACTTCACCACCTACTCGCACACCGTCACCGGCGACGGCCTGGTGCACGCCCTGCGGACAGGCCTGATGCCGCTCGAGGACATGGAATTCATCCAGTTCCACCCCACCGGGCTGATCCCCTCGGGAATCCTGATGACCGAGGGCTGCAGAGGCGAGGGCGGGTACCTGCGCAACGCCGCGGGCGAGCGTTTCATGGACAAATACGCCGCCGAGAAAATGGAGCTGGCTCCGCGCGACATCATCTCGCGCTCGGAGATGACCGAGATCCTCGAAGGGCGCGGGCTGACCGACGAGGCCAGCGGTCTGGGTCACGTCTGGCTCGACCTGACCCACCTCGGGGCCGAGAAGATCAACAAGCGCCTGCCGCTGATCCGTGAGGTCTGCATGGGCTTCCTGGGCATCGATCCGATCCACGACCCGATCCCGGTCCGCCCGGTCGGCCATTACTCGATGGGCGGGCTGGAGGCCGACATCAACGGCCGCACCCGGGTCGAGAACATCTGGGCGGCCGGCGAGGTGGCCTGTCACAGCCTTCACGGCGCCAACCGGCTGGGCACCAACTCCACCGCCGAATGCCTCGTGTACGGCGGTTTCGCCGGCGCCGGAGCCCTGGAATACGTCCAGGGGGGCGCCGAACTGGCCCCGGTGCCCGACGATCAGGTCCGGGCCGAAGAGGCGAGGATCTACGAGGATATGATCACGCGGGACGGGCCCGAGAACCCCTACCTGCTACGCAAGGAACTCCGGAGCATGATCACCGAGTGCATGGGTGTGTTCCGGACCGGCGAGCTGATGGAGCAGGGTCTGACCCGCCTGGCCGAGCTCCGGGAGCGGTTCGCGCAGATCCACGTCAAGGATCCGGGGCGGTACTACAACACCAATCTCTTCCACGTGCTCGAACTCGAGAACCTGCTCGATCTGGCCGAGGTGATGCTCGTCGGAGGTCTGGCGCGCACCGAATCGCGCGGCGCCCACTCCCGCCGGGATTTCACCGAGCGGGATGACGAGAACTGGCTCAAGCACACCCTGGTCTGGAAGCGGGATACCGGACTCGAACTGGACTACAAACCGGCGATCATCACGCACTGGAAGCCGGTCGAGCGGAAGTACTGAGGAGGGAGCGATCATGGAAGTCAAGCGATACCCCAACAAACTGGGCCTCTGGGGCTGGCTCGGAGGCGGCCACTGGGGAGTGGAGCGTTACCTCTACACGCTGCACCGGGTCACCGGCCTCGGTATTCTGTTCTACTTCCTGTTGCACATCGTCGTAACCTCGAGTCGGGCTCTGGGCCAGCAGCAGTGGGAAGCGGTGATGGGTTTCTTCGGAAACACCATCTTCTACATCGGCGAATACCTCGTCTTCGTGGCTTTCGCCTTCCATGCCCTGAACGGTCTGCGCCTGGCGCTGATAGAACTCGGTATCCTGACCGGTCCCGCCGAGGAGCCGATCTACCCCTACCGCAGTTCGCTCAACGTACAGCGGCCCTTCATGCTGGTGATGATGGTCCTGGCGGCGGTGATCATCCTCGCCGGCGGCTGGGACTTCTTCTTCACCGGCGGACACTGAGGAGGTGATGAGCCGTGGCGATTAAAGACACCAAACTGTGGAGCTGGCACGTCCTGGCAGGACTCATCATCCTCATCCTGCTGGGCCTGCACATGCTCACCATGCACCTGAACGAGCTGTTGCCGATCGCGCTGCTCAACCCCGGGAACGTGGCCGACCCGATCGACTGGGCCAACGTTGCCGTCCGCGCCCAGCAGATCGGCATGATCGTCATCTACATCCTGCTTCTCGGGATCGCCCTCTTTCACGGTCTCTACGGGCTGCACACCATCCTGATGGAACTCAATCCCTCGCAGGGCGTGCGGGGTCTGATCAGCGGCATGATCGTTTTCGTCGGCGTGGTGCTCTTCATCGTCGGCACCTGGGCCGCGGTCGCCGCTCCATCAGTAG
>CAZNUA010000034.1:0-9803 GCA_964576115.1 uncultured Gemmatimonadota bacterium
CTGCTCAGACGATGGCGTCTGGCGCGCGAAACGTCGGCTTTCGAAGCCCGCCTGGAGGAACTCGATCGGCGCCAGCTCGACCTGGAACGCCGCCGGGGCGAGATCGGCGATGACGCCGCCCTGGAACGCATCGCCCGCGAGGAATACGGTATGGTCCGCAGCGGCGAACACGTGTACCGCCTGGCCTCGCCCGATACCACGGGAAGGTGACGATGGAGCGCGAGACAAACCGTTTCTGGACGAGCCTGCGCCTGAGTTTCGCAGCCGGACTGCTGGTGCTGGTGCCCCTGCTGCTGACGCTCTGGATCGTCGAACAGCTCTTCAAGATCCTCTCCGGCGTCTTCGACGGCCCGGTAGCCTGGCTCTGGGGTGGGGCCGAAGGGCTGGCCGAACCGCTTCCCCTGCTGGGATGGGCCGGAGTCAAGGTCGGCCACCTGGTTCCGATCGTAAGCATCATCGCCCTGCTCCTGATCATTCTTCTGCTGGGCATCTTCGCCCGCAATATCGTGGGGGCGCGCCTGCTCAGATTCGGTGAGGTACTCCTGCACCGCATTCCCATCATCAATCGCATCTATATGGCGGTCCGCCAGATCAGCGAAACGTTTCTGAGCAGTCAGAAGGGCGCCTTCAAGAAGGCGGTTCTGTTCGAATACCCCCGGCAGGGAATCTGGTCGGTCGGGTTCGTGACCCGCGAGTCGGGCGCCGATCTGAACTGCGATCTGGACGATGAAGATGTCTACCACATCTTCCTGCCCACCACCCCCAACCCCACCAGCGGCTTCATGCTCATCATCCCCCGGGCCGACTGTCACGAACTGCGGATGCCGGTCGAGGATGCGCTCAAACTCATTATCTCCGGGGGAGCGGTCTCGCCCGACAAGCTGCCGACCGGAGTGGATACCAGGGCCTGCTGAGATGCGCCGGACCTCCGAGGATCTGGAAGAGCACAAACGCGAACTGGTCGGCACCCTCGACCGCCTGCTCGAGCAGGGAGAGCAGGGCGCCGGGTTGATCCGGAATCTGCTCGTCGACCTGCATCCCGCCGACGTGGCCGACGTGCTCGATGTCATGGAGTCCGACGACGCCGGCCGGGTTCTGATCCTGCTCGACAACGAGATGGCCTCCGACATCCTGGGCGAGATGGAGGAAAGCTCCCGGGCCCCCGTGCTGGAGTACCTGGCCCCGCACGAACTGGCTCCCCTGGTGGAGGACATGCCGACCGACGATGCCGCCGACCTGGTTGGGGATCTGCCCGACGAGGCGGTCGAAGCGGTCCTGCGGCATGTCGCCCCCGAGGAGCGGCAGGAAATCATGGAGCTGCTCGTTCACGAGGAGGACACCGCCGGCGGGCTCATGGAATCCGATTTCGTGGCGGTACGCTCCGAAGCCACCGTGAACGAGGCCATCGAGGCGATCCGGCAGGCGGTCGAAGAGGTCGAATTCATCTACTATGTCTACGTCACCGACAGCGCCGGTCGTCTGGTCGGCCTGCTGCGGCTTCGCGACCTGCTCCTCTCGCCCGGCGGCCGCCGGGTGGCGGAGATGATGAAGACCGATCTGGTCTCGGTTCCCCTCGCCATGGATCAGGAAGATGTGGCCCGGCAGGTCTTGCAGTACGATCTGGCGGCTATTCCGGTCGTGAACGAAAACGGCATTCTGGTCGGCCGGATCACCCACGACGATATTGCCGATGTCCTCGAGGACGAGGTCGAAGAGGACCTGCGCCTGATCGCCGGGGTGGGCGATGAGGACGTCACCGAACGTTCCCCGGTACGGGCCGCGGCCGGGCGCCTGCCATGGATCATGATCGGTCTGGTGAGCGCTCTGGTGGCCGGAGTGATCATCGACTCTCACGCATCGATCCTCGAACAGTACCTCGTCCTGGCCACCTTCATCCCGGTCGTGATGGCCATCGGCGGCAGCGTCGGACTGCAGTCATCTACCATCGTCGTGCGCGGACTGGCGACGGGCCAGGCCGATATGATCGATACCGGGACACGGATCTTCAAAGAGCTGCGGGTCGGCCTGGCGATAGGGCTGGCCTGCGGGGTGGCGGTGGGAGCGATCGCCTGGCTGTGGAAGGGCATGTACGAAATGGGATTGATCGTGGGGCTGAGCATGCTGGCGGCCATTCTCGTCGCGGCCATGATGGGAGCCATCGTGCCGGTGGTTCTCGATCGTCTCAAAGCCGATCCGGCTCTGGCCTCGGGGCCCTTCATGACCATGTCGAACGATATCCTCGGTCTGCTGATCTATTTCGGTCTGGCCACCCTGCTCCTGAGAGCCCTCGGGGTTGGGCCATGACATGCCGTATGTCGCCTTCGATGCCGTTACGCTTCGTTCCCGTCTGTATTCGGAATCGAGCCGCATCGTCACTTTCCTGACGCGCGAAGAGGGACTCATCACCGGTATCGCCAAGGGGGTGCGAGGTACCCGCAGCCGGTTCGGGGCCGCCCTCGAACCCCTGCAGCACGTCCGGATCACGGTCTCGATGCGTCGGGGCCGCGACCTGCAGACCGTCACCGGCGCCGATCTGCTGCATCCCTGGAGCCGGATCCGCGAGGATCTCTTCACCGCCGCGTATGCCCAGGCGGCGGCCGAGCTGCTCACCCGTACCCTCTGGCAGGCACATCCCGGCGAGGATCTGTACGAACTGCTGCTGACGATCCTGCAGACGTACGATGAGGGCCTGGCCGATCCGCAGCTGCTCTTCCTCTGCTTCGGGATGCATCTGGTCGCCGACCTGGGGTATGCTCTCGACCTGGAAGCCTGTGCCGGCTGCGGGGGGGAACTCACCGAGCAGGTTACGGTCTCGTTTTCCGAGGGAGCAGTTCGGTGTGCGGGGTGCTATCAACCCGGGGGACAGGTGCTGAGAACGCAGCGCGATACGATTCGCCTGCTGGTCGCTCTGGGACGCCCCGACGGTCCCGCGGCCGCGGCTTCCGTGAAAGCAAGCACCCAAACGCGACGGGAAGCTGAACGTCTGTTGAGAAACCATCTGGAATACCACACCGATACCCGGCTGGATCTCAACGCGCTGCGTCTGGCCGAATCGCTGGGACCCCGCCGGAGGTTTCGCCGGACCGGGAACCGTGACGACTCACACTCCGGTACCGCGCCACCGGAGTGAAGAGAGCCGGGAAGCAGGATGTAGAGAAGTGGGGACCAGGAACGGAAACGATCGCCATCCCACCGATGAGCAGCTGGTTGGCTCCATCGCCGGTGGGGACCGGACCGCCTTCGAAGAACTGGGCCGGCGCTATATCAAGAAGGCCTATTCGATCGCGTTACGGATGACCCGGAACCGGGAAGATGCGTGGGATCTGGCCCAGGATGCGCTTCTGGAGATCCACCGCTCCGCTTCAGGTTTCGACCGGCGATTTTCCTTTTCGTCCTGGTTCTACCGGATCGTCGTGAACAAGACCCTGAACTTTCTCAAGCGCGAAAAGCTGCGCAGCGGGGCGTTCGCGGCGGGAATGGAAGAGAAATTCATCGGGGGCAAGAGGATCGCCCTGCGCGGAGGGGATCCCGCCGATCCCGATGATGAATACACAACCGGGACTCTGGTGGAACCGCACGATCCGGAGTCCGATTACGAGCAGACCGAACTGGGAGAACGGATCAAAGCAGCTCTGCAAACGCTTTCTCCCGATCAGCGCACGGTGGTTATCCTCTTCGACCTGGAGGGTTTCACACACCGGGAGATTGCTGATATCATGAATTGCCCCGAGGGTACCGTCATGAGCCGTCTGCACTACGGCCGGATGAAACTCCGGGAGCAGCTGGAGGGAATGCTGTTATGAGTGGCCACCCGGAAACGGAATATCTGACTGCTCTGCGGGAGGGTTGGCTGACTGCGAGCGAGGCGGCCAGGCTCGAAGCCCACCTGGCCGAGTGTGCCGCCTGCCGCCGTACCTTTCGCGATCTCGACCTTATCGTCGAACACCTTCGGACCTCGGCCGGCGAGGTAGACCCTCCTCCGGGCGGGTACGAGGCCCTGCTCGAGGCCACCCTGGCCCTGCGCGAGAAGATCGAACCGATCAGGCTCCCCGCCGTACGGCGCTGGTTCACACCCGCCATCGTCGCTGCGGCAGCCCTCATTATCACCCTGACGACCGTGTTTCTCCTCGACCGTAGTGCCTCTGTACAAGCCCCGGCCGAGGTGACAACGGCCGAAACCGATCTACCCGACGCCATGCTCGAAGAGCATGCCCTGGCAAGCGATGCGGTGCCGTTCAGCACCGGTGTCACCCTGCTCGTTTCGGCCGGGAACAGCCGGTGGTAGGAGAGACGGGTTGTGGGCGGAAGTGAATTGAACTCGCGGGTGTTGATTGCACTCCTTCTGTTCTGCGGTTTTTTCGGGGCCCCGGTCCCCGCTGAGGCCGCTCCCGGAATGGCCATCATGCCCCAGGATGTCCTGACCGACGTTCTGCGCAGACAGCAGGAAATCGCTTTCATCGGCCAGCGCTTCCAGACCCATGTCTCTTCCGATCCCGAGCGGGAGGACACCGTCTACCGGCAGCGAATCGGCCACAATCCCCCCTCCGACTACCGTGTCGATTTTCTCGATCTGCCCGAGGGGGAGGAATATCACGTCCTGGTCAGGTGCGAGAAGCTGTACGAGTGGGACGAGCGCGAGCGGGTCAGGGTTCAGGAACGGAGCGACGAACAGACCCTGGGACTGGTCATCAGCGATACCTACATCGATCTGCTGCGCAGGAACTACCTGGTGCAGGCCGAACTGGGTCCCGATGTGGCCGGCCGCCGGACCTACGCGGTGCGGATCGATCCTCTCTATCCCGGTCGGCCTTCGATCCGGGCCTGGGTCGACTCCACTTACGGTGTACCTCTCAAAGTCGAAGTCTACAATGCCCGGGCCGAACTTCGGGCCCGATACGAATACACCCGGATATTCTTCCGCTCCCGGCTCGATCCGGCCCATTTCGAACCTCCCGCCGAACCTCAGCCCCGCTCCCCCCGGCGGGGAGTGGAATGCACCACCCCTGATGAATTCCTCGACGAAACCGGCATCCATCCCCCCCTGGCCGACCGGCTCCCGGCCGGTTTCATGCTGGTGAAGATCAGAATGGATGCCTGGCGGTTTCGAAGCGGGAATGAGCAACCCTTTCTTCAGAGCGTGTATTCGGATGGCTATGCCACGTTCTCGATATTTGCCGAGAAGGATCACCCCGAGCCTCCCCCGGGGATCGAGGAACCGGATCTGCGCGATGTCCGTTCGGGGGAAAGACGCGGGATGAACTATGCCGTCGGCTGGATCGGCACAACCAAGATCACCGTGACCGGCGATATCGGGGAAGCGGAACTCGTCGAAGTGCTCTCCAGCGTCAAACTCGAGGGCCAGCCGATTCTCATACCCTGAGGATGTTCCGCCACGCTATCTCTGCTTGACGCAGACTCGCCCGGCAAGGTTACTAGAGGTCCATGAGAGAACCGTATGATCCGCGCCGCATCGGAGCCTGGCTCGTCGGCTTCCTGACACTCAGCGTGTATCTGTTGACCCTGGCGCCGACAGTCGCGTTCTGGGATGTGGGGGAGTTCATCGCCTGCGGCTTCACGCTCGGCATTCCCCATTCGCCGGGGGCGCCGACCTTCATCCTGCTCGGCCGGCTTGCCACCCTGCTGCCCACCCCCTTCGGACCGGCGGCGGAGATGAACGCCATCTCGGCCCTGGCTTCGGCCGCCACCGCTCTGCTGCTCTACGGTATCCTGCTCGAGATGCTCGAGCTGTGGAATGCCCGTCTCGAGTCCGTCCGGCTTCTCTCACCTGCGGTCCAGGCTGTGGCTGCGGCTACCGGCGCCCTCGGGTACGCGTTCGGTCATTCGGCCTGGTTCAACGCCGTCGAAGCCGAGGTCTACGCGCTCAGCATGTTCGTGACGGCTCTCTGTCTCTGGCTGGCCCTGCGCCATGCCCGGGGCGGGGGGGACCGGGCCCGGGGCTCCTATCTGCTGCTGATCGGATACCTGCTCGGGCTCGGAGCCGGGAACCACCTGCTGGCGTTGCTCACCATCCCCACCATCCTGATCCTGCTCTGGTTTCTGGACCGCCCCTCCCTGCGCAGGATCGAGACCTGGGTCTGGATGGCGGTGCTCTTCGTGGCCGGCTACAGTGTCTATGCTCTCATCTTCGTGCGTTCGGGGCTCGATCCCCCGATCGACATGAACAACCCCGAAACCTGGCACGGTTTCGTACAGTTCCTGCAGCGTCGCCAGTACGGCGACGAGTCGCTGCTCTGGAACATGTTTCCCCGTTCGGCCGATTTCTGGTCCTATCAGCTCGATTACCACTTCTTCAGGTACCTGCGGGGCGAGTTCATCGTGCCGCTCAGCCTGCTGGCGCTCTTCGGCGCCGTCGTCAATCTCTATCGCGATCACCGGACCTTTCTGGCCACCGGTGCGCTCTGGCTCGTCATGGGGCTGGGGCTGGTCTTCTATCTCAACATGCCCGACCCGCAGCCGCGGGACCGATTCTATATCTTCGCCGGCTGCTGGTTCGCCATGGCGATCTGGATGGGAATGGGAATGGCCGGCGTGGCCGGCTATCTGCAGCTCCTGCCCGCAGCCCGCAGGCGACTGCTTGCGATCACGGCCCTGCTGGCCCTGCTGGGGGTGGGGAGCCAGCTGGCCCTGCGCTGGCACTCGCACGATCGCAGCGGCAACTATCTCGCCCATGATTACTCCTACAACATTCTGCAGAGCTGTCCCCGCGATGCGATCCTCTTCACCAACGGCGACAACGATACCTATCCCCTCTGGTACCTGCAGGTGGTCGAGGGACTCCGGCAAGACGTGCGGGTGGTCAACCTGAGCCTGCTCAATACCCCCTGGTATGTTGCCGAGCTGCGCGATCGCGACCCGCGTGTGCCGATCGCCCTGACCGACAACGAACTCGACTCATTCGGGGTGGCCATGGTAGCCGGGGATTCGACCTGGACCCTGGCCGGTCTGCAGTGGACGGTACCCGGGAATGTGCCGATCCGCCCCCAGGACCAGCTCATCGCTCATATCGTCGCTGCCAACAACTGGCAGCTGCCCCTGTGTTTCGCCATTACGGTGCCGACCGAGAATCAGGCCTGGTTCGACGAACACCTGCAGCTCCAGGGCTTTGCCTTCCGCCTCGTGCGCGAGGGGCCGTCGGTCGAGATCGAAAGAACCCTCGAGAATCTGGTCGAGGTGTTCCGCTATCGCGGCATCACCGATCCCCGGATCTACAAGGACACCGATACCGCCGAACTGCTGCACAACTACCGGGTGGTGTATTCCGAGCTGGCCCAGCAGATGCTCCGGCGGGGCGAGGTGGAACAAGCCTGGGGAGTGCTGCAGTTCGGTGACGAAAAGGTGGATCTTTCCGGTCCCGATTACGTTCTCCTGAGAGCGCTCGTCACCCAGGTACGCGGGGACACGCTGGCCGCCCGTGAGATGATCGCCGACGCGATCGACGAGGGTTTCGATCTCCTTTTCAGCCGGCTGCAGGCCTATTCCGTCCTGGTCCGCTCCTACGCCGACGGGGGCGAGCCGCGCGAGGCGGAAAGGGTGCTCGCGGGCTGGCTGGGCCGGATTGCAGGGGTGGAGGGGGCCGGCGAGGGGCCCGATCCACTGGCCGAAACAGAGCTCGCGGCACTGATCGCCGCCCTGCCCTTCAACGACGAGATGATCTACGCTTTCGTGAGCCTGGTGTACTATTTCGCCGAGCGGGGGGAGTGGGAGCGGGCCGCCTGGACCATGGAGCGCTGGCTCGATCGGGCTCCCGCGGATGAGGGCGCCCGGGATTGGCTGGAGGCGATTCGCGCCGGTTCTGTGCCCGACGACCTGCGCCTGATGGCCCTGCGCTTCATTCCTGCGGTCGGTCGCTGATGGAACCCGAGCCCGCCGCCCCCATGCTCTCGGTCGTCATCCCGCACCTGCGGGGACGGGATGCCTTCATGAGCTGCCTGGGCGCTCTGGACCGCGTGCGGCCCGAACCCGAAATCGTCGTGGTGGACAATGCCTGCGAGGACGGCTCGGTCGCCGACGCGCAGGCGGCCTTTCCCGCGCTCCGGGTGATCCGCAGCGAGGTCAACCGGGGCTACGCCGGGGGCTGCAATCTTGGGCTGGAACACGTCCGCGGCCGCTGGTGTGTGTTTCTCAACGACGATGCGATCGTCGAGACAGGCGCCATCGAGGCCCTGCTCGAACGGCTCGAGGTTCATGGTCCCGAAGAAGCGCCGCTCCTGCAGCCGGTTCTTCGTTCGGCAGCCGAACCCGAACGGTTCGATTATGCCGGCGGGGCAGGGGGGCTGATCGATCGCTGGGGGTATCCCTTTGCGCTCGGGCGTCTGTTCGAGACCTGCGAGATCGACACCGGGCAGTACGCCGGGACCGGTCCCCTGGCCTGGGCGTCGGGGTGCTGTCTGGCCGGAGCGACCGCGGCCTTCCGCAGTCTGGGCGGATTCGAGGAGAGTTACTTCGCCCACTTCGAAGAAATCGATCTCTGCTGGCGCCTGCGCCGCTCCGGGGGCCGGATCGAAAGCGTACCGGAAGCGATCGTGCTTCACCGGGGAGCCGCCACCCTGCCGACCGGGGGCCGCAAAACCTACCTGAATTTCCGCAACAACATCTGGACCCTGCGGCGCAATCTGCCCCTCTCCCGCCTGGCTGTCGTGCTCGCTCTTCGGGCTTTGCTCGATACGGCCGCGGTCGTACGCTGGCTGCTGCGCGGCGAGGTCGTGACCGCCCTGGCGGCGGTGCGGGGCTGGTGGGCGGGAGTGCTGCGCCGGCCGTGGGCCGTGATCGTCCCACCCCGGTCGCAGCAGGCTCCCCGGACCTCGGAGGGTGTGTACCGGGGTTGCCTGCCCTGGGCCTACTGGGTGCGGGGAGTGCGCAGCGCGGCCGAACTCCTGCCCCGGACCCGGGGCTGGAACACAACTCCCGGCAGAGACTCGGGGCAGGGGGAGGGGGCGTGAGATGACACGGGGGGGACGCAACCGGCTGCTGAAAGTCGTTGTCACGGTCGTCATTCTCGCGGTCCTGGCCGCCCGGCTTGATCTGGACCGTATCTGGCAGCTGCTGCGAGCCGCCCAGGCCCTGCCGATCGCCATGGCGATCGGGCTCCTGGCCGCCAGCCACCTGGTCGTGGCCCTGATCTGGCGCCGCCTGCTCGCTGCCGTTGACGTCCGGCTGAGCGTGGAACGCACCGTCAGTCTCTACTACGCCGGACTGTTTCTGAATATCTTCTTCTTCGGCAGCGTGGGAGGGGACGGCTACCGGGTCTACGCGGCCTGGAAGGGGACCGGCGGTTCGGGGCGCCCGGTTCTGGCCGCCACCCTGCTCGAGCGACTCATCGGAGTCGCCGCCCTGCTGCTACTGGGGACGATCGCGGTTCTGGCGAAGTTCGCCGTCCTGCCCGGCGCTTTCCGCTGGCTGTTGTTAACGCTCTCGGGAGGCGGCACCATCGCGGCCCTGCTGATCATCCTGGTTCCCGGGCCGCTGGGGCGGCTGGTTCTACGGCTGGCCCGAAACCGCTCGGAAATGACCCGTGAGCGGATCGCCGGGACTCTCGCCGCCATGCAGCAGGCCGGACAGCCGGGTGCGGTCGCAGTGATGCTACTGGTGGCTGTAGCTGCTCAGGGGGTGCGCATCTGGACCCACTGGTGGTGCGCCCGGGCCCTGGGTATCGAGGTGGCTGCAGCAGACCTCTTTCTGGTCATCCCGATCATCGCCGTGGCTTCGGGGCTGCCGATCTCGATCGGCGGCCTGGGCGTGCGCGAGGCCACCGGCGTACTCCTGCTGGCACCGCTCGGGGTCGC
>CAZNUA010000034.1:9903-26963 GCA_964576115.1 uncultured Gemmatimonadota bacterium
TTCGATCCGGCGGTGCGCGTCATCACCTTCCGGCGCAATTTCGGCAAGGCGGCCGCTCTCGACGCCGCTTTCCGCCGCACCCGCGGCCGTTATGTGGCGACCATCGATGCCGATCTGCAGGACGACCCCGCCGAAATTCCCCTGCTGATCGACTATCTCGAACGGTCGGATCTCGATCTTGTCAACGGCTGGAAAAAGGTCCGGCGCGATCCGCTGACCAAGCGCATCCCCTCGAAATTCTGGAACCTCCTGACCCGGATCATCAGCGGGCTCCGGCTCCACGACTTCAACTGCGGGCTCAAACTCTATCGGCGCGAAGTCGTCAAGGCCCTGCGGGTGCACGGCGATCTGCACCGCTACCTGCCCGTCCTGGCTCACTGGGCCGGTTTCCGGGTGGGCGAGAAACCGGTCAACCACCGGCCCCGCCGCTTCGGCCGGACCAAGTACGCCGGACCGGGCCGGTTCGTGCGCGGTTTTCTCGACCTCATGACGGTCAAATTTCTGAACCGGTACGTTTCCAGTCCGCTGCACTTCTTCGGCCTTTTCGGACTGCTGCTTCTGACCGTCGGGGTGGTCCTGAACCTCATCCTGCTCTGGGAGAAGATCCAGGGCCACGGGATCGGCGATCGCCCTCTGCTCTTCCTGGCCGTCATGCTGGTGATCGTCGGGATCCAGTTCATCTCCTTCGGCCTGCTCGGCGAGATGATGGCCCGCGAACCGCAGGAGGGCCAGACCTACCAGGTGGAGAACCTCTGGGGCTTCGAGTCCGGGTCGAATTCCGATCCGCACGGGGAGACGGACCGCGCTCCATGAGGATCGTCTCGATCGGTCCCGCTCCTCCCTGGCGGGGAGGTATCGCCCATTACCATCTGGCCCTGACCCGCGCCCTCGAGGACCGCGGTCTCGAGGTCGCCGTGCTGAATTTCGGACGTCTCTATCCCCGGCTCTTCTTCCCGGGCACTTCGCCCGTCGATCGGGCCGAGGGGGCGGCTTCCGCTCTCGGGGAACAGATCCTGTATCCCTGCCGTCCCCTGAGCTGGCGCCGGTCCGCACACTGGGTCCGATCCCGCGATCCCGACGCCGTTCTGGTGCACTGGTTCAATCCCTTCTTCGCTCCGGCCTGCCGGGGGGTGCTGGCCCGATTGCAGGGCTCCTCGGAACGCCGCCCGACGGTCGGCGTCATCTGTCATAACGTCCGGGCCCACGAGCGGCTCCCCGGGAGCCGGCTGCTGACCCGGATGCTGTTGCGGCGGGGCGATTTCTTCATCACCGGGGGAAACGTTCTGGCCTCCGAGATCGCCCGCCTGGTTCCCGGCGCCCCGGTCGAGGTCGTTCCCCATCCCCGCTACGACCTGCCCTGGACCCGTTCCCTGCCGTCCCGCGACGAGGCCCGCCGCCGGCTGGCCCTGCCCCTGGAGGGTCCGGTATTTCTCTCCTTCGGCCTCATCCGGGCCTACAAGGGGCTCGAAACGTTCCTCGAGGCCCTGGCTCTGCTCCCCTCCGGGGAGCCGTGGTACGCTCTGATCGCGGGGGAGTTCTATGTCGATCGCGAGCCGTATGAGCGGCAGGTCGAGCGGCTCGGTCTCGCCGGACGGGTCCGGATCGAGGACCGCTACATCCCCAATCCCGAGGTGCCGACCTATTTCGCCGCCTCCGACGTCTGCGTGCTTCCCTTCCATCACGCCACCCAGAGCGGAGTGGCTGCTTTGAGCGTGGCGCTGCGGCGCCCGGTTCTCACCACCAGGGTCGGCGCTCTGAACGAGGCGATCACCGAGGGGCGCGAGGGCTGGCTGGTGGAGCCGCGCGATCCGGTGGCCCTGGCCGAACGCCTGGCGGCGATCATCCGCGATCCCGACTCGGCCCGGCTGCCGGTCTGTGAGGGCCTCAGCGGCCTGCCCGGTTGGGACGATCTGGCCGCGGTCGTCGAGCGCCTGGCGGCGGGTCCGGGGTAAGCGCCGCCGGTTCGGTCATGATCGATCCCGGAACGCCCTCGCTCACCGTCGGACTCCTGGCCCGATTCTCTCCTGCAGAGCTCGAACGTACCTTGGGAGCGATCGCAAGCCAGCTCACCCGTGCCGACGAACTCCTGGTCGTACCGCTCGCAGGACTGACCGGGCCGGACGAAGCCGCCGTCCGGGTCGAGGAAAGCCGGATCGTCGGGGGAGTAAGCAAGCGGATCGCGCTTCTCTCCGGCAGCGGCCCGGGAGTGGTCTTGGACCGATCAGCTGCGGTGGTGCCGGCCTCCTCGCCGGCGGTGGCCTTCAATGCCGTTCTCGCCGCCGCCTCGGGTGAGGTGGTGGCCTTTCTCGACGACGGCGTCGTTCCCGTACCCGGCTGGCTCGAATCACTCCGGTTCGCGTTCCGCAATCCCGGCACCGACGCCGTGGCCGGGGCTCTCGATCGTCAACCCGACCCTTATGAGAAAACCCGTCGTCCGGGGGGACGGTTGCGCTGGACAGGGCACCTGGCCGGAGATTTCACCGCTCTGCGCGGAGGTGTGACCTCGCTGGTGCCGCCCGTCAACTTCGCCCTGCGGCGCGCCCGGGTGCTCGAGGCCGGCGGCTTCGATACGGGCTTTACCGCTGCCTGGCCGCTGGTCGAGGTTGAACTGCTGGTGCGGTTGGGCAAGGGGGGCTCGCGTTTCCGCTATCTGCCCTCGGCCCGGGCCGTGAGCTCACGGCCCGAACGGGCCCTGCACGCACGGTCCGGATCGACCGCCGGGGACTCCGGTACTGACTCAGGGTTCGACCGTTCCGCAATCGATGAATCCGCCGGCGGTCACACAGACGATGAACCCGCGGGCGGTCCCGCGGCCGAACTCGAACAGCGGATTGCGGTTCTGCGCAGTCTGGCGGCGGTCTTTGCCCGTCACGAGTCGTGGGCCGTGCCGATCATGTTTGCCAGCCAGCTGCTGCAGGCTGTCATAGAAGTCGCCGCCCGGCGCCTGCCCCCCGAAGCGCCCGGTCATCTCAGTGCCGCCATCCGGGAGGGGCTCCGGCTCGGCGGCCGGCCGGCGGCCGGCACGTCTGCCGGGATGGCAGACAGTGCGAGAGAGGAGCACGAGTGACCGATCCGCCCCCTGTCGCGGCCATCGTTCTGACCTGGAACGACCGGGAAAATCTCGAGGCCTGTCTGGAATCGCTCGGGCATCTCGATTATCCGGCCCTGGAGATCGTCGTCTCCGATAACGGCTCGACCGACGGTTCGCTCGAGATGGTGCGCGACCGCTTCGCTGAGGTCACGCTGATCGAAAACGGCCGCAATCTGTTCTGGTCGGGTGGAAACAACGTCGGGATCGAGTACGCCCTGTCGACCGAGGCCGAGTGGATCATCCTGCTCAACAACGATATCGAGGTCGATCCGCACTTTATCACCGCCCTGGTCGAGGAAGGCGAGGCCCATCCCGAGGCGGGTCTGCTGGGACCAAAAATCTACTATGCCGATTCCCCCCGGCTGCTCTGGTACGCCGGCGGCGAGGTCAACCTCTGGAAGGGAATGATCCGGCACCGGGGCATCCGCGAGATCGATCGGGGCCAGTACGACGAACCGGTCGAGACCGATTACGTCACCGGTTGTGCGCTGATGATGCGCCGTGAGGTGCCCGAGCTGATCGGTCTGCTCGATCCCAGCTACATCGCCTATGCCGAGGATACCGATTTCTCGCTGCGGGCGCGGGCAGCCGGGTGGACCCTGCGCTATGTGCCCGGCGCCGTGCTCTGGCACAAGATCGGGGCCGCCTGGGGGGTCATCAGCTGGCGCAAGATCCGTCAGAAACTGCGCAGTCAGATCATCCTGCTACGCCGCTGGGCTCCGCCCTGGGCGTGGCTGAGCACCATCCCCCTCTTCTTCCTGCTCGATGGACTCCGGATCCTCTGGCTGATCCTCACCGGACGTATCAGGGACCGGCGCTGAGGCCCGGAGTCAGGGCCGTTTCTAAACGGGAATCAGACCAGGGTCTCGAAAACCTTCATGTTGTAATAAGCGGGATTGTCGAAATCGGCGAAGGTCTCGCGGTGCTCGATCAGGTCGCGGACGATGGCCGCAATGTCGTGCTGCGGTTCGAAACCGAGCACCTCGGCCGCCCGGGCTGTCGAGACGCGGTAATTGCGGTAATCCCGGATGGCTTTGAATTCCAGTTCGATCGGCGTGCCGAGTTCGGTCTCGAGGGTTTCGGCGACCAGACCGGCCACCTCGCCGACGGTATAGTTGCCGCTGGCGATATTGAAGACCCCCGAGACGGGTTCGGCGATCTCGACCGCGGTCGTATAAGCGGTTTCGACATCGCGGATGCTGATCACGGGGCGCCAGATGTCGGGATTGTTCACCACGATCCGTCCGTCGCGTACGGCGGTCATGAACATGGTGTTCACGATCAGATCCAGCCGCATGCGGGGGCTGTAGCCGCTCACGGTCCCCTTGCGCAGGCAGATCACGCCGAATTCCTCGGTCACCATCTGCAGCACCGCCTGCTCCCCCTGCAGTTTCGAGATCCCGTAGGGATAGTCGGAGATGGCGGGATCGCTCTCGGTGAAGAGGTGGTCGACGGCATAGCCGTAGACCGAACAGGAACTGGCGTAAATGAAGCGCGGCACTCCGGCCCGGCGGGCGATATAGCCCAGGTAGGCGGGAGCGGCGGCATTGTGCACGAAGTTCATGGCCGGGGAGAGTTCGGCCATCGGGTCGTTGGACAGACCGGCCAGCCAGATGACCCGGTCATAGCCCTCCAGCTCGGCTTCGGCCAAATCCATGACGTTTTTTTCGATCCGCCCCGTTTCGGGGGGCAGGTGATCGCCGAACCAGAACAGGTCGGCGCAGTCGACCGCGTGACCGGCCGCCAGAAGCCGCGGGATCAGGGCGCTGCCGATATAACCGCCGCCGCCGGCCACGAGGATCTTCATTCACTCATCTCCTGTTGTCGCCGCTTCTCTTGTCGCGCCCGGGCGCACGCGCTGCCCCGGCCAGGATTCGCCCGGACTCTGTGCCCGGGTCGGGATCACCCACCGGTTACGGGGTCCAGGTTAAGGCCTGTGCTTCGGGACGATCGAGCCACTCGGCCAGGGTCTGGGCGTTGCGGTCCTTGTCGGAGAGAATCGGGTCGCTCACCGGCCAGGTGATGCCGATGGCCGGATCGGACCAGAGGATCCCCGATTCTCCGGCCTGGTTGTAGATGCCGGTGCACTTGTACTGGATCTCACCCCACTCCGAGAGCACGCAGAAACCCCGGGCGAAACCGGCCGGGGCGAAGACCTGCAGGCCGTCCCCGGCTTCCGATTCGATCCCGAACCACTCTCCCAGGGTCGGCGAGCCCGGGCGGATGTCCACCGCCATGAGGAAGGCCCGCCCCGAGGTGACCCGCATCAGCTTGGCCATCGGCGGGTCGTACTGGAAGTGCAGCCCGCGCAGGGTGTTCTGCACCGATCCCGAATGGTTGTCCTGCACGAAGGCAGTGGGCAGCCCCAGCTCGGCGAACAGGTCGGCCCGGAAAACCTCGGTGAAAAAACCGCGTTCGTCGCTGAAAACCTCGCTGCGCAGTACCACCACCCCGTTCAGATGCTCGGCTTCGATATGGACCTGCATGGATGGATCTCCCTGAGAGTGACCGGTTCATTGCCTTCGAGCCAAACTAAGGATAAAGGATAACCGATTCGCCACCGGCGTCAGCATCGAATCCGGTTTCGGACATCCGGACAGGACCGATCCGGAACGGATCATGAGCCGTTAGGCATATGGTTGGGCAGCTGACATATTCTTCCGGTCTCGATTTCACAGGAGACGTGTGTCATGCCTGTTCGAAGTGCCAGCCTGTTTCTCCTGGCCGGTCTTCTGATCGCCTGCTCGCGGGAGGCCGGTCGGAGCTCGCCCGATGACCGGTCGGGCGCAGCCGCACCGCAGCTGAGTCATCCTGTTCCCTGGTATCATTACGATGAAGAGGGTCGGTACCATCTCGTCGACTCCGCTGAGCGGCGGATCGCTGTCTTCGGATCGGACGGCTCTTACCTGTTCAGCTACGGCGGACGGGGCGGGGGTCCGGGGGAGTTCCGTTCCCTCGATTCGATCGTGATCCGGGATTCTCGGGTGACTGTTTTCGATCAGGCGCAGTACCGCTCCACGGTGTTCACCACCGCCGGCGAGCTGCTGCGCATCATTCATCCGCCGACCGGACTGGGCCGTCTGACCGGCTTCGAGGAAGGTGAGGATCGACGGCTGATCGGTTCCTATTCACGGGTTCGGGTCGATGATGACGGTTACCGCGAGAGACGCGGCCTGGTGATTGTGACCGACCGGTTGCGATATACTCACCCCGGCACGGCTTGATCAGGAGTGTGGGTAGCGAGCCCCTGATCGAGATCTTCGATATGAGAGGAATTCTCTGCCGCCGCATTGAACTGGACCTGCGGGCCGAAGAGATCCCGCCCGATGATAAACAGGGCGTACTCGAGGGGATCAGGGCGCGTCAACGATTCGAGATCCGGGAGTATACGGATGAGATGATCGATGAAAGTCTCGAGAATCTCCGCTTTCCCCGCCACAAGAGTTTCTGGTCGACTCTCACGGTGGATCAGAACGGGTATTTCTGGCTGCGGATCTGGGAACCGCCCCCCATGGAGGTCGGGGAGTGGAGCGCCTGTTACCGCCTGCTCAGCCCCGCCGGCGAGTATCTGGGCCTGACGCGCTGGCCCGGATCGACGGGTATGGTCGTCGGCAACCGGCTCCTGACCTGGGAGCTGAACCCCGCCACCGGCGAGCTCGAGACACCGGTGATCTACGCCATGCGGCCCCTGCCGGCCGGTTTCACCTTCCCCCAGGAACCAGCCGGATGAATTCGCCGGTTGTTACGACAGGCTCCTGGAAATCGCCGGCGGATTCTCGCCATTAAGAACCGGGGCTAATCCTCACGAGCTGATAGTACCGGATGATCGGGGTTCCGTCCCCGGCCTGGCCGGTGAAATAGACACCCTCGCGTCCGAAGAAGGAGGGGTTATCGGGCAGGTGCTGGCGGAAGAGCCAGACGCCCTCGGCATCGAAGACATTGAACCAGAATCCCGTCGGTTCTCCGACGGCATACCCGGCGGTGTAATCCTGCACCCAGAGTCGGCCCGCACCGTCCCACTGCAGGTCCCGTATGGCCGGTAACACGGGGGGAAGCCGAAGGCGGTTCAGACCTTCTTCAGACCACCCCTCGTCCACGTGCTGGTCGCGCCAGCGAGACCGCAGCTCGGCCGTGACGGCCACGGGCGAGTGGGGCAGATACAAAGCGCTGCGTTCTCCCGAATCGGGATCCAGAAACTGAATGGTGTAGTCGTCACGCTCGACCCAGGCCACCGGCAGATAGGGGGCGGAGGCGAAATCCACCGGTGCATCCCGCGCCAGAGGAGGTGCCAGATAATGATTGTCGACGATGAACCAGGTTTGCTCATAGATACTGTCGAGGTGGGTCGTGATCGGTTGCAACTCGGAATCAAGACTCTGGATCAGGAATTCCCACCCGAATACGGTCTCATCTGCGGTGGTACTGAGGCCGCGCCCGTCAAGAGCTACCAGGCAGAAGTGCCCCCGGCTCCGGGGCAGGAGACGCAGAGTGAGAGACCCGCTCAGATCGGGAGGAAATCGCTGCTGCTCCAGGTAGGAACCGGACCGCGAAAAACGGGACAGGCGCCGGTTGGCGCTGTCGACAACAATCAGTTCATCGGCGGTAAAGAAGACATTCCCCACTCCCCGTAATTCCCCCGGACCTTCACCGGATCGTCCGAACGAGTCGATGTACCGGCCGTCGGGTGCAAAGCGCTGGACCAGTCCGGTCTCGTTCCGGCCTCCGAAGGCCAGCAGGCCCCCGTCAGGCAGTTCGGCCACCGGACTGGCGTACCGCCAGAGATAGGTCGCCTCCGACTGATCGGTGCCGAAGATCGCCCCGGGCTCGAGGCGGTAGGGATCGAGTTCGGGTGGATCGGCTGAGCGGTACACCCGGGTCACAATGCCGTTACGCTCCTCAATCGTCCAGGCGGTATCGGCCGACCTGTTGGTACAGGCGGTCAAAACGGGTGGTATCAGGAGGATAAGAATCACCAGGGGCGGTATGGTTCGATATGTCATGGTGAGTATCCTCTATCCATATCGGAGATAGAATTCAAAGAGCAGAATACTCTCTTTCCGGTCGCGAGGGAAACGACACCCCTGTCATATCCCGCCTGATTCCCCGTTCCTGAATCGTGTTCT
Source organism: uncultured Gemmatimonadota bacterium (assembly GCA_964576115.1). Lineage (GTDB taxonomy): Bacteria > Blakebacterota > Blakebacteria > Blakebacterales > Blakebacteraceae > CAYSYY01. Next base: position 18,118 of record CAZNUA010000034.1, read on the forward strand.
GCATTGTATGCTGATGCCTTTCGCCGGCGGCCGCCGTGATCCTCATCGTTGATCCGTCACCGGTACGGTCAGTGAACCGGAATGGAGATCAGACCGGGATGCATGCCAGCGTCGTCATACCGACCGTCGATCGACCCCGGACTCTGCGCGACTGTCTCGCCGGGGTTCTGGCTCAGCTCGAAGCGGGTGATGAAGTCATCGTGGTGGCCCAGGGTACCGGGCAACAGCGGTTCACCACGGCCGAAGCGGTGAAATCGAGCGCGGCCGAGCGCGTCCTTGCCGGAAAAAGTGTAGAACCGGAGGGAACCCCCCTCATCCGGGTCGTGGATCAGCCCGACCCGAATCTGCCCGCGGCCCGGAACCGCGGCCTGCGGGAGGCGTCGGCACCGGTGGTGGTCTTTCTCGACGACGATGCCGTACCGCTCCCGGGCTGGATCGCCGAACTGCTCCGCCCCTTCGACGAGCAGGGCGCCGACCTGGTCGCCGGGCGGCTGATCGAAGAGCCCGATCTGACCACCAATTCGCGTCGGCGTCCAGGAGCCTGGCTGACTGTGACCGGCCACACCCGACGCAACTACAACTGTCCGGTGGCCGGACCGTCGGGCCTGGCGCCGGGGGGAAACATGGCCGTGCGCCGCGAAGCGGCTCTGGCCGCTGGCGGTTTCGATGAGGAGTTGGGGACGGGCACGGCGGTCTACGAGGATACCGAGTTCGCCGAAAGGCTTCGGACCGGCGGGGCGACCGTCTGGTATGCCGGCACGGCGGCGGTGGAGCACCGGGCGGTGCGCCGTGGCGGTTGTTGGGAAGTGGCCGAAGGAGAGCGCGAAATCGACCGGGCCCGGAACATGAGTCTGATCTTTTCGCGTCACCGGCCGCTCGGCTGGCCTATCATGGCCCTGGCCTATATTGGGGCGGCGAAGTGGAAATGGCTCCGGGGCCGGTTGAGATGGCGGGATCTGACTGCGATCGCCCGGGCCCTGATGACCGGCCGGCGGGCCGGACGCCGTCAGCCGGTGCCGCTCACGGCCGAAGCAGGGGATCCCGGGGAGAGCTCCGGAAACGCGGGACCGACGGGTGGCGATCGTACTGCGGGCGGCGAAGGTGCCGGGAGCAGTGAAGAAAGGCGGAGGCATGGGCAGGAGTAAGGACGTGACCCTCGATCCCGTCGACCTCCGCTCTGCGGCGGTGGACCCGGCCGGCTCGCGCGGGACGGGACGCCGCTGGCTCGAAGGCCTGGCCGCGGCCGGCGTCATTTACCTGATCGTCATCGTCTTCTTCCGCGCCCTCGTCTTCGGGGGCCAGGTTTTCGACGGCTCGAGTGATTCGCTGGCGGCGTTGATCTTTGAACGCTGGGGCCGGGGGGCCATCGAGCGCGGCTTCTTCCCACTCTGGAATCCCTATCTCTTTTCGGGCATGCCCAGCTTCGGCAGTCTGCAGTTCGCCCCCGGGGTCTATCCGGTGCACTGGTTCAAGGGCGCCTACGCCCTGCTCCTGTTCGGCGGGGCCTCGCAGAACATCCTCATCCACCATATCCTCGGCGGTCTCTTCGCCTTCCTGCTCCTGCGCGACTTCAAACTCGAAACGCCGCTGGCACTCTTCGGCGCGATCGTCTTTTTCTTCAGCCCCCAGGAGATCGTGCTTGGCCCGGTGGCGCACGGCGGCAAGCTCTTCACCATCGCCTGGCTGCCGCTGGTTCTGCTGCTGACCCGGCGCCTGCTGCGCCGCCCCGATCTGCTCTCGACCGCCCTGCTGGCCGGCGGCCTGGCCCTGCAGCTGCTGGCCCTGCACATGCAGATCGCCTATTACGGCCTGCTGATGATCGCCCTCTGGTTCGTGGTCGATGCCGTCGAGCACCGCTCCGAGCGCGGGCGGGCCGAGCACCTGCGGCGCCTCGGCGCGCTGGCAGGGGCCGGTCTGCTCGCCCTGGCCCTGGCCGCCTACCTCTACTGGCCGGTGTACGAGTACAGCCAGTTCAGCATCCGGGGGGGCAGCGCCGTGGGGGGCGGGGTGTCGTATGACTACGCCACCAACTGGTCCTTCCACCCCCTCGAGATACTCACTCTGTTCATTCCTTCCTGGTTCGGTTTCGGAGGCGGTTCCTACTGGGGCTACATGCCCTTCACAGATCATCCCTATTACTTCGGTCTGGTGCCGCTGCTGCTGGCCTCCTCGGCGGTCATCCTGCGGCGCCGGGACAAGGGCGTCATCGCCCTCACGGTGCTGGCCGGGTTCAGCCTGCTGATGGCCTTCGGCAAGTGGCTGCCGGTCCTCTATGCCCCCCTCTTCAAGCTGCTGCCCTTCTTCGGCAAATTCAGGATTCCGGCCATGATCATGATCCTCTTCCTGCTGGCCATGGCCGGTCTGGCCGCCCTGGGGCTGGAGGGCCTGCTCCGCCTCGAGGCCGAGCAGCGGGAAAAGTGGACGAAGATCCTGCGGCTGACCGCGATCGGTGCCGGACTGCTCTTTCTGATCATGCTCGTGGCCGGCGAAGGATTCCGCTCCGGGTATGTGGCTGCGGCGACCCGCCGGCTGGCCGATACGCGCTTTGACGGCAACATGGCTGCCGCCCGGCCTTTTGCAGGTGAAGCCTTCCGTCTCTTCCGGACAGATTGTCTGCGGGTTCTGGCCGTCACCGGGCTTGCTGCCGGAACCCTGTTGCTGACCCTGAAGCACACACTGGCACGGACCGCCGGGGTGGCGATCGTGGCCCTGCTCGTGACGGTCGACCTCTGGGTCGTCAACGACCGGCTCGTCGAGACCCGGCCGCGGGCTGAGCATGCCGCCGAGATCGAGACCAACACCCACGCCGCCTTCCTGCAGGAACAGGACGGTCCCTTCCGGATCGTCAACCTCGACCTGCCGGTGCCCGCCAATTACTGGATGTCGCAGGGGATCGAAGATGCCGAGGGCTACAGTCCGGCCAAGCTGAGGATCTACCAGCAGGTTCTGGAGCGCTTTCAGCAACAGCGGCTGGTGTCGCTGCCCCTCTGGTCGATGCTGAACGTCCGGTATCTGGTCGTTTCCACGTCCACTTCCGCCCAGCTCCCCGAGGGATTCACTGACGTTTTTGCCTCCGGCGGATTCGGTATGTACGAATACGACGGCGCTCTCGGCCCGGCCTGGCTGGTCGGCGAGGTGATCCGGGCCCGCGACAGTGAGCAGATTCTCGAAGCAGTAGTGCGCGGCTTCGACGCCTCGCAGGTGGCCCTGACAGCCGAAGAGATCGCCCCCATCGAACGGACCGCCGCACAGGCGGGGCGGGTCGAACTGCTCGAGCGCTCCGAACACCTGCTGCGCTACCAGGTCGAAGCCCCCGGGCCGGTTCTGCTGGTCATGAGCGAGGTCTACTACCCGGCCGGCTGGCGGGCCGAGGTGGCCGGCGAGCCCGCCCCGATCCACCGTGTCGATCATCTGCTGCGGGCGGTGCGGGTCGATCCGTCGGCACACGGCGGGACCTGCGAGGTCTCCCTCACCTTCGCGCCGCGCAGCGTATACGGCGGTCGGACTCTCTCCCTGGCGGCACTTCTGGTCGGGCTCGGGCTGGCCGTCGGCGGGGCGGTCGCGAGGCGCCGCCGGAGACCCTCCGCCGACGCGACGGCCGGGGAGGATACTGGGGCGCCGTGATCGGTTCGACCCTGAAGACACTGGGCCGACAGACGGCGGTCTATTCCTTCGGCGACCTGCTGGTCAAATCGCTCTCCTTCCTGCTCATCCCGATCCTCACCCGGGTCTGGGCGGCCGACGGTCCCGAAATGGGGACCTACGGTCTGCTCCACCTGGCCGAATCGATCGCCTATATTGTCTTCAACCTCGGTCTGGCCACGGCCGTCATCAAGGTCATGGCCGATTACCGGCATACCCGCGCCCGTGCCTCGGTTCTCTTCACCACTCTGGGTATACTCGGCACCCTTTCCCTGCTTCTGTTCGGGCTGGGCTGGATCGCCGCACCCCACGTGGCCGCTCCTCTCTTCGGTCCGGTGGTCGATCCGGTCGATGGGACCCGCTTCCTGCGGCTCACCCTGATGGCGACCTATTTTTCCACCTTCCGCTTCGTGACTCTGAGCGTGTTGCGGGTCGAAGAACGACCGTGGCTCTACACCCTGCTGAATATCATCAACTTCATGACCTATGTCGGAGTAGCAATCTGGCTGGTGGTCTTCGAAGAGCAGGGCGTGCTGGGGATCGTCTATGCCAACCTGACCGCCAGCATCATCATGCTGGCGGTGGCGGTCGGTTTGCTTCAGGCCCGGGCCCAGCGTCCCTTCAGTGCTGAAAAGGCCCGCGCTCTGCTCGGTTTCGGCCTGCCCCTGTTACCCAACGGTCTGGCTCTCTGGGCCCTGGCGCTGCTTGACCGCTGGCTTCTGCGTCTTCTCTCGTCCACTCCCGAACTCGGGATAGCCCTGACCGGGCAGTACGATGTCGCCTACCGTTTCGGCATGATCGTTTCTTTCCTGCTCGTCGTGCCGTTGCGCACGGCCTGGGTGCCGACCCTGTTCCGGATCCGCGATCATCACGAAGCTCCCGTCCTCTACGGCCGCCTGATAACCTACGTACTCGCCGTGGGTGGCGGAATCGCCCTGGCTCTGGGGGTGCTCTCGCGCGAGATCCTCGAAATCGTCGCCGAACCGGAGTGGCTGGCGGCGGCCGCCCCTCTGCCGCTCATTGCTTTCGCCTACCTGGCCTATGGTGTGAGTCAGATCGCCGACGCGGGGATTCTGGCCCGCGGCCGGACCACCATCTACCCGTTGATCACCTTCACCTCGGTTCTGGTTAACGTGTCGCTCTGCGTTCTGCTCATCCCTCGGCACGGCATGATGGGGGCGGCCTGGGCGACGCTGGCCGCCTATGCCTGGCACGCTCTGCTCATCGCCCGGGCCTCCTGCGCCATCACCCCTTTCCGGGTGGAATGGAAGCGTATCGGGATCGTCGTCGTGGCCGGGGCGGTTGTCTGGTTCGCGGCCTCCCGGTTGCCCGAGTTCGCGCTCATACCCCGAATCGTGTTCCGTACCGGGATTCTGCTGCTCTACCCGCTCGTACTCTGGGTTCTGGGTTTTCTCTCGGCCGAAGAACGGGCGGCCCTGGGACGCCTGCGGTCCGGCGAGCAAACGGTTGAGGACCCCGCCGGGGAAGAGAGGTCAGCCGGGAAAGAAGATCCCGCCGGGGGAGAAGAGCCCGTCGGGGAAGAAGGGTCCGCCGGGGAAGAAGAGCCCGTCGGGGAAGAAGGGTCCGCCGGGGAAGAAGAGCCCGCCGGGGAAGAAGAGCCTGCCGGGGAAGAGAGGAAGGATCCGTCATGATGAAACTGGCCGTCACCGGTGCCGCCGGTCTGCTGGGGCAGAAACTCGTGGAACAGGCTCTCAAAGCCGGCCACGAGGTCATACCCTTCGATCTCGATCCCACGGTACCGGTGCCTTTCGGGACCATCATACCCCTCGATATCACCGACGCCGGGGCGGTAGGGGCGGTGATGGATGAATGTCGTCCCGACTGGGTCGTCAACGCCGCGGCCTATACGGCCGTTGACGCCAGTGAAGAAGCTGAAGCGCGGGTTCTGGCGGTCAACGTTGAGGGAGTCCGCAACCTGCTCCAGTCGGCCGGGGAAATCAGCGCCCGGGTGATCACACTTTCGACCGATTATGTCTTCGACGGCCGTGAGGGACCCTATCGGGAAAACGCAGCCATGAACCCCCTCGGGGTCTACGGCCGCTCGAAGGCCGACATGGAGCAAGCGGTACACGAAGCAGGCGGCGGACACCTGATTGCGCGCACGATGGTCCTCTACGGTGCGGCTCCGGGAGTGCGCAGGAACTTCGGACTCTGGGTACTGCAGAACCTGCGGGCCGGCGAGCCGATCCGAGCCGTAACCGACCAGATGGGCAATCCGACCCTGGCTTCGGATCTGGCCCGCCTGCTCATCGCCATCGCCGCTCAGGATGGTAGCGGGATCTGTCACGTCGCCGGTGCCGACCGGGTGAGCCGATACGATTTTGCCCTGGCCCTGGCCGATGAGTTCGGACTCGATCGGGGTCTGATCGAGCCGGCCCTGACCAGCGACCTGGGACAGGCGGCCGAACGGCCGCTTGAATCGGGGTTCGTTCTCGATACACTCGAGACTGAGTTCGGGCTGCGCTCTCTCGGTCTGCGAGCCGGTCTGGAACTCTTTCACGCCGAGGTTGACGCCTACGGAGACGGTATGTGAACAGCGAGGCGCGGGAACGCGGTCTCGTCATCATCCCGACCTACAACGAGGCCGAAAACATCGAGCGGGTAATCCACGGGGTATTCGACCAGGCCCTGCCGGTCGATATCCTGGTTGTGGACGACGGCTCGCCCGACGGGACCGCCTCACTGGTGAACGCGATGATGGCCGAAGAGAACCGGCTGCACCTGCTCGAGCGGACCGGGAAAATGGGCCTGGGCAGTGCCTATCTCGCCGGTATGACCTGGGCTCTGGAACGCAACTATGCCTACATTTTCGAGATGGACGCCGATCTCTCCCACGATCCTCATCATCTCAGCGACCTCTACTGGGCCCTGCGCGAGCACTGCGTGGTGCTCGGATCGCGGTACGTCAAAGGCGTCAATGTGATCAACTGGCCGATGAGCCGGCTCCTGCTTTCCTGGTTCGCCAACCTCTACGCCCGTATCGTCACCGGTCTGCCCGTCCACGACGCGACCAGCGGTTTCAAGGGTTTCCGGCGCGAGGCCCTGGAGGCAATCGATTTCGAACGGGTCCGCAGCGACGGCTATTCCTTCCAGATCGAAATGGTCTTTCGGGCCTGGAAACAGGGTTGTGATGTGCACGAAGTCCCGATCACCTTTATCGAGCGTCGCTCCGGGATCAGCAAGATGTCGCGGGGAGTGATCTGGGAAGCTGTCTGGATGGTCTGGTACCTGCGCTGGCTCTCCCTGATCGGTCGTCTGTAACCACCCTAACGAGTTCCCCGGTTGGCCACCATGATCCGATCTGACCACCCTGAAAACCCCTCCCTCTTCCCGTTAACCGGCGCTGCCGGCGAGCCGCTGCGGGCCGATCGGGTACTCATTATCGGTCTTGACGGTGCCACCTGGTCGATTCTGGGTCCGGCGCTGGAAGGCGGCTACATGCCCCGGCTGGCGCATCTGGGCTCGACCGGCTGCAGCGGCGTATTGACCTCGGTCGTGCCGGCGATTACCCCGGCAGCCTGGTGCTCCTTCCAGACCGGCTCGGATCCCGGCCGGACGGGGATCGTCGATTTCACCCGTTTCGACCGCGCCGCGGGGTGCGAGGTGCCGGTCGATACCCGCCGTCTGCCCGAAACGCTCTGGGAACGAGTTGGCCGGGCCGGTCGCCGGGTGGGAGTGGTGAACCTGCCCATGACCTGGCCCCCGCGCGAGGTGAACGGATTTCTGGTCTCGGGTCTGCTCACCCCTTCGACCGGATCGGTCTTCACCCATCCTCCCGAACTGGGGTCGGAACTGCTCGAGGCCGTACCCGACTACCACATCTTCAATCTCGAAACAGCGGTCGAGGAAGCCAACCGGGAGAGCCTTGAGGCTTTCCTCGATTTCGCCGCCGCTACGGTCGCGACCCGGGCCGAAGCCGCCTGCTGGCTGGTGCGGCGCCAGCCGGTCGAGCTGCTGATGGTTCACTTTCAGGCGACCGATATCGTTCAGCACGTTCTCTGGCACTATCTCGATCCCGGCCACGAGCGTTTCGATCCCGCGAAAAACCGGCTCATTTTCGAGCGGTTCTACGGCGCCCTCGACCGTGCTGTCGGAAGAGTGCTCGATACCTTCGCCGCACAACGCTCCGATTCCCCGGTGACTTTCGTGATCTCCGATCATGGCTTTCAGCGGCATGCGAAGAGGTTCAACCTCTGGCTCTGGCTGGTGCAGCAGGGGTGGCTCATACCCGGGCTGGCGGGTGCTGCCGCTTTGAGCGACACGGTCGCCGGCGGGATTGTGACCGGGACGACGGCCGCCTTCCCGGAGAGCGATCCTCCGGTCGCATCGAGCAGCACCTGGAGTCAAGCACCGGTCGATCTCGCCACTTCCCGCGCCCTTTCGACCGGACGTAGCAACGAGGCCTTCATCTGGCTGCTGGTCGACGATCCTGTGGAGCGTGACCGGATCGCGGACACGATCGTCACCGATCTGGAAGCGGTCCGCGACCCGCTCGACGGCGAGCCGCTCGTGGAAAGGGTCTGCCGCCGGGAGGATATCTGGAGCGGTCCCCGCCTCGAGGAATGTCCCGATCTGGTCGTGGTGCCGGCCGGACCGGTTTCAATCACCGGTCGGTTCGACCCTGGAACAGACCTGGTGATCCCGGTCGAACCCGGTCACGACTTCCATGCCGGCCGCCATCATCCCGACGGCATCATTATCGTGTCCGGGCCCGGAATTCTCCCCACTCCCGTTCCAGCTCACACAGTCGGGGGTGCCGGCACTGACGGCCCGGTCGCCACGCCGGATTCCGTACCCTTCACCGACCTGAAAACCCGTCTTGTCGATGTGGCTCCGGCCGTTCTGGCCCTGCTGGGTATCGAGGAAGAGGGCCCCGGTCGGGGAGAAGACGCCGCCAATACGGCCGAAGACGCTGCCCATACGCCCGGGGACGCTGTCTATACACCAGAGGAAAAGGCGATTATCGAAAAGCGCCTGCGGGATCTGGGTTATTTCTGACGACTGCTCATGGCGCTCTTGTGAGAGAGGGGGGGTAAGGGGGTATCCTCTGGGCAGCCTGTTTTTATAGTTAACAGTTGTATACTATAATATACATCCGTTAATTATAGTAAAAGTCCCTGCAACGGGAACATGTGTCCTCGCCGGTTCAGATCCGATCCTCGCGCGGATACATATGTCCTCGC
>CAZNUA010000034.1:27063-37806 GCA_964576115.1 uncultured Gemmatimonadota bacterium
ACATGTGTCCTCGCCGGTTCAGATCCGATCCTCGCGCGGATACATATGTCCTCGCTGGTTCAGATCCGATCCGCATTCGCGGTCCTCGCACGAAAGAAACGGGTATGCGTAAACCGACCAGACCCTCCCTGTATCACGAAACACCTCTCGATCTCATCCTGGGAACACCGGCGGCGGTCCGTATCCTCCGCGTCTTCTCGAACGAAACAACCCCCCTGACGGTTCCCGATCTTGCCTCTCTGGCCGGGCTCTCGCGGGCGGGGGCACATCGGGCTCTGTCACGGCTCGTCCAGACCGGGCTGGTGCGTGATGTCGGATCGGGACATGCCATGATCTACCGAATCAATGAGATCCATTATTTCGCGGACATGGTTGAACAGATCTTCCGCAGGGAACAGACCTTCAGTGCCGGTCTCTACCACGTGGCACGGGATCTCGTGACCCGTACGAAGGAAAATATCGTCGCCATCTGGCTGATTGAATCGGAGCAACCCCGGGATTCCGAACCGGCTTTGAGGCAACGCCGGGGTCACAGGCCGGTTTCGAAGCACATCCGTGGTCCCAGGCCGTTTTCGGATTACCTCCAGGGACTCGATCCGGTGGATGAGGATGATGGCATCCACCGCGGATTGATCATCGTCGTCGAGGGTGAAGATACCGACGGAGTCAGGCGGGCTCTCAAAGAAGAGATATTACTGCAGAGCACCTACGAGCCATACAACGAGGTCGAGGTGATGACACAGACTGAACTCCGGAGATTTACAGCGGCATATCGGGACCGCTGGCAGGTGATCATGGACAACGCTTTCGTCCTCTACGGGCTCTTTCCGCGTGACTACGATGAGCTGGGAGAGTGAAGCGCAGGGGATCCTGACTATCCAGGCGCCTGAAGACCGGAGACCCTGAATATCCGGGCGTCAGAGGCGCAGGGAACCTCACTTCTCAGCCGACGGGAAGAGGCGCTTTCGCCAGCGGTGCAGGGTGTGGCGGGTTTTTCGTCGCACAACCGCCAGCGGGCCCGGACGAGCCCGACGCAGAACCGTACGGAGTTTTTCAGGAACGTCGTCTGGAGCCGGACAGGCGGGCAAACTCTGGTCACCACCATTGCGGGGGTAGCCGAGCAGATCGAGCAGGGGCCCGGCGATCCGTAGAGCGGTGTCTTTCTGTTTCGGAGTCAGGACTTCACGCCACTGGCCCCCGGTACCGCGGCGGAGATGATCGGGGTGTTCGCGCTTCATGCTCTCGAACGACGTGGCTTCGATGATGCGCTCGCATTGGCCGGGATCTAGGTCCACCTCCAGGTAGGTCAGCAGCCTTTCCAGCTCGGCGGCCGGTTCGACCTTCAGACGCTCATAGAATACGACGTACATGCCCTGTGAGAGCTGTGCGGGCCGTGCGGGACCATACAGCAGATAGGGCGCAACGTGAAGAACCCAGTCCCGCTGGGCCTGCTCGAAATTGTCTGTGAGCCACTCCCCGGCGCTCTCGTAGGGCACCGGGTAGTGCCGGCGCGAGTACGGGGTTTGAGTGAAATTGGCTGTTGATATGGCCACGTCGCGCGGATCGCGGCAGAGGTAGAGAATCTTTTCGAAGCGTTCGAGAAAGGCGGCACTCCGGTCACACCAGGGCGAGTGGGTCCAGACCAGGGTGGCCGTGTCGAGGTAGGTCTCGATGTCGGGGACCGGTTCCCGAACCCGATTGGCGATCCGCCAGAAAACCCCCTCCTCGGTGATGTCGACCACGTCATGGCCGGCCTGATCGGCCTGACTCAACGACCACGAGCGGGCCTGCTCGTGGATCGGGTGGGTTTCGATCCAGCTGCCCTCCCAGCGTCCGGCAGCCTGCAGGATCTCGCGCAGCAGGTGATAGAGCCAGGAATTGCCACTCTTGGCCAGTCCGATCTGCAGCCAGCTCATTGCATTGGCCCTCGTTTCACCTCACCTCACCTCGACTCACCTTACCTCACCTCGACTCACCTTACCTCACCTCACCTCACCTCGACTCACCTCACCTCAACTCACCTCACCTCAACTCACCTCACCTCACCTCGCCCAATCTCATCCCATTGTATCCTGTCTTACCTCACTCCCGTCCCCTCACCGGCCGTTCGATGCATCACGGTTCATGTTCCCGCAGCGGTGGTTTGCCGACCGCCGAACGGTATGTATTGGCCAGCCGGAGCGCAGCCCGGTCACCCAGCAGGCGGGCCAGTCCGGCCTGTATCCTGACCCGCAGCAGGCGGGGGTGACACCATACAGGCCAACGGCTCACACCGTGTTCCCGCCGGGCCCGCAGAACCTCATGCACGGTTGCCACAGCGTAGCGCCGGCTGAGCGAGTAACCGCCTTCCTGCATGCCGGCCACGTCCAGACCGTCGATGAAGCGGGCCCCGGTCTCGCCCAGCGCCCGCAGGGCGAAGGCATAATCGCCGGCGATGCGATACGATTCGTCGAAACCGCCCAGGGTTTCGAACAGATGCCGGTCGAAAAAGGTGCTGGGATTGGGCAGGGCCATGTTCTCGCGCATTTTCACCCGGGCCTGCGGCCACGGTTCGCCGAGCGTCTCGAGCCGGCGCCCGGCCGCGTCGACGACATGCGTGAGCCCGTACACGATTCCGACCGCATTTTCGGCCTCGGTGAGATGGGGGACGGCCCGGGCCACGACCTCGGAATCCCAGAGGAAGTCATCGGCTCCCAGAAAGCAGCACCAGCGTCCCGAGACGTGCTCCAAGGCCTTGTTCCAGGCGTTGTATATGCCGCGGTCGGGGGCCGATTCCCAATACGTGTTGGCCCCGGCGCGATCAGTGAGAATCTCGATCGTACCGTCGGTCGAGCCACCGTCCATGACGATGTGCTCGAAGCGGCGTGAACTCTGAGACGCAAGGGAGTCGAGCAGGCGGGGGAGGGTAGCGGCCCCGTTGAGAACCGAGGTGATGACCGCTATGACGGGTTCGAAATCACTCATGGCGCTCTATCGTAGGCCTGTACCATTATCCTCACGGTGTGCACTCTCCGGCCGGAGCCGGTGGTGGGCCACCCCAGGGCTAAGGTGAGCATAGTGATGCGGCGGCGAACCGTCATATGAGAAATCTGGCCAACATATTCCTGAAGAGCCTCGAAGAGGGAAGCGAGGAGTCGCAGGTGGCCCGGGGAAGCGCGGGTACCTTCTCACTGAAAGTGGGCTCGCGGGGTCTTTCCTTTGTGACCGCCGTCATCCTCGGTCGGCTCCTGGGGGCCGAGGGATACGGGGCCTATTCCTGGGCCATTGCGACGGTCGGCCTGCTGCTGATCTGCTCCCTGGCCGGTTTCGAACGGTTGATCGTCCGGGAGCTGGCGGTGTACCGGGCTACCGGACAGTGGGGTCTTTTCCGGGGACTGCTCCGGCGGGCCGCGACCGTGACCGGAAGCCTGTCGATCGGGCTGGCCCTGCTGACCGCCGTTCTGCTGCTGTTCCTGCGGCCGGTTCTGGAGCCGACCATGGCTGCCGCCCTGCTGTTGGCCCTGCCGATCCTGCCCCTGATCACCCTGATGGGTGTCAAGCAGTCGGTCCTGCAGGGCTTGCGCCGGGTTGCGACCGGGCATCTTCCGGGCCTGCTGGTGTTGCCCCTGCTGCTGCTGACCCTGGTCGTTCTCCTGCCCCTTCTGACCGGGCGGCCCCTGACCACCCAGCTTGCGGTCGGTTCGCACCTCGCCGCCGCCGCTGCAGCTCTGGCTGTGGCCCTGGTGCTGGTACGTCCGGTCATCCCCGGTGAGGTCAGGACCGCCGAACCGGTCTACCAGACGTCGCAGTGGATCAGAGCGGCCCTGCCGCTGCTGCTTGTCTCGAGCATGATCATGCTCAACCAGCGGATCGATATACTCATGCTGGGAGCGATCGGGGGAGCCGGCCAGACAGGGATCTACACCGCCGCCAACCGGGGTGCCGAACTGGTCAGCTTCATCATCAAATCGATCAACCCGGTCCTCTCGCCGCTCATCGCCGCTCTCTACGCCCGGGGCGAGATCGAGCGGCTGCAGCGGATTGTCACCAAGAGTGCCCGGGTGATCCTGCTCCTGACCGTACCGATCGCAATCGCGATGATTCTCTTCGGGCGCTGGTTCCTGCTTCTCTTCGGACCCGAGTTCGCGGACGGGACGACCGCTCTTACCATCCTGACAGTCGGTCACCTGTTCAGTGCCGCCATCGGATCGGTGGGCATGCTGCTCATCATGAGCGGGCACGACCGCGACGCGGCCCTGACCTTTGCCGGTTGCGGGGTGCTCAACATCATCCTGAATGCTCTCTTCATTCCTCGCTGGGGGCTGAACGGTGCCGCGATAGCGACCACCATCAGCCTGGTGACCTGGAACGTCATTCTCACCCTCGTACTCTCCCGGCGGATGGGTATTGCGGCCCATGCCTTCCGCCGGCTCGGGAATCGGAAGGAGTAAGGGCCATGGCCAACCGGCTTCCCGAGGGTGCGGCACTCCTGCTGACCCTGCCCCGTTCCGGCAGCACCTGGCTTTTCGATGCCCTGCGCGCCCACCCCGCCGTGGAGATGCTAACTGCCGCGACCCTCTTCCGCCGGCTCGGGCTTCACGGTCGGCGCTATCCCCGCGATCTCTCCGAGCCCGATCCCGATCGGGGGCAGCGGATCGAGATCCGGCCCCGACAGTGGGCCTGCGTGCCCCCCTTCGAGGTGCCGGGGGCCGCCGAACTGATCTCCAAAGACACCCGGGCCCGGCGATATGCAGTCGAAAAACTCCACCCCCATTTCTACGATTGGGATCTCGACCGCTTCATCGAGCGCCTGGAACGACTCGAGCGCCGGGTTACGGTACGGCTGATCTACCTGGTCCGCGATCCGGAGAGCAGCATGCTCAGCTTCGTACGGTACCAGGAGCGCAATCCCGACTGGAACCCCGACGTATCGCGAACCGATCTGCCCCGCCGGACCACCCGGTTCTATGAGGCGATTGCAGCCTGCCGGCGGCTCCGTTCCGGACCTGTTCTCGACTACCGGAAGCTGCAGAACGATTTCATCGGCACCCTGACCGGACTCTTCGAGTACCTCTGGCCCGGGCGGGCGGAGGGGGAACGGGCCCGGGAGCGCGAGTTGGCCGAACGCATCGCCGCGGCCACGGACCGCAGCGGGCGCACCTCGGGCCACGGTTCGTTCTTCGAAAGCCGGGCCGCCCAGACTGCCGACGACACTGCCGCCCTGTTGGTACAGATCGGCGGCGATCGGGAAGCGATCGACCGCTGCCGGCGGGCCTACCGGCAGCTCGTGCCCGAAGACGGGGTGGAGGCCTGAGCCGATGTCATCGCCGGGGCGTCTGCCGGCTGCGCTCTGGATGCGGGCCAGAACCCTCGTCCAGCTGCGCCTGCTGCGGCGGACCCCGATCGTCATCTACCAGATGGGCAAGGTGGGGTCGCGCTCGATCTACGACAGCCTGCGGGCGCAGGGCATCGGTCCGGCGATCCACGTCCACCGGATGAACCCCGCCCATATCGCCGCTGTGGCCGAGCGGAACCGGCGGGCCGGGCGGCCCCCACCCACCGGAGATGTGCTCGGCCCCCTGCTGTATCAGCAGGCCGTGAAGCGGGGCCGGCCGCTGGAGGTCATCACCCTGGTGCGCGATCCGGTGGCCCGCAACTGGTCGGCCTTCTTCGAGAATCTCGACCGCTTCGCCGGCCCGCTCTCCGATCGACAGCGGCTCGATCCCTCCGAACTCAGGCGGCTTTTCCTCGAGGTCTATCCGCACGAGATACCTCTGACCTGGTTCGATGACGAATTCCGCGCCGCGCTCGGGATCGACGTGTATGCCACCCCGTTTCCCCACCGGAAGGGGTGGCTCGAAATCGACGCTGGACCGCACCGGGCTCTGATACTCAAACTCGAGGCGGGGGATGCGGTCATCGAAGAAGCGGTCGGCGCTTTCCTGGGACAACCGGGGTTCAGACTGCAGCGGACCAACGTGGGGGTGGAGAAACCGTATGCCCGCCTTTACGATGAAGTGACGGGATCGCTCCGGCTGTCCGAGGAGTATCTAACGCGGATGTACGAGTCGCGTCTGGCGACCCATTTCTACTCCGCCGCCGAAATCGCCGCCTTCCGCGAACGGTGGGGGGGCGGTTCGGATTCCGCGCCGGCCGACGATATCGCTCCCCGGACAGCCGGGGAAGCGGGCAGGAATCCGGAAACCGAAGGGAGCCCGGGCTCATGACCTCGGAATGGATAGATATCAGCGCCACTATCGACCCCGCCACCCTCCCGATCTGGCCCGACAGTCCTCCGGTCGAACTGACCCTGATCCACAGCCTCGAGGCGGGTGAAGAGTGGAACGAGACGCAAGTGAGTTTCAGCGTCCATACCGGCACCCATCTCGATGCCCCCGCTCACTTCATCCCGGGGGGCGGCACGGTCGAGGCCATCGCACCCGACCGGCTCTGCGGTCCCTGCCATGTAGCCGGCCTCGAGGGCCGGGATGTCATCACCGCCGACGATCTGGAGCAGGCCTCTGTTCCCGAGAGCGTCGAGCGGCTCCTGCTCAAAACCGACAACGGTCGTCGGTGGGGACCGCAGTTCGATCCCGGATTCACCGGGCTGGATGTGAGTGCGGCCGGGTGGGTCGTCGAGCGAGGTCTGGAACTGATCGGAATCGATTACCTCTCGATCCAGGCTTTCGAAGAACCGAACGAGGTTCACCGCCGCCTGCTGGGAGCGGGGGTGATCGTCCTCGAAGGAATCATTCTGGCCGGTATCGAACCGGGCTTCTGGGAACTCGTCTGCCTGCCGCTCAAACTGGCCGGGGCCGAGGGAGCTCCCGCCCGGGCGATGCTCAGAACACCGGAGGCCGGGCTATGAGCGAGGCGTACCGCATTCTCATCACCGCCCCGTACTTTCTGCCGGTTCTGGAGCGTTTCCGCGACCGCCTCGAGGCGGCGGGGTGCGAGCTGGTCCCCTATCCCGTTACCGAACGGGCCGGTGAAGAGGAACTCCTGACCCGGATCGCCGGTATCGACGGCGTGATCTGCGGCGACGATGCCTTCACCCGCCGGGTCGTCGAGGCCACCGATCGGCTCAAGGTCATCGCCAAATGGGGAACGGGCATCGATTCGATCGACACCGGGGCCTGTGCCGAACGGGGGATCGCGGTTCTGAACACCCCCGACGCGTTCAGCCTGCCGGTGGCCGATACGGTTCTGGGCTACGCTCTCATCTTCGCCCGCCGGCTTCTCGAGACCGACCGTGCGATGCAGGCGGGGGAGTGGTCCAAGCAGAGCGCCGCTGCGCTTTCGGAATGGACCTTCGGCATCGTCGGGGTCGGGAATATCGGCCGCCAGGTAGCCCGTCGCGCAGCCACCTTCGGTCCCCGCCTGCTCGGCACCGATATCGTCGAAATAGATGCCGGCCTGCGCGCCGAAACCGGACTGGAAGCGGTCGAATTGACGCAGTTGCTTGAAACCAGCGACGTGGTCAGCCTGAACTGCGATCTCAATCCGACCAGCCGCCACCTCGTCAGGACCGCCACCCTCGAACTCATGAAACCGGGGGCGGTTCTAATCAACACCGCCCGGGGAGCGGTTGTAAAAGAAAGCGACCTCGTTGCGGCCCTCGATTCCGGCCGACTCGGCGGTGCCGCACTCGACGTTTTCGAAGTCGAACCGCTTCCGGCCGACTCCCCCCTGCGCGGCCGGCCCAACGTCCTGCTCGGCCCGCATAACGCCAACAGCAGCCCGCGGGCCTGGGAGGCAGTCCACGAGAACACGGTCACCAACCTGCTGCAGGGCCTGGCCGGGGCGGAGTAGGGGCATACGGAAGCCGTCGCAGCGACAGAGAACCGGCACGAAGGCAGAGAAGGGACAGTACCATGGAGAAACAGGTCGTTCTCATCACCGGCGTACTGGGTGGGATCGGGCTGGCCACGGCGGCGACCTTCCGGGCTGACGGGTGGCATGTGGTCGGGGTGGATGTCGCCGAACCTCCCGCGGGAACCAGCCCCGAAACCGATCGCCTCCTCCAGTCCGATATCGCCGATCCCGAAGCGGTCACCGCCCTGATCGAAGGGATCGCCGCAGAAGAGGGGCGTCTGGACGCTCTGATCAACAATGCCGCCGTACAGATCTGCAAGCCGTTCGAGGAGACCACTCTCGAGGACTGGGATCGGCTCATGAGCGTGAATCTGCGGGCGCCCTTCTGGTGCATCCGGCAGGCCCTGGAACTTCTGCGTTCCGGACCCGGGGGTTCGGTTGTCAACGTGAGTTCGGTCCATGCCGTGGCGACGTCGCAAGAAATCGCCGCTTATGCTTCGAGCAAGGGCGCTCTGGCCGCGCTGACCCGGGCCCTGGCGGTGGAACTGGCCGGGGAAGGCATCCGCATCAACGCCGTCCTGCCCGGGGCGGTGGACACCCCCATGCTGCGGGCCGGTTTCGCCCGCGGACACCTCGAAGGCGCCAACCTCGAGGACCAGCTTCGCGAGTTCTACGACCGGCATCGAATCGGGCGGATTGCTCGACCGGAAGAAATCGCCCAGGCGATCCTCTTTCTGGCCGACAACCGCCGCGCGGCCTTCATCACGGGCGAGAGCCTGGTGGTGGACGGCGGTGTGACCGTCACCCTGAGCACCGAGTAGATCATGGCTGATCGATTCACTGCCCTGGTGCCGATGAAAGGCCATTCCGAGCGTATCCCGGGCAAGAACCTGCGACCGCTGGCCGGCAGGCCGCTCTGCTTCCACGTCCTCGATATGCTGCAGGCGGTACCGGCCGTGGAGAGAATCGTCATCAATACAGATTCCGAGGAGATCGCGGCCGCCTGCCGGGCGGAGTTCGCGGTCACCATCCACGAGCGCCCCGGGGAAATCAGGGGCGATATGGTCTCGATGAACCGGATCATCGCCGACGATCTGGACCGCCTGCCAGAGGGCGAGTTCTTTCTCCAGACCCATGCCACCAATCCCCTGCTGAGTGCGGTCACGCTCTCGGCGGCTGTCGCTGCCTGGCTCGGGGATCGCGAACGTTGTGACTCCCTCTTCTCGGTCACCCGGTATCAGGGCAGGTTTTACGACCGTGCCGGCGGGCCGGTCAATCACGACCCCGCCGAACTGATCCGCACCCAGGACCTGGCGCCGCTCTACGAAGAGAATTCCTGTTTCTACCTTTTCAGCCGGACCTCGTTCGCCGCGACCGGGCGGCGGATCGGAACCGCTCCCCGGTTGTACGAGATCGATCGGCTCGAAGCCATCGATATCGATGACGAGCAGGACTGGCTGCTGGCCGAGGCTCTCTTCGAATTGCAGCGGCGCACTCCGGGCGGGGAGAACCGTCCGTGAGCGGTTCCGGGGACAACCGCGGCGATCGGAACGGCAACCGGGAGGCGGATTCCACCGCTCTCGCTCACGCCCCCCGCAACCGGCTGGCGATCCGTCGGCGGGCCGGGCTGCACTTTCTCATCCGGGCGGCTTCGAAGATCGTCCGCACCCTGCGCGGCCGCCGTCTGCCCGACCGCTTCGCGACCGTCGCCCTGGTGCCGGGGCCCGGCAGCGGGCCGGCGGAACTGGGCTCCGCGCTCAACCGGCTGGCCTGGTACCTGGGTAGCGCCGGCGCCGGCAGCGATGTCGGGGCCGAGTACCGGGTCGACTGCCTGGTGCCTCCCGACCTGCTCTCCGTCAATCCCGTCGTCGGATCCGAACAGCGGGACTATCTCGAACACCTGCCCGAAGTCGCCCTGCGCACGACCGCCGAGGCCTCGGGCCGGGATTACGACTGGCTCCTGCTCGATGCGGTGCGCGAGCTGGGACGCTGGAAGTGGCTGCGCTTCATCGACCGGATCCGGATCGTCGACCCGACCTTCTACAGCGGGGTCGAGCATGCCGGCTGGCAGATGGTCGCCGAGCGTACCGTCGATCGGGCCGAGGGGGCCGAGCGGGAGGCGGCCGCTTCGGCCTTCGAGAAACTGGTTGTCGAGCACGGGGGGGCCGACGAGGTGGTGGTGCTGGGTACCGGACCGTCGGTCGAGGAAGTACTCGACCTGGACCTCTCCGGCCGACCGGTGGTGATCTGCAACAGCCTGGTCAGAAATGCGGAGCTTCTCGAACGCCTGCAGCCAGCCGTACTCTGCTTCGCCGATGAGGTCTTCCACCTGGGGCCGAGCGCCTATGCCGCCGCCTTTCGCGACGATCTCTGCCGGGTAGTCGAGCAATATCGACCCTGGCTGGTGACCCGCCCCGACGGGGCCGCCCTGCTGCGTCGGCACTATCCCGGGCTCGCCGATCGGCTCATCGGCATACCGCTCACGGCCCGACGGTGGAACGTGCCGTGCAGCGAAGCCTTCCGGGTTCGTCCGACCGGCAACATCATGACGATGTACATGCTCCCCGTGGCCGCCCGACTCGGACAGACCATCCTCATCGGCGGTTCCGACGGGCGCCGGCCCGATGAAACATATTTCTGGCGTCACGGCCCCTCGGTGCAGTACGACGATCTCATGGCGACCGCCTTCGCCACCCACCCCTCCTTCTTTCGCGATCGGATGTATGCCGATTACTATGCCGAACACATCGCCCGGCTCGAAGATCTGCTGACCGAACTGGAGGCCCGCGGGCACGACGCCAGGGGGATCACCTCGAGCTGGATTCCGGCTCTGACCCGTCGCTCCGCACCCCGGCCCGCTGACTCACCTTCCGATTGAAAACGGGACGGGGGATGCCGTCTTGACACGAAGACATCCCGTCGGTAGTGTGCAGCCCTGATGGGCGTGCC
>CAZNUA010000035.1:0-13734 GCA_964576115.1 uncultured Gemmatimonadota bacterium
GATTAATTCTACCTCGTATGTAAGGGGTTTCGATGTACAGGCAGAGAGGAGGAATACAAGCCCACATGTCACAAAACGAGGTCGATACATCTCATCTCCCTGGTTACGGACAGACAGTATTCGGTCTTTGATTCAGTATATGAACGGATGAACGAACGATATGGTTATGTGATATCTGTGTGAATAAACACTACTCTCGGTATGCGGTCACTAGCGGCCAGTCGTCTGTGCGCAGGGGCGAAGCGGGCAGGCCGGCCGAGTTGGCCAGGTTCGGTTCGGCGTCATCGCGCCAGGCGTAGCGTACCGCCACCGGATTGGGCACATCGTCTGATTGAACAACCACCGCATCACCCTCGATCCGCGCCTCGGCGGGTCGGAACTCCCGGTCGGATCCGGCGATCTCGAAGTGGCTCGGGGCCTCTCCATCGAGGGTGATGAGCCCCTCTGCGACATGGTCGAAGGATATCACGATGCGATCCCCCTCCACCCGGCTCGACGCATAGAGCGGCCCGCTGTATACGAGATCCTGACGGCCGTAGTCGTGGGCCAGGGCCCACAGCGCCAGCCGCCGGCCGACCTCGTGCTTGTTGCCGGGGTGGATGTTGGCCGGGTTGCCGATATCCATTGTGACCGCCATCCCGGTGCGGGGCAGAGCCAGGGCTCCGACCTGGGCCTCGCGCAGTTCGGCGCAGTTGCGGGGATCCTGGCCGCCGTAGCGGTAGGGAGCCAGCTGCACGAAGTAGAAGGGGAAGTCCCCCTGCCCCCAGGTCCGCCTCCAGTCGCGGATCAGGGCGGGGAAGAGATCGGCGTACTGGGCTGCCCGCGGCAGGTTGGCCTCGCCCTGGTACCAGATGGCGCCCGCGATCCGGTACGGCACCAGGGGCAGGAGCATGGCGTTGTAGAGATGAGCGCCCCGGTTCTGGGCCCGCAGCTCGGGGTTGTCGCGGTCTCCCACGATCTGGGCATACAGGGGATCGCTCTCGAGGGTCTGGAGCGAGGTCCAGGCTTCAGCCGGGGTGCCCCCCCACGAGGTGTGGAGCATGCCCACCGGCACCCCCAGGGCGGCCCGCAGCTCCCTGGCGAAATGATACCCTACGGCCGAGAAGGCGAGGACGTTCTCCGGGGTGCAGACCCGCCAGGCTCCCTCGCAGTCTTCGAGCGGTTCTGGGCTGGTGAGCTGCGGCACGGTGAACATGCGCAGTAGCGCATCGTCGGCTCGAGCCGCATGCGAGTCGGGATCGCTGGCCCGGCTGACCGGCCACCACATGTTCGACTGGCCCGAGCAGACCCAGACCTCGCCGATGAGAACGTCGTCTACCGTGATCGTGTTCGTGTTCGGCCCGGTCACGGTCAAACGCAGCGGTTCGGCCGCGGCCGCGAAGGCGGGCAAGCTGACTTCCCAGCGGCCGTCACGCCCCGCCCGGTCGCTCCGACGCACGCCGTCCAGTGCCACCGTGACACGCTGCCCCGGACCGGCCCAGCCCCAGACCGGAAGCTTCTGGCCCTGCTGCAGGACCATGTGCTGGCTGAAGACCGCCGGCAGGCGGACCGGTTCATCACTCTGCGTTCGGCCGCACGCCCCCAGCCCACCGGCCAGAAGAACAGCTCCGGCGAGGACGATGGCCCGACGGCTGGCGGGACGTTGCTGGTGACAGTTCATGACGCGTTCCCTTCCTTCAGCGTCCCGAGTTCAGCGCCCCGGATTCAAAAGCGACCGAGAGATTCAGTCCAGATTCTCGAGATCGGCGAGGTCCTGATGGCGACCGGTAGCCTGCTTGTTCTTCTTCAAGGACTCCAGGTCGATAAACGGTGTTGTAACGCCTTCGATAGCTGTCTCTACCCGGGAAGCATGGCATTCCTCGAATACCACACCTTCCATGGAGGTGATCAGATCGATTCGAACGGGTGGATATCCCAGCTGGATGACCCGGTCTGGTTCACAAAGATCGCCGGCTTCCAGGTCCAGGTCCCCGAATCCGAATCGATGAATAGCCTGGATGATACGGTCGGCGTTCTCCGGGCTCATTTCGATCCAGATATCCAGATCCTTCGTATAGCGGGGGTAACCGTGATACGCGACGGCGTATCCCCCAACGACGAGGTACTTCACCTCGCTATCGTTCAGTGACTGCAAGAACTCTTTGAAATCGGGGTTCAGCATGATATTTCCAACGGTGGAATTCCTGCCGCAGTTCCTCCACTGCTGCGAGACGCTCAGCATGCGGGCGAGTACGCCAGTATTCCGCCTCGGAGGGTTGTTCTTTCAGATGATACATGGTGCAGGATTTCTGAATAGCCAGCGACGCACCTCCTGGTGGCGTGTTCTGTTCACCTCGTTTGTAATATACAACCGGTCAGGACCCGAATCGTTCTGAAAAGCCTGTACGACACCACTGGCAGGAGCATGGCGCTGTAGAGGTAGGCGCCCCGGATTCAGCGGATGATGATCTCGTCGGCGAAGATCCAGGCCCGGCCTCCTGCCCCCTTGTGCCACCCGGGACACTCGCCGCGGTTACGCGCCCGGACCCGCACGTAGCGGGCCCGCCAGGTACCGGCCGGCAGGGTGAAGTCGCGCCGGATGGTGCCCCACTCATCTTCGGGCACCTCGTTCTCGACCGTCCCGGTGACAGTGAAGGTCTCACCGTTGGTCGAGAGGGCGAACTCGACCTCGAGCGGCATCCAGATCCAGGAGTTCACGTCCTGCAGAAAGCCGGCCCCCAGTTCGCGGATGGTCCGGACCCGTCCCAGGTCCACCACCGCCTCCAGATCGATCCCCTCATACCCCTGCCAGAGGCCGGTATGGAAGTCGGCCGGACCCCGCAACTGATCGATCAGGGCCAGGTCGCCCCCGGCGGCGTACTGATTGGCATACCGGCTGTGCAGGTCGATGCTCCACCCTTCGGGCAGAGCATAAAAACGGGCCGTGACGACCTGACTCGGGGGCGCTCCGGTCCGCAAGGCCCGGGCCCGCAGGGTCGTGTTCCGTGTGATCGTGAAAGGCGCGGTGTAGAGGCGCGAGGCGGCGTTCGGCTCGCTGCCGTCGAGGGTGTAGCGGATCTCGCCGTCGGCGATCGGCAGGCCCAGCGCCACCTCGGTCGAACCGGAAAAAGAGCGGTCGCCCGAAGTCAGGAAGGGAACCGGGGTGATGGGATGGTCGGTGACCGCCGAATGCGGCCGGTGCCCGGGGGCCCTGCCCCATTCCGGGTCGGGTTCAGCCCCCATGAGGAACTCGATCTCCCCGCCGGCGACGATCGCGTCGTGACCGATCCAGGAGAAGGGATGTTCCACCCCGTTCAGAAAGGCTCCCAGTACGCAGGGGCGCTCAGCCGAGGCGCCCCGGGCCCGGATGGTGAACTGCCGTCCGTTCTCGAAGTGGATCACGGCTTCGGGAAACAGGGGTGAGCCGATGACGTACTCGGGCCGCCCCGGACAGACGGGGTAGAAACCGAGGGCGCTCAGCACGTACCAGGCCGACATCTGCCCGCAGTCCTCATTGCCCGACAGCCCGTCGGGGGTGTCGGAGTAGAGGGTGTCCATGATCTGGCGCACCCGCCGGGCGGACTTGTGCGGGGCGCCGACATAGTTGAAGAGGTAGGCCATGTGGTGGCTGGGCTCGTTGCCGTGGGCGTACTGGCCGATCAGACCGGTGATATCGGCCTGCCGGCGCCCGGTTGTGCGGGGATCGGCCGCGAAGAGAGAATCGAGCCGGGCTTCGTACGCCGCCTCGCCGCCCACCAGGGCGATGTGCCCGGCGATGTCGTGCGGCACGAAGAAGCTGTACTGCCACGAGTTGGCCTCGGTGAAGTGGATCGTGACTTCCTGCGGTTTGAAGGGCTCGACCCACCGGCCGTTCAGTTTGCCGCGCATGAAACCGGTCTGCGGATCGAAGACGTTCTTCCAGTACTGCGAGCGCCGGATGTAGCGCCGGTAGATGTCATCTCGGCCCATCTCCCGGGCCACCTCAGAGATGCACCAGTCGTCATAGGCGTACTCAAGGGTCTTGGCGACCGACTCCCCCTCGATCTCGCTGGGGATGTAGCCGTGCTCGCGGTAGGCGTCGAGCCCCTCGACATCCGACTCCCCGCTGGTGACCATGGCCTCGAGCGCCAGGCGGCCGTCGTAGTCGCGCTGGCCTTTCACCCAGGCGTCGGCGATGACCGGCACGGCGTGGTAGCCGATCATGGTGCCCGTCTCGTTGCCGGCCAGTTCCCACACCGGGAGCAGTCCCCCCTGCTCGTACTGGACCAGGAAGGTGCGGATGAAATCGCGGGTGCGCCGCTGCTGGATCAGGGTGAAGAGTGGATGGGCGGCCCGGAAGGTATCCCAGAGGCTGAAAACGGTGTGGTTGTCGAAATCGTCGGCGGTGTGCACCTGCATATCCCGGCCGCGGTAGCGGCCGTCGACGTCCTGGTACAGATCGGGGCTGAGCAGGGCGTGATATAGCGCGGTATAGAAAGTGCGCTGTTGTGCCCGGCTGCCGCCCCTGACTTCAATGGCGGAGAGTTCGTCGTTCCAGACACTGTCGGCTGCTGTGCGTACCCGGCTGAAGTTGAACCCCGGCTGTTCGGCCTCCAGATTGCGACGGGCTCCGTCGATGTCCACCGCCGAGAGCCCTACCTTGACGAGCAGGGGTTCGGGATCCTGGTTCGAAAAGGTGAAGAACGCCTTGACCCGGTTGCCGCGGATCTCGTCCCGATCGGGCTGGACGACACCGTCCAGAGCGAGCCCGGCCTCAGCGAAGGGACGGGAAAAGCGGATCACGAAGTAGACATGCTGCTCGCGGGCCCACATGGTCGAGAGACGGTGACCGGCGATCTCGGTCCCGCTCACGATCTCGATTCCCGCCGAAAGGACCGTATCGCGGTGTTCGAGGTCGAGGATGACATTGGCCTGCCCGGTACGCGGGAAGGTGTAGCGGTGCAGACCGGTGCGCAGGGTGGCGGTCAGTTCGACCTCGACCCCGGGCTCGTCCAGGTACACCCGGTAGTAGCCGGGTTCGGCTGCCTCGCGGTCGTGCCGGAAGGGTGAGGAATACCCCGCTCCGCCGTCGGCGCCGTTGTCGAGCACCACCTCTCCCACGGTCGGCACCAGCAGCACGTCGCCGTAATCCGACGCCCCGGTTCCGCTCAGGTGGGTGTGACTGAAGCCGTAGATGACCTCGTCGGAGTAGTGATACCCCGAACAGCCGTCCCAGCCGGTCAGCCTGGTGTCGGGGCTCAGTTGCACCATCCCGAAGGGCAGGGTCGCACCCGGGTAGGTGTGGCCGTGTCCGCCGGTACCGATGAAGGGATCGACCAGGTCGGTGTAATCTCCCGGCCCGGCCGTACAGGCCGCCAGGAGCAGGATGGCACAGAGGGGCAGGAACTGCCGCATCAGCTTCTCCCCTGAAGAAGTGAATCCAGAGTCAGCACACAAGATAGCACCCGGCCTGTCAACAGAGGAGTCCCTGGCCCCGTTGAGCCTGGCGAGTGCCTGCATCACCAACCGGGGAGCCTCCCGCCCCGGTGGCGGAGGAGAGATCGATGATGTTTCTGAATCCTGTCCGGGGTCAGGGTGTGTCCCGGTACGTCCCCATTCTCGTTCTGACACTGCTCGCATCAGTCTCCTGTTCTGATGGATCCGGCGGACCTGGTAACGGCGGCTCAGCGGTCCGTGGTCCCTGGCTGGGACAGACTCCGCCGGGCGACGAGCCGGTTCTCTTCGCTCCGGGGATCGTCTCGACCCACCTCTTCAACCGCGATCTGGTCATGACCCGTGACGGCCATGAGATCTGGTTCGGTTTCGGAGCCGGAGGCACCCTGGGCCTGGCGATGACACGGATCGAAGACGGCCGGTGGACCGTGCCTGAAATTGCGCCCTTCAGCACCTTTCCCCGCTACGCCGATTTCGAGCCGGCCCTCTCGCCCGACGGCGACCGGATCTACTTTCTCTCCAACCGACCGCCCCCCGGCCGTGAAGAGGAGTTCCGTCCCGGCACCTGGGGCTTTCAGCACATCTGGTACTCGGACCGCACCGTCGAGGGGTGGAGCGAACCGCAACTGCTGCCCCCACCGGTCACGACCGACGATTTCCAGTACTATCCCAGCCTGACCCGTGAGGGCGTGCTCTACTACACCAGCTCACTGCCGGGAGGCAAACCGACCACCATGCGGGCCGAACCGGCGGGAGATTTCTTCGCCGAACCCGTGGCCCTCGACGCCGACTGGAACCGCGAGGGTTCGCCCTACAACTGCTTCATCGATCCCGAGGAGCGGTTCATCCTCATCTGCCTGGCATGGGAGGGCTCGATCGGAGCCGTCGATTACTGGATCAGTTTCCGGGGAGAGGACAACACCTGGAGCGAGCCGGTCAACCCGGGCGAGAAGGTGAACTGGCCGGGCGGACAGGCCAGTTCGGCCTCTCTTTCACCCGACGGCCGCTACCTCTTCTTCGCTGCGACCCGGGTTGCGCTCGAGCAGATGATGAGCGGGCCGCGGGCGACGTACGATGAGATCATGACCTGCGCCCGCACTCCTGAAAACGGCAACCCGAGCATCTACTGGATGGACGCCGGATTCATCGATGAGCTGCGCCCGGCCGGTTTCGAGGCAGTGTCGGACGAGGAAGGAGGGCACCGATGAGAATGCTGCGAATCGGCGCCACCTGCTTCGGCGCCCTGCTGCTGGCCGCCTGTGCCGGCGATGCTGACCGCTACCTGCCTGACTCCGGCCCGTATCTGGGCCAGACCCCGCCCGGGAGCGAACCGCAACTGTTCGCCCCCGGTATCGTCTCGACCATGTGCACCGACCGGGACGTGACCATGGCCCCTGACGGCTCCGAGATCGTCTGGGCGGTCACCCTGCCCAGCCGGGGGGGTACCTTCATCATCCACTCCTTTCAGGTCGACGGGCGCTGGACAAGACCCGCGACGGTCTCCTTCTCGGGCGATCCGCGCTATATCGACGCCGAGCCGCATCTGGCTCCCGACGGACGAAGGCTCTGGTTCGCCTCCGACCGCCCCGCCCCGGGCGAACCGGCCGAGCCCGGCGATTACGACCTCTGGTATGCCGAACGCACCGCGACCGGCTGGGGGGAGCCGGTCAATGCCGGTCCCCCGGTGAACACCACCGACGAGGGCGAGTTCTACCCCACCCTGACCCGGACCGGGACCATCTACTTCACCCGCAGCACGACCGCTGAGCGCCAGAACCACATCTACCGCTCGCGCCGGGTGAACGGGACCTGGGCCGAGCCCGAACGCCTGCCGGCCGAGGTCAATCCCGGTCCGGCTCAGTACAACGCCTTTGTATCCCCGGACGAGAGCTTCATCATCGTGCCCACCGCGACCCTGCCCGATGCCGTGGGCGGGGCCGGGGGAACCGATTACTACATCAGCTTCCGATCTGCATCGGATGAGTGGACCGGACCGATCCACATGGGGGAGCGGATCAATACCGCCGACGGCCGGGAGTGGGCGCCGTACGTGAGTCCCGACGGGGAGTACTTCTTCTTCATGACCCCGCGGCCGAGCCTGTTCGACACCGAAGGCGACGAGCCCCTGACCTACCGGCAGATTCTGGAACGCTCGCTCGGACCGGGCAACGGCGATCCCGACGTGTGGTGGATCTCGGCCGATTTCATAGAACGGCTGCGTCCGCGCTGAAGAAGGTTGCGATTACCCGGCAGGGATCTGCGGCGCACGGGAAACACCGGCGGCTTGACTTCGGCCCCGATAATGAGAGAATGAGGAAGAACACAAGGAGGTGGTCATGCCCAACCGGGCGGGTGACTGGTTCTCTCAGGCGGAGCGTGACCTGGAACAGGCCGAGGCGTCCCGCGAAGACGACCGGCACGAATGGGCCTGCTTCGCTGCCCACCAGGCGGCCGAGAAGGCCTTGAAGGCTTTACACCTTTTCACGGGTCAGGAAGCCTGTGGTCACGTTGTGGCCCGGCTACTGAGCGAACTGCAGGTTCCGTATAATAAAGAGCTTGTGGACAAGGCCAGGGTACTCGACTCCTTTTACGTGCCGACGCGATATCCGAACGGTCATCCCGAAGGGGCTCCTTTCGAGCACTACGGCGAGCTCCAGAGTGGCGAGGCGATACGGTATGCCGGTGAGATCATTGAATTCGTCCGTTCTGAAATGGCCTGAGAGAGAATTCGTTCTCCAGCATCTGGACCGCCTGGCATCAGAGGCACAGCAGCGGCATCCTCAGCTCATCCGGCTGGGGTATTTCGGTTCATATGCCCGGGGGGACGCCGGCGTAGGCAGCGATCTCGATCTGGTGGCGATTGTCTCCGGGAGTGGCGCTCCCTTCGAGCGGCGCGCAGCTGACTGGGACCTTTCCGCACTGCCGGTTCCAGCTGAAATACTCGTCTACACCGAACAGGAGTGGCACGACCTGCTTGCCGGCGACACCCGGTTTGCCCGTACGATCGAGACAGAGACGGTCTGGTTATCACTCGAACGGGAGTAACGTACCGGCCGCCAGAACGACATCCCGATCGAGCCGGAATTCCTTCCATGACAAGCTGGAGCAGCCCGGAGTCTCCACACCAAGCGGACGGGCTATGTAGAACCAGAAGGATGTGCTCTGAGACCGGGGAATTCAGCTCTGCTGGAGACGGTAGCCCTTTCCATGCAGCGTTACGATCTCAACGGTGGGATCCTCACTCAGGTACTTTCGCAGGCGGGAGATGAAGACGTCCATACTACGGGCCTTGAAGACGGTATCCTCCCCCCAGATCAGGTTCAGAGCCACGCTCCGTTCGAGCGTCCGGCCTTCATACAGACATAGCAGATACAGCAGTTCCGCTTCGGTACCGGTAAGCGATCTGACCTGCCCCTCACGCTCCAGTTCGCGTCTGCGATAATCAAAAGTATAGGTGCCGAGGTTGAAGCTGGTCGTTCGGTCTGCCCCGTGCCGGGGGCGGCTGCGCTTCAGGACCGCCTCGATGCGGAGCATGAGTTCTTCCATGCTGAAAGGTTTGGTCAGGTAATCATCACCACCGATACGGAAGCCCCGGATACGGCTTTCCGGCATCGACTTGGCGGTCAGGAAGATGATCGGTATATCCACATCAACGGCCCGGATCTCCCCGGCCAGGGTGAAGCCGTCTTTTTTCGGCAGCATGACATCGATCAGGCAGAGGTCAAACGAACCCCGCAGGAAGGCGGCATGCCCCTCGGCACCGTCCATGCATCGGGTGACCTGCAGTCCCCGGAGCTCGAGTGATTCCGCGACGATGGTCCCGAGATTGAGGTCGTCTTCGATCAGCAGGATATGTGCCGGAGGTGCCGTCATGCGATCGAATCCCCGGTCGTATCGGGTGCCGGTCGGTGAGTCCCGTCCGCAGGGGTCGGCAGGGTTATCCGGAACGTCGAACCGTGTCCGGGGGCGCTCTGCACTCTGATGGTGCCGCCGTGCGCCTCGACCATAAGCTTCGCGTAACTCAAGCCCAGCCCGAAGCCCCTGACATCGTGGACGTCCCCGGTGCTGACGCGATAGAAGGAATCGAACACCTGCCGGCTCTGCTCCGGAGTCAGGCCGATACCGTTATCCTGGACAGTGAGAGTGATCGTATGGGCCGTACTGGTGGTTCGGATCCTGATCTGCGGGCTCTCCCGCACATACGTAACAGCATTGTCGAGCAGGTTATCCAGCACGTTCTCGAGATGGACCTGATCGGCTGAGATGATGTGGTCCGAAGCCTCCAGGTCGGCACTGATCGTCCCCCCCGACGGCTTGATCAGCAGGGAGAAACGCTTTACTGCGGTACGAACGAGATCGTGCAGGTCCACCGTCGACAGATTCAGTTCGCAATCGCCTCGTTCCAGAGCTGCTATTTCGAGGATTTTCTCGACTTGCCGGCGCATCCGGGAGCTCTCATCCCTGATCATGCGGGTGTACTTCTCGCTGTGCTCTTCACTGGCCCTGACGCCGGCATCTGCGAGAGCCTCGCCGGCCAGGGATATGGTGGTCAGAGGGGTTTTGAATTCATGGGTCATGTTGTTGACGAACTCGACCAGATGCTGTGAAAAACGACGCTGTATGCCGTAAACCCGGAATATGACCGTGAAGCAACCGCCGATGAGCAGGAGAAAAAGCAGTGTGACGACGGCGAAGGGGCCCACCTCCCGGGCCAGAATCAAGAGGCGATGGGGAAAGTGAAAAACGAGGTTCTCGGACCCGATGATGGGATCATGCGGAAAGAGACGGGTACTGTACGGTGAGTGGCGCAGGGATTCGGCTGCTTCCCGCGGTCGGGCGTACAGGAGGCTGTCGCTCTCTCCGTGGATGACACCCCAGGAACATTCAGCCGGCAGTCCGTATTCGCTCAGCGTGGCGGCCACGAGCGAGTCGAGAACGGAGAACTCGAGCCGGGTCTGAAGGGACTGCGGACCGGGGCGGAAATAGTCCTCCAGAACACGATCGACCAGAACCCGGCGGTCCAGATCAACGGGTAGCCAGGGAGTTTCTATGGTGTCGGGCAGACCCCCGAGGAGAATGACATACGCTGCGGTTTCGAACTCCAGGCGCATTGCTCTGACTGAACCGAGCTCGAATTGAGAAAGCAGGATCCGGTGCGTTCCCGGGCTTTGGCGTTCGTCGACCAGGACGCGTTGTTCGAGTCCCTCATCATCTAGATGCAGAAGCCGCACCCGTTGTGGCGTCGGCAACACATACACGAGGGTGCTGTCTTCCAGAACCACTTCCGGATCATCGGGTGAACTCCGGAACATCAGCTTTCGCGTCGTAAGCCGGGCGGAGTCGTCCACTACCAGACTGAGGATACCGGTGATATTTTCCCTGGTACCGGGCAGAGAGGTTGTCAGCTCGAGGGCCCGGCCGAGAGCTTCCCGGGTTTCGAGCTTCTCGACCACACTCACGAGAGCGCCGTTCACGTTCCTGGTAAAAGCTTCCGACCGCAGCGCTACCGCCTGGCGCAACAGCAATACCTGTATGATTCCCAGGCCGACGAGGGCTGTGACAAGCAGGGCAACAATCAGGATGACGGTCCGTCTGCTCAAGGTCATGATAGTAGTATACGCACCGGGAACAGATTCTTAACAGAGATTAACATATCTTAACGTTAGCTAACATATATTAACTATCATATAACAACATAATAATGAACATATTACGTAATATTATATGAGATTCGAAAGCACACAGGAACAA
This sequence comes from uncultured Gemmatimonadota bacterium, assembly GCA_964576115.1. Taxonomy (GTDB): domain Bacteria; phylum Blakebacterota; class Blakebacteria; order Blakebacterales; family Blakebacteraceae; genus CAYSYY01. The sequence goes on from CAZNUA010000035.1 coordinate 11,164, forward strand.
TCAGGAAAGATGAGGCGATATCTATGATCATGTTTGTGAGCAGGTGGTTCCGGATCGTTGTCCTGACAGCTGCCATCATCCCTGCCATACCGGCGCCGGTCAGCGGCCAGGGACGACAGGATACGCCGGCCGAACATCGGCTGCAGCAGTTGATCGAGGTGATCAATGCCGCCGATGCCGCCCAAGCGGAAGAATTCATACACGACCATTACGCCCCCGCCTTTCGGGATGCCTTTCCGATGGCCCGGCACCTCGGCATGTTCACAGCGATCCATTCCAACCGGGGTACAATCGGGTTCGAGCGGGCGGAAGAGACCACCGCAACCAGTCTCAGAGCTCTGATCCGGACCGAGATCGGCGACCAGTGGCTGAGAATCACGCTCCATATCGAACCGGAAACGCCCCATCGTATCGTGGGCCTGCTGGTCCAGCCGGTGGCGGCTCCCGCATCGTCCCCATCGGGTGATGTGGCAGAAAGAGATATATCGAGCTGGGCTGAACTCGACCGGTGGCTGACCGAACAGACAGCCGCAGACGAATTCTCCGGCACGGTCCTGGTGGCCCGAAACGGCGAGATCCTCTTCCAGAATGCCTACGGACTGGCCGACAAAACCCACGCGGTGAGAAACCGGATGGATACGAAATTCAACCTGGGTTCCCTGAACAAGCTGTTCACCAGTGTCGCCATCGGCCAGCTGGCCCAGCAGGGGCGCCTCGGATTCGATGATGCGATCGGGCAGCACCTGTCCGGATTCGCCCCCGAAGCGGCGGAAAAAGTGACCATCCGACACCTGCTGCAGATGCGCTCGGGGTGGGGTGATTACTGGGATAATGAGACCTATCAGGCCAACCGGACGGACTTTCGTACGGTAGCCGATTACATCGCTTTCATCAAAGACATGCCGCTTGAGTTCGAACCGGGAACTCAGCAGATCCACAGCAATACCAGTTTCCAGGTTCTGGGCGCCATCATCGAGGCCGTCACCGGTCAGGATTATTTCTCGTACATCCGCGAGCACGTGTTCGCGCCGGCCGGGATGACCGATTCCGATCCCTGGGGCGCCCGTGACGCCCCGGGTGAGAACATCGCCACCGGATATACGAACCAGAACCCCCACGATCCCGACGGGACCGGGTACCGGTGGAGCAATATCTACTATATCGCCACCACCGGAACCCCGGCCGGCGGCGGGTACTCCAGCGCGCCCGATATGCTGGCTTTCGCCGAGGCCCTGCGCACCCATCGTCTGCTGAATGCGGAATTCACCAACCTGTTCTACCGGGGCTTCGATCCCGACGTCTCGCGGTCGGTTCTGGGGTTTGCCGGCGGCGCCGCGGGCGTGAACACCGCCCTGACACTGGACCTGCAGAACGGCTATGAGATCATCGTGCTCTCGAACTACGACATGCCCGTCGCGATGGACGTGGCGCAGGCGATCCTCCGCCTGGTGAGTGAGGGTTGATCACCACCCTTCCAGAAAGCTCGTGCCGGCCGGGATAATCATCTCCGGCCGGCAACCGAGGCCGGTAACCGGCCGGTTTCTTCAACGCCCGGGGGCCGCCGACAGGTCGCGGTCGAGCCGGACGAGGAAGATATCCCTCTGGCCGGCGAGCCGCGCTCCGACCGGTGCGGCCGTTCCGAACCGGCCGGCCAGATCGGGTGAACCTGTCGTTCCGGCGACGAGAACGCTCCCTTCCGTTTCGGGAATCAGCAGGCAGAATGGATTCTCATTTCCCCTGCTCCCCAGCAGGGTTGACCGCTCGAGGATGCTCATGTGAGCATCGAGCCGGCTGATGAAGTAATCGCCGGTATACGCTTCCTGCCCGGGAGCGAACCGCTCCTGCAGTGTCCCGGGTGTGGTCGGAAAACCCGCTGAGCGCGTCACCCCGGTTACCCAGAAACCCCCCTGCCCGTCCGGCAGCACGAACTCGCCGATATCCTCGCCCGGTCCGCCGAGCAGGGTCGAGGCCGTCACCCGGGTCAGATCGGAATCGAGCCGGGTCAGGTACGCGTCACTGGCAAAGCCGCGCCCGGTGTCGGCGCACTCGCCCTGCACCGCTCCCGCGGTGACCGGCCAGCCCCGGCCGACATGACCGGTGAGCACCACCCCGCCGGCAGGATCGGCAGCGATCCGGTACGCCCAGTCGATGCCGGATCCTCCGACATAGGTGGCTGCGATGATCGCGTCCAGCCTGGGCGCGAGGCGGGCGACGACGACATCCCCGGCGATCGAGGCCGGATCGGAATTGAAGCCGGTATCCCAGACTCCCGAGGTGACCGGGAAATCGAGCGAGCGGGTCGATCCGGCCACGTAGACCGAACCGTCGGGGCCGGGAGCCAGATCGCCCCCGATCTCGCCTCCGGTCCCGCCCAGAAAGGTCGAGGCTTCGAGTTCGGCCAGGTCGGGGGAGAAGCAGGAAACAAACAGATTGCCGTGGTAATCGCCGTCGAAACGGCCCGACGAGAAGTTCATGTCGAACACCCCGTCCGTGACGGGATAATCCGCCGATCGCGTGGTTCCGCCGACATAGATTGCTCCTCCGGCGGTCTGCAGCAGGCCGAACGGCTGG
>CAZNUA010000035.1:13834-28070 GCA_964576115.1 uncultured Gemmatimonadota bacterium
GGTTCCGCCGACATAGATTGCTCCTCCGGCGGTCTGCAGCAGGCCGAACGGCTGGTCGTCCTGCCCACCTCCGAGCCGCACGCCGGCCTTCAGGCTCATCCGATCATCGTCCAGCAGGAGCAGGAACAGATCGCGCCCCCCGCCGGGCCCGTGGCGGCGAACCGCGTCCCCGGCGGGGAAATCGGGAGAATCGGTCACCCCGGCCACGAGCAGATCGCCGGCGGGAGTCAAAAGGGCCCGGACGACCCGGTCCGAACTCCGGCCTCCCAGGCGGAAAACAGCTTCCGGGGCGTCGAGATCGGGATTCAGCCGGAGGATGAAGAGATCGGTGCCGCCCGCGGGATCGGTCCCCGAGGGCCAATCGGGGGAGGACGTCTCACCGATCAGCAGCAGACGCCGGCTGGCATCACGGATCGCGGCCCGGAGAACATCGCTCCCCGATCCGCCCGTCTGCAGCAGCAGGCGCGGTGCGCTCTCTCCCTCCTCCTGTTGCAGAACCGCCGACGGAGATGATGGGAACGCGAGCAACACCATCACCGCAACAGCAAGTGTGACATATCTCGGCATTGGATTCTCCCCTGGAGCGCGATTCAGATCTGCACCTCTATACGGACCGTATCGGTAATCGGTGTCCGGAAAAGGGAAACGGCCCCGTTTCCGAGGCCGTTTCGTCGCACCGGAACGATTCCGGTGGGGGGGATTTGCGCACTCTTCAGAGCCCCGCTCAGCCTCCGCTGCAACGCTGGAAGGCCGGCAAGTGGCGGTACTGCGAGGCCCAGCTCAGGTTCTCGAAAACGAGCCGCACATCTTCGGGCAACTCGTGCGAGAAGAACTTCTCGTAGATAGCCACATTGTCGATTTCAGCCTGAGCCGCCGCCCGGCAGGCCTCGGTGAGCGAGGCAAAAGCGGGCATCCCCTCGATCGTGAAGGAGTTCTCGGGCACTTCCAGCCCGTACCGCTCGAACAGGGTCGCCAGCGCCTGGCTGTGCTTCACCTCTGCGTTCACGATCATCGTGAAAGGTCGGACCTGACCGAAGTCGGACAGGATCCGACGGTACGTCATCTCCGCCTTGTATTCATCGACGATGGCTTCGGTCATCATGTCTATGACCGTCTGATCGAGCGCGACACCCGCTACCGTCGAAACTTCGGCGGCCGGATCCGTCTGGATCGAGGGGCCGGTCGCATCGCGACAGCCACTCAGCCCGAGTCCCAGAGTAATGAGCCCCATCACGGCGACCGATCTCAATGTCGTTGTCTGCTTCCCTGTCATCTTCCTCACCTGCCCTCTTAATGTTTAGTATGTGCGCAAATTCTTAATATAGACACCGCCTGTTCCACAATCCATGCGCGCTATCCAGCAGGCAGGGGAAATCCTTGTTCTGGATATTCAGACAGGCGATACAAACGGGGCGGCTGGATGCCGCCCCCGGGAATGATTGGTGGCTGTCCTGTTGCTGGATACTTCGCGGCCGGTGACCGCGCGCTTCCTTACTTCGGCTCGAAGCGGGCCTGGAAGAAGCGCAGGTATTCCGGTTCGTGGACCATCTCCAGACCGGTGATCTCCTCGTGCCGGTCCCAGACCTCCCAGACCGTTTCGGCCGTGACATCCATGTGCGAGCGGGTGTAGACGCGGCGCGGGATGGTCAGCCGTACCAGTTCCAGATTGGGCCGGTTGTGATCGCCGGTCTCCTTGTTGCGCCCGGCCGAGACGATCCCCCGCTCCATGCTGCGCACCCCGCCCTCCAGGAACACCTCGGCTGCCAGACGCTGGGCCGGGAAGTCATCCTGGGACAGGTGCGGCAGGAAACTCTTCGCATCGAGGAAGACGGCATGACCGCCCACCGGCTTGACGATCGGTACGCCTTCGGAAGCGATCTTCTCGCCCAGGTAGATGACCTGCTCGACCCGGGCGCGGATGTGATCCTCACCGACCGACTCGTAGATGCCGCGGGCCAGGGCTTCCATGTCGCGGCCGGCCATGCCTCCGTAGGTGTGCAGACCCTCATAGACCACAACCATATTGCGGGCTTTCTCAAAGATGTCGGGATCGCGCAGAGCCAGATAGCCGCCGATGTTGACCAGGTGGTCCTTCTTCGAACTCATCCAGGCCCCTTCTGTATAGGAGCAGAACTCCTTGACGATCTCGGCGATACTCTTGTCGCGGTAACCCTCCTCGCGCTGCTGGATGAAATAGGCCCCCTCGGCCACCCGGGTCTTGTCCAGATAGATTGGAATGCCCTGCTCCGAGCAGTACTCGTGCAGTTCCTTCAGGTTGGCCATGCTCACCGGCTGCCCGCCGGCCATGTTGACCGGTGTGGCCAGACAGAAATAGGGAATCCGTTCGGCTCCGACCCGATCGACCAGGGCTTTGAGCTTGTCCAGATCGACGTTGGCCTTGAAGGGGTGTTCGACGGCCGGTTCGTGGGCTTCGTCGATGATCACGTCCACGAAGGTGCCCCCGGCCAGTTCCTGGTGCAGTTTGGTAGTGGTGAAGTACATGTTCCCCGGGATGTGATCCCCCTCGGAGATCATGATCTGGCTGATCATATGCTCGGCCGCCCGACCCTGATGGGTGGGGACGACGTGGGGATACCCGTAGATCTCTTCGACCGCCTCGCAGAGATGGTAGAAATTGACGCTGCCGGCGTAGGCTTCATCACCCAGCATCATCCCCGCCCACTGGTTGTCCGACATGGCACTTGTGCCGCTGTCGGTGAGCAGATCGATGTACACATCACGGCTGTTCAGCAGAAATGTGTTCCAGCCGGCTTCATCGAGGGCCGCCAGGCGCTCCTCGCGGGTGGTCATACGGACCGGTTCGACAACCTTGATCTTGTATGGTTCGGCCCAGGACTTGCGTCGACTTCCCTCTGGCATGGTCGGTGTTCCTTTCCCGACAGATGAGGTAATCGCTCCCTCGAATACGGTCTGAGGAGCTCCGAACTCCGAATGAGAACAGGCCCGGCATCCGGTTGTACGTGGGCAGACACCCGGAGGTTGTTGGGCACAGGATAGAGCGACTCAGGACCCGCGTGAAACGAGAATCACGATCCGGCGATCCGTTCACTCGACCAGATCGGCACCCAGCCAGCGCTCGGCATCATCCCGGGAACGGAAAGTCCGGTACTGGGTGGCTGCACCCTGCAATTCCCGGAACGTTCCGAACATCCGCCCCAGACCGAAGCCGATATCGGTCGTGAAGACCAGGGCGGTCTTTCCCCCCGGCCGGCTCATGTCGGTGTGCTGCTGGGCAACCCCGGCGATCTGCTGGGGAACACCGGCTGAGATGTTCCCGAACGTCGCATCAGAAAAATCCCAGAGCACATGGGTGGTCGGCTCGCCATCATAGAAAACGGCGATCACCTCACTGGCCTGTTGAGCGGTGAAGTCGCCCTGGACGGTGAAGATGGTGATGTCTCGCTCACGATCCAGCTGGGTTTCGATGACACCCGGCATGACACGTCTCCTCCGCCTGAACTGAACTGGAACAACTCGAACAGGCAGCCGGGAGTATACCACATCCACCGGCATACGTATCCACATTCTCGAGAGATCGATCTGAGAAGAGCGTCAGAGCGTCTGTTCGAAGAGCGTGAAGATCCGCTCGACGGTCCGGGCGGTCGAAAAATCGCCGGGGATACCGGGCAGGGCTGCAGCCCGTTCGAGGTCGCCCGGCAGATCGATGGCATCCTGTTCAACCGCGTGCAGCCAACCCATGCGGCGCATCCGGGCCGCCAGATAGAGCTGCTCGGTCTGCCCGGGAGTTGGAATAAGCAGCGCCGGGGTGCCCAGTTCGGCCAGTTCCATGAGGGTCGAATACCCCGGTCGACTGACGATCAGCCGGGCCCGGTTCATGAGGTCTTCCATTTCCTGTCGGTCGGGGTGGGCGTAGATGGTCAGATCGTCGGCCGGTGTCTCCACCCGGCGGCTTTCGGGGCGCCCGAGCACCATTACTTTGCGGCCGGGCACCTGGTCGAGCCGGGCCCGAAGCTTGACCTCGAGGATCGAGCGCTGCGGTTCGGGCCCCGAGATGGAGAAGAGGACGTCGATATCGCGCTCGACGCCTTCACGACGGTTCACGCTCGAGAGGATTCCGGAAAAGATGTAACGGCTGCCTGTGTTCCGGACGCGGGAGAGACGGCCGGAGAGCAGGCCTTCGGCACCATGGGCTTCGTCAGGCACGAGGACGTGCCGGAAGCGGCTGTGCACGAAACGGTGCACGCCGGCCCCGAGGGCTTCGGTGGGACGCAGGGCCGGCGGGGTCAGCAGCCTGATCTGGTGGGAGAGAAAAACCGAGGGGACCGAGTCGGAGTACCCGCCGTAGCGGTGATCGCTGACGACCAGGTCGGCGTCCTCCTCGCGGGTGATTTCCTCGACGATCCGCCGGGTCCGGTTCACCACCCCCAGAAGACGGGGAGTGGCGCCCAGGAGGCGCAGCGGATCGGCTCCCCGCGCAGTGTACTCCAGGTCGTAGCCGGGCAGTTGGACGAAGCGGGCATGGGCGATCTCGCGCCGCAGAAACAGCAGTGCCCGGCCCGAAGAGCCGATCACGGTTTCCCAGCCCCGGCGGTCGAATTCCCGTATCAGGGGCAGACTCCGGCTGGCATGCCCCAGCCCCATATCGAGGACGGTATAGAGAACGGTGCCTGAAGCTCGTGCCACTCCGGTCCGGCTCCTGATTCGATGAGGCAACGACAAATCGCTCCCAGCCTATGCAGCCCGCTGCTGTGGTGCAAGAGCATTGCTTCCCGTTACACGTGACGTTCGATGAAGGGGATTCTCAACTGTTGGTACAGAGACTTGAAGCGCAGTACACTCACCGGCACACGCAGCCTCTGTTGGCACCGACAGGAGTCTCCCTTTCCGCCAGGAGTTTCTCCATGAGACAGATTCGGGTTCTGACCTCCCTCACGATCCTCATCGCACTCGTTCTGCCCCTGGCCGGCACAACCGCCCAGGAATCGAATGGCAAGCGTCCCCTGCCGATCGACGATTACGGCCGGTGGCGCTCGATCACTTCGGTCGCCCTTTCCGATGACGGACGCTGGTTCGCCTGGGCGTACAGCAAACGGGAAGCCGACGATACTCTCTACGTTCGGGATCTCGGGAGCGAGGCGGAGTACACCTACCTGATCCCTCGGGCGTCGGGAGCCGCCTTCTCCGATAACGGTGCCTGGCTGGTCTGCATGCAGACCGTACCGTGGAAGCAGAAAGAAAAGCTCGAGGAAGAAAAGAAACCGGTCCCTCAGACCGCCTATCTGCTCAACCTGGCGACCGGTGACACCCTGGTCTGGGACAACACCGCCAGCTTCGCTTTCTCCGAGAGTTCGAGTCACTTCGCGGTACGCACCCGCAAGAGCGACCGGGGAGCCGAGCACGACGGCACCGATTTGATTCTCTATCACCTGAACGAGGGCTGGGAGGAACTCATCGGCGGTGTCTCCGATTTCGAATTCAACGACGGCGGCAGCCTGCTGGCCTGGACGGTGGACGCCGCCGATTCCGACGGCAACGGTCTCTACCTGATGAGGCTCGAAAGCGGCCGGCGCCTGGCTCTGGACAACGCCCGCCGCGAGTATGCCCGGATGACGTGGGACGAAGACGGGACCGCCCTGGCCGTACTCGGCGGCAAGGAGAAGAAGGGCTTTGAGGAAAAAGAGAACGTGCTCCTGGCCTTTACAGGACTCGATGGATCCGACCCTCCCGTCCGTCACGAACTCGACCCTGCCGACCGCGATGGATGGCCCGAGGGTCTGGTGATCAGCGAAAAGGGGACGATCACCTTCAACGCCGACGCCACCCGGGTCTTCTTCGGACTCAAAGAACAGGAACGCGACCCCGATGCCGACGATGAGGACGAAGGGGAGGCTGACGAGGGTGAGGATAAAGCTGAAGAAGACGAGGATGAAGACCCCATCGCCGACGTGGATATCTGGCACTGGGCCGACGAACAGATCCAGTCGGTCCAGATGATCCGGGCCACCCGCGACCGCAACCGCACCTGGCGGGCGGTCTTCAATCTCGAGGCCCGGAGCTTCTTCCGGCTGACCGACGACGAGATGCGGGACATCAACCTCACCCGCGACGGCCGCTGGGGGATCGGTTCCGATCCGACCCCCTACATCTCAGACTGGGAGGAAAGCCGGGCCGATTACTACCGGGTCGACATCGATACCGGCGAGCGAACCCTGATGTTCCGCGGTCAGGGCCGCACCCTGGGGCTCTCTCCCGACTCACAGCACTTCCTCTACTGGAAGGACGGTCACGTCTGGGATTACGTCATCGCCACCGGAGAGACCCTCAACCTGACCGCCGGCGCGCCGGTGAGTTTCGTCGACGAAACCTACGACCATCCCGGCATAGTCCCGCCCTACCGCGGACTCCAGTGGGTCGAAGGGGGCGAGGCGATCATTCTGGCTCACCGCTACGATCTCTGGCTGCAGCCTCTGGACGGCAGTCCGGCCAGCTGTCTGACCGGCGGGACCGGAGCCGAACAGGAGATCCAGTTCCGGTACCTGCAGACCGATCCCGAGGAGCGGTTCGTCGACCTGTCGGAACCGATCCTGCTGACCGCATACGGGCAGTGGACCAAGAAGGCCGGTTTCTACCGTCTGCGACGCGGCCGCCTGCAGCAGCTCATCTTCGACGACTGCCGCTTCGGGCGGGCCCGCAAGGCCGCCGAGGCCGACCGCTTCCTCTACACCATCGAGACCTTCGAGCGGTTTCCCGATTACCACGTCAGCGGCGGCGATTTCGATGATCCGGTCCGGCTGACCGACGCCAATCCGCAGCTGGCCGAGTACACCTGGGGACACTCGATCCTGTTCGAGTACACCAACGCGGACGGAGTGCGCCTGCAGGGCTGGCTCGGAGTACCCGAAACCCGGCGCGAGGGCGAGCGGCTGCCGATGCTGGTCAATTACTACGAGAAGAACTCGCAGAACCTGCATCGTTTCCAGACTCCCGGCTACCGCGGCTCGCCCAATCTGGGGGGCTATCTGAGCAACGGGTACCTCATCATGCAGCCCGATGTGCACTTCCGCACCCGCACCACGCACAGTGACATGATGGAGTGCGTCGAGGCTGCGTTACGCCGGGTGATCGAGATGGGCTACGCCGACCCGGACCGGATCGCGGTCCACGGCCACAGTTTCAGCGGCCAGGGGTCGGCCTACATCGCCACCCATTCGACCATGTTCCGGGCCATCGTCTACGGTGCCGGAGCCACCAACCTGGTCTCGGACTTCAATCAGCTCTGGAAGAGCGCCGGTACCAACCAGCACCGCTACGACATCTACGGGCAGGGGCGGTTCGGGGCCAACATCTTCGACGATCTCGATCTCTACATCGAGCAGTCGGCGGTCTACCACGCCCGCGACATGAACACCCCTCTGCTGATCCTGCACGGCACCGCCGATGGTTCGGTGGAGTGGCTTCAGGCGGTCGAGTTCTACAACGCCCTGCGTTTCAACGACAAGCCGGTCATCCTGCTGTCCTACCCCGGGGCCGGACATGGCTTACGCAAGCACGAAAACCAGTTGGACTTCCAGAGAAGAGCTCGCGCATTCCTTGACCATCATCTCAAGGATGCTCCGGCCCCGGAATGGATGATTTCGGGCCGCCGCTTCATCGACAAACCGGAAAAGAAAAAGTGACGGCCGGAACGCATTCCGGCCCGTATCGAGTATGCCTGAGTGAGTACACCAGAAGGTGAGGATGATCATGCGACGTTACCCTATCGCCCTGCGAGGATGCCTGCTGGCGGTTCTGCTCCTCTCCACCGCCGCGCTCGCGACCACTCCCCTGAACGCCCAGGAGGAACTGAAACCGCTCTCGATCGAGGATTACGCCCGCTGGCGGTCGATCACCTCGGTCGCGATCTCTCCCGACGGGCAGTGGATCACGTATGCTTATTCCCCCCACCGGGCCGATGACACCCTGTACGTGGAGCAGCCCGGCGGTACCGGCGCCTACACGATTCCCCTGGCCTCGCGGCCGGTCATCTCGAACGACTCCCGCTGGCTGGCTTGTCTGCTGACCGTCCCGTACGTCGAAGCCGAAAAGCTGCGCGAACAAAACGATCGAGTACCGCAGAAGGTACGTCTGCTCAACCTGGCGAGCGGCGACACTCTGACCTGGGAGAACGCCACCTCCTTCGCGTTCTCGGAAACCTCTAGCCACTTCGTCGTACGCAAGCGGGCCCCGGAGGGCAACCGCGATTTCGAGGGCACCGATCTGATCATGCGCCATCTGCGGGATGGGTATGAAGAACTTATCGGGAGCGTGGCCGATTATGCTTTCAACGATCCCGGCACGCACCTGGCCTATACCGTCGACGCGGCCGACGACAACGGCAACGGGGTCTACCTGATCGATCTGGCCGACGGCACCCGGCGGGCCCTCGACAATGCCAAGGAGGAGTATGCCCGCCTGACATGGGATGAGGAGGGTTTGGCGCTGGCGGTTCTGCGCGGCCACGAGGTCGAGGGGCAGGAGCAGAAAGAAAACGCCCTGCTGGCCTGGACCGGCCTCGGCTCACGGCGCATGGCGTCCTTCACGTACGATCCCTCGGGAGGCGGAGGCGAGTTCCCCGAAGGAATGGTCATCAGCGAGCTGGCCGGACTGGAGTGGACCACGGGGCTCGACCGGGTCTTCTTCGCCGTCAAGGAGCAACGCGCCGAGGTCGAGAAGGAGAAGAAGCCGGCCGAACTGGTGGCCGATGTGAACATCTGGCACTGGCAGGACGAACAGATCCAGTCGGCCCAGCAGGTCCAGGCCGGCCGGGATCGCAATCGCACGCATCGCGCCGTGCTGCACCTGGAGTCAGGCGGCCTGCGTTTTCTGCAGCTGACCGATGACGAGATGCGCACCATCCAGATCACCCGCGACGGCCGCTGGGGTATCGGTCAGAACGACCGGGCCTATATCTCGGACTGGAAGGAACGCCAGGCCGACTACTACCGGGTCGACATCGACACCGGCGAACGCACTCTCTTCCTCGAAGGGCACAAGCAGACCCTGGGACTGAGCCCCGATTCCGAGCACTACCTTTTCTGGCTCGACGGTCAGATCTGGGATTACGTGCTCGATTCGGGCGAGAAGGTCAATCTGACGGCGAGCGCGCCGGTCGATTTCAGCGATATGGAATGGGATTATATTGGCGAACGCCCCCCCTACGGGGTGACCGGCTGGACCGCCGACGGTCGCAACGTGATCATCGAGCACCGCTACGACCTCTGGCTGCAGCCCCTCAGCGGTCGCCCGGCCACCTGTCTGACCGGCGGTGTTGGAGACGAGCGCGAGATCGTCCTGCGCTACCTGCGCACCGATTACGAGGAGCGCTTCATCGATCTCTCCGAACCCGTCATGCTGACCGCCTACGGACAGTGGACCAAGCAATCGGGTCTCTTCGCCCTGAACCGCGGTTCGGTGACCGAGCTGGTCTACGACGACTGCCGCTTCGGCCGGCCGATGAAAGCCGAAGAGGCCGATGTCTGGCTCTGGACCCGCGAGACCTTCCGCGACTTCCCCGACTACTGGCTGAGCGACGGTACCTTCGCGAATCCGGTCCGGCTGACCGACGCCAATCCCCAGCAGGCCGAGTACGTCTGGGGACACTCGATCCTCTTCGACTACACCAACTCGGACGGCGTGCGCCTGCAGGGCTGGATGGGCATCCCCGATACGTACCAGGAAGGTCAGCGTCTGCCGATGCTGGTCAATTTCTACGAGAAGTATTCGCAGAACCTGCACCGTTACCAGCGGCCGGTGTACCGCTCGGGGCCCCAGCTGGCCGGGTACTGTTCCAACGGCTACCTGGTCATGCAGCCCGACGTGCACTTCCGCGGCGGCTCTTCGCACTCCGACATGCTCGAATGCGTCGAAGCGGCGGTCCGCAAGGTGGTCGAGATGGGGTATGCCGATCCGGAGCACATCGGCCTGCACGGGCACAGTTATTCGGGCGGGGGAGCCACCTTCATCTCCACCCGTTCCGAGGCTTTTGCGGCCATCACCGCCGGGGCGGCTCCGATCGACCTGATCTTCGAGTTCAACATCCTCTTCACCGGCTCGGGGCAGAACAACCACTCCTACGATATCCACGGCCAGGGTCGCTACGGGGTCAGCCCTTACGACGACTACGAGCTGTATGAGCGCGAATCGCCGATCACGCAGGTGCAGAACATGGATACCCCCCTGCTCTACCTGCACGGCGGGGCCGATCCGACCGTGGAACGGCTGATGGGGGTCGAGCTCTACAACGCCTGCCGCTTCCTCGGCAAGCCGATCATCTTCCTCGACTATCCCGGCGAGGGCCACGGCCTGCGTCGCCTGGGCAACCAGATCGATTTCCAGACGCGGATGCGGGCTTTCTTCGACCACTACTTGAAGGGGGTCGAGGCGCCGCGGTGGATGACCGAGGGGATCACCTTTCTGGAAAAGGAACGCGAGATGAGCCGGTACGAATCGGGCGGACGATCGGGGGGCCGGGGCGGCCGATGACCCTTCGCCTCGCCGCCGGTTCCCTGACAGGGCTGGCCGGTTCGATGGTCCTGGCAGCCGTTCTGCTCCTTCTCGGAGGCTGCGGGGAGCGCAATCCCCGGGTCGTCATCGATACCTCCCGGGGCAAGATCGAGGTCGAAGTGTATCTGGACGAAGCCCCGATCACGGCCGCCAACTTTCTGCGCTATGTCGATGCGGAAAGCTTCGACGGCGGCAGCTTCTACCGTGTGGTCCGGCTCGACAACCAGCCGAACAACGAGGTGAAGATCGAGGTCATTCAGGGGGGCGCCCCGCGGCGCCCCCGGGCCGAACGGCTGCCGGTGATCGAGCACGAGACGACCGAAACGACCGGTCTGCGTCACCTGGACGGAACCATCTCGATGGCCCGCGACGCTCCCGGCACGGCCTCATCGGAGTTTTTCATCTGCATCAACGATCAGCCCGAACTCGATTTCGGAGGCCGGCGCAATCCCGACGGGCAGGGTTTCGCGGCTTTCGGCCGGGTTGTGCGCGGCATGGAGGTCGTACGGGAGATCCAGGCCCTGGGCGGAGAGTCGCAATATCTGGATCAGCCGGTACCGATCGTCTCCGTCAGGCGTGTCAGCTGAACCGTCCCTTCACAGCACTGGGAGGTCTGTCTGGAACACCCTGCGTACAGTTCGAAAATTAAGGCAACCACCCGGCACCGATATCCGTTTTTCTGTCTGGAGATTCCATAGCCCTCACTCCGCGATCCGATAGTACTCAGGAGATTCGTGTATGCCTCATGGTACTGCTCGAATGTCGACTCGCCCGTATTCCGAAACCTCTCACCGATCTCCCTTTGTTGTGTCCGCCGGCCTCATCGTATCCGCCTGCCTCGTCGTTTCCGTCTGCCTCGGCGGGTTCCCGAACGCCGACGCCCAGACTCAGGGAGAGCGATCGGCCGGCTCAGAGGCAGCGCCGCGGCAGGTCTACCCAATCAAGCGAACATCCTCCCCCATCAATGTGGACGGCGTTCTGGACGAGCGGGCCTGGCGCGAGGCCTCAGTCATCGACATCGCCTACGAGTGGATACCTGCCGATAACGAACCCGCACCGGTCGAGACCGATGTCCGGGTGACCTACGACGAGCGATTCTTCTACATCAGCTTCGATGCCCGCGATCCCGATCCCTCGCTCATCCGGGCGCACCTGCTCGAACGCGACACGGGCTTTGCAGACGATCATGTGGGATTCATGATCGATACCTTCAATGATACCCGGCGGGCCTTCCAGTTCCGGGTCAATCCCCTGGGCGTGCAGATGGATGCCGCCTGGAGCGACATGGAATTCTTCGAGGACTTCTCATGGGATACCATCTGGAATGCCGAATGCCGAATAACCGATCAGGGGTACACCGTCGAGATCGCCGTACCCTTTTCCTCGCTCCGCTTCCCCCGCACCGACGACGTCCAGACCTGGGGCTTCTCGGCTTTCCGGTCGTGGCCGCGCAATGTACGGCACCGCATGCGCACCCACCCCACCGATCGGAACCGGAACTCGCTCCTGGACCAGACTGATCGGATCACGGGGCTGCAGGGGATCTCACCGGGGCGCAACCTCGAATTCGATCCCACCTTGACAGCTGTGCGTACCGACGCCGTGACGCCGGGAGGGCTCTCCGCCGATCCCCGGGATACCGATCTCGTCGTTGGTGAGGCGGAAACGGAAATCGGCCTGACCGCCAAATGGGGCATTACACCCAATCTCATCTTCAACGGTACTCTCAATCCCGATTTTTCACAGGTCGAGGCCGACATCGCCCAGCTGGCAGTGAACAACCGCTTCGCCCTCTACTTCCCCGAGCGTCGTCCTTTCTTCATGGAAGGGATTGATTTTTTCACCACTCCCCTGAACGTGATCTACACCCGCACCGTCATCGATCCCACTGCAGGATTGAAGCTCAGCGGCAAGGAGGGGCGCCACGCCCTCGGCCTCTTTGCCACCCGCGACCGCGTCATGAGCCTGATCTTCCCGACCAACCAGGGTTCCACCTCCGATCTGGTCGAACAGGACGTCACGACCGCGGTGTTGCGCCACCGCTATGATGTCGGCAGCAGCTCTACTCTCGGCTTCCTCTATACCGGGCGTGACGGAACCGGCTACAGCAACCGGGTGGCTGGCGCCGATGCTTTTCTGCGCCTGCACCCCACCACCAATCTCTCGTTGCAGGCCCTGCACTCATGGACCGACTACCCCGATGACCGGGCGACTGCCTGGGGCCAGCCTGCCGATCCCTTCGACGCCGGCGCGATCTTCGCCAACCTTCAACATATGAGTAATTCATGGGCGGCCGGGTTCGCCTACCAGGAGCTGGGAAGCGGCTTTCGGGCTGATACCGGTTTCATTCCCCAGGTGGATTACCGCCTGTTGAGAGGCAATCTATTTCACCGTCTCTGGGGGGGCTCCGGCCACTGGTTCACCAACCTGAACTTCGGTCTGGGCGCGACCCATGTCGAAAACCGCGACGGGCGGCTATCCCTGTCCAACACCAGCGCCGTCCTCCAGTACTTCGGACCGCTGCAGTCACACATCTTCCTCACCGCCGGACCGGCACGTGAGTACTATGCGGGGAGGACTTACGATCTCACCCAGGTACAGCTCGACTCCGAGATCCGGCCCTCCGGCGACCTGATCCTGGCCTTCATCGGCACTGCCGGCACCACCGTGGATCTCGCCAATGCCCGCCGAGCCGACCAGCTCATTCTGGCTCCGGCGATCACGGTCAGCCTCGGTCGCCATCTCATGTTCACCTTCAACCATACCTGTCAACGGCTCGACGTCGCATCCGGTCGGCTCTTTACCGCCAACCTCTCCGAAGTGCGTCTTTTCTACCATTTCAGCGTGCGCACATTCGTGCGGGGGATCGTGCAGTACAACCACCTCGACCGCAATCCCGAGGCCTATCTCTTCGAGGTGTCCCCGACCGACCGGAACCTCTTCACCCAGTTCCTCTTCTCCTATACCGTGAATCCCCAGACGGTGCTCTACCTGGGGTACAGCGACAACCATCTGGGCCGGGAATTCGGTGGCGGCCTCCCCCAGCTCGATCTCACCCGTACCGACCGCACCTTCTTCTTCAAACTGGGGTACGCGCTGGTGCTGTAGCGATAGGCGACAGGTCACCTGTCCAGCGCCCGCAATCACCCGACTGTTCTCTGGACGTATCAACCGCCTGTGATGAACTCCACCACCCGGGCAATGACCGCCGGGTCGGCCACGATCCGGCGGTGCCCCAGTCCCCTGGTCAGATACAGTTCCGAACCAGCCCAGGCCTCATGTACCATCCGGCCCTGCTCGACCGGCGAGACCGGATCGTCACGGTCATGGATTACGAGCAGGGGAATATCGTGCCCGCCATAGATATCGTCGGGTCCCAGGTGTGACCACGGCACCCCTGTCTCCGACTCCAGGTTACGCTCGGCCCGTTCCTGCACAGCGATCGTGAAACCCGCGTGCCGGGCGAACTGGTCGGAGTAGTACTTCATGTCGTGCGGGGGGGCGATAAAGACCGCCCGCTCAGTCCTTAAGCCCTGCTGCAGGGCCAGCGAGGCGACCCAACCGCCCATCGAGTGGGTGACGATCCCGTGCAGTTCGCCCACCCGCTCGGCTACCCCCCGTACGGCCCTGGCGTAATAGACGCCGGTGGTTCGCTTTCCCTCCGAATCACCATGAGCCGGAGCGTCGAAGGCCACCGCCCTGAACCCGGCCT
>CAZNUA010000035.1:28170-34219 GCA_964576115.1 uncultured Gemmatimonadota bacterium
CCCTCCGAATCACCATGAGCCGGAGCGTCGAAGGCCACCGCCCTGAACCCGGCCTCATTCAGAGGCTCGACCAGGGGCGTGAGCCGGCTGGCCCGGCTGCCCCAGCCGTGCACGAGCAGGACCGTCGGGCCCTCACCCCACGCATAACCCGCCAGCCGCTCGCCGGCGACATCGACCGTAAAGTGTTCGGCGGCGGCCATGACCGGTTCCTCTGCCGGTTTGACGACTCCCCGCATCGGGGTACAGAACAGGCGGGCTCCGATCCGGGCCGCCTGAGCGGGCCAGATGCGGGAGAGCAGAACGAAAAACCACCTGACCGGCGCCGGCACGAGATAGCGGGTATTGGGGCTCGAACGTTCTTCCGGCATATCGGGATCCCGATGCAGGTGCATGCTGGGTGACGGTCGACTCACTGCCGCTGCGGCGGCAGAGGATCGTTCCTCAATGTCTTCCTGCCCAATATGGGAAGAGAGTCCCGGGAGACGCGAACCCGATCTTCAGAGTTGTCTACTCAGCTTTGAGGGCCGTGACCGGGTCCACCTTCGCCGCCCGCCTGGCCGGCAGCCAGGAGGCCAGCAGGGCCACCACGGCCAGGATCGCGATCGTTGAGTATCCGCTCAGGGGCAGGGACTCCCCGGCCGAGACCTGGAATATCCCCCGGACGAATTGCGTCATCAGGTACGCCAGGGGGGCTCCCAGCACGAATCCGATCGCGGTCAGCCTGATCCCCTGCCGGGTGATCAGACCCACGACCTGCCCGCCCCGCGCCCCGACCGAAAGGCGAATCCCGATCTCGCGGGTACGCCGCACAACGGTGTGGGAGATGATCCCGAAGATCCCCATCGCCGCCAGGAACATCGCCATGGTACACAGCGCGACGAGAAAATCGCCGAAGACCGAGGCACCTCCCAGCGAGGCCCGGTAGGCTTCATCGTAGGTCTGCAGCGCACCGATCGGTTGCTCGGGATTGACACTCCAGATCGTTTCCCGGATCGCGGCCGCCAGACCGGCCTGCTCGGCATCGGCCCGCAGGGCGACGGTGGGATAGCGCAGCAGCTGTTGCTCGAGGGGCAGATAGACCATGGTCTCGATATCGAAGCCTTCCGGAATGCGCTCCTGGCAGACATTGCCGACCACACCGACGATCTCCCGCATTTCTCCCAGCAGCTCGAGCCTCATCCCGACCGGTTCGCGATCCGTGCAGAAGGTCTCGACGAAGGACCTGTTGACCACCGCGACCGGCCGGGTCTCGCGCTTGTCGCGATCATCCAGAAACCGCCCGGAGAGCACCTGTACTTCCAGGGTCGTAAAGTAGTCCTCACTGACCGCGAGCCACCCGGTTTCGGGTCGCTCGTCGGGATCGTCATACACCTCGCCGGCCGGCGTGAAGGCTGCACTCGACCAGCCCCGGGCCCGCGGCAGCCGATTCATCAGCGCCACCCCATCCACTCCCGGAATCGCCTTCAGGGCCGGGATCAGCTCGCGCTGAAAACCGAGCAGATCGGCCTGGTCGGGATAGAGGTAGTCCGAGAGTGTCAGACTGACGGCTACCAATCCCTCGGAACGGAAGCCGGGCTCGGGATGCAGAACATGATTGAAAATGCCGGCCAGCAGACCGGCTCCGGTCAGGATCCCCAACGCCACGGCCACTTCACCGATCACGAAGGCGTGCCGGAGCCGCTTCCACTTCCGGCCGGCTGTACCGCTGCGGCCGCCGTCGCTCAGGGCGCCGCGCAGGTCCTTCACGGTCGCAAACAGAGCCGGGGCCAGGCCGAAGAGGATCCCGGTCGCGATCGAGAGGAGCAGCGTCAGCAGCAGCACCCCCCCATCGATGTCGGGTAGAAGCGTGCGGGGGATGTCGGCCGGGAAGGCCGTCCGGAAGATGTAGACCGCCACGACGGCCAGCAGGGTTCCCGCCAGGCCGGCTCCGAGACCCATCAGTACGCTCTCGCTCAGGAACTGACGCAGGAGCCGGCCCCGCTCGGCCCCGAGGGTCATGCGGATGGCGACCTCCTTCATCCGGGTGCCGGCTTTACTGAGCAGCAGGTTGGCGATGTTGGCGCAGGCGATGAACAGACCGAGAATGGTGACGACGATGGTGATCGTGATCAGAAGCCGGTCGGTCCGACCCGGGAAGCGTGTACTGAGAGGCGCCACTGTCAGGGTCAGGTTCCGGAATAGCGCGGGATGATCGGCCGCAATCTGGTCGGCGATCACGGACATTTCGGCTCGGGCCTGTTCCATGGTATTCCCCGGCGCCAGACGACCGAAGACCAGCAGGTCGCGATACCCGCGGTCTATCCGATCACGCAGGTCATCCGGCCGGTAGGCAGCGACATTCCCCTGCAGCAGGTTGAACTCCTCGGGGAGCACGCCGACCACGCTATGAGCGATTCCGTTCAGTGTCAGGGTCCGGCCCAGGACATCCCGCGAACCGGCGAAGTGACTCTGCCAGAAACTGTAGTCGAGCAGGAGGATCTGCCGGTTTTCTACCGATCCATCCGCGGGTCCGAAATTGCGGCCGAAGAGGGGTTCGACCCCCAGCACGCCGAACAGATCCGGCGTAACGGTCGTCACCAGGACTTCCTGGGGCTGCTCGAGTCCGGTCAGCACGTAGGGTTCGTCATCGAAGGCGCACAGGCCGGAGATGGAGCTGAGCTGGCCCTGCAGTTCGAGAAAATCGGGTGCGGAAACTTCATCGCGGTAATCGTCGGTCAGGGCGTCCCGTTCGTCGGTTTCGATCAGGACCAGTTCCTTCTGGTCCTCATAGGGTAAGGACGTGAAGAGAAAACTACCGGCCAGGGCGAACATGGTCACATTGGCGGCGATCGCCAGGGCCAGCGAGAGAAAGGTGACCAGGCTGAGGCCGGGTGTCTTGCGCCACATCCGCAGTCCGTAACGTAGATCGGAGAGAATTTGTATCACCGGTTCACCCCCGCGATTCCGGGTCTACCCCCACATGACCATCACTACCCTCATTCAGGTTGTTAGGTTGCAGTTCGGTCCCGACAGATTCTGCGCTACACTGGAATCCGTCAGGGAAAGGATGAGTCGACAATGCTCGAACCCGAACACCGGTGGCAACGTATCCTGGCGCGGGCTGTCGCCGGCCTCGGTGTCTTCGCCCTGCTCATGACCGCTGAACCCTCCGTCACCTGCGGTCAGCAGCCTGCTCGAGCGGCCGGTGACGGCAGCCTCATCTGCGGTGTGATCGACATGAGCCGGGTTCCCGCCCGGCTCGACTGGGTCGATCTGCTCCGGATCGATGTCGAGCCGGCTCAGATCATCACCCTGCCTGCCCGCGACGGCCTCTTCGCCCGCTTCGACATCGAACCCGGCACGTACCGTTTCCTGCGCTTCGGGGGGGCGGCCGACGACGGTTTGGGCGACCTCGTCTACCTCTTCCCTCCCGAGGGTGTGAGCTGGGCCGAGTTCGATCCGGCCCGTCCCGACCCGATGCCCCCCGACAGCGGTCAGCGCCTGCTGTTCATACGGGAACCGGGAGTATATTGCCTCGGAACTCGCAGCATCACAACCCTGCAACCCTTCCAGTACCGGGTCGTGCCCGTGGCCCGGCCGACCGAAACCGAGATCCTGCGCCGTCTGCTCGATCGGGTCACCGCACCCGACCGGCGCGCCCTGGTCAGCCGCCGGCTGACCGCAATCGGAGGAGATCCGCCATGACCGCGAACCGCCGCGATGAGTCATCCGACCGAACCCGCGGAATCGACCGCCGTCAGTTCCTGGGCCGGGCCGCCGCTTCGGCCGCCGCCGTCACGATCGTGCCCCGCCACGTTCTCGGCGGACGGGGGTACGTGCCCCCCAGCGACATGGTCTATATCGGCTCGATCGGTGCCATGGGCATGGGCCGATCCAACCGCCGGGCTCTGGCCGAGACCGGTCAGGCCGAGATCGTCGCCCTGTGCGACGTGGACGACACGAAGACCGCCGAGGCCCTCGCGGATCACGAAGGGGCGAAAACATACCGGGACTATCGTCGTATGCTTGAAGAGGAGTCGGGACTGGACGCGGTGGTGGTGAGCACGCCCGACCACATGCACGCCGTGATCACCATGGCAGCCATGGAACGCGGGCTGGGGGTTTACACCGAGAAACCCCTGACCTGGTCGGTCGAGGAGGCTCGCCTGCTGGCCGAAGGCGCCGAGCGCTACGGTGTGGCGACCCAGATGGGTAACTGGGGCCACGCCCACGACGAGGCCCGGCTCATCAACGAGTGGATCGCCGATGGAGCGATCGGATCGGTGCGTGAGGTACACACCTGGACCAACCGCCCGATCTGGCCCCAGGGTATCGATCGGCCCGAAGGGAGCCTGCCGATACCCTCGACCCTCGACTGGGATCTCTGGCTCGGGGTGGCACCCGAACGCCCCTACAATGAAGGCTACCATCCCTTCGACTGGCGGGGGTGGTGGGATTTCGGAACCGGAGCGCTGGGAGACATGGCCTGCCACATCATCGATTTCCCCTTCTGGGCGCTCAAGCTGGGGCACCCGGACGCCGTGGAGGCCTCCTCGGTGGGCATGACCGACGAGACCTACCCGCTCGGTTCGATGGTGACCTTCCACTTCCCGGCCCGTGAAGGGATGCCGGCAGTCAAACTGATCTGGTGGGATGGCGGCCTGAAACCGCCGCGCCCCCCTGAACTCGAACCGGGCCGACAGATGGGCGACCGGAGCGGCGGGGTGATTTTCAACGGCGACAGCGGCAAGATCATGTGCAGCTGTTATGCCCGGGATGCCTGTCTGATCCCCCAATCGTGGATGGACTCCTATGACCACCCCGCACCGAGCCTGCCCCGCTCGATCGGGCACAGGGAGGAGTGGCTGGAGGCGGTCCGGGGAGGTCAGCAAGCCATGTCCAACTTCGGCTACGCCGGTCCGTTGACCGAAGTGATCCTGCTGGGGTGTGTCGCCATCAGGATGAATGACCGGCTGGAATGGGACGGCGATTCCATGACCGTGACGAACCTGCCGGAAGCCAACGCCCACATCCGGCGGACTTACCGTGAAGGATGGTAACCATGAGTGAAGACCTGCCCGTCAGCTTCGGCCGCGAGTTCGAGCCCGAACCGGAACCGGCAGTCGAGCAGCCACAGCCCTCCACCCAGGGGGGAGAAGGCGGACGACCGGGAGGCGGCGGTCGACCGGAAACCGGCCGGGAGTTTCCGCCCGCACCCTCTGCCCCACCTCGCAAGCACTCGACTACATGGCCGGGGGTGTTCGGCGTGCTGGGTATCGTCTTCGGTATTCTCGGTTCGATCGGGAATCTGGGCACCTTTGCCTGGCCGGTCTTCCGTCCCTGGATGATGGAGTTGATCTCCCGGGAGGTTTCCCGCCACGAATATCATCTCATCCGCAATTTCATTCCCGGTGACCTCTTTATCTTCAGTTCGGGTGTCATCGAGTTGGGGCTGTCGGTCCTGCTGCTTATCGCCGGCGTCTATCTGCTCCAGCGCCGGCAGCTGGGAGCCCGGCTCATCAAGCTGTGGGCTATCATCAGCATCCCCTGGGCTCTGCTCGAAAGCGGTTTCGGAATGAGTTTCACCCGCAGTCTCATCCCCCGGCTGCGCGAATTCGGTACAACCGAATTCCCCATCGAGTTCTTCACCTCGCTCGGGATCGGATTCGGTCTGCTCTTCGCCCTGATCGTACCGGTCTTCGTCCTGGTCTGGTTCGGCTCGCAGAATATCCGAACGGAAGTGGAGGGCTGGCCGGACTGAGCCGGAGAGAGTCATGACCGAAAACATCCGCCTCGATCGCTGGCTGTGGGCGGCCCGTTTTTTCAAGACCCGCTCGCTGGCCGCCCGGGCTGTGGACGGCGGCAAGGTCAAGGTGGCCGGAGTCCGCCCCAAGCGCTCGAAAGCAATCGCGGTCGGCGATGAACTGACCATCACCATGGGGATCTACGAATTCCACGTGACCGTCCGCGCTCTGTCCGACAAACGCGGTCCGGCCGCCGAAGCCGAAAAGCTGTACGAGGAGACCGAGGCTTCTCGCCGCAAGCGCGACATGCTCCGGGAGCAGATGCG
>CAZNUA010000035.1:34319-37658 GCA_964576115.1 uncultured Gemmatimonadota bacterium
GAAGAGGAGTACCTGCAATGAGTGACAACGTCGATCGTCGGGATTTCCTGAAAACCACCGCCGCCGCCGGACTGGGCTTGGCCGCAGCCGGATCGCTGACCGAGTGTTCCTCCCAACCGGCCGGTTCGGCCCCCCTCGCCTTCCGGACCGATCCGATTGAAACCGTGCGGGTTGCGGTCGTGGGACTCGGCAACCAGGGTACCGGACATACCCGCAACCTGATACGGATCCCGAACGCCGAGGTGGTCGCACTCTGCGACCTGCTCCCCGAACGGGTGGCCCGCGTCCAGGGATGGTTCATCGAAGCGGGACGGCCCGTACCCACCGGGTACTCCGGTTCGCACGACGAGTACGTCCGGATGATCGCCGAAGAGGATCTCGACCTGGTCTACACCGTCACTCCCTGGCAGTACCACGCCCCGATCTGTCTGGAAGCCATGCGCAACGGCGCCCACGCGGCGACCGAGATCCCGATGGGGATCTATCTGGACGAGCTCTGGGAACTGGTCGAGACCGCCGAACGCACCGGCCGGCACTGCGTGATGATGGAAAACTGCTGCTACGACCGCATCGAACTGATGATCCTCAATATGGTCCGTCACGGGCTCTTCGGAGACCTGCGCCACGCCGAGTGCGGCTACCTGCACGACCTGCGGGCACTCAAAACCTCCCCGAACTACTATGTGGAGCGGTGGCGGATCTTCCACTCGATCGCCCGCAACGCCGATCTCTATCCCTGCCACGGCCTGGGTCCGATCGCACAGTGCCTGAACATCAACCGGGGCAACCAGTTCGATTTCCTGGTCTCGATGAGCTGTGCCTCGGGTGGTATCGCCCGCTATGCCGCCCACGAATACGGCCCCGATCACGAATGGGCGACCCAGGAGTACTCCCTCGGGGATGTGCAGAACACGCTGATCCGCACCGTCGAGGGCCAGACCATCATCGTCACCCACGACACCAACACCCCCCGCCCCTACTCGCGCAAGGTCCTGGTACAGGGCACCCGGGGGCTGGTACGCAAGTACCCCGAGCCGAAGATCTACATCGAGGGGGTCAGTCCACCCCACCGCTGGCAGGATCTGGACGATGAGTGGTTCGCCGAATGGGAGCACCCGCTCCACACCGCCATCCGGGAATCCGCCTCCGGGGCCGGCCACGGCGGCATGGACTACATCGAAGACTATCGCCTGATACAGTGCCTGCACGAGGGCGCCCCGATGGACATGGATGTCTACGACGGTGCTGCCTGGAGCGCGGTCGTCGAACTGAGCGAGCGTTCGATCGCCCGCCGGAGCCGCTCGATCGATTACCCCGATTTCACCCGCGGTTCGTGGCGCGAACGCGAACCGCTGGGGATCATCGACCGGATCTGAGCCCGACGTCGGGCCGGACCTGTTTCACGGGGGTGATTCCATGGCCTGTCATCACCTTTCCGAGCGCCCGAGCCGGCTGCATCCTCTCGGCCGGCTCACCCGCCTCGGCTTCACGGTCTCTCTCTTCTGCTGGACCGCCCTGACCGGATGCGCTCGCAAGACCGACACCGGAGCGGGCGACTGGCGGGCCGAAATCGATTCGGTCGGCACGACCGTGACCGTCCGGACGGTGAGCGGTTCGGTCTGGGGCGCTTTTCCCGCCCTGATCGAAGAGGCCTCGATCGGCACTGCGGACGGCGAGGAGGCCTATCTGCTGGGCGAAGTGACCGGCCTGGCAATCAGCGACGGCCGGATTCTCATCCTGGACGCCTCGGTGCCGACGGTACGCATGTACGACCGCAACGGTCATCATTTCAGGGACATCGGCCGCGGCGGCAGCGGTCCCGGCGAGTTCCAGCTGCCCTGGAGCCTGGAAGTCGATCCCCCGACCGGACTCATCTTCGTGCGCGACGAGATGCAGGCCCGGATCAACGTCTATCTGGCCGACGGTGAATTCCTGCAGCAGATCCGGCTCGCTCACGGCCTGATGACCTCGATCCCCATGGTCATCTCCGGTGACGGCCTGGTGTTTACCCCCATTCTGCTTCGTCTCCCGACCGGCCTGCGGGATGCCTGGGCCGCCTATTCATTCGAAGGCGCAGCGGACGATACCGTCGCGGCACCGGTGTCCGCATACGCGGCTCCCGAACTGGAGTATCTCGATGACGAGGGCGAACCCTTCACGACCGTGGTGCCCTTTTCTCCCGAGCACCTCTGGACGCTGACTCCCGATCTGGCCGTGGCACACGGCGTATCCGACGCCTACCGCCTCGAGATCCGCCACCGGGACGGGCGGGTGACGGTCATCGAACGGACGGTCGAGCCGGTGCCGATCGAACCGGAGGAACAAGACTGGTACCGACGCCGCCTGACCGCCCGGATCCGGCGGACCGATCCCGGCTGGAACTGGCGGGGCGAACCTATCCCGGACAGTAAGCCCTTCTTCGACGATCTGGTGCCCGACCGCGAGGGCCGTCTCTGGGTGCTGCGCCGGGGACCAGGAATCCGCCTTGAGGAGGGTAACGCAGCGGCTGAGACCTATGATGAATTCGTCGCGGCGCCCTGCTGGCGGGAGAGCTGGACCTTCGATGTCTTCGAGGTCTCGGGACGTTTTCTCGGTTCGGTTACCGTACCCGACGGCTTCCGCTCTTTTCCGCAGCCCGACATCGTCGGTGATCGGATACTGTGTCTGGTGCACGACGAGAACGACGTGCCGCGGGTCAAGCGCTTCCGCCTCGATCTGGAGAGGTAAACCGGTCCCCCACCCGAATCGGCCCTCCACCCGGGGGGAGTAGTGAGGTCGAAGGTATGTACCGGGAGACAAAAACCCGTCAGCGCAGGACCGCCAGATGATACAGGGGCAGGCCGTCGTCGTTCTGCGATTCCAGGAACACCCTGCCCTCTCTGTCGAAGGCCGCCGGTAAGGCACAATCGCCGCAGTGCCCCAGGTAATTGCCGTCGGCATCATAGACATCCAGGCGCGATGTCTTCAGGTCTTCGGTACCGGCCAGCACCCAGGTCCGTCCCAGGGGATCTGCCTTCAATCCGGTGATCGCCTGACTCCGGGCTGCAAACGGCCATTCCTCCAGCGACCTGGGTGTCGGAAACATCTCTTCGCGGATCAGCATTTGCCCCCAGAGGCTCTGTTCGAACCCTTCCGAAACGAACCAGTTGCGATCACTGGCACTGATCTCGAGATCGGGTGTGGGAGCCTGCAGGATTCTCTGCAGGTGTCCCTCGAGGTCCAGATAGTCGACCCTGTAGTCGGTCGAATTCACCACCGCGATTTCCCGGCCGTTCACCAGACACCAGTGGAGATGGGGAGCAAACTCGGGGGCGGTCGACACCCGCTGTTGTCTTCCAT
>CAZNUA010000036.1:0-15008 GCA_964576115.1 uncultured Gemmatimonadota bacterium
CGGATCTCGGCCAGCACCAGGTCCCGGTCCATGAGCATGGCATCGGCGGGATCTTCCAGGAAGGGAGCCACATCACGTTCGGCTTCCCGCCAGTCGATCCCGCTCAGATGATCGGCCAGCACCCCGGTCCAGCTGTCTTCCCCGGGCATCGAGCCCGGCCAGTTGACCTGCCGCAACGCATTGGCCAGCAGGACGATGTTGGGCACCGGCCGCTCGGGGCGGGTCAGGTACCACCCCAGGTCGAAAATGTCCCGACCCTTCAGGTGCCCCCGGCTGAGCACGGCAGCAATCTTGCCGGCCAGGCAGGAAGCCAGATCGTGAGCCAGAAAAGAGACCGGGATGTAGCGGGTAACGAGCCGGTGCTCCAGAACGGCACCCTGCGGCGGCCGGGTGTCGATATCGAGCCTGATGGTGAGTTTGTGCGCCGGCAGGGGCGAGAGACCGCAGTCGTGCAGGAGCCCCGGGAACTTCACCGCCGCGAAGTGCAACGTGTGTTCGGTCTTCAGACCGACCTCGACCTCATGACCGGCGCCGGTGAAATCGCGTTCGATGCGTTCGATGAGCGCCTCGGGAGCATACCCCCGTTCTGGGCGCTCGAGAGAGAAATCCAGGTCCTCCGAATACCTGCGCAGGCCGTACAGGAAGCGCAGCGCCGAACCCCCCTGAAAGGCCAGTGAGGCAAAGGCTCCGGCCTGCTGCAGGGAGCGCAGGATTCCGGTCTGCAGGTATTCTCGGACGACATTCAGACGCCGGCGCACATCGGGTTCGGCCCGGGCCAGATCCAGCAGGTAATCCTTCATGACAGCACCTCGCAGACCAGGGCGGCACAGCGCTGCAGTTTCGGACTGCCGCTCCGTTCGGCCATGGCGAGCAGGGTGTCGGATTCCAGGGTCGCTTCGGGCGCGAGCCTGAGTCCGGCGATCCAGACGGCGGAATCGGCACCGGGGGTGAGGTGGCACAGATCGAGCAGAGCCTTCTCCGGTTCGGCCAGAAAACAGTACTGCTCCGCCGCCGGTTCAATGCGGGTATAGCCCCGGAACAGAGCCGTCTTGACATGCCGGTAGGCAAAGCGACCGAGCGAAGTCACGAGCCGCTCCGGCCGGCCGGTCGTCACACTCGTCACCACCGGTACGCCCTCGGGGATGATGCCGTGGTACGCCAGGGCGGACTGCAGACTGATGTAGGAAGGCTCCCGCAGACGAGCTGCAACATGGAAGGGATGGGGCTCGACCTTGCGCCACGGATCGGCCAGGGCATACAGACCACGGCGCAGTTGAAGAAGCCGGCCGCTTTTCGTCCAGCGGGAAAGTTGCCGATACACTTCGGGCGGGGGATCATTACCGGCCAGGAGCATCTTCGATTCGAAGACCGGGTTCTGGCCGAACATTTGGAGCAGTTCTGTCCATTTCATTGTATTAATATGCCATATATGGCTTGTAATTACAATGAAATAGTGGCTCGGTGAACTCATGGAACGAACGACACAGTGAACTCGTGGCTCGATTCAGATACCCGTATGACTGTCGGTCATTCACAATGAACGACTTCGTTGCGTATCAGCGACTCGGATCGGGATATTTCCCGCAGATCGGGCTAATCCCCGCAGATCAGGCTAATTCCTGCAGATCGGGCTAATCCCCACAGATCGGGCCATTCCCTTTTGCTCGTCTTCACCATACCGGGTAGTATTCGCCCATCATGCCTGATACAGCTGACACCGCCATCGATATGACGCTTGAGCTGGTCGGTTCCGAACCACCCATCTGGCGCCGCCTGTATGTGCCGGAGTACTGTGTACTGGAGGACCTGCACGACATCATCCAGTCGGTGATGGGGTGGTTGGATTACCACCTGCACGAGTTCGAAGTGGCCGGCAGCCGTTTCGGCCGGCCTGATTACGTCGACGACTTCTGGGATGACGACCTGCCGCAGCTTCAGGATGCCCGCGATATCTCTCTCTGTGAGATCTTCGAGGCCGGAATCCGCCAATTTCTTTACCGCTACGACTTCGGTGACGACTGGAATATCACCGTGACCCTGTCACGCAGTTTCTCGCCGCCGGAACCGATCACCCGGGCACACTGTGTCGACGGTGCCCGGAGCGGTCCGCTCGAAGACAGCGGCGGGGTGGGAGGTTACGAGGAAGTCTGCCGGGCCCTGGCCGACCCCGACCATGAAGAGCACGAGGAGTACATCGCCTGGGTTCCCCGGGGCTTTGAACCCGACAATTTCAGTGTCGCCGGGGTTGACTGGATCGTCGCCAACCGGATATGCGAGGAAGACGCCTTCGATCACCTGGTCGGCTGGCTTGGAGCCCTGCCCCGCCGCCTGACCATGACCGATCCCTGCTACCGGGAAATGTGGTGGACCCTCCAGCGGCCCGAGATCACGAATGCCGAACAGGCCGGCCAGGCTGCCCGGGACGTTCGCAACGGCTGTGCAGGCATACGCCTGCATCGGCAAACAACGCTCACCATCGGGCAGAACTCCTCACTGATCGCTGCCGAGCACGGTGCTCTGCCGGCGGCGATGGTCCTGAATGAATCTCTCTCACAGCAGGATCTGGCCCGGGTACCCTATCTGGTCAACACCATACACTTCCTCAAACTGGTCGATGCCGCCGGAGAGATGAAAGCGACGGCCAAAGGCAACCTGCCCCGTGCTTTCCTGCAGGAGTTTATCGGGCTGATGGTGGCCGCCACAAATATGCGCAAGCCCCCTTCGATCACCAGATGCTGGCGGGAGGAGGATCTGTGGTGGGTTCATGATCTGAGATTGTTGCTGCAACGGGCGGGACTGCTGAAGATCCGGAAGGGAAAGTTCAGCCTGACCCGGCGCGGCCGTGAGCTGATTGCAGACGGCAGGGAAGGCGCTCTGTTGGGACATCTGTTCCGAACCGAGATCGTCCGTCTGTATCCACAGAAGGGGGACATCCACAGCTGGCGGGCCGCCGTCGCTGCCTCCTGGGGGTACATCCTCAACCAGTGGATCGATCAGGGTCCGGGCTGGCAGAGCGCAGGGGATCTGGCGGAGCGGCTGCTGCCGCGATATGCGTGGGAATGCATCCTCAAGCAAGAAGGGCGTGACGCCCTGCCGATCATACTCGAGATATATATCCTGGAGAGACTGGCGGAATTCGGTCTGGCGGATATCCGCCAGGTACCCGATCCCGAAGGCATTCGCAGACGGAGTTGTGAATACCGGCCCACCCCGCTGGCCGCCCGCTTCATCAGTTTCGACCTGGACCAGTTGGACGTATCACGCCTGCAGACAGCCTCTGAAGAGACGAGTTGATAGGTGAAAGCGTCCATATTCCGAGCAGGGCTGTTTCCCCTGATGCCGGCTGACAAGACATGCCCGATTCCCTGAACACCCCGGATCCCCCGGAATCCCGGGATTCCCCGGAACTTCCAGACTCTTCAGGCGACGGTTCGAACGTCCATCGCTATCTCAGATCGCTCGATAGAGATGGACTGGAACAGCTGATTCTCGACCTGACCTCACGGAGCGATCATCTGGTGAACATCCTGCAGGCTCGCGCCGCGGCAGTGTTGGAGAACGATTCACGCGAAGCATCTCTGCGTCGCATGATTACCGATCTGACCGACGAAGAAGTATACGTCGGGTACCGGGGTATCTACCGCTACGCAGAGGAAGTCGGGGAAGTCATACGGGCGCTGGACAGTCACACCCGGGAACATCTGAACGACGGGAATCTATCCCTGATCGAATGGGCGATCCGCCGGTTCGACGATGCCCTCCTGAGAATACGAGATTCCGGTGGAGTGGTCTGGACAGAGATGTCCCGCCTCTTCGATATCCACTGCCGGATCTGTCAGGAGACCGGAATCGCACCCGATGAACTCGTCCGCTCGCTGCTCCGACTCGGGAACGAGCTGAATATTCCGCCAGACACAAAGAGGATCGCGGCCTGTTTCACAATATTGAGCGATACCGATCGGGAGAGATTCCGGCATATTCTCCAAACCCTGTGGGAGCACGTACCGGTCCTGGGGCCGGATGATGAATGGAGCGATTTCACTACTCCAAGCGGCGAAGAGGTGGATAGACACTTCCTGGCTCACCTGATGGAACAGATTGCCCGTGAGATCAGCGATATCGACTTGCTGATCGATGTGCTGGAACGCGATCTGCGCGCCCCCCGACAGTACACTGCAATCGTACGGATCCTGTACGATGCCGGCCGGCTGGAAGAGGCTCTGGATTGGGCCCGTCGCGGCAGTGCGATCTTCCCCGGCAGTGGATCCGGCTTCCTGGCTTCTCAGGCACAGATCTTTTCCGATCTGGATCGTCGCGAAGAGGCCATCGATGCAGCCCGCAATGCCTTTCGGCGATCCCCCGATCCGGAATACTGGTCATTGCTCCGCCGCATCTGTGCCGGCTCGGATCGCAGCGACGAGATCAGGATCTGGGCCTATCAGACGGCTGAAGAGCACATCGAGGAAATGGGTTTCGAACCTGATCCGATCATCCTGATGCTGATGGTAGACCGACAGTACGTCGACGCTTTCGAGAGGGCACAGGCCGACGGTTGTTCGGTCAGAACCCGGACCATGCTCATGAATGCGCTTTCTGCAGAACACCCTGATCTGGCTCTCGAGGCTGCCGAACATGTCCTGCAGGATCTGCTCAAACCGGTAAACAACGATGCCTATCGACGAACGGTCGAACACCTCAAGCTCATGCATGGTTTCATGCAACTCTGCGATCGAACAGATGAATGGCCGCCTCTGATATCACACCTGCGCGAGACCTGCAAGCGCCGCAAGAACTTCATCGCGTTGCTGGATGAAAACTGGCCGCCGGATATCCACCATCAGACCGACTGACACTCAACGAGAGGAAACCTCACTACCATGTCTCCGGGAAAAGCGAAACCCCGCGACACGAAAGCCCGCCCATCCAAAACACCCAGAAGGCGCAAGCCCGACCACCTGTCACTGGAGGAATGGCAGCTGGCCCTGCGTCGGGAATACGCGCAGGACCAGACCTTCACGTACGAAAACCTGGGAACAGAACGCTTTTTCTCTGAATTCGCCGTCACCAATCCTGATACCGGCAAGACCTACCGGGTGGCGATCCGGGGCACGGAGCTGGGATCCAACTGGTGTGCCTGCCCGGATTTTGCCGTGAACACGCTGGGCACGTGCAAGCATATCGAGTGGATGCTGCAGACCCTGGAGAGCAAACGCGGCGGCAAGAAGGCCTTCCGGGATGGTTTCGTTCCCCCCTACTCCGAGGTCTACCTGCAGTACGGATCGCAACGGCGCATCCGCTTCAAGGCGGGTCTGGAATGCCCGGAAGACCTGCGCATCTACGCCGCGAAATTCTTCGATAGTGATGGGTATCTGCGCCAGGACGGTCACACCGTCTTCGAGCGCTTCGTCAACCGGGCGGCGGCGGCCGATCACGAAGTACGCATGTACGATGATGCCCTGGATTATATCGCCCGCCGACGCGACGACGAACACCGTCGACAGGCCATCGACCGGCTCTTTACCGGCGATGGCCCCGGCGAAGTGATGTCCGGGCTGCTCAAGACCGATCTTTATCCCTATCAGCAGGAGGGAGCGCTCTTCGCGGCCCGGGCTGGACGCAGCCTGATTGCCGATGATATGGGCCTGGGCAAAACGGTCCAGGCGATCGCTGTGGCCGAGATCCTGGCCCGGACCGTCGGTATCGAACGCGTGCTCGTCATTTGTCCGGCATCGGTCAAGCATCAATGGCAGCAGGAAGTGGAACGATTCACCGACCGATCGACACTCATGGTGGAAGGACCGCCACCCGAGCGCCGGCGGCGCTACAGGACGGAATCTTTCTTCAAGATCGTCAACTACGATGTCATTCACCGCGATCTCGAACTCATCGAATCCTGGGCGCCCGATCTGATCGTTCTCGACGAGGCTCAGCGCATCAAGAACTGGAAAACGCGCCGGGCCAAGTCGGTGAAACAGCTCGAATCCGACTATGCTCTCGTTCTGACCGGCACTCCGCTGGAGAACCGTTTGGAGGAATTGCACTCCATCATCGAGTTCGTCGACCGCTTCCGGCTCGGGCCCCTCTTCCGATTCCTTGCCACCCATCAGGTGACCGATGAAGCCGGCAAGGTCATCGGTTACCGCAACCTGGATCAGATTACCGAAAGCCTGACAGGCATGCTCATCAGGCGTCGGAAACAGGACGTTCTCAGTCAACTCCCCGAACGCACTGATACGCACTTGTTCCTGGACCTGACGCAGCAGCAGAGAGATATCCACGAGGACAACCGTGCCGTCGTGGCTCAAATCGTCGCCCGGTGGCGCCGCCGCGGCTTTCTCACCGAACAGGAACAACATCGACTCATGGTCGCTTTGCAGTGGATGCGAATGGTCTGCAACAGCACCTATCTGGTCGATCGGGAAACCGATTTCGGTCAGAAGGCCCATGAATGCCGGCTGCTTCTCGACGACCTGCTCTCTGATGTCGAGAACAAGGTGGTCATTTTCAGTCAATGGTTGGGTACGCACGAGATCATCATGCGACGCTTCTCACTGCAACAGCATGAGTATGCCTATTATCACGGTTCACTTGAGGCCAGGGAACGCCGGGCGGTCATCAGACGTTTCAAGACCGATCCGGAGTGTCGCGTCCTGTTCAGTACCGATGCCGGAGGAGTCGGCCTGAACCTGCAGACAGCTTCGGTCGTCATCAACATGGATCAACCCTGGAATCCTGCTGTCCTGGAACAGCGTATCGGACGGGTGCACCGTCTGGGTCAGGAACGTCCCGTCCAGGTATATCATCTCGTTTCGAGGCAATCGATCGAGCACAGTATGATCGAGGTGCTGCGATTCAAATCGGCGGTTTTCGACGGGGTGCTCGATGGCGGAGCCCGCGATGTCTTCCTGCAGGGCTCACGGATGAGCAGATTCATGGATACTGTTGAGGAGGTCACTGCATCGGCAGGGCAACGTGAAAGTCCGCCAGTCCGCCCGCAGACAGTCCGCCCGCAGGATGAGGTACGGTATCGTCAACCAGAGGAAGCACCGGCTCTGGTGAGCGAAGATGCCCCGCCCCGATACCGGGATACTCAGATGGACCGCGGCCGTGCCTGGAGCGAGGTCGCCGAAGCCGGTCTTAATCTCATGACCAGCCTGGGCCGGGCCCTGCGCTCCAATCAGGCGGAACATGATGCCGCAACGTCCCTGAACCGACTAATCGTACGCGATGCAGAAAGCGGAGAGACCGAACTGCGTCTCCCGATACCCGATGCCGAGGCGGCCGCCGAGATTGGAAAAGCCCTGAACGTCCTGGGAGATCTGTTCACCTCCCTGGGACGAAGGGAGCAGTCAAAGCAATAAGTCAAACCGGTGAGAATCCTGTGCGAGTGATAATGGTAGAGGAAAGAAAATGAGAGAGACGATAGGAGATATGCCGGATTTCCCGGATCCTGAGGCTCTGCAGGAAGCCGCAGAAGCCGAGCTGTGGTCGGCAGACGTGGTCACGGTACCCGCCGAAGTCCGCACGCATACAGGGCAGATGATGGTCGCGGTCCTGATCATGGCTGAGGGGTATGTGCTGGATGCCCCGATCGAACCGGCTCCATCGCCCGAACCCGAGAGCGTGTCCGCACTGCTGGAGCAGGGTTTGAGACGGGTGGCCGAAAAGGTCGGGAACTGGCCACCGGTGGTTGTGGTACGGCACAGCGAAGTAGCCGCTCACCTGGGAACACGGCTCGATTACCTGAGTATTGAAGTCGAGTACAGCCCGATCCTGCCCGAAATCGAAGAGGCAACCGCCAGCCTGCGCTCGTACATGGGCAGTGAGCGGCACCCCCAGATCCATTTCGGTCCGGGATTCTGGCGGGGCTGGTATTGCCCCGAGGCCTGGATCGCGGACTTCTTCCAGGCCGCTGCCCGCTATTATGAGGCGGCTCCCTGGACCCGGTATCCCTTCGACGCGATGCTGGCGGTCGAAGGAACATCGGGGCGGACCTGGTATGTCCTGGTCGAGGGTGACCCACAGGAAACCGATCCTGTGCCGCCGGTTCTCTCCCTGTTCTCGGAGCGCGCCGATGCCGAGCGGGTCGCAACGATCGGTAGCATGGAGGAGGCCCGTTTCGTGGGCCGGGGGTTGATCCTCCTGTTCGCCGATCGCACAGAGCTGCCCAGCCAGACCGTTCAGGAAATCCGGCAGGCCGGCTGGCCGGTGGCTTCGTCCGACGCCTGGCCGGCACTGCTCATGATCAACACCCCGGCCGGCGGTCTGACCGCCGCTGACGCCGGCGACCTGCTGGCGGTCATGCACGTTATCTCCGGAGCCGTGCCGGTCCCCACACCTGATTCTCCGGCGATACCGGCCGGCGAGTGGCAGGATCCCGAAAGCGGACTCGGCCTCCGTGTACTCCCCCTGCCGCTGCCGGAGGAAGAGGAGGAGGACGAAGAAGGGGAGGGAGAGGAAAGGCTCGAGGAGTTGTTCGCGGGCGAGGCCGCCGACCAGAGCGCGGGACTCGTCGACCGCTTCGATCATTCTTCCCTGGTGGAGCAGATCCAGAAGCGCGTTGAAGCCGAGGGAGCCGCCACGCTCGAGGACGTTCAGCGGATCGCCGCCCAGGAGCACGAAGCCTACAACCGCGCCTCCCAGGAGGAGCTGGGTGGCCTGAGCCCGGAGCAGACAGCCCGCCTGCTCTACCAGTCCTGGGAGAGTCCGGATTCGATCGTGCGCTTCGACACCGATCTGCCGCTCGCCGAACTGGAGACGAGTCCCTTTCTGTACCGGACCCGAATCCTGCTGGGCACGATGCTCGAGCGCGGCGGGATAGCGCCGACCCAGGCAGGCAATCTGCCCCGGGCATTTGTCCAGGACATGATGGAGGCCATGGACACCCCCCTGACCGGGCCGGATCGGTCCCTTCGAGACAACCGCCGGTACAACGAAGCCGATACCCATCTCTACGACCTGCGCCTGTTTCTCGAATTCGCCGGCTGCATCCGGCGCTACCGGAAGAAATTCATCGTCGCCCGCGCGGTCAGACCGCTGCTGAAACCGGAGCAGGCTGGTGTACTATTCCGTCACTTGTTTATCAAGCACTTTCAGTATCTGGACCTCTCCTGCTTGGATTGTTATGCACCGGCACACCTGTTCCAGTCCGGTGTGGCGTACAGCCTGTGGAAGTTCCTGGATTCATCCGTGGAGTGGCTGCCCGCCGAAGCGTTCAGTGACCGTCTCATTCTGCCTACCCTCCGCGACGATCTGCTCAGGAGTGTGGAGAGCGAGAAAGAGCTGCAGGCTATCATCACCTTTCGCCTGATGCAGCCGCTCGAGAGATTCGGACTGGCCGAGAACCGGGAGATGGCGGAATCGAGAAACTGGTATCCCTGGAATCGGGAATACCGGCCCACCCCGCTGGCTGCCCGATTCCTGCACTTCGATTTCTCCGATCAGGAGAGCGACTGACACGAGTCAAGCCCGGACAGGTTTCTGCACAGAAACAGGAGACACGTCTTCCACTCCCGCACAACATCTTTTACATTGTATACAATGTCTCATCACAACCGGGAGCAGTGACGATGTCAGCAGACCCGCTCACGACCCGTCTGCCGAAGTGGCTCGACCAGGCGATCCGGGAATACTGCCGGGACAGCGGCCTCGGTGTTTCGGCCGGCATGAAGCACCTGCTCAGAACCTACGAATGAAGCCGGCCTGTTCCCGTTTTCTGGGTGATGAGAATGTCAACCGGAAGGTCATCGCCGCCCTGCGCGATCGCGGTTTCGATTGCCGGGTCAGAGAAGCGACCGTACCCTATACCGCCATTCTGGAACGTCTCTCTGGACAAGTATCGCGCTGAAGGAAACCGCAGGGATACTCAGACAGATCGGCCCGACTTCTCACGGGCTCTCCCGATCCCGCGGGGCCCCCACTCCAGCACACCCTCCGGGCAGGCCTCGATGCACCGGTGGCACGACCAGCAGTCGGGCAGAAAGAACCGGCCGTCTTCGGCATTGATGCCCGCCATGGCATCGGTCGGACAGGCCGCCTCGCACGCCCCGCAATCGGTGCAGGCCTCGGGATCGACCCGGCGCACCTTGTTCAGGGCGATCCTCTCTGCGAGCCAGGCCCAGAGCCCGAAGGGACAGATGGTGTGGCAGAAGGGCCGGAAATAGAGCAGGCCGGTCACGAGCAGAATCGGGATCAGGATCAGGGTGAAAACGGCCAGTTCGAGAGGATCGAAAATTTTGAAGAGGTTGAGATGATGGTACAGGATCGACCCCGGTCCCCCCTGGTTGATATTCAGGATACCGAAGAGCAGCAGGACAAAGAGAACGTACACGGTCAGGCGGATGGAGATGGAAGCTGCAAAGGGTAGACCGTGCTTGCGCTTGAATCGCTTGAACACCGGGATGTTGTACAGACTCTCCTGCACCGCCCCCAGCGGACAGCCCCAACTGCAGAGCAGGCGGGCGCCGAGGATCGAGAGCAAGGTGAAGATCGCAAAGCCCCCCAACACCAGGACGAGCGGGTTGCCCGGGATGCCGTTGATCAGCTTGTGCACGCGGACGATGGCTTCCATGGGATTGGGTGAGGAGCCGAGGATGATCCCGAAGACGATGAAGGTGATCACCAGCCAGATCGTGCGGGTGCGGGTCACGTTGCGGTTGCGGATCAGGATCCACCCGGCGGCAACGACCCAGATCCCCAGCAGAATGAAGCGGACCAGATCACGGGTGGGGACGCCCTCGGCCCGGGCCGCCAGGACCGCGGCCCGGACATCGCCGTGAGCGATCGGAAGTTCGCTCAGGGGGCGGTGCACATTGCGGAACGTGGTACGGAAATCGCGGCGGTCTTCAACCGGCAGAAGGGGCACCAGGGCATCGAGGGGCACGTCGTTGCGCTCCGAAACGTGCCGCAGAGACATGATGTCGTTGATCGCGACCGGTTGTTCTTCTTCGTACGGAGGGAATTTGATCAAAAAAGCCAGGATGGTAACGGCAACGATCCCGAACAGACCCAGGGTGAGATATTTCCGCATGATGTCCTTTTCTCGCGATCAGTGCCCGACGGCCGGTACCGGACGCGGATCAGCCCCCGAGTAAGATCTTTATCGACCTGTCAGGACTTTACCCTCCAGCCGTCCCGGTGTTCAACCGCACCCCGTTCACAGGTATCGAGAAGAGAAAACCCCGGCAGATAGGTAAACCCGCCGGGGTTCGTTACTTACCCTGGACACCCTTTTCCCTGGTACGCCCGAGAGGAGTCGAACCCCTAACCTTCTGATCCGTAGTCAGATGCTCTATCCAATTGAGCTACGGGCGCACGGTATGACGCGGACAGACACATGCCCTGTCCCGAACTCAACAAGTAAGGGGAGCCGCCCCGGCCTGTCAACAGGCACGGCAGAGGCGGATGACGGCTTCTCCGACCTGGTCTGTTATGACCCGGGTCTGCCCGGTCCGGTTGGTATCCACCCGACCCGGTCAGTTCCGGCCATCGGTTCAGCTCGCCAGGACTTTGAACTCGCGATCGCGCGAATTCAGATGCGAGCGAATCCTGTTCAGCGCGAAATGACAGGTGCTGCGCACCGTGGGCGGAGCGCATCCCAGGGCACGCCCGACTTCGACCGAGGAGCGCCGTTCGCCGATATGCAGGCGCAGGGCTGATCGCTGCCGGGGGGTGAGGGGCTCCAGGGCACTCTGCACCCACTGCCGGGTTTCCTCGCGGCTCGACTCGCATCCGCCCTTTTCCGCCATACCTTCGTCGAGTCGGTGGGCATTCCGATCGAGCAGTTCGCGACAGCGGCTCCGCCGCGAGGCGGTATCACGTCCCAGGTTGCGAACCACGGTCACAGCCCAGGCTCGGAAGCTCTTGCGGGGCGTGAAACGATCGAGTTCGCCCAGGATGCGGATCCAGGCTTCATGGACCAGATCGAGGGGTTCGGTGTGCCCGCCGGCATAGGTGCGCGAAGCGCTGAGCAGCATCGGCAGGTGGCGTTCGTAGAGCACCGCGATCGCCTCGTTGTTACCGGTCCGGGCGACCTGGATGAGCTGAATGTCGGTCAGGTCTGTCATGTCTGGTGTATTACTACAGCAGACACCGGGTGGGCACAGAAAATCAGATACATTGGCCATCCCCCACAACTGGCTTCAGAACCGCGTTATATTCTCCCCGTGCGGTCAGGTGGGACGCGGAGGGGAGCCGCCCGATAACTCTGACTCCGCACGGGACGAACGAGTCCGGTCGCCGTCCCCGCGGACTGCCACCGGACACCGGCCGGCCGATAGAACATGGCGGCCGGGACCCCTCTGCATTCTGTAGAATATCAGAAAGCTGTGACGTTTGTCCAGCGTTTCACACGAAGGATGGTTTCAAGTGATCTCGAGCATGCGGTCCACGGCCCCCCTGGCAGCCGCGGCTGTTTCGGGATCGACGGTGACCTGATAGACGTCTTCGGTGAGGCTGTGCAGGACTTTCTCGAGCGTAATCCGCTTCATGTACTGACAGATGGCTTTTTCGGACACCGGGATGAACTCCCGGCCGGGATTCTCTTTGGCCAGCCGGTGGTTGATACCCTTTTCGGTTCCCACGATGTACTGCTCGTTCTCACCCTCTTGCGCCTGCCGGACCATGCCGCCGGTACTCGCCACCTGTACCTGCCGGCCGTCGAGGCGTTCATCCCCGTCCTCGATCATCTGCGCCAGTTCGGCCGAACAGCGGCATTCGGGGTGCACCATCACGTCGGCCTCGGGGTATTCGGCCATCTTCTCGAGCACCATCTCGAGCGTGATCGGGCTGTGTACGTGGCATTCACCGGGCCAGAGATGGATGTTGTCCCGCCCGGTCACTTCGCGCACGTAGGCCCCCAGAAACATATCGGGACAGAAGAGGATGTCGGTATCGGCGGGAATGGCCTCGACCACCTTGACGGCGTTGGCGGAGGTACAGCAGTAGTCCGAGAGCGCTTTGACGGCGGCGGTGGAGTTTACGTATGAGACCACTTTCGCGCAGGGGTGCTCGGCTTTCCACTCGGCCAGCCCCTCGGCGGTCAGCGTGTCGGCCAGAAAACAGCCGGCCTGCAGGTCGGGCAGCAGGACTCGTTTTCCGGGTGAGAGAATGGCGGCCGTCTCGGCCATGAAATGCACGCCGCAGAAAACGATGATGTCGGCTTCCTCGACTTCGGCTGCCTCCTGGGCCAATCCCAGGGAGTCGCCGAGAACATCGGCGACATCCTGCACCGGTCCGATCTGGTAGTTGTGGGCCAGAATGATGGCATTTTTCTCCTCGGCCAGCTCGCGGATGCGGGCCTGCAGAGCGACGTCGGTATTTGCGCTGGTTTCGGCCATGCCGGATTCCCCTCGTCCGCCGTTGGTTCGGATCAAGCGGTGTCTGCAGCCCCACCCGAGCCCGAAAATGTCACACTGTTGTAAAGATAGAGGACTCAGCGCGCTTGAGAAGGTGGAATCAGTTGTCTTATTGTGGGTCTAGATTCTGTTCAGGAAGCGTACCCTCATACGAGCGGGAGCGCGTATGCCCGTCCTCCATCTTTCTTGCGGTGCCGGCCTGTACTCTTTCCTCCTGCCGCTGGCGGGTCTGGCCCTTGGCGGCCGCCGGCGCCGGCGGGGGAACGAGACCGACGAAAAAACGCAGGAAGCCTACCATATCCTGGTCGACTCCACCTTCGACGGGATCATGATCCTGAGCCCCGAAGGTCACGTCACCTGGACGGACGCTAACTTCCTCGACCTGACCGGTTACGCCGAAGACGAAATCCTCAATCAGCACTTCACCTCGATCATCGATCCCGGTGACGCCGAAAAGGTACAGCAGTACCTGACCCAGGTCACCGACGAGGCCCAGACTTTCACCGTGCGCGCAATCGATCGCGAGGGTTCGGTACAGGTATATCAGATCTCTGCGGTCGGCAGCGAGGGGGAGGAGGCCCTCGAAATCGTCGCCGGAGTGCGGGACATCACCGAAGAAGAATCGGTCCGGCGCCGGATCGCCTTTACCGAAAAAATGGATCTGTTGAGCCGGGTCATGAATACCATCGGCCGCGATCTGGGCCCGATCATCGCCACTCTCTCGCCGCTGGTCGAGATGGGCGAGGATCCGCAAGTCGAGCAGATGTTGCGCAATCTTTCCGATCTGGAAAAGCGGGTCGAGCTCTTCCCGCGCCGCGGGATCCGCGACGGAGCCGAGATCGGTCTGCACGACCTGCTCGATGAGGTCGTCGACGAGGTCCGGAAGGAACGTGATTTCGTCGATACCGAGTTGAGCCTGAAGATCGATGACGAGCTCTATCCCGTTTTCGGAGACGCCGGTCAGCTGACCGAGGCCCTGCGCAACGTTCTCACCAATGCCTTTCAGGCCGCCGGCGAGAACCAGGGTGAGGTCACGGTCCGCTGCAACAATCACACCGTCGAGCGAGCTGCACCGCGCAAGGGGTATATCCTGCCCACCGGCGAGTACACTCACATCACCATCGCCGACACCGGTTCGGGGATGCCCGCCGAAATTCTCGATCATGTCTTCGAACCGCTCTTCACCACCCATCCGGGCGGCGCCCTGGCCGGACTCGGCCTGGCCGTGACCTATACCGTCGTCAAGAACCACCGGGGCTACATCGATATCGAGAGTTCGCTGGGTGAGGGCACCCGGGTCGACATGTTCCTGCCCCGCAGCCGCATCAGCCCCGCCAGACCGGAAGCAGCTCCGGCAGCGGCCGAGGAGACTGCGCAGAAAGCCGCCCCTGCCGTGACCGCAGAACCGGCTGAGGCTGCAGCCGAGAAGGACGTCGGTGAAACAGCCGATCGCGAACCCGCCGTAGAGGTCGAACCCGCAACAGAGGCCGAACCTGCCGTCGAGGTTGAAGCGGAAGCGGAGGTCGGGATGGAAGCGGCAGGTGAGACGGCGACAGAAGCCGAACAAGAAGCTGAAGTCGAACCGACGGTAGAGGCCGAGGTAACCGCAGAAACCGAAGAGGCCGCCGAAACCGAGCCGGTCGAGGAGCCCGA
>CAZNUA010000036.1:15108-21581 GCA_964576115.1 uncultured Gemmatimonadota bacterium
CCGTTTCGAAGGCGAATTGATCGGCGACAGCGAACCAGCCGGTCGAGCGGGGATCGAGGAACTCGTGCAGCTCTTCGCGCACATAGACCCAGGCAATCCCCGGTCCCCCCAGCAACCACTTGAGTCCTCCCGAGAGCAGGATATCCACTCCGAGTTCCTTCACCGGCAGGGGGAAGATACCCGCCGACTGATAGGCATCGACGATGAAGAGTGCGCCGACCTGCTGTACTTTGTGCGAGAGAGCCGCCAGATCGTTGGCCCACCCGGTGGTGAAGAAGACATGGCTCACGGCCAGAAAAGCGGTCTCTTCGGTCAGCAGGTCATCCCAGGCATCGTCGGGAATCCCGATCCCGTCGGGGCTGCCGGCCAGCACCACTTCGACCCCGTCACGGGCCCGGGCCAGCCACTGATAGGGCACGGTCGGAAAATCGAGTTCGGCGCAGACCACCCGGTTGCGGCCGCGGTAATCGATCGCCGAGGCCACCGCCGAGAGCCCGCTCGAGACATTGGGTACGATTGCGATTTCGTGGGGGCCGCAGTCCAGCAGGCGGGCGACTGCGGTGCGCAGGCTCTCGATCTCACCCAGCCAGAGCTCGTACCACGCCGAAGCGCCCATTGTCTGCCACAGGTCGAGGAAGGTTTCGACCCCTTCGCGGCTGCCCCGGCTCAGGGCCCCCAGCGAGCAGGTGTTGAGATAGGTCGTGGTTTCGAAAATGGGAAACTGCTCGCGGAATCGCGTCCACATGGCGATCTGTCCTTCCCAAAGACATGAACCTGCGGCTCAGACGTACACGGGACGGTCCCCCGGAAGGGAACCGCCCCGTGAGTGTAGATGACCGCGGGACGGGATACCAGGATCCCGGCCCCGCGTGATGGTTGGAGCTTAACCGCCGAGAGCGAAACCCAGGTTCACGGCGAACAGCAGGGCGCTGTTCTTGTAGATACCGTTCAAGGCCGCCAGACCCTCGGTGTCGGCATCGGCGAACATCAGGTACATGCCCGCCACATCGAGGGTCATGTTCCCGAAGGTTTTCCCGAATCCAAACGTGATGCCATTCCGGTCGGCATCGGGAAGCAGAGGCGAAATGCTCTTAGCCGGTACCGGGCTCTGGTCGTACAGGTACCCGAAGCGCAGAGCCATGTCTTCCTTGAGCCAGTACTCGCCACCCACCCGGACAGTTATGCTGTTCTCGTAATCCTCTTCGATCGTTTCTATCCCCGTGGGCAGTCCAGTTACCTCAAGCTGCTCGAACGCCGACCAGCCGACCATGTTCACGTCGACCTCGAGCAG
This sequence comes from uncultured Gemmatimonadota bacterium, assembly GCA_964576115.1. Lineage (GTDB taxonomy): Bacteria > Blakebacterota > Blakebacteria > Blakebacterales > Blakebacteraceae > CAYSYY01. The sequence goes on from CAZNUA010000036.1 coordinate 16,400, forward strand.
GAGCTGATCGCTCGCCTTGTAGGCCACACCCGCAGTGAGGACTGAGGGGTAAGCGATGCTGGTAGCAACATCATGGTCGCCGACGAGAGTAGCGACAGCACCGTCGATCGCCGGGATGCCAGTCGTAATCTGCTCAATCGTAGCCGTACCCTCGTACTCGATCTCGACCTTGCTGCGGTACGCCAATCCGATCGAGATCTGGTCAGTAGCCTGGTAGAGAGCGCCGGCATTGAAACCGATGGCATTGGCCATGTCGGTTTCCAGATCGGCTGTAGCTACATCGAGGATTGTACCGCCACCGACATCCTGTCCATTGTAGCGTTTCAGAATCAGCTTCGAGAGCCGTACATCGACCCCGACTCCGAACGCCAGGTTGTCGTTCAGCTTGTAGGCCACGGTCGGGTTGATGGCCACCCCGGCGATCGACGTCTCGTACGCTGCATACCTTCCGATGAATGTCTCGGGCCATTTCGTGCCCAGGCCGAAGGGAGCGTGCACACCGAGCCCCAGAGTCAACTGGTCGCTGAGCTGGTGGCTGACGTAGAGATTTGGCGGCAGGAAGGTCTGCTTCTCCTGATCCGCCGTCACTCCGGTGAGAGCACCGGATCCGCTGAAATCACCCGAAGGCATGATCGCCGTACCGCCCAGGTAGACCTGGGTGCCCTCGAGCATGGCCAGTCCAGCGGGGTTGTAAAACATTGCCGAGGGATCACTTGGGCATGCCGCGAAGGCACTGGCGCGCCCCATCGCCCGGGCGCCCTGTTCGTAGATACTGAAGGCCCCAGCTTGCGCAGAGGACAGCGGTAGGGCCAGCATGCATCCTACGGCACAGATACCGAGGATTGCTCGCACTCTGCTCATCCGTACCTCCTTATCAGAACGGAAGTGAGGGTAATTCTCTCTGCCGGGGCGTTGACCCGCGGCTGCCGTGCTTGAACCGCGACCATACCCCTCCCTGTTACAGCATGTCAACGCTGCGGCGTTTCTCACCGATACGGCACCTGTCACGCTCATGTTGCACTCCCTTCACTGCAATGGCACTCTGCGCCATCTTGACCTTCCGGACCGCCCCGCCTACTCTGCCCTGCATGGACCCTGACGGCACGCAGAGCACCACCGGCCCCCTGTACCTGCGGGCAGGTGAGGACTGGATCGTACCCGCTCCGCTCGGCCGGGCCCTGGCCTGGATCATGGATGCGGCGGCCTCGATCGTCATCACGTTGAGCCTGCACCGCTTCGGGGGAGATTTATTCCTGAACGCCTTCGGTCCGGAGTCTTTCATTGGCCAGACCCTGGCCACCTCGTTCTGGTTCATCGGCGGTTTCGGGTACTGGGTCATCATGCCTTCCTGGACCGGGGCTACTCCGGCCAAGATGCTCTTCAATCTGCGGATCGTGCCGGTGCGCCCGGAACCGCTCACTCCGCTGCAGGTCATCATGCGCGAGGTCGTGGGCCAGGCCGCCATGATCGCCACGGCCGGGATCGGTTTCGTATTGGCCGTACGCGATCTGCAGGGACGGGGCCCCAACGACCGGGCCGCGGGAACCCGGTTGATCCAGTTCACCTCCTCCCGGCCCGAGCTGTACCGGGTTCAGGACCTGCAGCCGTCCGACGAAACGGACACCTTCGTCAGCTGGGCCCTGCAGGAGGCTCTGCCAGTTGCTTCCGCTGCCGGGGCCGGAACCGATTCCGGGTCCGGACCGGACGCGGCCGCTGCCGCTGCCGCCGGACATGCGGAAACCACAGCCGCTGCCGCCGACACCACAGTCCCGGCAACCGGCACGCCACCTCTCGTCCCCTCCCCACCCCCCCGGCGGTCGACGGCAAACTTGTACGGACGAACTGCTGAAGAGACCGCCTTCGAGCGCAGGCAGAAGGCCGCTCTCGGGCCGACTGTGGCCGAAAGCGCAGCCGCCCTGCAACGGACCGCCAGACTGGTCGATGAGGGCCAGCTCATGCCGAAGGTGCTCGAACGCAAGCGAGCCGAGTTCATCGAGGCCCTGACCACCCTGCAGCTCGGTGACGATCCGAACGACGCGGTCCGGGCCGTCATCGACCTGGGCCGCGCGGGAGTACTGGAGCGCGAACAGCTCGAGCGGGCCCGCGATATCCTCAAGGAACGCCTCGGCGGATGACCAACACAGGAGATCCGATCATGGCCCCTGAATCCGGTATCACTCTCGACACCTCGAAAGAGCCCGCCCTGCGCATCATTCTGCTTCCCAAGGATACCAACGGGGCGGGAACCATTTTCGGGGGTGCCATCCTGAGCTATATGGACCTGGCCGGAGCGGTCGAGGCCCGCCGGCACTGCAACAGCCTTTTCGTCACGGTGGCGATGCGCGAGATCGAGTTTCACCACCCGGTTTACGTAGGCGATGTCGTTTCGTTCTACACCAAAACCCGGCGGGTCGGTACCACCTCGATCACGGTGGGGGTACGGGTCGAAGCGATACGGATCCGAGGCCCGGAAGCGGGTCAGCGCATCCACGTCACCGAGGGGGAGGTCATCTATGTGGCCGTGGACGAGAAGGGTGACAAGATCCCCATTGCCGAATGCCGCCCGCCTGTTTGAGCGACGCCGATACCGCCCGGCCGGAGCGCTCCCCGTTTCCTGTCGAGGACCTTTGAACCGGTGTTCCGGCTCTGATACTATCCACTCTCCCTGATCGATCCACCTGATGACCCGGTTTGAGGAGGCACTACCCGTGAGCGCCCACCCCCTTCTGTTTCTGGAAGAGAGCCGTCCCGCGATCGTCAGCGCCTGGGCCGACACCCTGCACGAATCGAATTCCCTCTATGCCACCCGCCCGCGCGATGAGCTGCTGGCCACGACCGGCGAAGCATTCGATGCCAATATCGCTGCCATCAAAGAACAGGATTTCGAGCCCCTGAACGATTTCATCGCTTCGATTGCAGGACTGCGGGCCTCGATGGGTTTTTCAGAACACGAGGTCGTGGATGCCTTCCGTGCCTTCAGAAAACTCGGTTCCGACCGTCTGCTCGAGGGGCTCATGGACGACGAAGTCGAGATCGAACCGGTCTCCGATGTACTCGATGCCGTCTGCCAGGTCGTCGATTACGCCATCCTGCGCTTCAGCGAGATCTACTACACCACCAAGGCCCGGCAGTCAGCCTGACGGGGGCTTCCAGCTCGCTCAATTTATCCCTCTGACGGGGACAAATTGGTCGTTATCTGTCCCTCTCAGAGGGATAGATCATGAGTACTCTCGTTGCTGATTTTGGCGAGATTCTGGCGGAAATATATAACGCGGGTCCCGGCGATCAGCCGCAAACCCGCGTCATTATTGGTGGCCTGTACGGGATTCGAACCCGTGTTACCGGCGTGAGAGGCCGGCGTCCTCACCCCTAGACGAACAGGCCGGATGCTGGCTGCGGGGCAGGGATTGACTCCCCTTCGGGTCGCGATCCCACGCCCCGCTCCGCATGATGCGCCCGGAACAACCTGTGCAATCCGATCGCAGTAATGCTGGCTGCGGGGCAGGGATTCGAACCCCGATTCCACGGTCCAGAGCCGCGTGTCCTGCCATTGGACGACCCCGCAACGGTACTGCTGTGCGCGAAAGAAAGCGGCTCAGAGCCGCTTCTTCAAGACAGTGTAAAGTAAAACCGGATCGGGCCGTGTCAACCCTGCCTGCTCAGCCAGGCGCCATGTCAATTCTGCCCGCGCAGCCAGGTGATCGCCCGCTCCATCCGCGCGCCGACTTCCTCCCGGCCCAGAAGTTCGATCAGCTCGAAGAGCCCGGGGCCGTAGTGGCGGCCGGTCAGGGCCACCCGCACCGGGTGGATGTACTTGCCCGCGCCGACCTCTTCGGCTTCGGCCAGACTGCGGATCACCCCCTCGATCCCGTCGTGGTCCCAGGCAGCGAGATCGCGCAGTCCTGCGGCTACCTTCTGCAAGCGTGGGATGACCTCGGCCGGGTTCTTCCAGCGTTTGGCCACCGATTCCTCTTCATACTCTTCGGGCGCAGTGAAAAAGAACCGGCCTGCCCCGGAGAATTCATCGGCCAGGCGAACCCGTTCTTTCAGCAGGTCCACCACCCGGGTGAGGTAGCTGCCGTCATAGCCCTCGATATCGATACCGGCCTTCTCGAAAGCACCGCGGGCCACCGCCACCAGCTCGGCGGAAGGGAGCAGGTTCAGGTACTGGCCGTTGAGCCACTCCAGCTTGGTCTCGTCGAATGCAGCCGGTTTGCGGTTCAGGCCCTCGATCGCGAAACGGCTGACGAGCTCATCGCGGCGCATGAACTCGGTATCATCCTTGGGCGACCAGCCGAGCAGGGCCAGAAAGTTCACCACCGCCTCGGGCAGATAACCCTTCTCGCGGTACTCCCCCACCGAGGTGGCGCCGTGCCGCTTCGAAAGTCGCTTGCCATCCATGCCCAGGATGAGCGGCAGATGGGCGAAGGCGGGGATCGGATACCCCAGAGCCCGGTAGAGCAGGATCTGTTTGGGGACGTTGTTGAGGTGATCGTCACCCCGGATGACGTGGGTGATACGCAGCCAGGCGTCGTCCACCACGCAGGCCAGCTGGTAGGTGGGCTGCCCGCCGGTGCGCAGCAGGACGAAGTCCTCGATCTGCTCGCCGGCGATGCTGACATAGTCTTTCAGCGCGTCGTGAAAGGAGATCGTTTCGTCCTTGGGGACCTTGAAACGGATCGCGAAAGGCTCCCCCGCTCCGGCCCGCCGCTCTGATTCCTCGCGTCCGATCAGCCGGCAGCGGCCGTCGTAAGTCCACGACTCGCCCTTCTCGCGGGCTGCCAGCCGCTCGGCCTCGAGTTCGTCGGCATCGCAGAAACAGCGGTACGCATGCCCCGAGGCCAGCAGAGAATCGGCTGCCTCGCGGTAGGCTTCGAGCCGCTGGCTCTGGAAAACCGGCCCCTCGTCCCAGTCCAACCCGAGCCAGGTCAGCCCGTCGGTGATGGCGGTGACCATTTCGTCGGTGGAGCGTTCGAGGTCGGTATCCTCGATGCGCAGGATGAAGACACCCCCCTCGTGGCGGGCGAAGAGCCAGTTGAACAGGGCCGTGCGTGCTCCACCCACATGCAGATAGCCGGTCGGGCTGGGAGCGAATCTGACGCGCGGTTTCTCGCTCATCGGTGCCTCGAGGCTCTCGAACGTGGTGAAAAGGTAAGGTAGTACTGGCGGAGAGGGTGGGATT
>CAZNUA010000036.1:21681-37011 GCA_964576115.1 uncultured Gemmatimonadota bacterium
CTGGCGGAGAGGGTGGGATTCGAACCCACGGTAGGGTACTAACCTACACTCGCTTAGCAGGCGAGCGCCTTCAGCCAACTCGGCCACCTCTCCGGGTTGTCCCGCACCAAGTTACGAACCCAACCCTGATTTGGAAATCACTCGTTGATCCACTGCTGATCAATTGAAAGATCATCGCTCACATTGAGGGCGTTGGTTGTACCCTGCATATCCACCAGCGGAGGATTGCTGACCAGAGCGCAGGGGAGGATGAAACCGGCTGCGAATCCCGTACATTTATATAAACCGCTTATTGTCTCAGGCGTTCAGTACGTGTACTGATAGCAACCCTGTATTCACTCTGCTCGCACCCATTATGAGCTATCGGAATAAGGCGAGCGGAGGAAGGGCTGTTTCACCCGTATACACAGGGACCACACATGACAGCGAATCACCGGGGTTGGGGCCGCCCGTACCGGCTCCCGGCGACGTTCCTGCTGACTATGCTCGCACTTCTTCTGGCACACTGCAGTAATCCGACCGAAGGAACCTGCCGAAAAGGACACTACGAAGGATACATCGGCCTGGGGGCGAACGTGAGCCAGGTCGCGACCGGAGAACTCACCATCGATATCGATCGCTCCGACGCCTGCACCCTGGCTGGAACGATCTCCGGAGAATGGACGCCGTGGGGCGATTTTGAACTCTCTTTCTGCGGCGAACCCTGGATCCGTACCTGTGGTGACATGATGGCACACCTGACCTGCCGTCGCGTCCGGGCGGGGATCGACACACTCGAGGCCGCCGTCACTCTCTACGGCGATTTCAGCTCGACCTCGCCCAGCATCTACGGCCAGTGGTACACCGATGACGGTTCTCCTTTCGCTGCTTCGGGGCTGTGGAGTGTATTGAAAAATTAGAATCACTGCCCTCCCGGACAGAGTCATGGACCCGCCCCACTTCGGGTACTACCATACCCGTGATCGCCCTGATTTCAGGGCGCCGGGATAACGGCGGAGTACGTTCCCGGCTGCACAACTCGAGGTCCGGAGGGAATACCATGACAAGAACCGTGACTCTGTTCGCAGCCGCTCTGGCGGCGAGTACAGTGATGTCTGTTCCGGGATCGGCCCAGCAGCCGGAGCAGGATCCCGTCCGGCCCCTCTCTTTTCTGAGCGAGAACATCAGGAACGTGAGCAACCTGGAACGGCTGGGTGTGCCCTACATGGTACGCCGCAACATGCCCGGCACCGCCGATGCCATCATCTACCGCTTCGACTACGACGAGACCAAACCCCTGGTGCCCGGCGAGTTCGACATCTCGCATTACTTCGACTACGACGAGATCGTGTACTGGTTCGACCGCTGGAACCGGGAGTATACCGATCTGACCGAGGTGATCTCGATCGGCAAGACGATAGAGGGACGCGACATCTGGGTTCTGGCCGTGACCAACAAGAACACCGGCCACCGCACCCGCAAGCCGGCCATGTGGATGGGCGGAGCGCGTCACTCGGGAGAGGTCACCCCCACCGTGGCGGTGATGGACCTCGCCCACCGGTTGATCGACGGGTACGGCACCGATCCCGAACTGACCGATATGGTCGACCATAACGTCTACTACCTGCAGCCGATGGAGAATCCCGACGGGGACAACATGTACCTGAACACGGTTCACTCCAACCGGTCCACCAACCGACCGTATGATCAGAACGGCAACGGGATCTGCGACGAGGACATCGAACAGGATCTGAATAACGACGGTTACATCACCCAGATGCGGCAGTACGTCGGGGAGGGCAACGGGAACTCCCGGAAGGATCCGCGCGATCCCTCCGGCCGGCTCATGACCCGCTCCCGTGGTGGTTTCGGTGGTAGTGGCCGTGGCGGTGGCGTTGAGGGCGATTACCTGATCTGGACCGAGGGCATCGATATCGACGGCGACGGCCGGATCAATTCCGACACCGTCGGCGGACTCGACATGCACCGGCAGGACAGCCACGCCTGGCGGCCGATGAGCGAGGATACCGGCCACGGCTTCACCCAGCGGGGAGCCAGCATGTTCCCGTACTCCGAGCCCGAGATCCGCAGCCTCTTCCAGTTCCTGATGGCCAACCCAAACATCTCGATCACCCAGACCATGCACACCGCCGTGCCGATGATCCTGCGCGGTCCCTCCAGTTCGGCCACCGATGAGTCGGTGTGGACCATGGACCGGGCTTATTTACGCCACTTCGACGAACAGGGGATCGAACTGACCGGCTACGAATGGGCCGGGGATACCCACGAGATCTACGCCTCTCGGGGCCGCTGGCCCAACCAACGGCTCTCCAACATCCTGGGGCACAGCCTGGACTGGGGGTACTTCCAGTACGGTGCCTTCTGGTACGGAGACGAATTGTGGGGTTCGATCCGGATGGACTACCTGGAGGACTACAACAACGACGGCGAAGTGGACGACCTCGATGCCCTCTATGCCTGCGACAACGTGCCCGGTATGGACCGGATCTTCATCGACTGGGAAACGGTCGAGCACCCCGACCTGGGAACCGTGGAAGTCGGCGGCTGGAACGGCAAGTTCTGGCAGACGAACGCGCCGCCGGTGTTGCTCAAGCCGGCTGTCGAGCGGCAGACCGCCTTCAATCTCTACCTGGCCAAATCGCTGCCCCGCCTGGTCATCACCGACGTGGCGGTGACACCTAACCGGGACGGCACCCGCACCATCACCGCCACCATCGAGAACCAGGGTCTGACCCCCGATGCCACCAAGCAGGCCCACATGATCAAGATCGTCCGGCGCACCGAGGCCACCCTCTCCCCGGGGGCGGGACTCACGCTGGTGCGTGGTGAGACCACCGAGTACGAGGTCGAGGTACCGCCCTGGGGCATGGCCACCAGAACCGAGCAGACCAACGCCCGCACGCAGGTCCTGAACTACTTCGCCGGTACACTGGTGGATGACGACGGCGAGGATCCCTTCTTCCCCCCCGAGCGGGGTGGACCGGGAGAGTGGCAGCGGGTCCAGCAGGTCTCGTGGATCGTGCGCGGCACCGGGGAGGCCGAGATCGAAGTCCGTTCCACCCGCGGGGGCTGGGCAACGGCGACCGTTACGGTGCGCTGAAAATGATCGGATACTTCCTGCCCGGGCCGATCTGGACTCTACTCCAATAGGGGGGAAACCGACCGGCCCGGGGCAGGATAGCGTCGGGGATGTGCCCCGGCTACAGGAGATGACCGTGAGCGACGAGACTATGCCAGCAGCCGAGGCGACCGAAGACGAGGTTCCCAACTGCATCGACTGCGCTTTTCGCGCCAAAGCCGAGGCGAAGCCGAGATCTTTCCTGGCCTGGCTCTGGCGCCTGCACACGAAGATCTGTCCCGGCTGGAAGAAGTACCAGCGCTGGCTGGTCGAGCAGGAGAGCAGTCAGGAGGCGGGCTAGAAAAACGAATCCGCTGTCTGAAGAGGTCACGAAGCATATGTGTATTCTCCCGCAAGTGGTCGGTCTGCCCGAACCGATAAACACCACCGTTACGTAAGCCGTCCCTGTGTCACGGTGTCATACCGACAGTTACACAAGATGCAACACACCGTTCCGCAAGGAACCCGCATGAAGGTCTGGATATGAGAACATTCAGGGTATTGCGAGCCCGAAGCAGAGCCCTGCCGATTGTCGCACTTCTCGCGGCGGCAGTGGTCTTCATCGGTGGATGCGAAAGCTCTCTCAAGGCCGAGTACACCTACCCGGGAACCTGGGAGGGTTATATCGGTCTGGGTCAACAGACCGACCAGATCGCCACAGGCGACCTGACCATGATTGTCGATAATGACCGGAACGTCAGTATCTCCGGCAGCATCACGGGCAACTGGAATGTCTACGGCGGCGACTTCGTCCTGGAATTCGAAGGCAACCCCATCATGCGGGTTCACGACGACATCTTCGGCGAGATCACCATGACCCGCTACCGGGCCGGGATCGACACGACTGAGGTCACCGTCCTCTTCACCGGGGAATTCGCCCCCTACTCGGTGAGCTGTTTCGGCGACTGGCAAACGGTGACCGGCTCGGCGTTCTCGGGTTCCGGCTCCTGGACGGTGGCCAAGTAGCTCCAGTCCGGAAACGGTTCTTTTCTGCAATCTCTGCGTCAGGCGGTTGTATCTGCCGGCGAGATCTTTTTCTACCGGCGCAGGCAAAGGTAAACGAAACCGGTGGTTCGTTCCTCACCCGACTCACAGTTGCCGATAAGCAGGTCGAGTCGACCGTCCGAGTTCCAGTCGGCCACCCCCAGGCGCAACCGGTAGCCCGGGATAGGGCTGTTCTCTTTCCACCAGGCGGTGAATTCGCTGTATGAGCCTTCGGTCGGCACCGGCTCGCCGGTGAACACGCTCACCCCGGCCTCGAAGGTGCCCCCGGCCCGGCCGCGGAAGAAGGTCACCCCGGCGGCCTCGTCCCCGACCAGGATGTCGAGGTAGCCGTCGCCGTCCCAGTCGACCGGCAGTGGGTGCGATTTCGACTGCACTTCCATCGGCTGCCCGCCGGCGGTGAGCGGTTCGCGCTCCCCGAACTCATACGCGGTCGGGGTGCCCCGGTTCAGGTTCAGGTAGACCTGTCCCATGACGCTGCCGACGACCATGTCGAAGTCGCTGTCAGAGTCCCAGTCGGTGAAATGGGCCGCGCTCATCCAGCGCCAGAGCCCCATCTCGTCGTCGGGATCCTCGGTGATCACTTCGGGAATGACTTCGCCGGCTGCCAACCCTCTAGGCGTACCGGGGAAAATGTACACGTCACCGGGGCTGTACTCACCGGTGATCACATCCTCGTAACCGTCGCCGTTCAGATCCACAAACTGTGGAGTGAAACCGATGCATCATGACGGGTGCATGGCGGCGTCCTCTCCGGCCGCCTGAAGGAAGAAGAAGTCATCGAACTGCGGCTCGGCGTCGGTGCCGACGTTGAGGTAGACCCGGCAGCGGCCGGCCGTTTCTCCTACCCCGAACTGCCCGACCAGCAAATCCTTGCGGCCGTCACGGTCGACATCCCAGACAAAGGGTGCCGCATGGCCGATATCGACCTCGATTGGTTCACCGCCGGCAGTGAGCCGTACCGGAGCCTCGAGTCGGGGCAGGTCGGCGCCGGCACCGCAGCCGGCCAGGAGCATCAGAGCCGTCGGGACGAACACACCGGTAGACAGGGTTCGGTACACTGGACGCTTCATGGGGGGCACTCTTCTCCTTCCCGGGCGGAGCTGACAGAGCTCGTCGGGACCTAAAATCTCAGACTCACACGATTACTGCAACCAAAAGGGGAACCGGTACGTCGAAGTGACAACACGCGGCCTTACGAGGGTACCCCGACACGGAAGGATGAGTCCCTGATGACAGCCTCGACTCCGATCCGGATCAGCGCCGGCTCGCTGCCCGGGCCGACTTCCCCTTCCTACCGGATGCCCTGCGGCACGGCCGAGCCTACCGCCTCTTCGCTCCTCCCGACGACCTGGCCCGGGTGGAGGTGTACCTGATCGATGATCGCCTTTCGGGCAGGGACCACTGAAGATTCCTTGACCACACGTCCGAGGTTGTGCTTGAAAGAGACGCGGAGGGTCATCGTGAGTGTCGTGAAGATCATCTTTCTGGTCCTGGCAGGGATCATGGTTTGTGCAGGGCTGTGGTTGGGCCTGCGCCGCCTGCGTAGTGAACGCCGCTACGGTCTTCTGAAAACAGAACTGCGGTCCGAACCGGAGCGCTCCCGGACCGGAGACGTCTTTCGAACCGAACTCGTCGAAGACCTGCCCGACCCGGCCCGCCGCTTTCTCTCTCACGCCATCAAGCCCGGCACGCCGCTGGCCGGGGGGGCCGAGATCGTCCTGGAAGGCAGCATGCGGCAGTCACCGGATACCCCACGCATGTCGATCCGGGCCGAAGAGATTCTGGTTCCGGGCCGGGGATTCCTCTGGGATGCGCGCGCCCGCCGGGGACCGGTCACGGTCCGGGTCGTCGATCACTATCTCGGCGGCGAGGGAGCGGTCGAGATTGCCCTTTTCGGGTTCATACCGCTGGGGCGCGAGAGCGGCCCCGACATCGCCCGTTCCTCGCGGGGGCGGCTGGCGGCCGAGTCGATCTGGGCACCCACCGCCCTTCTCCCCGGTCCGGGGGTGCGGTGGGAACCGGTCGACGACGAGCACGCCCGGGTGGTGCTGACTGTCGAGGGGGAGGAAACCGCCCTGACCCTGACCATCGACGATACCGGCCGCTGCCGGGAGGTGACGATGCAGCGCTGGGGCGATGCCGGGGTCGAATCCTTCCAGTCACTGCCGTATGGTTTCGCGATCGAAGAAGAAGTGAGTTCGGAGGGAATCACGGTCGGACGACTTTTCACCGGGGGCTGGTTCTACGGTACCGATCGCTACGATCCCGAGAACGCCAGCACGTTTACCGTCGTCGAGATCCGCTTTCGCTGAACCGGGACAGGATTTCCTGTTCGTCATCGACCAGCAGCACGGTCCGATTCCCGGCCGTTCTCGTCCCGCTCTGCAGTCCGGCGACATCGCTCGGGATCGTTTCCGCCCCCTCGCCGACCGGCAGAAAGACTTCGGCCGTCGTGCCCCGGCCCGGCTCCGAAAACAGGGTGATCGCCCCCCCGTGATTTTTCACGATCCCGTAGACCATCGACAGTCCAAGACCCAAGCCTGCATCCTCTTCCTTGGTCGTGAAGAACGGTTCAAAGACACGGTCGAGGACCTTTTCGTCCATACCGCATCCTTCATCGCCGATCGTCAGCCGCACGGCCCGCTCGGCCAGCGGTTCCATGGCCTGGGCGACATGGTCTGGGGGTGTGAGTTCGTCCAGGCGGACCGTGATCGCACCACCGCCGGGCCCGAGCGCATCGCGGGCATTCAACAGCAGGTTCATGATCATCTGACGGATCTGGGCGGCATCGGCCTCGACGACCGGCAGGCGTGAGACGGGAGTGAAGTCCAGGACAATCTTCGGATCGAGAGTTTCGGTGAGCATACCGGTGATCTCACCCACGATCTCGTTCAGATCGACCGGTGCGACCTCGACCTTGCCCCGGCGGGCGAAACCGAGGAGCTGCTCTGTCAGCTCCGCACCCCGGAAGGCGCCGAGTCTGATCTTTTCGATCTTCGCTGTCTGTTCCGGATTCAGGGAGCCACGCTGCAGCAACAGTTCGGAGTAGCCGAGAATGATACCGAGCAGGTTGTTGAAATTATGGGCGATCCCGCCGGCCAGCGTACCCAGAGATTCAAGCCGCTGCAGCTGTTCGAGCTGCCGGGTGCGCTCCTCGACTCTCTTCTCGAGAGTGGCGTTGATGGCGGCGATTTCCTCGAGCGAGTCCTTGAGTGCGCTCTGCATGCTGGTGAAAGAGCTGTACAGGATCCCGACCTCGTCGTTGCTCGTTCCGGTGAGTTCGTGGTCCAGATCGCCGGCTGCGACAGCACGGGTCTGTTCCACCAGTCGATCGATCGGTTGGGTAATGCGGCGACTGAAGAGCGTGGTCAGTCCCCAGCCCAGGAGGATCGCCGCCAGGGCGCTGATGATGATCCCCCAGCGCATGCGTGCTACCTCCCGCAGGGTCGGACGCATGCTCACCCCCGCGAAGACATACCCCCAGGTGACGCTTTCTCCCACCGGACGGATCGGTAGAGTGTAGACCCAGACCCGATCGGTCACCGTACCGATCTTCAGACGCTCCTCACTCACGTCTGTGGACCAATCCCGGCTGTTCCACAAGCTCACCAGTTCATCGGTACGCGCGCCTTCGGCATATACCTGCGACTCGAGCAGACGGTCGCTGGCATCGAAGACCGCCAGCCAGAGGACATCCTCGAGATCGGACTCGTGGGCAAGATAAAACCTGATGCTGCTCGTGTTGTAGGTCAGCAGGGCGGGCGTGATCAGGGTGACCAATCCCTCGAGGCGCTCGCGGGCGTTATCACGGTCGGAGGTGAATAACCGGGCCTGGGCAAAGAAATACAGGAAGGCGAGCAGCAGGATCGCCAGTCCGGCAGAGGTTCCGGCAATCAGCAGGTTCAGTTTCCAGCGCAGGGGAAACGCGGGCTGGCGTTGTTTTCTGCGGGTGCTTTTCGCCGGCACGAGCTTACCGCCTCCACCAGAATCGTTCGCACTGCATATTGCCCGTTCCCAACGGACTCAAGGCTACCCCCTCGAGACCCTCCCGGGTGACATGGACCGAGGCCGTGAAATCGAGAGGAATGATCGGCACGTCAGCCAGGATGATCTCCTCGGCCCGGTTCACCAGTTCGAGACGCTCATCACCATCGACGGTAACCAGCGCCTCTTCCAGCAATCGATTCACCTCTTCGTTCCGGTACGCGAAATAGTTCCCCCACCCTTCGCTGTGAAAGAGATCGTACAGGAAATGGCTCGCGCTCGGCAGATCGGCCGCCCAGGCCATGGTGAAAAGGGGGGCTGTGCCGGCCTCGATGCGGGCATCGAACTCGGACCAATCCCGGGGACGATAGTCGGTTTCGATTCCGATCCGCGCCCAGGCTTCCCTGATCTTCAGGTCTTCTTCGTACACCACGTCGGGCGTGCCGACAACGTAATACGGCAGCGGTACGCGGGGAGGTGAAAAGTCACCGGCTCCGGAACCGGCTTCTGCTTCGACCGGCCGGAAGAGATCGGGGCGATCGATATAGCCGGCCATCCCGGGCGGTATGAGAGCAGTAGCCCGACGGAAGAGCGGATCGTCGGCTGCGATGTAGTTCTCCCAATCGATCGCTGCCGCGAGCCGGCGGCGCAGGTTCGAGTCGGCGACATCGGGGTGATCGAGGTTGAAGCCGAGGAATTCGAGCGTCATCCCCTGGCGGCGATGAATACGTACATCCTCCCGCTCGACGTAGCGATCCCAATGCCAGGTAGGCATTTCGACCAGATCGATCTCACCCGCCTCGAACAGCTCCAGTTCGGTTTCGGCCTCATAGACCGGAACGATACGGATATCGATGGAATCGAGGAAGGCGGGGGATCCGTAATAGTCCTCGAAGCGGGTCAGGACGATTCTTTCCCGACTCCGTCCGGCCAGGCGGAAGGGACCTGCTCCCTCGCCTGCAGGTCCGGTGATCTTCCACGGCTCGGTCGCCATGATCGCCAGCAGATCGGGTGCGGGGCGGTCGAAGATGATTTCGACCGTACGCGGCGTGCGGGCCCGCAGGCCTCCGATCCGGGCGCTACGGCCGGCCAGGTACTCGTCCAGACCCGAGAGTGACTGCAGGGTGGCATGGCCGATGACCGGCTCAAGGGCATTACGGCGGGCCAGTTTGGTGATCGAAGCGACCACATCGGCCGAGGAAATCGGCCGGCCCGTGTGGAAGGTCAGGTTATCGCGCAGATGAAAGACAAAGTGCCGGAAATTCTCGTCGATCTCCCACCGCTGAGCCAGTCCGGGCATGACATTGAGACTGACATCGAACTCCACCAGACCTTCGTACATCTGATTGATCAAGCAGGCTTCCTGGGAGCTTGAAAAATCGACGGGACTGAGGGTCGCCATGGGCAGCAGAGCGAGACGGAGCACACCCCCCGAGCGGGGTGTGGGTCCCCTGACCGGTTCGGGCGAGCGGGGAGCCAGCGCCAGGGCGAGCGCAATGAGAGCTACCCAGGCGGCGGCGTAGACGGCCAGCGATCGTTTCGAGATACTCATCGGGCGGGATGGTACACCTCCCGCCGCCGGCAGGCAAACGACGCTATTCGGTATTCAGTACCCGCACCGGATCGATCCGTGAAGCACGCAGGGCCGGCAGCAGGGTGGCTCCAACAGCCGTGACGATGAGCACGGCCACGACCCCGAACCAGGTGATCGGATCGAGAGTCGAGGTCTCATAGAGGACCTCGCTCAGGATCGAACTCAGAGCCAGCGCCGCCAGCAGGCCCATTCCGGTCCCGAGCGCGGCCAGTCCGAGCCCCTGTCCGAGCACCAGCTGGACGATATCACGCCCCGTGGCTCCGACCGCGATCCGCACCCCGATCTCGGGGCCCCGCCGGCTGACCGTATAGCTCATCACGCCGACCACTCCCGCGGCGGCGAGCAGCAGGGCTACGGCCGCAAACAGGGAGATCACCAGGGCTGTGGAACGGTATCCGGCGATCGAGTCATTCCGGATCCCGTCGTAGCTGCGGATGTCGTAGACGGGCAGTTCGGGATCGAGTTCGCCGACGACCCGGCGCAGGATGGTTGCCGCATCGGCCACCGCGACTGGCGTGTGCATGACGATCGGTACTTCGAAGATCGGAGGCAGGAGCCACATCGGCATGTAGATCGCATAGCGTTCTTCGGCCGTCAGTCTGCGCTCGCGCAGTGAAGCGGCAATCCCGATGATGATCGAGGAGCGCTCGGGTGTGGCCCAGAGGTTGACTGTTTTGCCGACTGCGTCGCCCTCGGGGTAGAGGCGGGCAGCCAGGTTCTCACTGATGACGCACACCCCCCACGCCTGCTCGACATCCTCGAAGGTGAAGTCCCGCCCGGCGTGCAGGGCGATTCCCATGGTGGCGAAGTAGCCGGGCATGACCATGCGCCAGTCGGCCGAGAGCCGTTCTTCGCCTTCCTCGAGCGCCCGGGAAGCGGGATCGACCTCCATCGTGGCATTCAGACCGCCGTAGAGGGCCGTGCCCCCCTGAATGAGGGAGGCGTTTTCGATCTCGGGCACGGCGGTGAGGTTGTGGACCAGGTCGGAGAGAAATGCGTAGGTGGGCATGGTCTCGCTGTAGCGCGACTCGGGCAGGGTAATGCCGGCACAGATCCGGTCCTCGACCTCGAAACCCGGATCCACGTTACGGACCGCATGGAAGGAACGCAGCAGCAGCCCGGCACCGATCAGCAGTACGATCGATAGCCCGATCTCGACCACCACCAGCCCCCGGCGCAGCAGGACCGCCCGCCGGCTGCTCCCGCCATGCCGGCCTCCCTCACGCAGCACTTCGGCGGGCCGGGCCGAACTGGCCTGCAGGGCCGGAATCAGACCGGAGAGAGTCCCGGCCCCGATCGTGATGAGCAGGGTGAAGAGCAGGACCGGCCAGTCGATGCCGATCTCAGCCAGCCGGGGTACTGCATCGGACGCGATCGCGGGCAGGGCCTCGATCCCCCAGAGTGCCAGCATGATGCCGATGAGGCCGCCGCCCAGGGCGAGCAGGAGGGATTCGCTGACCACCTGGCGGATCGCCTGTCCCCGGCCGGCTCCGAAGGCGGTCGCGATGGCGATCTCGCGCCGCCGGCCCAGGGCCCGGGCGAGCAGCAGGCTGGCCAGATTCACGCAGGCGATGAGCAGCAGCAAGCCGACCGCGGCCATGATCATCCAGAGGGAGGAACGTGTCGCAGCGCCGACTAACTGGGAGTCGAAAGAGCGCACGGTCACGCTCCAGCCGGCGTTCGATTCCGGGTACTCCCGGCCGAGTTCGGCGGCCACGGCCGCCAGATCGTCCCAGGCCTGCTCGACCGTCACCCCCGGATGCATCCGCCCCAGCAGGTTGACGAGGTGATTGTCCCGCGGCCAGGCGGGATCGGGCCGTAACGGGATCCAGATATCGTAGTTGCCGGGGAAATTGTCGAGTTCGGGCAGCACGCCGACGACGGTCCACGGCTCGCCATCGAGATTCAGGGTCGAGCCTACGACCTCGGCCACCCCGCCCAGATGGGTCTGCCAGAATTTCGAAGAGATCATCGCCACCCGCGTACCCGCTCCGGCGGCATCCTCCTCGGGGGTGAAGGAGCGTCCCAGGACAGGCGTAATGCCGAGCATGGCCGGCAGGTTGTGCGTGACCCGGAAGCCCTGCGCCCGGACCGGATGCTCCCCCGGCAGAGCCACAAAGGTGTGCCAGCTTATGGCCGCCAGTTCGGCGAAGGTGGTGTTGCCATCCCGGAAGCTCAGGTAATTGGAATCCGAGGAAGAGGAGGTCAAACGGCCGCGCTCCTCGTTCCGTTCCCAGATGAAAACCAGTTCCTCGGGATCGGGATAAGGCAGCGGAGTCAGAACGGCGCCGTTCAGAATCGAGAAGATGATCGTGTTCACGGCGATACCCAGCGCCAGGAGCAGAGTCGCAATGGTCGTAAAACCCGGGTTGCGGCGCAGGCGGCGGGCGGCGAATTGCAGATCGCGCCCGATCTCACCCAGGATCTCTTTGAGCCGGCGGCGCCGGAGTTCCTCTTCGCCCGATATCTGCAGATCCTTTCTGATCTCGGCCACCCGGCCGAACACCTCCCGGGCGCGGGCCCGGGCCTGGTCCTCGCTCAGGCCCTGTTCGCGCAGCTCGGCGATCCGGCTCTCGAGGTGAAAATGCAGTTCGTCGTCGATATTGCGCTCCAGGTGCCGGCCATTCTCCTCGAGCCGGAAGGAATCCCGCCACCGTTCTTCACCGTGCCGGCCGCGATTGCCGCTCTGCTCCTCAACCACGATTCGTGCTCCTCTGAGCCGGGCGCGAATCCCTGCCTCTCAACCCGACGCCTCTCATGGGGACAGATCCCCCCCGGCCACCTGCAATACCCGGCACATGGCTCCGGTGTGCCGCAGCCATTCCTGCAGGGTCTGCTCGAGTTCGACCCGGCCCTTATCGGTCAACGAATAGAAACGGGCTCGCCTGTTCTTGTCCGATATGCGCCACTCACCCGTAATGAAACCTTCCCGTTTGAGCCGGTGCAGGGCGGGATACAGAGCGCCCTCCTCGATCCGCAGTTCATCTGAGGAGAGGCGGGCGATCTCGTTGGCGATACCGAAACCGTGCAGCGGCCCGGTCGTGTGCAGAGTTCGCAGGATCAGCAGGTCGATCGAGCCGTACAGAGTATTCGCGGGTATGCGGGACATCGATCCTCCCTCATTCGGTCGTGCGGGCGGCGGTTGCGCCCGTCGTATACCTGAGCGGCTTACGTGAGCTGCTTAGGTAATACGGCCTGCCGATCTCATATGTTTCACCCATTCAGCCCCCGCCCGGTCCGGGCAAAGAAAGAACAGGCAGATGTACGTAACTATTCGTATAACCAGCCGTACGGTGTCGATACATGGTGAGTTCAAACACATGGCGATTTCAAACCGGTTCGTATCCCAACCAGCGAGGCAGCCCATGGACACTATTCTCCGCAATGCCAGATTCGCCCTGCGCCAGCTCACACGCAAACCGGGCTTCTCGCTGATCCTCATCATCACCATCGCGGTCACGATCGGCGGAAACGTGGCCATCTTCGCAGTGTTCGAGGGCGTTGTCCTGCGACCTCTGCCCTGGCCTGAGTCCGACCGGCTCCTGGCCATCTGGGAGAGTCAGGATCAGAGCCGGTCGCGCCAGCCTTTCGCCGGCCCCGACTACCTGGCCGTGTGCGAACAGACCGAGAGTCTGTCCGGAGCGGGAGCAGCCGACACCCGCTGGGTCAACCTCTCCGGCGGGCAGGAACCGGTCCGGATCCGTTGCGGTTTCTGTTCCGCGAGCCTCATGGAACTGCTGGGGGTTCGGCCCCTGCACGGACGGCTCTTCGGGCAGAGTGAAGAGATTGCGGGCAACCACCAAGTCGTCGTTCTCAGCCACGCTCTCTGGCAGAGCCACTTCTCCGGCGATCCACAGGTCATGGGAACCGCCATCACGCTGGACGGCGAACCGTGGCAGGTCATCGGGATCATGCCCGAGTCCTTCCGGTTCCCGACCCCCTGGGGCGGACGGGATGAAACCCGGCTCTGGGCGCCGCTGACCGGCGCCCTGATCGGGACCAATCGCAGCGCACACTGGTTGGCCGTCTACGGGCGCCTGGCGCCGGGGGCGAGCGTCGAGCAGGCTGAAGCCGAACTCGATCTCATCGCCCGCCGGCTGGCCGGAGCGTGGCCCGAAACGAATGCCGAGACCCGGATGTGGACCGAGCCGATCATGGCCCGCTCGATCGGCGGAGCCCGATCGTTGATCGCTTTCCTGCTGGGGATTGTGGGTCTCATTCTCCTGATGGCCTGTGCCAACACGGCCGGCATGCTGTTGTCACGGAGCCTGAACCGCACCGGGGAATTCGCCCTGCGGGCCGCCCTGGGCGCAGACCGGCGGAGCCTGAGCGGGCAGCTCCTGATCGAGAGTCTGGCCGTGGCGGCGATCGGCGGACTGGCCGGGATCGCGCTGGCGTACGGGGGGGTCAACGTCCTGCGGGTGCTCATGCCCGCCGATTTCCCCCGGGCCGATCTGCTTGCCGTGAACCTGCCCGTTCTCGGATTCGCTGCTCTGATCGTCTGCATGACCGGTTTGCTCATCGGTCTGGCACCTGCTCTCTTCGCCTCCCGGTCCGATCTGGCGGCGGCCATCAGACGTACCCGGAGCCGGTCGACAGGGGCCCGAAACCGGCCGCTCGCATTCCTGACCTCGGGGCAGATGGCTATCGGATTTGTGCTGGTGAACACCGCCCTCGTCCTGACGGCGAGTTACGCCGGAGTCATGAACCAGTCGTTTAACTTCGACCTCGACGAGGTCGTGGTGACCGAAATCATCCTGGCCGGAGAGAGTTACGACACCCCCCTTGAACGCCGGATCTTCCATGAGCAACTGGTGCAGCGGGCGCGAGCCTGTCCGGGGGTGAGGAACGCCGGGATCGCCAGCAAGCTGCCCCTCAAGGGCGGTTCCAACAGCTGGGTCATCGTCGGCGGGCGTGAACCGGAATCGACCTCACGGGGCCCCCTGGTGGAACACAAGTTCATCGGCGAGGGTTTTCTCGAGACGATGGGAATCGACCTGCTGGCGGGCCGGACGTTCGACGAGCGCGACATGGCCCTGGCGGCCGGGCATGCCGGCGTCAGTAGAAGGGACGTGGAACTGCCCGTGATCATCAATCGGGTCATGGCCGAGACGATGATGCCGGCGGACGACCCGCTGGGCCAGGAGATCCGTACCTTTGAAAGTGACGAGGATAACTGGCACGGCCGGGTCATCGGGATCGTGGAGAACGTCCGGCAGTGGGGTCCCGAAGTCGAGCCCCTGCCCGAACTCTACCTGCCGCAGACCGCCGAGCCGTGGGGTCCCTTCTGGACGAAACTGGCGGTTCGGACCGACGGCGATCCCGCCGGCCTGGCTCAGGATCTCAGGGCGGTGCTGGACACCATCGATCCCGCCCTGCCTCTTTCGACGCCGGTCAGCATGGGACAGATTCTCGCTGACACCACCGCCGGCCGCCGCTTTTCGCTGATCCTGATCGGGCTGTGCGCGGGCGTCGCCCTGCTCCTCATCATCACCGGAACCTACGGAGTGATCTCTTTCGCCGTTTCCCGCCGCCTGCACGAGGTCGGCGTGCGCATGGCCCTGGGCGCCGATCGGGGGCGGGTGGCGCTGCTTTTTCTCGGCCGGGCGGGCCGGCTCGTTCTGCCCGG
>CAZNUA010000037.1:0-34497 GCA_964576115.1 uncultured Gemmatimonadota bacterium
AGCGCCTTCCGCCTGCGCGATCCCGACTTCACCGGTCTCGTGGGACTGCATGATGCCGTGTACCTCGAACTGGAGCCGGGCGAGAACGAGCTGGTTCTGGCCGTCTCGGAGAACTTCGGCGGCTGGGGGCTGATCGCGCGGTTGACCGATCCGGGCGAGACTCTGGTCGAACTGCACGAGGGAGTCGAACCGCTCTGGACCGCGGCGGGTGGGCTGACCGTGCCCGAGAGCGTCCTGTTCGATCCCGACCGGGATGTTCTCTATGTCTCGAATTACGTTCCCGGAGCCGGGTATGTCTCACGACTCTCCCTCGACGGCACCGTTCTCGAAGACCGCTGGGTCGAGGGGATTCCCAGTGCTACAGGCATGGGCTTGGATCGCAACCGGCTCTTCGTGGCCGGTCTGACCTCCGTCTACGAGATCGATATCGATGCCGGGCAGATCGCGGCCGAACATCCGGTCGAGGGAGCGCGCTTTCTCAATGACGTCGTCATCGATTCCCGCGGCACCCTTTTCGTCACCGACGGTCAGGCCCGCACGATCTTCAGCCTGCGCCGGGGGCACAGCTCTGTCTGGCTCACCGACGACCGGTTGGCGGGGGTCAACGGTCTCTGCCTGGCCGGCGACAGGTTTCTGGCCGGTGCGGGAGGCGGCGGCGTCCTGTTCGAGATCGACCGATCTTCGAAGATGATGAGCGAGGTCGTCTCCCTGGGCCCCGGTGCCATCGTGGACGGAATCGCCGTCTACGATACCGATCGGTACCTGGTATCGAACTGGAACGGAATCACCTTTCTGGTTGATCGCGAGGGCACGGTGCTCCCGCTCATCAACACCCTGCGGGTGAACATGAAACAGGCTGATTTCTGCTGGCTGGCCGACCGTCGGCTCCTGATCGTACCGGCTTTCGGTTCCAACAGCGTGGCTGCCTGGACGATCTCTGTCCGCTGAGCGTCACTCTCCCGCGAGGTTTGTCCCCCTCCGCCGGCCGGGTATATACTCATTCCCGACCGGAAAAGGTCCTTTTCCGCATTTCTGTCCCGGAAAACCCGCCGGTGTCCATCCCCAGTGCCCGGCTGGCCACATTATTCGATACTGCGAGCGGGATGTCCGTGACGAGAGGGGGAGTAGTGTCATGACAAAGAACATGGGTCTCGCCGACCGGTTGATCAGAACTCTGCTGGCGGTCGTGGTCATCGTGCTTTACCTCACGAACCAGATCACGGGTACTGCGGCCGTGATTCTGGGCATCATCGCGATTATCTTTCTGCTGACCAGTGCGGTTGGCCTCTGTCCGCTCTACCTGCCGCTCAAGCTCTCGACGACAGGTACGGTCGAAGCGGCACCGCCGGAAGCGACCGAAGCGGTCCCGGTCGAACCCGAGCCGCCGGCGGCCGCCCCGCCTTCAGAACCGGCTCCGGAACCGGCTCCAGAGACAGCCGCGGAAACGGCGCCGCCGGACACACCGGAAGAGGGGCCTGAGGAAGGATTTCATCCCTGATGGTTCCTTCCGGTGCGGCCGCGAGAGTGAAAGCGACCTGACAGCGTGAACGATCCCGACCGATCGACGCCCGACCGCATCCTCATCGTGGACGACGTTCCCGTCAACGTGGCCCTGATGGAAAAGTACGTCAGCGGGAAGGGCTACGAGACCGTGAGCGCCGCTTCGGGGGCCGAGGCCCTGCGTCTGATGGCCGAGCAACCCCCCGACCTGGTCCTGCTCGATGTAGTCATGCCCGACATGGACGGATTCGAGGTCTGTGAGGCTCTACGGCGCGATCCCGCCACCGAGCAGATCCCCGTCATCATGGTCACCGCCCACGAGACCGAATCGGAGGCCAAGGCCCGCGGTCTGCGAAGCGGCGCCAATGATTACCTGACCAAGCCGGTCAATCGTGACGAGCTGCTGGCCCGGATCGAAACCCAGCTCCGGCTGCGCGACCTCGAGGCCAAGCGGCTCCTGCTCGAGAAACTGAATCTCACCTCGCAGATGGTCACGACCCTGCACCACGAGATCAACAATCCCCTGACCGGCATCCTCGGGTATGCGCAGCTGCTCATCGGCCGGCTGGAGAAGGGATCTCCCGATCCCGACGAACTCCGTACCGCTGTAAACCGCATCAGGGATGCCAGCGAGCGCATCCGGGAGGTGATGATAAAACTGAACCGGATCACCGATCCCGACGCCACTCGCTCCTCGGGCGGCGTGACCATGCTCGAACTGGACGACGAAGAGTCCGGGGCGGGGGAGTGAAACGCTCTCTCGCGGCCGTCTTTCCCTCTGTCGGGTAAGCCGTCGGATGAGATCGGCATGCTCGTAGTCGCGGCCGCTACCGCTCTCTACCTCCTTTGGCTGTGGCTCGAGGCCCGCCGGCACGAGCGGCGGCGGCGGGCCCTGCCGCTCTGTATCGCCGTGACCGGCACCCGCGGCAAATCGGGGGTCGTCAGGCTCCTGGCGGCGGTTCTGCGCGAAAGCGGCCGGCGGACCATGGCCAAAACCACCGGTTCGCGTCCGATGCTCCTGTTCCCCGACGGTTCCGAACGGTTCATCCGGCGGCGGGGATCGGCTTCGATCATCGAACAGAAGCGGCTGGTGCGCGAAGCCGTCCGCCATGAAGCTGACGTCCTGGTGGCCGAGATCATGAGCCTGCACCCCGAATGCCACCGCATCGAAGCCCGGCGCCTGCTGTGTCCCGAACTGGTCGGACTCACCAACGTGCGCCGCGACCACCTCGAAGCCATGGGCGGGACCGAGGCCGGGATCGCGGCAACGCTCGCCCTCGATCTGCCCCCCGGAGCGGATCTGTTCGTGCCCGCCGCCGAAGGGCGCGACGAGTTCCGCCGCGCCGTCCGCGCGGGTGGGGGGCGCTGCGTCGAGGTGCCCGCCGGCGCCTCGGCCTGGCTCACTGCGCAAACCGCTGAACCGGGCTCGATGTCCGCCCTGCATTTTCCTGAGAACCTCGATCTGGTCTGTGCCCTGGCCGACGAACTCGGTCTGGAGCGCGAGGCCGTGCGGCGGGGGATCGCACAAGCCAAGCCCGATCTCGGATCGCTCGGCATCTGGCAGCTGACCTCCGCGGACCACGGGCGGCGGATCTGGCTGGTGAATGCCTTTGCGGCCAACGATCCCGATTCCACTGCCCGGGTTCTGGAAAGGGTGCGCGCCCGTCTGCCGCAACCCCTCGCTCCGGTCACCGGTCTGCTCAGTCTGCGGGCCGATCGGGGCGAACGAACGCGGCAGTGGATCGCGGCTCTCGGCGATCCGCTGGCCGGTGCCTTCACCGACCTCTGGTTCTGCGGTCTGCACGCCCGGGCGGTGCGCCGTCGCCTCGGACGGGGCCGGCTGCTCGCCGCAGCCGATCCGGCCGACATGACCCGGACGGTCACCTCTGACATGCCCGACGGAGGAATACTGTTCGGCTGCGGAAACATCGGCGGTCCGGGCCTGGATCTGGTGCAGTTCTGGCGAAAGGCGGCTGAACCGTATGGGCTATGAGATCCCTTTCCTCGGTCTGCTTCTCTCCCTGCTCTTTATCGCCCTGACCGGTATCTACCCCGGCGGGATCATCGTTCCCTCCTGGCTGGTTCTCTTCATCCACGAACCGGCCCGGATCGTCGGCACCCTCGTCGTTGCTCTGCTCGCTTTCGGCCTCTACCGCCTGGCATCACGCCGTCTCATCCTCTTCGGCCGCCGGCGGTTCGTCTTCCTGCTCCTGCTCGGCGGCGTGCTGGCGGCTCTCACCGCCCGGCTCCTGCCCTCCGTCTTTCCCGCTTCACTCGAGTTCCGGGTCATCGGCTGGGTCATCCCGGGGCTGATCGCCAATCATTTCGAACGGCAGGGTCCGCTCGTGACCACGGCCGGGCTCGTCACCGTCACGGTCGCCCTGGCCCTGCTCGGACGGGTGCTGGGCCTGTGAGCCGGCGCGACCGTCTCATCGTCGCGGCCGGAGGAGCAAGCCTGACGGCCTGGCTGGTCGTATCCCTCTGCCTCCCCCCGGTCCGGCTGCCCTGGATTCCCGAGCGGCTCGAGGCGGCGCAGATCATGGACGAAGCCGTCGGAGCGGTACGCAGCCACTGCGAAACGCGGAACATCGCCATCGACGAGCGGATCGATCCCAACCGGACCGGTCTGATCGGCCCCGAACTCACCCCCCTGATGACCACTCTTGGCGATGTCGCCGCCAAGCGGACGACCACCACGCCCGATATGGCCGCCCTCGTCCTGTATCTTCTCCGCACCGCCGGCGTCGCTGCAGGCGATACCGTTGCGGTCGGGGCTTCGGCGTCCTTCCCGGCCCTGCTGGCGGCGGTCCTGGCAGCCTGTTCGGCGGGCGGCATCCACCCGGTCGTCATCATCTCGCTCGGAGCCTCTTCCTTCGGAGCCACCCGGCCCGAGCTGACCCTGCTCGACCTCTGCCGTATCTGGCGCGAGGCCGGCATCTTTCCGCATCTCCCGGTCGCGGTCACCCTCGGGGGAACCGGCGATGTCGGCCGGGAGTTCCCCGACGGGGTGCGGGCCGAGCTCGGTGAGCGTATCGGCCGCAGCTCTCTGGCGACCTTCGCCTGCGATGACCTCGAGACCAACGTCCGGCGACGCCTGCGGATATATGCCGACGCCGCACCGCGTCTGGCCGCCTTCGTCAATATCGGCGGCAGCTGGGCCAATCTCGGCACGAGTCATCTCGCCCTGCGTCTCGAACCAGGACTGAATTCGCCCAACGGCCTCACCCTCCCGCCGCCGCAGCAGCGGGGTGTCCTGTTCGCCATGGCGGCCCGCGGTGTGCCGGTCATCCACCTGCTCTTCATCCGGGGGTTGGCCCGCCGTCACGGACTGGCGTGGGATCCGGTGCCCCTGCCTGCGCCCGGTTCGACGCCGTTGCTGAGCGGGGTGTCGGAGCAGGGGGTTCTCTTCTGGTTCGTGACGGTGATCTGGCTGGCGATCATGGGCGGTCTGATCCTCGTCGACCGTCCGAGTCGGAATTGATACCGGGGGCGTCGTGGGATATCATATCTTTCTGTGCCCTCTGCCCGTGGTTGCGAATGAAGGAGCCCATCATGAAGCACCTCTGGAAACCGGTGGCAGCGCTGGCCCTCGTCGTGGCGTTCGCGGCAGCGGTCCCCGGTCGTCTCACCGCCCAGGAGGAAACGCCCACCGCCGAGCTGCCGGTCCTGATCGCCTCGTGCGGTCAGAGCCCGGGACCCTCCTACTTCAACGTCTTCCTGCGCCGGCTCGGATACGACTACACCTTCAATACCCTGGCGACGGTCCAGGACCTGCGGGCCGGGTACGGCGAAGAGGGTGTGCCGTACAAAGCTCTCATCATCGTCACCGGTGCCAGCCTGAAGGGCATGGGCGCAGCCGGCATCTCGATCGATGAGGAACTGGCTCGTACCGAAGCCCTGATCGACGCGGCCGAAGAGCTGGGGGTCACGGTCATCGGGGCCCATATCGAGGGCATGGAACGGCGGGCGCAGGGAGCCGCTCCCGGCGACAACTCCGACGAGCTCTCGATCGATGCCGTCTGTACACGGGCCGATTTTCTCATCGTTCTTCAAGAAGGGGATGAGGACGGCCGCTTCAGCGCCATCTCCGAGTCGAACGACATCCCGATCATCCTCTACGAGATGCGGACGGGGCTGAACGATGTTCTGCAGAGCGTGTTCGGCGGGTAAAGGGCGCTTCGCATGAGCATGTTCGCTTCGGCCGGGATCGTTCTCGGCGTCATGGTGGCGGTTTATGCCGCGGCCAAGATCTTCCGGCTCTCCACCGAACTGGCCATGCTGGCGGCGGCAGTGGTGGGGGCTCTGGTCGGCGGTTTCGGCTTTCCCGCCCGCCATTACGCCGAGGGAGCCATCACCTACCTCGACATCAACCTGATCTTCATCACCGCCACCCTCTTCATGAACATCCTCAAGGAGTCGGGGGGGGTGGCCTTCGCGGTGCGGGGGATCCTGGCCCGCTTCCATAGCAATCGGGCCCTGCTGCTCATCCTCATGACCATCCTGCTGCTCCTGCCCGGGGCGCTGACCGGGGCGGGGAGCGTGACGGTGCTGATCACCGGCGGGATGGTGGCCATCGTGCTCTCCTACATGGGCATCACCCGGCGTCGTACGGCCGCCATCATATTCCTGATCGCGGGCATGAGCGCGGCTGCTCCACCGGTGAGCCTGTGGGCCATGATGACCGCTGCCGGGGTCAACATGCCGTATGTCGGCTTCTTCATGCCCCTGCTCATACCCTGCGTGGTGGCCTCGCTGCTGACCGCCTTCATTCTGGGCTGGAAGGGGGGCGAAACCGATTACGAGCGGGCCCTGGCCGAACTGCCCGAGCCCCCGGCGGGGATGAACTGGTTCAAGGTTCTGCTGCCCTTCGTGATCTTTCTGCTCCTGGTGCTGGTGGGACGCTGGTTCCCGCACTCCACGCCGATTCTCGGTCTGCCGCTGATGTTCGTCTGCGCCGCCGTCATCTCGTTCCTGCTCTCCCCGGTCAGGCTCGACGTGGTGAAGATCAGCGAGCGCACCGTCGAGCAGCTCCTGCCCCTGATCGGCACACTGACCTGCGTGGGGATCCTGGTCCAGGTCATGACCCTGACCGGGGTGCGGGGCCTGCTGGCGGTTACGGCCGTGACCCTGCCGGTGGCGCTCGTCTTCGCCAGCCTCTTCTGGCTGATGCCGGTCTCCGAAGCGGTGCTCATGTACGGCGCCGCCCCGGTGATCGGGGTGCCGCTGATCCTGCTTTTCAACACCATGGGGCTGAACCCGATCGTGGCCCTGGCGGGACTGAGCGTGATCTGGCCGCTCGGCGACGCTCTGCCGCCCACCGCCATCATCGGCCGGCTGACGGTCGAGGTGGTGGAGTATCGCGAATCGTACACGAGCTTTCTGAAGGCCTGCACGGTGCCGGCGGTGATCATCATGATTCTCGGTACCCTGATGGTCGTCTTCAGTAAGCACCTGGCCTTCCTGACGGGATTGTAGGAGGCTGTCATGGTCTTTCTGGGTACAGTCATCACCATCATCTACTACCTGCTCGTGGCTTATCTGGTCGTCATCATGATCCGCAACCTGATCCGCACGAAGAGCTGGGAGAAGGAGATCCTCTACGTCGTGGTACTGATCCCCTTCCTGCTGCGGCTCCTGCGGTTGAAGTAGGGGGGGCGATGGAGGCGGAAACGGGAACGGAAACGAGGCAGGCTCAAGGTACAGGCGGTACCGGAACCGTGCGTAAATACATCTTCTGTGCCTTCGGTCTGGTGGTTCTGGTCGCTTCGGGGATCAGTTTCTACCAGAGCCGCCACCGCGCTGAACCGGTCGTGATCGGTGAGGGCGTGACGCAGGTCCGCAAACTGAGCGAGTACTTCTCTCCCCTGGCGGGAAGCGTCAACGACTGCAACCTGTACTTCCTTGAGGGCGAACGACCGGGAGCGACGATCTTCGTTCTGGGCGGTTCGCACCCCGAGGAGCCTGCCGGGCGGCTGGCGCCCTGGCTCTTTGCCGAGAACGGGGTCATGGAGGCGGGGCGGCTCATCGTCGCCATGAGCGGGAACCGCAGCGCCACCACCGTCACCCGCATCAGCGGCGGCTACCCGCCCGATTTCACCATCCCGACCGATTGGGGCGGACAGACCTTCCGCATGGGTGACCGCTGGTCGAACCCGCTCGACCAGTGGCCCGATCCCGAGGTCTACATCCACCACCCCAGCCGCCAGAATCTGGCCTATGTGGACATCCGTAATCTCAACCGCTGCTGGCCGGGACGGCCCGACGGCACCCTGACAGAACGCACCTGCTACGCTTTCATGGAGCTGATCCGCACCGAGGAGGTCGACATCTTCATCGACCTGCACGAGGCCGAACTGCAGTACCCGGTGATCAGCACCATCGTGGCCCACGAGGACGGGGTCGATCTGGCCACCTTCGTTTCGATGATGCTGACCGACATGGAAGGCTTCAAGATGGGGCTGGAGTATTCGCCGAAAAGCCTGCACGGGCTCAGTCACCGCGAGGTGGGGGATTACTCAGATGCCATCAGCCTGCTCTTCGAAGCCCCCGAACCTTTCCTCGACGCCACCCGGGGGCGCACCACCCGCGAACAGCTTCTGACCGGCAAGGACGAGTTCGTCGTCAAGGCCGGCGAGCACGGTCTGCTCTTCGAAAAGATCGACGAAAACGGCTGGCCGATCGACGTGCGGGTCGGCCGGCACACCTCGGCCATACTGCAGACCATGGAGATCTGGTCGATGGATCACCCCGACCGCCCGCTCATCTGCAGCGGCGTACCCCGCTACGCCGAGGTGATCGCCAACGGCGTCGGGCATTACCTGCACGATCCGGCCCGGGCCGCGCCCGGCCGTGTCTATTACGAGTAACCGTGACCTGAACAAGGAGTGCTGTGGTGAAATCGGAGCGTTTTCATAGAATCCTGACCGGGGTTCTCATCCTGTCGTTCTTCACCGTCGTGACGGCGGTCACACCGGCCGCCGCCCAGGTGCCGGCCGGGGCGGTTGCCTCCGATCCGGCTTACGGGATGGTGAATCCCGACGAGGCGGGCTGTACCTCGATCATGGTGGCCAAAGGGGCCTCGACCGACGGATCGGTGATCACCTGCCATTCGTGTGACGGCAACTACCGGACCTGGCTCAACATCGTGCCGCACACTACCCACCAGGCCGGTTCTGAGCGCGATATCTACTGGGGCCGGCTGCACACCGAGACCGCCTGGGACATGCGGCGGATGACTTTGAAAGGCACCATTCCCCAGGTCGGGGAAACCTGGGCCTACATGAACGTCGGCTACCCCTGCATGAACGAGAAGGGGCTGGCCATCGGCGAGACCACTATCGGCGGCCGGGGCGACCTGCGCAACCGCGACGGACTGTTTCTGATCGAGAACCTGCAGGCGATCGTGCTCGAGCGCTGCACCACGGCGCGCGAGGCGATCCGGCTCATCGGCGAGCTGGTGGCCGAGTACGGCTACGGCGACAACGGCGAGTGCCTGACCTTCGCCGATGCTCATGAAGTCTGGCACTTCGAGATCATGGGCAGCACCATCCTGGAGATCGGTGCGGTCTGGGCCGCGGTTCGCATTCCTGACGATCATGTCGGCGTCTCGGCCAACATCCCCCGCATCAGCACTCTCGACCTGGACGATCCCGACCACTACATGGCTTCGGACAACGTCTTCAGCCTGGCCGAGGAGATGGGCTGGTACGATCCCTCCAGCAACGAGCCCTTCAAGTGGTGGAAAGCCTACGGGCGGACCGACCGCGAGGGCAATCCGACCCCGCCGTACTCGACCCGCGAGTTCTTCATCCTGAGCACAATGGCGCCCTCCCTCGGGCTGACCCGTGACATGGAGGAACTGCCCTTCTCGGTCAAACCCGACGAGAAAGTCTCGGTCCGCGACGTCATGCGCTACTACCGCGAGACCTACGAGGGTACCGACCTCGACGCCTCGCAGAATCTGACCGTAGCCCAGCGCCGCTATAACCGTGAGACGGGGCAGTTCGAGGTAGGCGAGAAGGTCACCAGCCCGCTGGCGTGCAACTGGACGGTGGGCCGCGACCTGGGCCAGCTCGTGAACGAACTCGTACCCGGTACGGTCGAGAGCCAGCGCACCATCGCCATCGCGGGGTGCTCGTACTCGCAGGTGATCCAGTGTCGCGACTGGCTGCCCCCCGAGATCGGCACCGTGGCCTGGTTCTCCTTCGACAACCCGGGACAGAGCCCGCGCATTCCCATCTTCGCCGGCACTCTGCGTCTGCCGCCGAGCTTCGAAATTTGCTGCCAGCACCGCTTCCGCACCGACGCCGCGGGGTGGTGGTTCCGGCGGGCCAACCGTCTCTCGATGATCGTCTGGGGCCGCACCCGGGGGATGATCGAAGAAGCCGTCATGGCTTTCGAGGACCGGGCCTTCACCGAGCTACCCGCCGTCGAGCAGATCTATCTCGACATGGTGAGGACCGATTACGACGCCGCCCGGGAGTACATCACCCAGTACACCAACGACTTCGCCCACGCCGCCATGCACAAGTGGTGGGAACTGGGCGATGAACTCTGGGCCATTTACGCCCGCGGGTGGTAGGCGGGCAGGTCCTGCCACCGATCGCCACAGCCGGTTTGTACGCCCGCTCCGGGATTCTGGTCCCGGAGCGGGCGCTCCTCTGCCGAACTCCGTGATCATAACTGTCCCGAGAGGCCCCTCTTTTCACTTGTAACCTGGATGGTTGCGGACTTCTTATGACCTGCTCCCGTAGCCGGGATCAGGCCTCAGAGCGGTGTCCGATCCCGGGTACCGGCCGGGAGGTTCGGTCATGAGTGAGAAGGTCATCCTCGCCTACAGCGGCGGTCTCGACACCTCGGTGATCCTCAAGTGGCTCCTCGTCGAAGGCTATGAGGTCATCGCCTATATCGCCGATGTGGGCCAGCGCGACGACCTGGAAGCGGCCCGGGCCAAGGCTCTCGAGACCGGTGTCAGCACGGTCTATGTCGAGGATCTCAAGCGGGAATTCGTCACTGACTTCATCTTCCCGGCTTTCAAGGCCAACGCCATCTACGAAGGCCGCTACCTGCTGGGGACCGCCCTGGCACGACCGCTGATCGCGAAGCGTCAGATCGAGATCGCGGCCGCCGAGGAAGCCCCGTACGTCGCGCACGGCGCGACGGGGAAGGGGAACGACCAGGTCCGGTTCGAGCTCTCCTATTACGCCCTGAATCCCCGGATCAAGGTCCTCTCCCCCTGGAAAACCCCGGCCTTTCTCGATCAGTTCCAGGGCCGCAGCGATCTGCTCGCCTTTGCTGCTGAACACGGGATCGAGGTCACGGCCACGGCCGAGAAACCGTTCAGCGAGGACGAGAACCTGCTCCACATCTCGCACGAGGCCGGCATCCTCGAGGATCCCCTCTACGAGGCGACTGAGGAGGTCTATTCGTGGACCGTCGCTCCCGAGGCGGCCCCCGACGAGCCGGAGCGCATCGCGCTGACCTTCCAGGACGGCATCCCCGTCGAGGTGCGCAACCTCGACGACGGCACGGTGCACACCGACCCGCTCGAACTCTTCACCTACCTGAACTCCATCGGCAGCCGGCACGGCATCGGGCGGCTCGACATGGTCGAGAACCGCTATGTCGGGATCAAGTCGCGGGGCGTGTACGAAACCCCCGGCGGCACCATCCTGCATGCGGCGCACATGGATATCGAGGGCATCGCCATGGACCGCGAGGTGATGCGCCTGCGCAATATGCTCACCGCCAAACTCTCCGAACTGATCTACTACGGCTTCTGGTTCAGCCCCGAGATGGACTTTTTGATGGCCGCCATCGATGCCAGTCAGGACGTCATCGACGGCACCGTCACCCTCAAGCTCTACAAGGGAGTCGCCCTGCCGGTGGCCCGGGAATCCTCGTCCTCGCTCTACGACCGGGAGTTCTCGAGCATGGATATCGAGGGCGGTTTCAACCAGGTCGATTCGGCCGGTTTCATCCGGACCAACGCCATCCGCCTGATGGCCCACAGCGCCATCATGAAGCGTAAGCACCGCCGTTGGGGGATGGACTCATGACGCTCTGGAACGTGGGGGGCGAGACAGATCCCGAAGTGCTCCGCTTCTCGGCCGGTGATGAGTACCGGCTCGACCAGCGCCTTGTACCCTGCGACTGCCGGGCGTCGATCGCCCACGCCCGCATGCTGGGCTCGATCGGGGTTCTGACCGCCGATGAAGTGACCGACCTGACCGCCGGCCTGGAAGAGATCATCCGCCTGCATGCGGCCGGGGAGTTCGCCATCGCACCCGAACAGGAGGATTGCCACACCGCCATCGAGCAGTGGCTGACGGCCGAGGTCGGCGAGGCCGGGCGGAAGATCCATGCCGGCCGCTCGCGTAATGATCAGGTGCTGACCGCCCTGCGGCTCTGGCAGAAGGACGCCCTGGCCGAGATGGACCTGCAGCTCGAGACCTACCGGACCGCCCTCTCGGCCCGGGCTGGCGAACTCGGATCGGTCGAGATGCCCGGCTATACCCACCTGCAACGAGCCATGCCGACCACGGCCGGGATCTGGCTTGGCGCCTTCGCCGAAGCTGCCGCGCAGGACCGCGAAATCCTGGCGAGCACGTGCGATCTGATCGATGCCTGTCCCCTGGGAACCGGGGCTGGATACGGGGTGCCGGTCTTCGAGCTGGATCGGGAGATGACCGCCCGCGAGCTGGGTTTCGCCCGGGTCGAGGAGAATCCGATCCACGCCCAGATGACCCGCGGGAAGTACGAAGCAGCCCTTCTGGCACTCTTTTCGCAGATCATGTTCGGCCTCAACCGCCTGGCCTGCGATCTACTGCTCTTCACCACCCGGGAATTCGGTTTTGTCACCCTGCCCGAGGAACTCTGCACCGGTTCCTCGATGATGCCGCAGAAGCGCAATCCCGATGTGCTCGAACTCATCAGGGCCCGCTACAGCGTCGTGCTGGCCCGGGAGTTCGAAGTCAGGAGCCTGATCGGCAACCTCATGAGCGGCTATCAGCGCGATCTCGGCCTGACCAAGGCCCCGCTCTTTGCCGCCTGTGACATCACCCTCACGAGTCTGGATATGATGCGCCGGGTAGTTGAAGGCTTCCAGTTGAACGAGGAGGCCTGTCGCCGGGCGCTGACACCGGAGCTGTATGCGACCGAGGAAGCCAACCGGCTCGTCCGGAAGGGACTGTCCTTCCGAGAGGCGTACCGGCAGATAGGAGAGAAGTACCGGCCGGGGACCGCTGGCGACATCGGTCGTTCCCATCCGGAGGCCGGGCTGGAGGATCGGCCCTGACCCGCACGGTCGAGATAGCGGTCATCGGCGCCGGACCGGCTGGCTGCAGCGCTGCGGTCCAGTGCCTCAGGCTCGGTTCGCATCCCCTGCTCATCGACCGCAGCGGCCGCGCGGGGGGACTGATCGTCAACGCCTGGCGGATCGAGAACTATCCCGGTCTCGAGCCGGTCAACGGGCGCAGGTTTGCAGCCCGGCTGGCCGGCTTTCTCGACCGTTTCGGCCTCCAGGTCGAGCCGGGCGAGGTGACCGGCCTGACTGTCACAGAGACAGGTTTCCTTCTCGACATCACCGGCAGGGAGGCGACCGCTCGCAGTGTCATCGTCGCCACCGGCACCAGGGCGGTTCCTCTGGATATTGCCGGGGCGCGTGAGTTCGAGGGATCGAAGCTCTTTTACGAAGTCGCCATCCTGCTCGAACAGTACCCCGAACCCGAACGGATCGTCGTGATCGGAGGGGGCGAAGCGGCCCTGGATTACTCGCTCACCATCGCCGGGCAGGGAGCCGAAGTCATCCTGCTCGTGCGGGGTGACGGCCTGCGGGCGAATGAACGGCTCGTCGAGGCCGTCTCCCTCGCCGACCGGATCGAGACGATCCACGGAGTCGTCCCCGTCGGGCTCACGGAAGATGCCGGGGAAGTGGTCGTCGAGACTGCTTCGGTCGCGGGCGATCGGACTTTCACGGGTCAGGCCGTG
The DNA here is from genome assembly GCA_964576115.1 of uncultured Gemmatimonadota bacterium. Taxonomy (GTDB): domain Bacteria; phylum Blakebacterota; class Blakebacteria; order Blakebacterales; family Blakebacteraceae; genus CAYSYY01. Next base: position 13,489 of record CAZNUA010000037.1, read on the forward strand.
ATCGCGGCCATCGGTCGGGAACCGACACTGCCGGCTCTGGAGGGGGCTATCCTTCCCGCCGGTTCGGCCCGGGTCGCGACCCCTGTACCGGGACTCTACCTGGCCGGTGATGTCCGCCACGGTTCGCTGGGCCAGGCGGGAATGGCGGTCGGGGACGGGCTTGCAGCTGCCCGGCAGGCGGCATTGTATCTCAGGGGAACACAGCCATGGGTAAAGGAACGGGAATGAAGCTCGAAATCGTTCACCAGACAGGTGAGGACGACCTGGCGCAAGTGTTCGTCGGTCGGCTCGAAGACGGGTCGCTGATCGAACTGGTCGAGAGCGTGCAACCCCCCGTACCGCGCGACGAGAAATGGGTCCTGATCGTCTCGAACCTGAAGGGCTGCCCCGTCCGGTGCCCCATCTGCGACGCCGGTGGTTCGTACGCCGGCCCGCTCACCGCCGACGAGATCATGGGCCAGATCGCCTTTCTGGTCGAGCGTCGCTTTCCCGGTGGCCGGGTCCCGGTTTCCAAGCTCAAGGTGCAGTTCGCCCGTATGGGCGATCCGGCCTTCAACGATGCCGTTCTCGATGTTCTCGAAGAACTGCCCCGGCGGTTCGACGCTCCCGGACTGATGCCCTGTGTCTCCACCATCGCTCCGGCCGGTCGCGAGACCTGGTTCGAACGTCTGCTCGAGATCAAGAGCCGGTTCTATCCCGACGGTCGCTTCCAGATGCAGTTTTCCCTGCATGCCACCGATGAATCCACCCGGCGGTTGATGGTGCCGACCCGGACGTGGAGTTTCGCTGAGATCGCTGCCTGGGGAGAGCGGTTCTGTTTCTCCGGCGACCGGAAAGTAACCCTCAACTTCGCCCCGGCTCGCGGATACCCCTTCGAACCGGAACGGCTTACGGCCTGGTTTTCCCCCGACTCCTTTCTCATCAAGCTGACGCCTGTCAATCCGACCCGGTCCTCTGCCCGATCGGATCTGGTCGGTCTGATCGACCCCGCTGATACGGCGGCCACGAACGCCCTCGTCGACCGGTTCCGGGCCTGCGGTTATGACACCCTGCTCAGCATCGGCGAGCTGCGCGAAAACGAGATCGGCTCGAACTGCGGGATGTATATCGCCGATATGATCCGGGAGAGCTGACGATCGGGGGCGGCCGTTCGCGGGCGGTCACAGCGGCTGTGACCGAACGGTAACACCACCTCGGTACAGCTTCGAACCGGACTCTCCTACCCGCCCACATTGCCAACCATAATTGCATGCCGGACAACATGTTGTGCCTGCCCGGGCCAGTTCCCGGCACGGTGGCACACATTCTGCTTTCGATACCGGTCAGACAGATTCAGTCAGAAACCGGGAGGCGGACCATGACCGCACACCGATCTGTTTTGAGCCTTATCGTCGCAACTTTCGGTCTGCTCGACCGGTTCGTGGTCAGCGCCGGGATCGGTGTCCGGTTCTGATCAGACCCATGTTTCGAGGAGAATCAATCATGACGAAGAGAACAGGTTTCATCACTCTGGTTGTCCCGCTCGTGCTCGCGGTGACTTCCCCCACAATTTCCGCTCAGACCGGTTCGGATCACCTGCCCCCCGGTCACCCCCGGATCGGACCCCTCAGGCAGGCTCTCCACACCCCCGATTCGACCGCCGCCTGGCTTGGACAGTTCGCCGGCAGAGCCGAACAGGGAGAATCCGGGGTCACCGAACAACAGGGTTCGGCCGTCGGTTCGGTCCTGGGCGCCGGGCTCGGTATGGCAGCCGGTACGGCCGGGGCGTTACTAATCGCATCGGCCTCCGGCGGGGATTTCTTTGATCAGCTGGCAGTGGCGGGATTGAGCCTTCTGATCCTCGAACCCGTCGGGGTCGGAGTCGGGGCCCACCTGGGCAACGGCGGGCACGGCAGGGCCGGTTCGGCCATCGGGGCTTCGTTTGCCTCGTTCCTGCTCGGGAACCTGGCCCTGTCCGCGGTGGCCGGTGATGAGGAGATCAGTCCGGTATTCAGCTTCGCTGTCCTGGGTCTGCAGATCGGTTCGGCGGTCACGGCCGAGCGTCGCTCGGCGCGCAACAGAGAGCGATAGGGATGGGCGAGGCCCGGTCGGGAACGATCGGGCCCGGGCCGGGTAATGAACCCGGTTTCAGAGAGCCTTGATGTACACCCGCCGGCGCTTATGCTGGCGGGCGTCGTAATAGCGCCAGAAGGTCTGCACCTTGACGTTCTCCTCCAGCTCGGCGTTCGATTCGGCGTACCTGATTCCCTTCTCGATACTCAAGTTCGTCATGTCGGTCATGAACAGAGCGTTGACCCCCTTGCCCTGGTATTCGGGCCGGACTCCGACCAGGAGAATATCCACCCGCTCGGGCACGCCCGTCATGGCCCGGCGCAGGTGCCACCAGCCGCAGGGGATGAGCCGTCCCCGGGCCTTCTGGAAGGCCCGCGACAGCGAGGGGATCGAGATCTGGAAACCGACCACCCGATCGTTCTGATCGAGGACGACAGTGCAGTACTCCGGATCGATGAAGGAGAAATACTGCCGGGTGAAGAGTTCGACCTGCTTCTCGGTCAGAGGCACGAAACCGTGCAGAGGAGCGTAGGCTTCGTTGACGACCTCGAAGACCTGCTGGGCGTAGGGCAGCAGTTCCCGGCGCGAGGTCGCCTTGAGAATTGTCAGTTTGTTCCGTTTGACCGTGATGTCGTAAATGCGCTGGGCCTTCTCGGGGATCTCGGTCGGAGCTGTGACCTCGTATTCGATGTAATCGACGTCCTTGGTATAACCGTGCCGCTCCATGTGCTCGGGGTAATAGGGATGGTTGTAGTTCGCGGCGAAGGTAGGCAGTTCGTTGAATCCGTGGATCAGCATGCCCTGTGACTCGAAAGTGGAGAAGCCGGTCGGACCGGTCAGGCCTTCGACACCCCTGTCGCTGGCCCACTCCTCAACCGCTCCGAGCAGGGCCCGCGAGACCTCCTCGTCGTCGATGAAGTCGAACCAGTTGAACCGGCCGACATTGTGATCCCAGAGTTCGATGTAACGGCGGTTGATGATACCGGCGATCCGACCGACCGGTTGCCCGTCGCGCCAGGCCATGTAGTAGACGGCCTCACAGTGCTCGAAGGAGGGATTGCGGTCGCGGCGCAGGGTGTCCATCTGTGCCCGGTTCAGGGGGGGGATCCAGTACTCGCTGTCCCGGTAGAGCGAGAAGGGAAAACGGACGAACCGTCTGAGATCTGAAAGGCCGGTGACCTCGCGCAATTCAAGGGCCATGATTACACCTCAATCTTCAAAAGCCATCTTCTTGAAGATCTTCTTGCACTCGTTCAGCTTGCGGATGCTGTAGCCGTAAATGGCGACCTTCTCGGCTTCCTTGTTTCCGCCGCCGTGTTTGGAGCCGAACTGCAGCAGGCCGCTCTCGTTCGAGGCCACGAAGGTCCGGATCAGCTCGTTGACCCGGTAGTGGTCTTCGGCGCTCACGCCTTTCTTCCGTGCGAAGAGATCGCGCACGTGCTCGCCGTACTCGGGATCGCTCAGCAGTTCGGGGTAGGGCATGTTGGTGGGCAGCGCCCCGGCGAGATCCTGCAGGGTGGCGATGGCGGTGTGGAAATTCTGGCTCGAGAGATACTTGCCCATGTTCGAATAAACCGGATCGGGGAAGAGCACTCCGCTCTCGGTCTCTTTCGCCTCCTGGATGGCGGCGATCTGCATCGCCTGGACCATGATCGAGGTCTTGTAGATATCCAGGATCTTGTCGGAATTGTTCGACAGGAAATACTCGCCCTTGGTGCCGTTGTAGTCGGTGATCAGCATCGCCGCGCCGGTCATCAGGTCGTAGAGCGCGGGCTTGCAGGCGGTGTAGGAGAAGCGGTGCAGGGTGGCGAAGAGATCGGCGTAGACGGCGGCGAAATTGAACTCGCCTTTCAGGAAGATCCGCTCGTTGGGGATGAAGACGTTGTTGAAGATGACCATCCCCTCTTTGTTCAGGTACTTGCGCCCGTGGGTGGCGCAGAACTCCCCGTGCAGAGTGACAACATCTGGTCCCAGGACGTAACGTTCGACCCCCTCGGCATCGGCGGGAATGGCGAAGGCCACGGCGCAGTCGCTGTCGCTCTTGCCGTACTGCAGACCCGGCAGAGCGATCAGTTCCTCGGTATAGAGGCTCATCGTGATGGGGGTCTTGATGCCGCTGACGACGATCCCGTCGGGGCGCTCCTCGACGATGCGCACGTAGCTGTTGGGGGCTGGCTGCTTCGAGGGGGGCTTGCTGCGGTCGCCCTTGCCGTCTGTCACCGCGCCGGCCGGAGCGATGTCGTTCTCCTGGATGTAGGCCAGGTACCTCAGGAACCGTTGGTGGTACTCGGTTTCGAAGTTGTTGGCCTTGTCCGCCCGGTAGGTGCCCACGTGCAGAGCCCAGAGAGCGTCGCCCCCCACGCAGCGCTGTACGCAGCCGACCTGCTTGGTCAGGCAGTTGATCATGGTCAGCCGGGTGGTCATTTCCTGGCGGGTGCGGGGGACGTGGTTGTAGCGGTTCACCACGCAGCCGATCTCGGGCGATTCGATCGCCATGTGCCCCTTGCACTGCGGATCCCGGGCCTGGTCGTAGGTCACCCCGACGACATTCACGCCCTTCTGGATATCCTCGTCCTCGTACGGCTCTTCCAGCAACCGGTCCCGAATGATGTTCGGGCGCATGGCCTTCAGCGCAGCGAGGTACTCCTGCGATGTCTTGAGGATTTCCTTCTTCTCCATCACATCCGCTCCTTGCCCAGGTTGAACAGGCATTCTAGTGAAATCATGGGGGGAGCGAAAGACGCGATATATTGTGGACTGCGGCGGTTACAGGGCCTGACTGAGGAAGGTGAATACCTCGCTCAGGTCGTCGTAGCGCAAAGCGGCGTACGCGTCCAGGGGGGTCGGCATGTTGTTGACGATGACGAGCTTGCCCCCGCTCTCGAGGGTGTACAGCGGTATCGAAGCGGCCGGCTGTACGATCAGGGTGGAGCCGCAGACCAGCAGGCAGTCGGCTTCGAAGGCGAGCTGGGAGGCCTGCTGGAGGGCGCTCTGCGGCAGGGCTTCCCCGAAGAAGGTGATATCGGGTTTGATGATACCCCCGCAGGCGGGACAGAGCGGCGGGATATCGCCCGCCCGGAGACGCTCGCAGATCGTCTCGTACGAATAGGTTCGATCGCAGTCGAGGCAGCGGTGCAGGCTGGGGGAACCGTGCAGTTCGATGACCCTCTGCGAGCCGGCTTTCTGATGCAGCAGGTCGATGTTCTGGGTGATGACGCCGTGGATGATCCCCCCGCCTTCCAGACGGGCCAGCTCGTTGTGCACCAGCCCCGGAGTCCGGTCGTCGAGGCCGTAGATGATGTCGCGGCTGTGGGTGTAGTAGTACCCGGGATCGGCCAGGAATGCGTGAAGATCGAAGATCCGGTCGGCATCGATCTCCTCGTCGCGGTAGATTCCGTCCTCACCCCGGAAATCCCGGATGCCCGAGAAGGTCGAGACCCCTGCTCCGGTGAAAGCGACGCAGTTCCGTGAAGTCGTGAGCAGATCGATCAGTTCGCGCATGGCTTCATTATCGCCGGAGTTTTCACTTTTCTGCAATACCACCATCACAGACACCGTCCACCCTCTGTGGCCTACCTCTACCATCGATTGTCAAAACGGTCTCAGTTCCCTAACTTGTAAGCTTCCCATTCGATCGGATTTGACCCGACTCCGCTCTGCGGGCGGACAGGGTTCCCCTTTGCCGGCATTTTCTGCGGGATGGTAGAGTATGAGTGAGAACAGACACGACCGGAGTCCCCGGGATCAGGAAAGTCCAAGCCTCGGAGCGCGTATCCGCGACTTCCTGATTCAGGCTGCTTCCCTGATGAAAGGGGGCGGCAGTGAGGCCCTCGACCGGCAGCGCAGTAAGGGCAAGATGACCGCCCGCGAACGGGTGGAGTACCTGCTCGATTCCGACAGCTTCCTCGAACTCGATCTCTTCGTCGAACATACCGCCCGCGACTTCGGCATGGACAAGAAGAAACTGGCCGGGGACGGCGTCATTACGGGTTTCGGACGGATCGGCACCCGGCCGGTGGCTCTCTATGCCCAGGATTTCACCGTGGCGGGAGGATCGCTCGGCATGATGCACGCCGGCAAGATCGTCAAAGTCATGGACGGTGCCCGCGACCGGCTCATTCCCTTGATCGGGATCAACGACTCCGGTGGGGCCCGCATCCAGGAAGGGATCGATTCCCTGCGCGGGTACGGCGATATCTTCTTCCGCAACACCCTGCTGAGCGGGGTGGTGCCCCAGCTTTCGGTCATCCTCGGCCCCTGCGCCGGCGGAGCGGTGTACTCGCCTGCCCTGACCGATTTCGTCTTCGTCGTCGACGGTGTGTCGAACATGTTCATCACCGGGCCGCAGGTGATCAAGACGGTGCTCGGTGAAGAGGTCACCCCAGAGGAACTCGGTGGAGCCCGGGTGCAGACCACCGTGACGGGTAACGCTCACTTCTACGCCCGCACCGAACACGAGGCTTTCGATCAGGTCGCCCGACTTCTTACCTTCCTGCCGGCCAACTCGCGCCAGATGCCCCCTGCGGTGCATTGGAGACCGCCGGCCCGTCCGATCACCAACGACATCATTCCTCCCGAACGCCGGCGCGCCTTCGATGTCGTCGACGTGATCCGCGGCATCGTGGACGATTCCGACTTTCTCGAGGTGCAGGCCGGATGGGCCCGAAATATCGTCATCGGGTTCGCCCGTCTCGATGGCCGTACGGTCGGGATCGTGGCCAACCAGCCGCGTATCCTGGCCGGGGTGCTCGATGTCGATTCCTCTGACAAGGCGGCTCGTTTCATCCGTTTCTGCGACGCCTTCAATATCCCCCTCGTCACATTCGTCGATACCCCCGGTTACCTGCCGGGCGTGGACCAGGAGTATGCCGGGGTGATCCGCCACGGAGCCAAGATTCTCTACGCCTATTCCGAAGCCACCGTTCCCAAACTCACGGTCATCATGCGCAAAGCGTACGGCGGGGCCTACATTGCCATGTGCAGCCGGCATCTGGGCGCCAATTTTCTCTTTGCCTGGCCGGGTGCCGAGATCGCCGTCATGGGTCCCGAAGGGGCCGCCAACATCATCTTCCGGCGCGAAATCGAAGCCAGCGCCGATCCCGACGCAACCCGGGCCGAGAAGGTGCGCGAGTACGAGGAGAAGTTCGCCAACCCGTATGTCGGGGCCTCGAAAGGGTATGTCGATGCCATCGTGGAGCCCGAAAAGACCCGCGAGGCGCTCATCAGGGGATTGAACCTGTCGCGGAACCGCGAGTACGGCAAGGTCGAGCGCCGGCACGGGAACATGCCGCTCTGACGATTCGGGATGGGCGTGTCGGCCGGGACGAGAGGCCTGAAAGGACAGTGTGAGCGAGTTCGAATATCTGAACATCGATGAGACTCTCTATGAGACTGAAATCCCCGCGGGGACCTTCACAGCCAGTGACGGTCCGCCCGACAGGCGTCAGGTCAGGGCCTTCATTCCAGGGATCATCCATGAAATACGCGTCGGGGAGGGCGGCCGGGTCGAGACCGGTGACGTGCTGCTGCTGCTCGAGGCCATGAAGATGTACAACGAAGTCACCGCCATTCAAAGCGGCCGGGTGGAAAAGGTTCTCGTCGAAGCCGGCGACATCGTCGAGAAAAATCAGCTCTTGCTCACGCTTGACTGAATCCTCCGGCGGGCCGTTCCGGTCACGCCTCCCGATCGTGAGTACGGAATTCCCGGAAAAGGAGAGGGCGGGCCCGACGGGGCCCGCCCTCCGTGGTTCCGGCCGATCTCTCAGCCGGTCTGATCGCTCCGGTCCGCTCTACTTCTCGAAGCGGTAATCGTAACGGATCTCACCTGTCTGCTCGTACTCCCGGCCGTTGACGACCATGACGATCCGGTAGGTATCGGGTGGGGCCTGAACGATGATGTTGTCGGGATCCTCCGGTTCGCGCGGCTCTCCCGGGCGCTGGAACTGCCGGCCGCCCATCTGCCCACCCCGCCGCGAACGCCGCTCGAGTTCTTCCTTCTCCTGCGGGGTGCGCGGGCGCTTGATCTGCATGTCCCAGATCTGCGTGTGCAGACCGGCATCGGTTCCTCCTTCCAGCTCTCGCACCAGCCGCGAACCGCGATAGATGCGGAAAGCGACCGCATCCACCTCGCGGGCCAGGTAGTATTCCAGCTCCATCCCGTTCGGCTCGCTCCGGGCGAAGGTGACGTTCTGGGAGCTCGAGTCGTACCTCGGTCCCGTTGCCCCCCGGGCGTACTCCGGCTCCACCGTGAAGAAATGAGCCTCGGCCCGCATGACCTCGGGGGTCAGCTCGCGCAGGGGCGAGATGTCGGCGATGAAGATGCTGCGGCCGTGGGTGCCCACCACCAGGTCACCGTCACGGGGGTGGATGACCAGATCGTGCACCGCCACGTACGGCATGTTGTTGCGCATCTGCGTCCAGCTTCGGCCCCGGTCGAGTGAAACGTAGACCGCCCGGTCGGTGCCGATCACCAGCAGGTCGGGATTCTTCTGGTCCTCCTTGATGACGTTGATCGGCTCGTCGGGCAGATTGGCGGCGATCGAGGTCCAGCTCTCGCCCGTATCGGTAGTCATCCAGACGAAAGGCCGGAAATCGTCGCGCCGGAAGCCGGTGCAGCTCACGTACGCCACCGCCGGATCGTGATTCGACGCCGTCACCCGGCTGACCCAGTAGGCGGGGTAGTCGGGGATGCGGTCGTTCATCAACGTCCAGCTCCGTCCCGCGTCGGGCGAGTACTGCACGTTGCCGTCATCGGTGCCGACCCAGAGCACTCCGGGGGTAATGGGGGATTCGTCGATGGTGGTGATGGTGCAGTGCTGAATGTTCCCGGTGCCGACGATTTTCGTCGAATCGGCGGTGGTCAGATCGGGGCTGATCTCTTCCCAGCTGTCCCCCCGATAGGACGAACGCAACAGCACGTTGGCGCCATGGTAAATCATGTTGGTGTTGTGCGGCGAAATCAGGATCGGCGCACACCAGTTGAAGCGCATCCCCTCACCCCGGTAGCGGATCGAGCGGGACTGCCCCGTCACCAGGTCGCGGATCGAGATCGGGCCGAACTGGCTCTCGTTGTAGAGATAGCGGTTGTTGGAGGGGTCGATGACGTTGTACATGCCGTCCCCGCCTCCGACACTCATCCAGGCCTCGAACGGTATCGTTCTCCCGCCGGGCAGCGAACTCGGGCCCAGATCCGAGCCGTTGTCCTGCAGACCCCCGGCCACATTGTAGGGGGTGGCCATGTCGACCCCGATGGCGTAGAGCTGCGCCAGCGGCATGTCGTCGGGGTGGTAGAAGGTCCGGCCCCCGTCATACGTGACCCCCATACCGTGGTCATAGCCCAGGATCATGTGGCGCGAATCCTCCGGATCGATCCAGAGGGCGTGGTTGTCACCGCCCACCTGAAAGCGGGCGCGCTCCCACGTCTTTCCCCCGTCGGTGGAATGGGTCACGCTGACGCCGAGGTTGTAAACATGCTCGGTGTCGTTCGGATCGATGATGATCTGGCCGTAGTAGTAGGGCGGGTTGCCGCCCACCGAGCCCTCCTCGTTGACCTTGCGCCAGCTGCGGCCGCCGTCATCGGTGCGGTAGACCTCGTTGCCGATGGTGCGCTCGCTCGGCGGGCGCCCCTCGAGCAGTTCCTGGCGCCGGACCTCGTCGGGAACCCCTTCGGAGTTGGCGTTCTCGATCACGGCATAGAGGATGCTCGAGTTCTGCGGCGAGATGGTCAGGCCGATCCGGCCCAGCATGCCCCCCGGCAAGCCGCCCTCGAGCTGGGTCCAGCTCCGGCCCCCGTTGGTGGTCTTGAAGATGGCGCTTCCCGGCCCGCCCTCGTTGAAGGTCCAGGGCCGGCGGACCTTGTCGTAGGTCGCTGCGTACAGCGTATTCGACCGGCGGGGATCCATGACGACATCGACGACCCCGATATGCCGGTCCTCCACGACGTGGTCGAGCACCTTTTCCCAGGTCGTCCCGCCGTCGGTCGTCTTGTAGAGCCCTCGCTCGGGATTCTCGGAATACAGGTGACCGCAGGCCGCCACATAGACGATGTCGGGATTGGAGGGATGCACCACGATCCGGCCGATGTGGTGGCTCTCCTCCAGCCCCAGATGCACCCAGGTTGAACCGGCGTCGACCGACTTGTAGATGCCGTCGCCGTAGTAGACGCTCCGGCTGTTGTTCGCTTCCCCCGTCCCCAGGTAGAGGATATTCGGGTCCGAGGGGGCTACGGCAACGTCCCCGATCGAGATGATGTTCACGTCATCGAGCAGGGAGGTGAAGGTTCGTCCCCGGTTCACGGTCTTCCACAGACCGCCCGAAGCGGTGGCGGCATAGAAGGTATGCGGTTCCTGCAGGGGTACCGCGTAATCCACGAACCGCCCCCCCTGCCGGGTGGGACCGATATTGCGGTAGGTGATCGAATCCAGGAGCCCGTCGGGGACCTGCTGAGCCCTCAGGGTTCCGTCCGGAATGGCGCCGATAACGAACAGCACCAGAAGGGCTGTCACCGGGCGGCGCCAGGCAGCCAGGTATCTCATCGATGTCTTCTCCTCACTCGGATCCGGGCGCCGATCCCGGACTCACCCGGGCCGACCGCCGTCATATGTGTCAATACCTATACATCACACCGGGCATTCAGCACGAACGGAAACCGATCCGGAAACGCTGTCATCAGATTCGGTCCGGCATCCGTTACAGGTGTGCAACGAGCCACTCTGCCTCTGCCCGCATCGTGTCTGCGTCTTCGGTTGTGTGTTATACCGGGAGAATGCCATGCTGTTTCGCCGACTTCGCGCTCTGACCGCTCTCGTCGTGGCCTGCGCCATCCTGATCGGGCTCGGTAACTGTTCGAAAAAGCCGACCGGTCCCAATCCCGGCGATATCACGATTCTTTTCATCGGCAACAGCCTGACCTTCTGTAACACCATGCCGGCGTGGTTCGAGCACATGTGCAGCCAGATGGATCGCCAGGTTTATGTCTACGACGGCTCTATCGGTGAGACCTATATGGTTCATCATATCGCCAACACCCGGACGATCTCTCTTCTCCAGGACCTCGATTTCGAGTGGGACGCCGTCATCCTGCAGGACTCGAGTGGCCTCGAGATCTCCCCGTCGAGCCGCGAGCAGCTCCGTGAGATATTTCTGATCATGAAGCTCTATATCCGATCCGCCAACCCGCGGGCCGGTATCTTCACGTTTCTGGACTGGCCCGATGTCGGCAGTGAGGACGAAGCCTTCACCGCCGACCGCCTCATCGATGGCACGATCGCCCTGGCCGACAGCCTTAACCTGATGATTGCTCCGGTCGGGGCGGCCTGGAAGCGGGTGCGGGCCGAGCGCCCGGGCATGAAACTGATCGCCGACGACAATGTTCATCCCTCGAAGGCGGGATCCTACCTGCAGGCCTGCGTGTACCTGGCGGCCGTTTTCCAGGAAGATCCCCGCCTGATCACCTGGCGGCCCGACGGGGTGAGCAAACTCACGGCGGAGTACCTGCGCGAGGTGGCCGCCGAGACGGTCTTCAACGATCTTGAGCGCTGGAATATTCCCGACTGGAGCCAGCCGCCGCCCTTCTGAGGATTTCAGCGATTTCTCCCGGAATTCCTCTCAGATCTCCTCGAGCCTGTCGGGGATGGCGGTGAGCCGCTCGCGTGCTTTCTCAGCGATCGCCGGGACGACCCGGATTCCCCAGACGACGAGGAAGACGGCTCCGGCCGCCAGCGTCACCACGAAGATCGCGAACATGCCCCACTGCAGGTTGACCGGTATCGCGGCCAGGTCGAAGGTGCCCTCCAGGGCCCAGATGCGGGTCAGGTCGCGGAAGATGACCTGGCTCGCGATCGCAAGGGTGATGCCGAGCGAGGCTGAGATCAGGGCCCCCGGTCCGGCCGCTCCCCGGGCCCGATAGGCGAAGAGGACGAGGCCGATCAGGCCGATCAGGCCCACTGCAAAGAGTACCGGAGTGGCGCCGACCTCCTGCCAGAGGGCCTTGATCTCATTCCCCCGGGTCGCCAGCAGCCCGAGGGCGGCCACCAGCCAGACCGCGGGCGAGAGAAGCACGGTCCGCAGGCCGGTACGCTCCGAGATGTCGGCCGCCTCGGCCAGTCCCCACCGGCGCATGACATGCCCCCGCCACATCAGCGCCAGACCGGTGACCGCGAAACTGCCCGAGAGAAAGAGCAGGAAGCGCGGCACGATGGTGGGCTCACCGTGCAGCAGCACTCCCCCGCCCGGGTGGTCGGCGTACAGACCGGCGAACTTCTCCGGACTCATCGAAAGAGTGAGGTTGTTGACGTAGATGAAACCCACGTACAGCAGGAGCACGGCCCCGGTCACGACCAGCGCGGTCTGGCCCCGGGGGCGCGCGTCGCGCATGAACTTGTGGTAATAGAAGATGGCGTAGGCGGCCAGCATGACCGGGATCACCTGGATCCAGAAGGTACCCACGATTACCGAAGAGGCGTAGAAGAGCTGGCCGTACAGGACCTGCACGAAAAGCAGCGGCGGGATACCCAGGGTGATGATGTACGACACCCCGAGCGGAAAGCTGCTCCCCAGGAAGCGGGTGATGCCCTCGTGATCGGGTATTTTGCGCCAGCGCGCCCAGAGAAAGAGGATCAGCCCTCCGACCGTGAAGTTCATGGCCAGGAAATGCAGGGTCAGGGTCAGCCAGGCCAGGGCCTGCAGGATCCAGGGGGGCAGGGGGAAACCGAGCGGATCGGGGCCCGGTATCTGAGGCTGGGCCAGCGCACAGGTCAGCAGGGCGGTTGTCACGGTCGTCATCGTCCACCCTCCCTTCCGCTGGCCGGCAGGTCTGCGCCGGGCCGGACCGCTCCGTTACCGTTGACTGTCCAGAGCGCGTCGGCCAGCGCTGCCGACCGCTCTGCGGCTACCAGTTCGGCGGCCGACACCGTCTGGCCTCCATGACTCGACACGATCCAGGCGGCCAGGGCAGCCCGGTCTTCGAGCGTGCCCTGGAAGGGCGGCATCACGCCGGTCTCGTGCATGGTTTCGAACCACCGCAGGCCGAACTCTCCGCTCCAGTTCTCGGTCCGGGCGGCCAGCGACCGGTACCCCTGCCAGGTATGGCAGCTCGAGCACTGCAGACGCCAGAGCCACTCTCCGTGTTCAGCGCTCAGGGGCTCGACAGGCGGGGCCCAGCGGGCCTGTTCCAGGTAGGGCCGGCCCATGTAATCGGGATCCTCCGCTTTCTCCTGCCAGAGGCTGTTGGAGTATAGAGTGCCGTACACGACATAGGGTTTACGGGCCATCTCCCGGAAGAACTCTCCGCCCATGAAACCGAACTGGGCGATCACGAACAGGGCGATCGCCCCGGCAGTGGTGGCGACCCGGGGCCGCCAGGCCACGAACGCCGTGCCGGCTACGATCAGGAAACCGGCTGAAATCGCCAGCCAGAAATAGCGGGTGAGGGCTTCGAGGCGTCCCCCCATGACACCGGTGACGCCCTCCCGGAAAAGCGTGACCGTGGCCTCGGGCAGGGTCGAGAAGTACCAGAGCAGCAGGGGAGGAGTCAGAATGGCGGCCGGGATGACCCATCTGGCCGCGAAGCCGATTACCTTTTCCTTGAAAGCTTTGTCCTCGAAGCGGGTGGCGACGATGATCGCGAAGAGCCCGGCCAGCATGAACATGATCAGGGTTCTGATAAAGAGCGAGGGGAAGAACCCGGGGTTGAAGAAACCGGCGGCGATCGACGTGCCGGCCAGCGACCACTGACCCGGAGTGAGCATGAAGGTCAGGATGCCGTTGATGATGAACAGCGACAGCCAGGCGGAAACGAAATAGGCCCCGGCCAGGAAAATCTGCCGCCCGCGCCCGTAGCGGCCCCAGCCGTAGAAGTAGAAGTACAGGATGGTGAGTTCAGCCAGGAACATGACCCATTCGGTGGCCCAGGCGAAGACGAACTGGTGGATCAGCAGGCTCGTGCCTTCAGGGCTGGCCAGCTGGATGGCGAACCAGATCCCCACCCCCGTCACGGCCCCGAAGACGGTCGTGTAGACCAGGAACCAGGTGGCGTACTTGTGCAGCCACTCCCTGATCGCCTCGCCGTTCGGCTGCCGGTCCGACCAGATCTCGGCCACGAAGAGCAGAGCTCCGCCGCCGATCGCCAGGTGCGAGATCAGCACATGGATGATGGCGATGATCGCGACGACGAGTCCCGCTCCCAGGAAGGGGACGTCCCAGACCGGGTAGTTCATGCCTGTATCTCCCGTCGGGGGAAACTGGCGAGCGGGTTCACGAGAGCGCTCCCCAGAGGGTGAGGATGATCAGGGCCAGCAGGGCCGTGACGCCGAGCCGGGTGGTGAGCCGGCCGCGTTCGTCGCTCGGGATCGAGCGGTCGAAGAACGGAACGGCCACCAGACCGAGCGGGATCAGGGTCAGGATCGCCAGCCCGAGCAGTTCGATCCGGCCCGGGAACAGCTTCAGCAGCTGGAACTGCGAGAGAAAATACCACTCGGGTTTGATTCCGGCCGGTGCGGCGGCGGCCGCATTGGCCTCGGGCGCCAGGGGCCGCGGCCAGATCGCCGACAGCGCCACCAGCAGCACCCCCGTCGCCATCCAGATCGGGATCTCGCCGAACATGAATTCGGAGAAGAACTTCTCGTAGCGCTTCTTCTCCGGCGGCAGGGCCGCGAAGGAGTCTGGCTCGCTCATGCCCTGGAGCTGAATGAAGAGCAGATGCAGCCCCAGCACGGCCAGGATCGCGAGCGGCAGAACCATGACGTGCAGGGTATAGAAGCGGCCCAGGGTATCGAGGGTCACCTCGGGGCCTCCCCGGGCCAGGTCGGCCATGAAGTGTCCGAGCAGGGGCAGTTTATCCAACTCGCTGATCCCCACCCGGGTGGCGAAGAAGGCCAGGTCGTCCCAGGGAAGCAGGTAGCCCGAGAACCCGAAGACCAGGGTGATGGCGAACAGTCCCGCCCCCGTGAGCCAGGTGAACTCCCGCGGCCGGCGATAGGCCTTCATGAAGAAGGTGCTGAACAGATGCAGGAAAAGAGAGAGAACCATCAGGTTGGCGCTCCAGTGGTGCACGCTCCTGATCAGGCTCCCGTAGGGCACTTCCATGACGATCCGCTGCACGCTCATCCACGGCTCGGCCGGGCGGTAGTAGATCATCAGCAGGATGCCGGTGACGACCTGTACGGCGAAGAAGAAGAGCGCGATTCCGCCCATGTTGTACCACACCGACTGGCTGTGCCGGGGGACCGTCTTGTCGGCCAGGTGGCGCAGGGCCGGCCAGACCGGATAGCGGTGCAGGAACCAACGCGAGACCTTGCCGGGAAGTGTCTCCCCGGCCGGGAGCTGGGGTTCGGCCTCGGGGGGGATCGGGTACTCGGTCATGGTCTCCATCCCGCGCTCCTCAGCTCTCGGGCCGGTACACGTAGAGGAGGCCCTCCTCCTCGACGACGTCCAGTTCCCTCAGCGGTCGCGGCGGCGGCCCCGAGACGTTCTGTCCCTCCAGGTCGTACACGCCGCCGTGACAGTGGCAGTAGATCCGATCCCCCTCGAAAGCCACATTGCAGCCGGCGTGGGTGCACTTGGAATCGAAGGCCTTCAGTTCCCCCGCGGCATTGCGGAATACGATCAGGCCCCGGTTGCCGTAGGCCCCGTTCTTCCCCATGCCGGGATTCTTCACCTCGGCCAGGGTGATACCCTGGACCACGGCCCGGCCCTGTTCGTCGAAGGGATCGGGGGGCGCCTGCGGACTCAGGTAGCCGAAGACGGGCACCAGAGCGGCTCCGAGCCAGCCGAGACCGATGGCTCCCAGGAAACCGAGGAAGCGGCGTTTGGAAGGACTGATGGTCTGTTCCTCACCCATGCGCTCTTCTCCTGCCCGGCCGGTGTGTGCGGATCGGGTTCATTTAATAGGATATGTTCCTATTAACATCTGCGCTCGCACCGGTTTCAACGATGAAACAGTCCGGTATTCACGGACTGCGACGATGTCCATCCCCTCGCTCGAACAGACATGACGGTACATTCTCCCGCCTCTGCGGCGAACCGGCAAGGACCTTCCGGTCGGGATAAAAGTGGCGGTGGGGAGGAGTGTTTACCTCATTGCATCCGGGCCGGCGAACCGGAGGCGGAAGACCATGGAGAGGACGCAGTTGCTGTCACAGCTTGCCGCACTTTCGGGCGAGTTCGGCACATCCCGTTACGTCCACGGCGGGGGGGGCAACACCTCGGTCAAAGAAAACGGGATTCTCTGGATCAAACCTTCGGGGCGGACTCTGGCCGGACTCGAACCGGGCGATTTCATCGGTCTCGAGAGGGCCAGCCTGGCCGACCTCTACGGCCCGGACCTGCCCGCCGAACCTGCGGATCGCGAAGAGGCGGCCCGCCGGATCCTGGCCGGGGCCGTTCTGCCCGGATCGACCGGGCGGCCTTCGGTCGAAACTCCCCTGCACGATTCGATTCCCGCCCGTTTCGTCGTGCATACTCACGCCACCCTGGTGAACGGTCTGACCTGCGCTCGGGGGGGTCGGGAAGCCTGCGCCCGGCTCTTTCCCGACGCCCTTTTCATCGACTACTGCGATCCCGGTTGCCGGCTGGCCCGCCGGGTCAGGGAGGAACTTGCCCGACTCGGCTCCGGTGGGGCCGCGAACGGGCTGGTCATCTTTCTTCAGAACCACGGCGTTTTTGTGGCCGCGGATCAGCCGCCGCTGATACGGACCGCCTACGACCGCATCATGAAAACCCTCGCCGACCACTACCGCCGTCACGGTCTCGAAGTCGCGCTCGCCGATGCCCCCGGGACCGATACCGGTTCGGGTACCGCCGCCGAACCCGTATTCCTCACCGCCGGAGATCCGATACCGGCGTCTCTCTCGGAGCTGCTCCCCCAATCGACCGCGGCCGCGTTTGCCGGGCAAGCCGAACGCCTGTTCGCTGCCTGGCCGACGGACAATCCGCTCCATCTTGCGATCGGAACCGGTTCCGGGACTGTCGGCGGTCCCCTGACCCCCGATCACATCGTCTATGCCGGAACCGAACCGTTTGCGGGCCCGCCGACGACCGAGGCAGTGGCTGCCTGGCGGCGGCGCTTCGGCTATGATCCGAAGGTGATCATCCTGGCGGGGGTGACCTGCGGAGCGGGTTCGACCCCCGACCGGGCCGCCCTGGCCCTCGAGGTGGCCCGGGATGCGGTTGAGATCGTCCGGCTCGCCGATACCTTCGGGGGCGTGCGCTACCTCGATCGCGACGCGACCCGCTTCATCGAGGGCTGGGAGGTCGAGCGCTACCGCAACCGGCAGATCTAACCGGCGGAGGTGACCATGGACAGCAGCACTCTCGTCGAACAGGCATACGAAATCGCCCGCGAGCGGTACGCCGCGATCGGGGTGGATACCGATGCCGCCCGGGACCGGCTGAAGGAGATCGCCGTCTCGGTGCATTGCTGGCAGGGCGATGACGTGGGCGGTTTCGAGGTGCCCGGTGCCGAACTGGACGGGGGGGGCATTCAGGTCACCGGTTCCCACCCGGGGCGGGCGCGCACGATCGATGAATTGCGGGATGATCTCGATGCCGCCCTGGCCCTGATCCCCGGTACGCACCGCCTCAACCTGCACGCCAGCTACCTCGAGAACGGCGGTGTCTTCGTCGACCGTGATGCCGTCAGTCCCGAACACTTCGCCGGCTGGATCGCCTGGGCGGCCGAACGGGGACTGGGACTCGATTTCAACCCGACCTGTTTCTCTCATCCGCGGGCCACCGACGGCTTCACCCTGAGTCACCCCGATCAGGGGGTGCGTACCTTCTGGATCGAGCACTGCCGCCGCTGCCGCGAGATCGGAGCCGAGATGGGCCGCCGGCTCGGCACGCCCTGTGTGACCAACATCTGGATCCCCGACGGCTACAAGGATACGCCGGCCGATCGCAGCGCCCCCCGCCGGCGGCTGGTGGCGGCTCTGGATGACATCTTCAGCGTCGAGTACGAACCCGACCACCTCCTCGACAGCCTCGAATCGAAGCTCTTCGGGATCGGTTCGGAGAGCTATGTGACCGGCTCGTGGGAGTTTTACCTCGGCTACGCCATCACGCGCCGCAAGCTGATCTGTATCGATACCGGCCATTTCCACCCGACCGAGGCGATCCACGACAAGATCTCGGCCGTGCTCCTGTACCTGCCCCGTCTCCTGCTGCATGTCAGCCGCGGCGTGCGCTGGGATTCCGATCACGTCGTCACTCTCTCCGACGACCTGCTGGCTCTGACCGGCGAGCTGGTGCGGAGCGGGGCGCTCGAACGAACCCACCTCGGGCTGGATTACTTCGACGCCAGCATCAACCGGGTCGCGGCCTGGGTCATCGGCACCCGCAACCTGCTCAAAGCCCTGCTGGCCGCCCTGCTTGAACCGGGCGACAAACTGCGCGAGCTCGAGCGGGCCGGCGACCTGACCGGCCGGCTGGCGCTGCTCGAGGAACTCCGGACGCTACCCCTGGGTGCGGTCTGGGATTCGTACTGTCTCGAAGCCGGCGTGCCGGTTGGCGAAACCTGGCTCGACGAGGTGCGGGCGTACGAGCGGACCGTGCTGGCCGGGCGGGAGTAAAGACGTGGCATCCCCAGCTGCGGAACGGGGATCTGGCAGCGACCGATCTCACTCGGGCCGACTGCGGGTCGGTATCGACTCCTACGGTCTGCTCCCCCTCGGGCTCGAGCCGCTCGAGTTGCTGGCCTGGGCCCGCGAAAACGGCGCCGGGGGAGTGCAGTTCAGCGGTCTGAGCGAGGCCGGGAACGCCCGGGTCGACCGGGGTTATCTCGACGCCATGCGCCAGTACTGCACGGAAGCGGATCTGTATCTGGAGTGGGGTGGGGCCCAGCACATCCCCCGTGACATGCAGAGCTGGCAGGCCCGGGATATTTTGGCCGTGAACCGCCGGGCGGCCGAACAGGCGACGATCCTGGGCACTCGAATCGTCCGTTCCTGCTCGGGCGGGCTGATGCGCTGGGACGAGGCCAATCCCGACACCGACACCCTGCTGGCCGAAACCGCCCGGACGCTGCGCGATCAGCGTTCCATGCTGCGCGACCACAACGTGATTCTCAGCCTCGAACTGCACTTCGAGTTCACCACCTTCGAACTGCTGCGGCTCTTCGAGACCTGCGGGGCACAGCCGGGGGATTGGCTGGGCATCTGCCTGGATACCATGAACGTGCTGACCATGCTCGAGGAACCGGTCGCCGCCACCCGCCGGGTGCTGCCCTGGGTCACCTCGACCCACATCAAGGACGGCGGCATCGTGGTCGACGGTGAAGGGATGGTGACCTTTCCCGCCGCGGTCGGCGGCGGCATCGTGGATCTGCCCGCCATCTGCCGTCTGCTCGCAGGCGCCCACGAGCGAATGAACCTGTCGATCGAAGATCACGGCGGATCCTTCTTCCTGCCGATCTCAGATCCCGCCTTCCTGGCCCGCTTCCCCGATCTATCGGACGACGAGTACGCCGATCTGCGTACGCTCGCCGCCCGGACCGCCGAACGCATCGCCGCCGGGAGCTGCTCGATCACCGGACGCGAGGCCTGGCCCGCCCTCTGCGAGCGCCGCCTCCAGCAGGACCTCGGTGCCCTGAATGCCATCGTGGCCGCGCTCGGCGACGGGGAGTGAAGCGGGTATGAGTTCTTTCGCCCTGCGCGACGCCGACGACCTCCTGCACCTGGCCGGCGAACTGGGGCTCGACCTTCCCTGGAGCAAGAAGCTGGAGCCTCTTCTCGAACCGGTCGAGCTGACCCTGCCCGGTCCCGGCCGGATGCGGCTGCCCAACCGGTTGGGGGTGCACCCGATGGAAGGCTTCGATGCCGCACCCGACGGTTCGCCCGCAGAACCGGCCCGGCGGCGCTATCTCCGCTACGCCGAGGGGGGCAGCGGTCTGATCTGGTTCGAGGCCACGGCGGTGGTTCCCGAGGGGCGCTCGAATCCCCGTCAGCTCCTGCTCGATCCGGCCACCGTCGGGGCTTTCACCGAGCTGGTCGAGGCCGTCCGCCACCGCGCCCGGGCGGCTTTCGGCGCCGACCACCGCCCTCTGCTCGTCCTCCAGCTCACCCATTCGGGCCGTTTCAGCCGACCGGCCGGCAAACCGCAGCCCCTGGTGGCGGCGATCAATCCCCATCTCGATGCCCGGCCGGAGTCGGCACAGGTGCTCTCCGATGACGATCTCGAGTCCCTGGTCGAGCGCTTTGTCGCCGCCGCCGGTCTGGCTGCCGGGGCCGGCTTCGATGCCGTCGACATCAAGGCCTGCCACGGCTACATCCTGCACGATCTGCTCGCCGCCCGTGCCCGCAGCGGCAGCCGTTTCGGCGGCCCCGATCTGGCCGACCGGACCCGTGTCATGCTCCGGATCGTCGACGGCATTCGAGCCGCCTGCCCCGACCTGGGCCTGGCGGCCCGTATCTCGCTGACCGATTCCCTGCCGCCGCCCTGGGGCTTCGGCACCGCTGCCGACGGAGCCGTCGATCTGAGCGAACCGCACCGCCTGCTCGACGATCTCGAGCGCTCCGGTTGCCGGCTCCTCAACGTCACGGCCGGTATTCCCGCCCTTTTCCCCTGGCTCGGGCGACCCTCCGACCGGGCCGCCGGGGGGGGCGATCCCGGTCCCGAACACCCCCTGGCCGGGGTCGCCCGCCTGCTCGGACTGGCCCGCTCGGTTCTCAACGCCCATCCCGGTCTGACCGTGGTCGGCACCGGCCTGTCCTGGCTGCGTCATCTCTGGCCGGGAGTGGGGGCCGGAGCCCTCGCCGACGGCTGGGCGCACCTGATCGGGCTGGGGCGCAGCTCCTTTGCGTACCCGCAGGCGCCGCGCGATCTGATGCGGACCGGAACCCTCGACCGCCGGAAGGTCTGCGTGACCTGCTCGCGCTGTACCGAACTCATGCGGGCTCTCTCGCCGACCGGCTGTGCGGTGCACGACGAGCGGTACCGGGACCTCTACGGGGCTCTCGACCGTAT
>CAZNUA010000037.1:34597-35893 GCA_964576115.1 uncultured Gemmatimonadota bacterium
GTGAGTGTTATCCCGTGAACGGTCCTGCCTGTCTGTACAGAGCCCGAACGGGGGAGAACGATTCAAAATAACTGCCTCCTTCACTTATCTTACACAACTTCGCAATGACGCTCGATACGTTACCGTACTTATGAAGCGGTGTACTTCGCCTGCCGCCGCAGCCGGGCAGGTAGCACGTTCGCGGCGAGCTAATGGCACGAATAAGATATTCGTGGCATCCCGGGGAAAATGAAGTCATACTCTGCACTCGGACAGCCACCTCGGATCTCAGCGGAGCGTGCCGATGCGTACCTGGAATGTCTGTGCCCTGATCGTTCTTCTCCTGCCCCTGACGGCGCCCGAAGCGGTCGCTCAGAGTCGCCGCGGTCGCCGGATTCTCAATGCCGACTCGCTGGCCGTGCACTATGCCATGGATCCGATCGTGGTCACGGCCGCCAAGGACGCCACTCGCCGGCGCGAACTCGCCGCCAGCGTCTCGCTGATCGGAATCGATCGGCTTACCACCGAGACCGCCGGCTCGGTTTTCGAGGCGGTCCAGCATCGCATTCCCGGTCTCTTTGTCACTGAATGGGGAGCGCTCGGGTACGGCGCCGCCGGGCAGGCGGCGGGAAAGATCTCGATCCGCGGTACGGGGGGCGGGGCCAACACCAATGTTCTGATCCTGCGCAACGGCCGACCCGATTTCATGGGCTTGATGGGCTGTACCATCGCCGATGAGTTCTCGACCGACGGGGTGGAGCGGATCGAAGTGGTCCGCGGACCCGGCTCCTTCCTCTACGGCACCAACGCCACCGGCGGGATCATCAACATCATTCCGCGCCGGCTCGAGCGCGACGGTTTCGAGACCCGCCTGGGGACCGGCTACGGCTCCTTCGACACCCGCCGCCTCAGTCTGAGCCACGGCGGCCGGAGCGGGGCCTTCGATTACTACCTGACCGTCTCTGACCGCCGGACCGACGGGCACCGCACCGACTCCGATTACACCGGCCGTCATTACACCGCCCACGCCGGCTGGAGATTCAGCCCCGACGCCTCGCTCGAGTTCAACGCCAATCTGGCCGACCTCATGCTCCGCGATCCCGGTCCGGTGAGCTCTCCCCGGGTCGACAACTGGTACGATCTGGTCCGCTCCGGCGGCGACCTGACCCTGGATGTACGCCGGGGCTCGGGAGAGCTGGTTGTCAAGGCGCACGCCAACTTCGGCAGCCACCGTTTCTTCGACGGCTGGCGCTCGAAGGACCGCACCCACGGATTGATGGCCTGGCGTACTTTCGGTCTGATAACCGGCAACGCCAC
>CAZNUA010000038.1:0-22473 GCA_964576115.1 uncultured Gemmatimonadota bacterium
AAGGGATCGAGGCCCGTTTCGCGGAGGTCGAGGTCCTGCGGGAGGCGGGGGAGAGGGAAGTCGACGCCGAGATCAGCGGGCGGCTCGCGGTGGCGGCCGGCCTGCGGGAGATGCTCGAAGCCCACGACGCCCGGGTCATCGAGGAACTGCTCAACCGGCTCGAGGTGGAGTACCTCGATGATCTGACCATCGTGCTCGAGATCTGCACCCAGAACAGCGTCGAGGATGAGCTGCGCACCGCCATCCTCTACCGCAAGGCCGCGGCTTCATGAGACGACAAAGCCTGCCTTCGGCACCCGATTCCCCCCGGTTCGACAGCCGTCTTTCGCCGCCTTTCCAGTTCCAGCTCGACCTCGACTTCAAGCTGAAGCTGAAGACCGGGCTCCAGCTCCAGTTCCTGTTTCTGCTCGGTGCTGTCATGCACCTGATCGTCACTTTCCCGGTCGGCGCCCAGGTCGCGGAGGAGGATCTCTCTGCCCTGCGCCTGCGAGAAATCGGTCCCGCCGTGACCGGCGGACGGGTCCACGATGTCGAGGCGCTGCCCGCGGATCCCTCCACGATCTGGCTCGGAGCGGCCAGCGGCGGGGTGTGGAAGAGCACCGATGCCGGCACGACCTGGGAGCCGCTGTGGAACGACCTGCCCAATTCGTCGGTCGGCGATATCGCCCTGGCGCCGTCCGATCCCGAGATCGTCTATGTCGGCACCGGCGGTCCCAACAACCGCCAGAGCACCCTGTACGGCAACGGTGTCTGGCGATCCGATGACGGGGGTGCGACCTGGCGCCACCTGGGTCTGGTCGAAACCCGGCACATCGGCCGGATCAGAATCCACCCCGACGATCCCGATGTGGCCTGGGTGGCTGCGCTGGGCAACCTGTGGCGGGCGGACGACGAGCGCGGGATCTTCAAGACCACCAACGGGGGACGCAGCTGGCGCAAGGTGCTCTTCGTCGACGAGGACACCGGGGCGGTGGATCTCGTTCTCGATCCTTTCGACCCCGACGTGCTGTATGCCGCCACCTATCAGCGGCGGCGGAGGACCTGGGGCTTTGCCGGCGGCGGACCGGGCAGCGGCATCTGGAAGACGACCGACGGGGGACGGAACTGGACCGAGCTGACCACCGGTCTGCCGGCCGGCGACAAGGGCCGGATCGGGCTGGCGATCGCGGCCACCGAACCGGGCGTGGTGGTCGCCACGGTCGAACACCGGGGTGAGGGAGGGGTCTACCGCACCGGCGACGGCGGGGCGCGCTGGGAGAAGGTGAACGATCTCAACCCGCGCCCGATGTACTACAGCCATATCTATATCGATCCCACCAATGCCGATCGGATCTACGTGCTCGGCACCTCCTCGTCGGTCTCCGAAGACGGCGGGCGCACCTTCCGGCGCCTGCCGACCTCCCCGACCTATGACATCGGCGTGCACGCCGACCACCATGCTCTCTGGATCGATCCCGGCGATCCCGAACACCTGATGCTGGCGGGCGACGCCGGGCTGTATGTCTCGTGGGACGGCGGGCGGGACTGGCTGCGGGTCAACAATCTCGCCATCGGCCAGTTCTACGGCATCGGGGTGGACATGCAGGATCCCTATCACATCTACGGCGGGATGCAGGACAACCACTCCTGGATGGGACCGAGCCGCACCCGGCGTTTCATCGGCCTCGTCAACGACGACTGGCGCCAGATCGGTTTCGGGGATGGCATGTATACCCGGCCCGATCCGATCGATCCGCGCCGGGTCTACCTCGATTCAAACGGCGGCGGCATCGAGCGTTTCGATACCTTCACCGGCTCGAGTCAGGGTATCAAGCCCGACCCCCCGGAGGGGGAACGCTACCGCTTCGACTGGACGGCGCCGATCCTGATCAGCCCGCACGAGCACCGCACCGTCTATCTGGGGGGCAACCGGCTCTTCATCTCCCGTGACGGGGGCACCAGCTGGGAGCGCACGATCGACCTGTCGAAGAACCTGGATCGGAACGAGCTGCCGATCATGGGCCGCCCCACCGGCCGGGAGACACTCTCGCGCAACGACGGTGTGAGTTCGTACGGCGAGATCACCACCATCGCCGAATCCCCCCTGGTACCGGGTCTGCTCTGGGTCGGGACCGACGACGGGAACGTGCAGGTGAGCCGGGATGGCGGTCGGAGCTGGCGGAACGTGGCGGGGCGGTTCGCAAATGTGCCCGAGCGGACCTACGTGAGCCGGGTGGCGGCCTCGGCTCACGAACCCGACCGTGCCTATGTGACTTTCGACGCCCATCGCGATGGAGATTTCCGCCCCTTCGTGTTCGCCACTGAAGACGGCGGCGAGAGCTGGCGGGCGCTGACGCTCGGTCTGCCCGAGGAGGGTTCGGTCAATATCATCGTCGAACATCCCCGCACGGCCGACCTGCTCTTCGTGGGGACCGAGCACGGTCTGTTCGTTTCTCTGGATCGCGGTCGGAACTGGCGGCGCATGGGAGGCGGACTGCCGAGTGCCCCGGTGGACGATCTGGTCATCCACCCGCGCGAGAACGACCTGATCGTCGGCACCCACGGCCGAAGTCTCTGGGTGCTCGACGATATCACTCCACTCCAGGAACTGGCGGCCGGCCCGGCGGCCGACCGGGTCTGTCTTTTCGACCTGCGCCCGGTCTGCCAGTGGCAGCTCTGGAAGGCGACCAGTTACCGGGGCCAGGGTGCGTACAGCGCCGAACAGCCCCCCGACGGAGCCGTCATCACCTACCGGCTCGCCGATCGGGCGGACACCGTGACGGTCGAAATCCGCGACCCCGGCGGACGGCTGATACGAACTCTGGGAGGTCCGGGCACCCCGGGTATGCACCGGCTCGTCTGGGACCTGCGTCTGGCGCCGCCGCCGCGCGAGGACATTCAGCGCCTGGATCGTGGAGATCGCAGTCAGGCCCGGGTGAGCGCCTGGCTGCAGGGCCGGCTCGATCCCCGCGGTCCCTTCGTGCTGCCCGACACCTATATCGTTCGACTGCGGGCCGGGACCGTCGTGCGCGAGAAAACCCTCGAGGTGCGGCCCGATCCGCTCGACCCTCTCACCGGGTCCGAGCGACGGGAGCGCTGGGCTTTCCTGCTGGACACGCAGACCGTCAACCGCGAAGCTTTCGACAGGGGGCTGGAACTGCGGGCGTTGCGCGATGAAGTGCGCCGGGTGCGGTCCGCCGTCAGGACTGCAGCCGAAGCCCCGGCCGCCCTCGGAGCCGATCTCGACACCCTCGACCGCGACCTCGGAACCCTCTATCGGCGGTTCTGGAACGAGGTTCGGCGCGGCACCGAGAGGCTCCTGAACGCCTTTGCGGGCAGCGGGGTCGAAACGGGTACTCTGCTCGGGCCGACCGCCGATCAACGCACCCAGGTCCGGCGCCTGAGGGGTGATCTCGATGACGCCGAACGGGAACGGCTGCTTCTGAACGAGGAGACCATCCCGGCCCTGAACCGGCGCCTGCGTGCCGCCGGGCTGGCGGAGATCAGCCGCGGCGAGGAACGGAGTTCGCCATGAAAGTACGCCTGCACCGCGATATCAACGTCACCGCTCCGATCCTGCTGGCCGGCTGGCCGGGAATGGGCAACGTGGGGGTGAGCGCAGTCGATTACCTGCGACGCGAACTGAATGCCGACGAATTCGGCGAAATCGACATGAGCGAGCACTTCACCCCCGATGCCATCGTGGTGGAGAAGGGCATCGCCAACCTGCCCGAGGTTCCCGCCAACGGTTTCAACGTCGCCCGCGACCCCGATCTGCTCTTCTTTCTGAGCGAAGCGCAGGTCTCGGGTCCGGCGGCTCTGGCCCTGACGCACCTGATCGTCGACGTGGCCGAGAGCTACGAGGTGCCGCGCATCTACACCTGCGCCGCCTTCGCGGTGCCGATGAGTTACACCGAAGAGACCCGGGTGCTGGGGGTGGCGACCAACGAAGGCTTGCTGCAAACGCTCATTCCGCATGGCGCCGAGGTTCTGAAACAGGGCATCATCAGTGGCCTGAACGGGCTCCTGCTGGGAGTGGCGGGAGCCCGGGGTATCGAGGCCGCCTGCCTGCTCGCCACCATTCCGCAGTACTCGATCAGCCTGCCTAATCCGCGGGGTTCGCGGGCTCTGGTGCAGACCCTGGGAACGGTCCTGGGGGTCGAGGTGGACCTGGGCGGATTCGACGGTCCGATCGCGCAGATGGATGAGATGATGGCTCAGATCGAGGAGCGGATGCGGACCGCTTTCAGCTCTCAGGTCGGGGCAGAGGGGGGTGAAACCCCGCCCGAGATGACCGAGGAGGTCGGTCAGGACGAGGTCCCCGGTTACGTGATGCGGCGCATCGACCAGCTCTTCCGCGAGGTGGCCGCCGACCGCAGCCAGGCCCAGCTCCTGAAGGACGAACTGGACAAATGGGGCCTCTACGAACTGTACGAGGACCGCTTCCTCGATCTGTTCCGGAGCGGCGGCGAAGCTGAGGAGTAGGCGCCTGGCCCGCGGACCGGAACGGCCTCAGACCAGGGCGGCCAGATAGTTCTTGAGCAGCTTCCAGCTCTTCGCCACCGAAGATATCTGGACCTTCTCACCCGGCGCGTGCGGACTCCTGATCTCGGGGCCGAAGCTGATCATGTCCATGCCGGGGAACTTCTCGCCGATAATACCGCACTCCAGACCGGCGTGGATCGCTTTGACGTCGGGCTCCTTGGCGAAAATTGTCTCGAAGACCTCCCGGCCTGTCAGCAGGAGCCGCGAATCGGGGTTGGGGGTCCAGCCCGGGTAGCCGCCGAATTCTTCCGCCGCCGCACCGGCCATCTCGAAGCCTCTCCTGACCTGCAGAACAGCGGCCCGCAGGGCCGGCATCACACTCGAACGGGTGCTGGTGGTGATGTCGATCCGGTCAGCTTCGGTTTTGACGACCGCGACGTTGTTGCTGGTCTCCACCAGACCGGGCACGTCGCGGCTCATGGCCATCACACCGTGGGGAGCGGTGACGATGGCGCCAACGAGCCGGCGCCGCAAGTCGTCGCTGAAGGCCTCACCGGCGGGGTCGGCCGGGTTCAGTTCGATCGCCAGGTTGGGATCGATGCGACTGAACTCGCCGAGGAATTCCTCCTTCTGCTCGGCGATGACGGTCCGCATGGCGTCTTCGGACCCGGCTGCGGTTGTCAGCGTGGCAAAGGCTTCGCGGGGGATGGCGTTGTGCTTTGAACCGGCGTCGATGCTGAAGAGGTCGTAGGCGATGCCGGCAGCTTCGAAAGCGGTGAGCAGACGGGCCAGCAGCTTGACCGCGTTGGCCCGGTTCTCGTGGATGTCCACCCCTGAATGACCGCCGCGCAGGCCCTTGACGGCAACCGTGAACCCGGTATCGAAGCTACTGCTCTTGGCCTCGCGCGCGAAGGTGGTGTGCAGGTCCTGGCCTCCGGCACAGCCGATATAGAAAGCTCCGTCCTCTTCGGTGTCCAGATTCAGGAGCATACGGCCGGTCAGAAGCCCGGGATCGAGGTCACGCGCTCCGGTCAGGCCGGTTTCCTCATCGACGGTGAAGAGCAGTTCGAGCGGGCCGTGGACGACCTCGGGGTCGGTCGCGGCGGCCATGGCCATGGCCACGCCGATGCCGTTGTCGGCTCCCAGGGTCGTCTCGCGGGCGGTGACCCAGTCCCCGTCCACTTCGGCCTGGATGGGATCGGTCAGGAAATCGTGGTCGGTGCCCGAGTTCTTTTCGGGCACCATGTCCACGTGCCCCTGCAGAACCACCGTCTCGGTGTCCTCGTGCCCGGGGCTGGCCGGGACCGAGACGACCAGATTCCCGGTGGCGTCCTGAACGACGGGAAAGCCCTGCTCCTCGGCCCAGGCCTTGAGGTGGGCCTGGATTTTCTCCTCGTGTTTCGAGGGGCGGGGAATCTGCCGGATATCATCGAAAAAGCCCCAGATGTGACGGGGTTCGAGCTCTGTGAGGGCACTGCTCATTGTGTACTCTCCACGTGGAGGTCTCGGGCGACGGTTGATGAACCCTAATGTTGGACCAGCTACCGGAAATATGCAAGTGACTACGGAGATCGTGTCGGCCACAGACCGGCGATCGGTTCGCCGCACGACTGACAGCTCCCACTGTCCAGGGTATTGCGTACGATCCTGAACCCGTACCGTTCGATGACTGTGGTACCGCAGGCGGGACAGAGCGTGCTCTCGAGCGCCCCGACCCGGCCCGGCAGGTTGCCGGCATAAACGTAGTGCAAGCCGTTCTCCCGGCCGATCCGGACCGCGTTGACCAGTGTGGCCGGCGGTGTGGGACCGGGTTCGGTGTAGTGATAGTCGGGATGGTAGGCGGTGACGTGCCAGGGAATATCGGGTGAAACGTCGGCCAGAAAGCGGGCGATGTCGGTGAGTTCGCCGGGGGAGTCGTTGCAGCCCGGTACGACGAGAGTCACGACTTCGACCCAGATTCCCGCCTCGACACAGGCCGTAATCGTGTCGAGCACCGGCTGCAGCCGCCCGCCGAGTTCGGTATAAAAACTGTCGGTGAAACCTTTCAGATCGATATTGATGGCGTCGAGCCAGGGATTGAGTTCGGCAATCACGTCGGGGGTGGCGAAACCGTTCGAGACATACGACGTCCGCAGACCGTGGGCGCGGGCCTCCCGGAACACGGCCAGGGCCCATTCGGTCGAGATGAGGGGTTCGTTGTACGTACTGGATATGCTCTCGGCGTTCTGACGCCTGGCCCGCGCGACCATCTCGTCGGCGGTGATCTCGTACAGGGGCAGACCGGCGTCGCGCTCGTGTGGAGCCTGACTGGTGATCCAGTTCTGACAGAAAGGACAGTGAAAATTGCAGCCCAGCATGCCGAAGGACAGAGCGGTCGAACCGGGTAGAAAGTGGAAGAAGGGTTTCTTTTCGATCGGGTCGGCGTGCACGCTGGTGGCGTACCCGAAGGGAACGAGCAGCTTGCCCCCCTCGTTGAAACGCACCCCGCAGAGGCCGCTCCCACCGTCGGGTACCGAACAGCGATGGGCACAGGCCAGACAGGTCACCCGGTCCCCCGGATCGTCGCTGATGAGGCCGCACGGTTCGCTCAGGGAGCGGAGTCTAATCTGCAGCGGAGTAAGGAGCCGGTTCGATCGGCGTCTTTTGTCCTGAATCATTGCGTCAACACAGGGGTACGGAGTAACGTCGAGTCACTGGTACCATCACTATACACCACGGGTGCGATGCCTCCTACTCCCGGAGTCATACGACCCCAGCCGAAAGGGACGTGCGATGCGCCCTCGGACCGTCGCTCTCGTATCACTCGCGAGTGTGCTGACTCTGAGTCTGCTGAGTTCCGGATGTGATCTCACCGATACCAGCGGGGAATCGTACTATGACACCAGTGCTCTCGCTTCGGGCAGGCTCCTCTACGCTGCCCCCGCAGACGAAGCGGACGCCGACAGCAAGCTGGTTCTCTGGGTCATGTCGCCGAGCGGGAGCGAAGCTCCCTCGATCATGGGTTCGGCCGACCTCGATTTCGCCGGTCCCGCAGCCGGGGTGCAGTCCAACCTGACCTATATGATCAGTTTCGGTACCAGTCGCTTGCGCGTTCTTGACACCATGAAGATGGGCGTGACCGAGGTCGGCGGCGGCGAGACCCGCCGCTGCGCGGCTTTCGACCGCAGCGGCACAACCCGCTTCGCCTATATGAAGGGTTCGGCTGCCGGCGGTTTCGATATCCTGCTCCGACCCTCCGTCAAGGGCGAGGTGGTTGAACTGACCACCGATGCCTCGGCGGACTACGGCTACTACACTCCGGCCTGGTCGCACGACGGGCTGTGGATCCTCTTCGCCAAAGTACCGGCCGGTGCCACCTCGGGTACGGGGTGCGAGCTCTGGCGGGTTCACCCCGACGGCACCGGCGCCGAGAAATTGCCGATTTCAACCGACGAGGTGCCGACCTATGCCGTCTTCAGCCCCGACGATACCGAGATCTTCGTTCCCGGCGACTTCACGTCATACCGGATCAGCGACGGTGCCGTCATCACCTTCAATCACATCCGGGAGAGCGAGACCTTCCTGAATAACCTGGGCACCATCAAGGGCGACTTCGGCTACGAACTGGTGGGCAGCCCGCTGACCGGTCCGACCCATGCCGGAGATACGGTGACGACGGTGCGTCACACCTTCCCGATCTCGGCTACCTGGGTGTCGGCCGGGGACCGGCTCTACATGGAAGCTCTGGTGGCCGATAATGTCGGCGATCCCCCTCACGAGGTGCTCGGGGTGGCGATCTTAACCTACCTGCCCGACCTCGAACGGTGCCTGCTGCTGCACAACCCTCTCAAGATCGACGAGGATCTGACCGAGAACTGGACCTTCAGCGTGGCGCACCCCATCCTGCTGCCCTGATCAGCCGTCCGGTGCAACCGCATCGGTGCCGACTGCTTCGCTCAGGTGGTCGAAACCCGCGGCGTGCACCTTTTCGATCAATCCCCGGTTGATACGAGCCGCCAGGCAGGGTCCCTCGTAAATCAGGCCCGTAT
Source organism: uncultured Gemmatimonadota bacterium (assembly GCA_964576115.1). GTDB lineage: Bacteria > Blakebacterota > Blakebacteria > Blakebacterales > Blakebacteraceae > CAYSYY01. The sequence continues at coordinate 8,493 of CAZNUA010000038.1, forward strand.
AGAACTGCAGCAGCGAAGCGCCGGCCCTGATCCTGGCCCAGGCATCCTCGAAACCGGCGATACCCCCCACTCCGATGATCGGCACCTCGCCGCGGCACAAACGGTAGAGGTTGCGGATGAGGCGGGTGCTCGGTTCCCGCAGGGGAGGACCGGAGAGGCCGCCCGCCTCGTTCTGCCAGCGGGCCGAGAGACCGGTCCTGTCGGCGGTGGTGTTGGTGGCCACAAAACCCGCCACCCCGGCCCGGCGGGCGGCGGTGACGATCGGTTCGATGTGCCCGGGATCGAGATCGGGAGAGAGCTTGAGCAGGAGGGGCCGGGGAGTGCGGCCGGTGGCCCGGGCCCGTTCGGTGGTGTGGGCGACGAGCGGTTCGAGCAGGGCGCCCAGACGTTCGGGAGCCTGCAGGTCGCGCAGTCCCGGCGTATTCGGGCTCGAGACGTTGATCACGAAATAATCGGCCAGATCGTGCAGACGCTCCAGGGCGGCGAGATAGTCGAAGGGCGCCCGCTCGAGCGGAGTGTCGCGGTTCTTGCCCAGATTGACGCCGACCGGTACGGCGATCCTCTCCCCGGCGTGCAGGTCTTCGAGCCGGGCGGCCATGGCCGCAGTGCCGCGGTTGTTGAAACCCATCCGGTTGAGAATGGCCCGCTGTTCGGTGACCCGGAAGAGGATCGGGCGCGGGTTCCCCGGCTGGGGACGGGGCGTGACGGTGCCGACCTCGGTGAAACCGAAGCCGAGCAGGGGCATGGCCGGGATGAAACGCGCGTCCTTGTCGAAACCGGCCGCCAGCCCGACCGGGTTGGGGAAACGGATCCCCCACAGGTCACAGGCCAGTTCGGGGGTGGAGACGAAAGACCGGCGTTGCATGAGAGCGGCCACGGGAGGCAGCGTCGCCGCGGTGCGCAGACTCGCTCCGGCCAGGAAGTGGGTCAGTTCAGGAGGCAGACAGAAGAGCAGCGAGCGCAGCAGGGGATAGAGCACGAGCCCCCGTTCAGGCCTCGAGGAAGAGGTGAGCCATGACGCCGGCATCGCCGATCATGTTCGAGACCAGGCAGTACTCGTCGGGCATGTGAGCTGTATCGTCCAGGCGCGACCAGACCGCGGCCGGGATCCCGGCCGAGCGGAAGAAGGCCGCCACCGTTCCTCCCCCGATTCCCATCGGTTTCGCCTCCACGCCGTAAATGTCGGCTACGGCCCGCCGGAGCAGGTCGACGATCGGTGCGTCGGGCTCGGTCGGAGGCGCTGCGGGTTGCCACTGGCTCTTCTCGATCGCGACCTGGACGCCGAAGACGCGTTCGACCTCGCGGGTGTAGGTCTCGATCGTGCCGAGGACCTCCTCGAGATCGTACTCGGGCATCACCCGGCAGTCGAAGGCGAAGACATCCTCACCGGGGATGGTGTTGATGTTCTCCACGTTGGCTCGTTTCAGGGTCGGTTCGAAGGTGCTGGTGGGGGGATCGAAGAGATCGTCGCGGGCCGGGTAGTCCTCATACAGACCTTCGAGCATGACGATCAGGTGCGCCCCGGCCTTGTGCGCGTTGATACCGTGATCGGGAGTGCTGGCATGGGTCTGCTTGCCCCGCAGGGTGAAGGTGAGCCAGGCGATCGATTTCTCGGCCACCTCGATCATGGTACCCTCTTCATCGCCGGCATCGGGGATCAGGAGCCGGTCGTCGGGGCTGAAGAGATCGGGGTGATGACGCACCAGGTACCCGGCGCCGTATTCACTCCCGGTTTCTTCGTCGGCCACGAAAGCCAGGGCCACGTCGTGGGAAGGGGTCAATCCGTTCTCGATCAGGGCCCGGACGGCGAAGACCGCGCTCACCAGGCCCTGCTGGTTGTCTTCGGTGCCTCGACCGATGAGACGGTCTCCCTCGTGACGCAGAGTCCAGGGATCTCCGCTCCAGAGTTCGCGCTCGCCGGGCGGTACGACATCGAGATGGGTCAGAACCCAGGTCGTCGAATCCCGCCCGGTTCCGGGGAACCGGTAGACAAGGTTGGGCCGTTCGCCGTCGGGAACCTCGGGACAGGGAGCGGGATAACGCTCCGGTTCGGGGAAATCCCAGCCGGCCAGACGTTCTTCGAGCCAGCGCGCTTTGGCGGCCTCTCCTTCCCCGCCGCTGGCGGGCGAAAGGGCGGGGATGGCGGTCAGACCCCGCTGCAACTCGATCATCTCGGCCTCGGCCGCTTTCAGCCAGGCGGTAATCGCTGCGATATCGGAGGAGGGGGAAGCGGTCATGGTCTCTCCCTGAGCAGGCGGGCGGCTCCCTGGGGATTACCCGCCCCCAGAATGGTCGTGAAAATCATCTTCATGGTGTTCCGGCTCTGGGCCCGGTACTGGGGGGTGAAGCCGAAGAGCAGAACGGCGCCCTCGCCGTAGGTGACTCCGCCGGCCGCCACCCGGTCGAGCAGGTACTCCGCTCCCAGGGCGTAACCGCTCGCGAGCAGATTGTGGGCGGCGTACCGGGCCAGCACGACCGGTTCGGGATACTCGAAGAGCAGGGCGGCATCATTCCGGAACCAGAGCGTATCCCCTTCGCGCAGGCCGTAGTTGACAGGCAGTCCGGGTGTGAAATCGGCCCGCAGGATCGAGCCGGGAATCGAAAAGAGCGAGGGGCCGAGCCCTGCCAGGGCGTCGGTGAGGTAGATGTCGAAAACCGGGGCGACCCACTCGCGGGCCCCGCCCCAGGCGATCACGGCTCCTCCGGCGTGCACGAAACGCCGCAAGGCTTCGAGACCGGCCGGGCCGGCGCCGCCGACATACTCGGCCGGCATCTCGCCCGGCGCCCAACCCTCCACGACCGCCCGTTCGCTCTCGCCCGGTACGATCAGGACCTCGAGATCGTCCAGGATCCCGCCGGCAGCCAGGTCGCGCGGGCGCACGATCTCATAATCGAAGCCGTAGTGATCGAGAACCCAGTGGGTCCAGCCCGCTTCCATCGAGGCGAACCACGACTGCAGCAGGCCGACCCGGCCCCGGCCCATGGCGAGCAGCTCGCCGGTGCCGAGGGTGGGGGAGGGGTTGACCGGGCTCACGATCAGGCTGAGTTCATCGCCCATCCGGCGCAGAGCCGCGGCTCCTTCGCCCCCGCCGCGGACCAGGATGGTTCCGGCCGGCCACGTGCGACCGCCCGAGGTGAAGGAACGGGAGGTCCAGAAAACCTCGATGCACTCGGCGCGCAGCCGGGCGGCGGCGATGAGCGAGCCGTTGTTTGCGGCCGGCAGGGCCAGCCACCGGCCCCCGACCGTCACCCGCCCCGCCGGTCGGGTGGTCTCGACCGGAGCGAAATCGCCCCCCTCCCACTGCTGGACACCCACCACATCGACCCCCATCAGCAGGGGAAGGGTGTGGCCGGTGACATCGTAGGGTGGATCGGGGGGCCCGCCCTCGTAGAGGCGCAGGTCGGGGTAATTCTGGGGTGCGAGAACGGCCCTGGCGAAGCGGCCGTAGGGTTGGCGCAGATCGATCAACCACGACCCTGCTTCGTACCTGAAGTGATCGGCCTCGAAGTCGGAGCCGGCGCGTACGATCTCGACCTCGGCTCGCTGCAGAATGTCGAGCAGTTCCCCCACCTCGTAGAGATTGGGCTGGTCGGAGGGGATCACGAAGGCCAGCGGCGAGCCCTCCCAGGCCAGACTGCGCTCATGACAGGCGGCGAAGCCCTCGAGCAGCTGACGCCGGTTGTTGGCGGCAAAGAGGAGCAACGACCGGGCGGCGGTATGGTGGTAGCGGACGATCTGCTCCAGGGTCCACTCTCCGCCGGGCCAGGGGCTGGGGAAATTGGTCCGCATGGTGTGATAGTACTCCGGCAACTGCTCGGGCCGGATCGTGATCGGATCGGCCCAGTCGGCACTGGCCACCTCGGTCAGCACCCGCAGGGCACCTTTGTAGTGATGGTAGGCCCGGGCGGGCGACCAGGCATCGTACCGCTCGCCCCATTCCACACCCGGCATTCCCCGCGTGATGAAGCAGGCGCTCACGAAGGGGCCCACGGCACCCAGCCAGCTGACGAGTACCGGGTCGACGTTCGGCTCGACCGGATCCTCGAACGGGGGGACGAAGATACGAGAGCCGCGCGAGCCCTGCTGATGCTGATCGATGACCATCTGGGGGTGCCAGGCATTGTGCACGTCGAGAGTCAGGCGGGTCTCCTGCTGGAAAAAGGTATACCAGTCGCGGTTGTTGTCGTGCCCGGTATACGTTTGATACAGGACCGGCAGGCGGGTTCGCCACGGCTCGCCCTCGTGGGCGTTCCACCATTCTGTCACCATGACCGTCCCGTCGGGATTCTGGCTGGGCACCAGCAGGAGGATGACATTGTCGAGGATGTGCCTGATGTCGGGTTCCTCGCTGGTGGCCAGCTCGTAGAGCAGCAGGGGCGGGGCCTGGTGCGTGCCCACCTCGGTGGCGTGGATGGCGCAGTTCTGCATCACCACCGCCCGGCCTTCGTCGATCAGCCGTTCGACTTCGGTCTCGTCGGACCAGGTGCGCGGATCGGCCAGACGCCGGTTGATTGCCTGCAGCTCCTCAGCCCGGGCCAGGTTGGCGGGATCGGAGACGAGTAGCATGACGAAAGGAGCGCCCGAGGTGGCTTGGCCCACCACGGTGAATTGGACCCGGGGGCTGGCGGCGGCGACGGCCCGGTAATACTCGACCAGGCGGTCCCAGGTCAGCAGAACTCCGCTGGTGCCGGGTCGCGTGCCGAAGAACTCCTCCGGAGCGGGAACCTGGGCGCGCAGGGCGGCGGGAAGCAGGGTCAGGCAGACCAGAACCGGAATGACGGCAGCAGACAGACGACGGTACACGGCGGTCCTCCCCGGCGTAACAGCGCCGGTTCACAGGTGAGTGATGAATTCCGGGATCAGGTCAGCTGTCTCCCTGCAGTTTCTTCAGGAACGGTTCGAGAAAGTCGAGCGGGATCGGGAAGACCACCGTCGAACTCTTCTCGGTCGAGATCTCGGTCAGGGTTTGCAGAAAGCGCAGCTGTATCGCGGCCGGCTGCTCCTGCAGTACCTGAGCGGCCTCGGATAAGCTCTTCGAAGCCTGCTTCTCGCCCTCGGCGTGGATGACCTTGGCCCGGCGCTCCCGTTCGGCTTCGGCCTGGCGGGCGATGGCGCGCTGCATCTCCTGGGGCAGGTCGACGTGCTTGACCTCGACCAGCCCGACCTTGACCCCCCACGGATCGGTGTGCTCGTCGATGATCTGCTGCAGCTCGGTGTTGATCTTGTCCCGCTCGGCCAGCAGCTCGTCGAGCTCGGCCTGGCCGAGAACCGCCCGCAGGGTGGTCTGTGCCAGCTGGCTGGTGGCGTAGAGGAAGTCCTGCACCTCGATGATCGCCTTCTGGGGATCGACGACCCGGAAGTAGAGAACGGCGTTGACCTTGACCGAGACGTTGTCCTTGGTGATCACGTCCTGGGCTGGAATGTCCATGGCGATCACCCGCAGGCTGACCTTGACCATCTTATCGATGAAGGGGATCAGCAGAATCAGGCCGGGACCCCGTACGGTCAGAAAGCGACCCAGTCGGAAGATCACCCCGCGCTCGTACTCGCGCAGGATGCGGATCATCGCCGCCAGCAGGATGATGACGATGATGATCAAGGCGTAGAGATAGGTATCCATCTCGGACGTCCTTTCAGTGTGAACGAGGAAGCCGGCCCGACGCTCTCAGGCCTGGCCCCCGGTGTCGAAGGCGCTTCCGGCCGCCGGCCGGACCTGCAGCTGCAGGCCGGCGACCTGCATGACCTCGATCCGGGTTCCGGCCGCAATCGAGGTTCCATCGAGGCTCGTGGCCTGCCAGAACTCGCCGTGTACGGAGATGGTGCCGTCGGGATCGAGGTCGGTATGAGCCCGCCCCGTTTCGCCCACCAGCCCCTCGGTTCCGGTGACCACCTTCTTCGACTGGGCCTTGAGCCCCAGTCCGACCGCTACGGCGAAGAAGAGGGCAGTGATCACAACCGCGAAAATGATGACCCCGAGACTGAGCCGCATGGCCGGCTCGACGGTATCGAAAAGCATGAGTGAACCCAGCAGCATCGAGATGACACCTCCGATAGTCAGCAGGCCGTAGGACGTGATTTTGATCTCGAGCAGAAAGAGGATCACGGCCAGAATGATCAGAGCCAGCCCGGCGGTGTTGACCGGCAGGGTCTGGAAGGACATGAAGGCCAGCACCAGACTGATGGCGCCGACCACCCCGGGGAAGATGGCGCCCGGATTCTGCAGCTCGAAGATCAGCCCGTAGATCCCGAGCAGCATGAGGATGTAGGCGATATTCGGGTCGGCCAGATACGCCAGCAGTTTCTCGCGGAAGGTGGGTTCGATCCGCTCCAGGGTCGCATCCCTGGTGTGCAGTGTTCTCTGCCCGTCGGGCAGGGTGACGATCCGGCCGTCGAGCTGGCGCAACAGTTCGGGCACCGAGTCGGCCAGCAGGTCGATGACCCGCAGGTCGAGAGCTTCGGCGGCCGTGGCCGAAATGCTTTCCCGGACCGCCCGTTCGGCCCATTCGGCGTTGCGGTTGCGCTCGGCGGCGATCGAGCGGGCAAAGGCGGCCGAGTCGTTGGTGACCTTCTCGGCCATGGTGGAATCCATCTGTCCCCCGACTGCAACCGGGTGGGCCGAACCGATGTTGGTGCCCGGTGTCATGGCGGCGACATGTGCAGACATGGTGATGAAGACCCCGGCCGAGGCGGCCCGGGCTCCGGAGGGGTGGACGTAAACGACGACCGGCACCTGCGCGTTCAGGAACGACTGGCAGACCTCCCTCATGGCCGTCTCCAGCCCTCCGGGAGTGGCGAGTTCGAGCAACAGGGCGGTCGCATCGCGTTCTTCAGCCTGCTCGAGCAGGCGCAGGATATACATCGAGCTGGCGGGGCTGATGGCTCCCTCCCAGCGGCCGTGAAGAATCGACTCGCCGGCGGTCTGTGATCCGTCCTCAGACGGTGGGGGCGCAGAACAGGGGGGAGAGGGCAGGGACCGGGCTGTAGTGAGCAGGAGCAGGAGCGAGAGGGGGTAAAGGAACAGTCTCATACGCCGTCACACCTCCCTCAGGTCGGGTGTAATCACACCGGCTTGCGATATCCCGAATCTGCTCCGGGGTCGCGCATTCCGCCTCACGCACATGCGGATTGCGCCCCTGCTGTGCGCCGCCCCCGCACTCTACTCTACTCCCGCGAGTACGTCAATGAGACCCCGTCAGGGAAACTCATCCCGCGCAAACGCAAGAAACGTAACAGGTGAGCGTTATCGTACTTTACCGGAACCCGGCCTGATACTGATGAGAACTGTTATCATGTAAATGGACCTACCCTGTTTTTTCTGTAGACAAATTGTTCAACTCTATTTACAATCGCCCCTGCTTGGCCACAGACGGAAGCTGCTTGGGTCCAATTTCACCGATTTGCTGTAAAAGCGAATTAACGGATTTCAAGCAAAAACGTTGTAAAACCTTAGGAGACATACAAAAACACATTGTTAACAATCATTAACACTGCCTATCGGTGCCTGCCAGTATGGCTGGCCTGCCGGTACAAGTGATTGTTAAACAAAGACTTGGGGAGAATACCCGATTCGATGATCCCCCGGTCCACGGTAGACGTATGCGTGGCACATGTGACGGCATAAGTTCCCTCGGGGGACGCGAGCGCGGTTTCACGCTCATCGAGATTCTCATCGTCATGGGATTGGTGGGCGTGCTGGTGGCTCTGACCGCTCCCAATCTGACCGTCATCATTCCTCAGATCAAAGTGGACAAAGCGGCCAGCAAGCTGGCGGCCGATCTGCGCCTGGCCCAGCAGAAGGCGGTCGAAGAAATGGCCCTGGTTCGCTTCCGGATTGAACCCAGCCAGAATCGCTACTACGCCATGGTCCGCGAGCGGGGTGCCGCCGGGCTCTGGTACCAGGACGGATACAACGACTATGTCGAGGATCCGCTCAAGGGGGGAGCCTATCTGCTGGTGGATTTCGACGTGAGCACCAACCGGTTCCATGGTGTGGAGATCACCTCGATCTCGCCCGCGTCGGCCCTGGGTGAGACCTGGGGTTTTTATATCAGCGAGCTGGGGGAACTGCGCTGGCCCTTTTCGGATATCACCGTCACCCTCACCGATCCCCGGAGCGGGTACAGCCGCCAGGTCCAGATCACCCACCCGCTCGGGAAAGTCACGGTATTGCCGTGAGGATGAGCCGGTGGAATGAGGCCGGTTTCACCTTCGTGGAACTGATGATCACCCTGGTGTTCATGTCGATCGCCCTGCTGGCCATCACCATCCAGTTCCCGGTCGGTATGAGGGTCAGCGATCAGACCGAAGACATCGCCATCGAGGTCAATCTGGCCCAGGAACTGCTCGAGGAGATCAGGACCATACCCTGGGCTTTGATCGACGCCTATGACGGGCGCGATGAGAATCCTCCCGAGGATATCTCGGGCAATCCGCTGGACGGGTCGGGCGGCCGCCCCGATTATGCCGAATACCGCCGCCGGGTCACAATCCGTTATGCCGATCCCGCTACTCTCGACACTACTTCAGTACCGACTCAACTCAAGCGGGTCGAGGTCGAAGTAAGCAGTATCATATCCGGCCAGCGCACGGTGCTCTTCATGATCATGGGAGAGAAACCATGAGGGCCGGCTGTCGATACGGCGGTGAGCGACACCGGCGCCCCGGACGGGTGCGTGAGGAACGGGGACTGACCCTGATCGAGTTTACCATGGCCGCAGCCGTGGCCGGGGTGATGTTCCTGGTCCTTTACTCGATCCTCAATACGGCTCTGGATGTCTACCAGGTCGGCCAACTGCGTTCGGCGGCGGTCCAGTCCGGGCGGGTGGCTCTGAACCGGGTCGTAACCGATCTGCGCAGTGCCCGTGATATCTACTTCGCCGACGACGACAGAATCCTGATCATGCGTCCGATCGAAACAAGTGAAACGGCAGTAGTCGGAGATGTCGACGGCTATCAGGAAGACCTGATCGGTTATTTTTACAGTGCGGGGGACTTCCGGCTCGACCGCTGGCTGGGCACCCTGGGGACCGACACCTTCATGGATGAGGTGGACGGTTTCACGCTGAGATACCGTGATGCCCTTTACAACGTTCTCTCCACCCCGGTTTCAGAGGTGCAACGGATACGGTACATCGAGGTCGAACTGCGCCTGCAGGAGGAAGATTACCAGATCGCCCTCAGGAACCTGATAGTACTAGACAATCCGGTGATCGTGCCATGAGGGGCTGGGGAAAAGCGATGCGCTCGGAGAACGGCCTGGCCCTGCTGGGCAGTCTGCTCCTGGTCTCGATGCTGGCGGTCATGAGCACGACTTTCCTGCTGGTGATGGCCGCCGATTCACGGATCGCTCAGAGTCACCTGAGAACCACCCAGGCCTACTACAACGCCCAGACCGCCTCGGAACTGGCCCGCCTGGCAATCTCGAATGATCCCGATCTGCTGGCCGCGGTCACCGATTCGACCGACACCCTGCTCAGTGGCACCCTGCCGCCAAACGGCTCCTTCGTCGTTTTCGGCGTCCCGCTGGATGCCGACACGCTCGAGTACAAACTCAAGATCACCGGTTACGGCGGGAAGGCCTACTACGACTTCCACGAACGAGTGCTGGTGCCCCGCCAGGATCCGCGGACCTATTTTGCCCTGACCGCTCTCAGTTCGCTCGACCTCGGGGGTTCCTGCGATGTCTCGGGAGGATGGGGAGTCTGGATGATGGGCAACAACCCGGTCATCGCGTCAGGCTTCGGTTTTGACAGTCCTGCAGCCGGGAAGGGCCGGTTCTACTGCTCCGGGCTGGTCGACTGGGGGAGTGGGGCGGTCGATCCGGCGCTCGCAGGCATCCCGACGTTCCTGGAGATTGAGGCCAACACGCCGACGGTCAGCGATCTGGTACCAGATGTTCTCGATGAGGAGGTAAGCCCCTGGACCTACCATATCACCGGCGATCCGACTCCTTACTACGCCCAGGAGATTCCAACCCTCAGTTTCTCGAGCCTGCCTGCTCCGGCCGGAACCAATCCGATGCGGATCTATGTCTGGGATCATGACAGCAACGGCAGTCTGACCGGCGGGCTCACCCTGAACGGAACGCTCGTCTGTCCCGGCAGTGGTGTGCTGACAGTCTGGTCGGGCAACTATACTTTCAGAGGGCTGACGACGGGGACCACACCCGACCAGCGCTATCCCGCCATCATCAGCCGCGGCTCCCTGAGGCTGAGGGGCTGGGGCACGAAGAACATTACCGGCTTGATCTATGTGGCGGACGAATTCCTCTCCGACCCCTCCTCCGGCTACTCGGTCAACATCACCGGCTCGGTTATCGCCGGCCATGTGGATTTTAACGGCGACACCGACATCGTCTGGAGTACAGATCTCATCACCATGCCCGCCGCGGCTTTCCTCTCCAGTGCCTCGCACCGGTTCGAGGCGGTGGTGATGCAGCGCTGGCAGTACCTCGATTTCCCGGCCGGAGTGAGGTACTGGTGATGGCCCGCGGACGCACCGGACCGGTCGGCTTCTCCCTGGAGGGAGATACGGTCAAGTACCTCGAGCTTCAGGGCGGGCTGGGAGGAAAGCACCGGATCGGTATCTGGGGACTGCGCCGTTTCGGCGGCGAGGATATTCCGGAAAGCGCGGAGGCGGAAACTCCGGCCGAGGAACTGCCGGCTGAAGTCACTGCCGGCGGCCCGCTGATGCAGCCCTGGACAACCGGCGTGCTGCACAAGCTGCGCCGCTATCCGGTCTTCGCCTCTCTGCCCGACAGTGACGTCCTGGTCAAGTTCATCAGCCTGCCCGAACTGAACGAGAGCGAAGTCGCCCGGATGGTCGAGTTGCGTCACCGCGAATACCTGCCGATGCCGCGGGCCGATATCGTCTACGATTTCAGTATCGCCCGTTTCCAACTCCGCCACGGAGAGGATGAGGACGAAGAAGCCGGGGCGCCGGCCGGAGAGGCCGAACTGCGGGTCATGGTTTCGGGAGTCGAGCGGGGTGTGTACCTGGGTCTGCGCGAGGTCATGGGCGAGCGCAAGGTCATCCTGCGCAGCATCGAACTGAACCAGACGGCACTGACCCGGGCCTGCAACTTCCTCCTGGGCTCGGAAAATCCCGGCACCTATGCCATCCTCTACCTCAACGACGTCTACAGCATGATCAACTTCGTGGTCGCGGGGGGATTGTATTACAGCCGGCTTCTCGAGCAGGGACTGGAAGCCCTGACCCCCGACCAGACCGGGATGCGCCGGCTCGAGCGCCTGTTGCGCGAGCTCTACCGTTCGGTCGACTTCTTCAGTGTGGAATCGCGCGGCATTCCGGTCGAAACGCTCTACCTCGTCAACGGCGGGGTGGCGGCCGATCCTGCAGTCGGCCTGCGGATACAGAGTTTTCTGGCCGAACGTCTGGCGGTCAATGTCAGGCTGCTCCACGAGGCCGCCGCCGAGAGCGATCGTCTGGCTCTACCAACCGGCATCCTGGCCGATACCCTGGCCCTGCCGCTGGGACTGGCCCTGCGCAACTCGACGGAGTCGGGGCTGTGAAGCGGCCGGCTCGAATCGTCAGGGGAGCCAACTTCGCCTACCCCTATTCGGAACGGAGCAATTTCTACTCGCCCCGCACCGTGCGCCTGCTGATCGGAGTCAGTGCTCTGGCGGTTCTGGCTCTGGTGGCTCTCCCTTTCTATCTGGAATACCTCGAACAGCGGATCATCGATCAGCGGACCGCGATCAGTCTGGAAGCCTCAGCTTCGGAAATCCGGCTCCAGGACGTGATGCCGATCCTGCGGCGCAAGGACTTCCTCGACAGTCTTCAGCTGGTGCTCGATACCCGGGTCGGTCTGCGCCGGCAGATCGGGACGACCGATTTCGCCATGGACCGGCTCCTGCTGCACATTTCCGAGATCATTCCCGACGGGGTGATTCTGACCACAATCAATATCGCTCCCCCCGAACGCCAGCGAGCGGGACGTCCCGGGCAGACCCGGCAGGGTGAGGAACTGCCCGAAGAACTGCAGAACGCCTCGGTTCTCACCCTCTCGGGTACTGCCCGCAACGCCACCATTCTCGAAGAGTTCGAGCGAGAACTGACCCGCTCGCCGCTGCTCTACGAACCGAACCGGCAGGTGACGGTCCTCGAGAATTCCCTGCGTTTCGATTTTACGAGCCGGGTACCCGGGACCGGCGTCGAACTCGGAGGGGGGGGCTCATGAATTTCGGCACTCTCTCCCGACCGTTGCCCAAACGGCAGATCAGCCGCCTGCTGCTGGTGGACGCCGTCGTCATCCTGGTCCTGCTGGCGATACCGGTCCGCACCGGCTGGAAGGGATACCAGACCACGCGCGATCAGCTGGTGGCCCAGGAAAATCGCCGCAACTCCGTCGTGGCTCAGCTCGGAGACGCTCGCCGGGCCGAGCGCGAGCAGCCGATTCTACTGGGGAAGATCAGGGCCAATATCGATCTGCTCACCGAAACTACTCGGCGTCTGCGGCCCCCGTCCCAGAGCCCCGCAATCATGGAAGAGATCCGGGACTTCGCCCGTCGCACGGGACTCGAACGCGTGAATGTCCAACCCCGACCGGTGAACGAGTTCGAGGGTTTCTACCGGCAGCCGCTCATTCTCACCGCTTCGGGATCCTTCACCGAGATCGTGCGCCTGATTCACCAGCTGCGCAACCGTGAAACATTTCTCACCACCGAAGCAGTCAACATCAGGATCGAGGAGGAAGACGAACGCAATCCCATGCTGCGTATGGAGCTGACCCTGTACACCCTGCTGGCCGAAGAACTAATGCCGATGAGCGAGATCACCAGCATCATCGCCGATACCACAACAAGCAATCCTCTCGAGCAATCAGAACCGGGAGAGCCGGGTGGAGGCGACGGTCCGGGGGAGGGGACGCCATGACCAAACAGCAGCGGGAACTGCTCACTTTTTTCGGCATCCTGGTCGTGCTCGGCGGGATCCTCGTCATGCGTTTCAGCGGCGGGAACGAAACCGTCCCACCGCCGGGACAGCCGGCGACCGCGACCGGAGCGGCCGGTCAACCGGGCCCCGGTTCGACTCCGGGCGGCCCGACACAGCCGGGTACCGAGCCCGGCAGTTTGACCGTGGACCAGGTTCCGATCGAAATGCTCGATCCGGCCCTTTCAGACAGTGCCGTGACGGCCCGGATCATGGCCGGTTCGATCACCAATCCCTTTGCCGCCAACCGGCGGACCGTACCGGTGCGACAACCGACCCGTCGCCCCGAGCCGGAGCCCGAACCGGTCGAACGGACCACCGAGCGGGTCACGTATGAAGATTGGCCCGATGAGCTCAGATACGGCGGGATCTCGGAAAGAGCCGATGCTCCGGGCGTGTATCGGGTGCGGATCAACAACGAGTACTTCCTGCAGGGGGAAACGGTGACAGGGACAGGTTGGGTCATCCGGGAACTGGCTGCCCGCCTCGTCAGACTGTACAAATTCGAATCGCGCGGAACGACAGACTACCACCATTACTTCCAGCACGTCATTCCACCGCCCCGGGGCTCATTCCGATGAGCCGCGCGGAAGGAGACACCATGCGTTTCAGGCAGGTGATTGTCTCATGCATGCTGGTCCTGCTCTGTATCGTTGCGATTACTGACAGGGCGGATGCCCAGCAGCGACCGCTCTCGGAGATCCTGATTCCCGAACTGCTCATCGAAGGCGGTTCGCTGCAGCAGGCGCTGGATCAGATCATCGAGAGCACCGGGCTGAGCCACATCATCCCGCGCTTCGGCACCGAGCAGGATTCGGTCCTGATCGGCAGTCTGGTATTGCGCAACATTTCAGTGGCCGACGCGCTCAATCTGGTACTGACTCCGCTGAACCTGACCTACGTGCAGCAGGGAAACTTCATCCAGATCGTGCAGGCCATCGAAGAGCGGGTCATTCCCTTTACCTGGCTGGCTTCGCGCTTCGCCATGACGACCCAGGGAGCGGGAGCGACCGGTGGGGGGGCCGCCGG
>CAZNUA010000038.1:22573-33267 GCA_964576115.1 uncultured Gemmatimonadota bacterium
CGCGCTTCGCCATGACGACCCAGGGAGCGGGAGCGACCGGTGGGGGGGCCGCCGGGGGTCTGGGGGGTGCAGCAGGGGCGGCCGGGGGCGCTGCCGGGGGTGCCGGTATGGGGGTCAACGCCGGGGCCCAGCAATTCGAGACCGAACTCAAGGAGCTGCTGAGCGACGAAGCCATTCTGCGGATCGACGTGCAGAGCCATACAATTTACGTGGTGGACTACGTTGCCAATGTCGAGGCTCTGGTCCGCTACATCGAATTGATCGATATCCCCCCGCGGCAGATCGAGATCGAAGTGGCCCTGGTCGAGGTCATTCACTCCGACGATGCCAGCGCCGGGCTGGACTATCAGTTCAACATCACCGGCAGTGACATGGTCGAGAGTGCGGTTCTGGAACTGCCGGGGTTGAGCCAGTCGGGCTTTCTGACCGACCTGACCGGCATGTCTCTGGGCCCCGTGTATGGTGGAGATCTGTCGCTCGATGTGGCACTGCGGGCGCTGACCACCCTCGTCAACGCCGAGGTGGAGAGCAGGCCCTATCAGGTGGTCCTGGACGGCCGCCCCGCCAACGCCAACCTGACCGACCAGATCCCCTACACCGAGGCTGTTCTGGGACAGGGGACGACGCTGGTTACGACTCAGTTCAGGGACGTCGGGATCATCCTGAACGTGACACCCACCATTCTCGATTCGACCCACATCCAGATCCAGCTCATGGCCGAATTCTCTTCTGCCCCGGCTCTGACAGCCGAGGGCGTGCCGATCGTTTCCTCGCGCCGGACGACCTCATCGGTCGTCGTGGGGGATGGAGAGATCCTCGTCGTGGGGGGACTGTTCAGGGAAGAGGAGTCAGTCACCATACGGGGCATTCCGATTCTGAGCAAGATTCCGATCCTCAAGTACCTCTTCTCCAACCGGATCAGCCGGATGGAGAAGCGGGAACTGATCATTCTCGTCTCGCCCCGCATTCTCCCGACTCTGGGGACGGAGATCGTACCATGAACCTGCCCGGAACGGAACGGATAGAGTCCCCCCCCGGCGACGACCCGGGTCTGGACTCGGGCCTGATGGCTCTCTCCGGAGCCGAGCGGCGCCTGAACGACAAGGGCGGGGAACCGCAGGATAAACCGCGGAAGAAGAACCGCGTGCTGCGCGCCGGGCTTCAGGGACGCTTCACCTTTGTGGTCATGGGTGTGGTCATGCTGGTCATGGTCGGGGTGGCCTATTTCGAACTGCACAGCGGGATCCAGAGCGTCCACTTCCCCGACAAGGTGATTTATCTGACCGATCTGGAGTCAGTGCAGGAAAAGATCAACGGTCTGCTCTTCATGCTCCGCAGTCCGATCATCGCCCTGGTTGCGGCCGGTTTCGTGATGCTGTTTTACAGCTCCCGTTACGTTGTCATGCCCCTCAAGAACGCCGGGGCGGTGGCCGATGCCATCGCCAGCGGCGATCTGACCCGCCGCATCGTCTACGAAGCCGATGACGAGATCGGCGACCTGGTCACCTCCTTCAACACCATGACCCGCTCGCTGGTGCGCAAGGTGGATCAGCTCGCCAGTCTGAACCAGGCCGGTCACGCCTTCTCGAGCCATCTCTCGCTCGAAAAACTGTCCGAGACGATCGCCGAGAATGTGCGCGAACATGTTTTCCCCGCCACGGTCGGTCTCTACACGGTCGATCCCGAAGAGATCGAGGAAGGCGCCGACCTCGAGACTGCCATGAAACGGGCCGACACCGGTGAAGACGAACCGGCCCCGGCCCTGATCGACAAACAGAACGAGCTGGCCCTGCGTACCATCGAGAGCGAGAGTCTCACCGTCATCTACCGCAACGATACCCGCATCCATTGCACCAGCGTCTGGATCGGCGACCGGCCGGTCGAGAGTGTGGGTTTCCCCCTCTTCAGCGCCAGTTCGGCCTTCGGAGCCCTGGCTCTGACCTCCGGCTCGATCGAATCATCTTTCAGCACCGATGAAGTCGAGTTCCTGAAAACCCTGGCCAGTCACGTTGCCGTGGCGGCCCGCAACGCCCAGCTCTACCGCAGCCTGGAGATCTCGTATCTCGATACCGTGGCTGCCCTGGCGGCCGCGGTCGACGCCAAAGACGCCTATACCCGCGGTCACTCCGAACGGGTGATGCGCAACGCCGTGCACCTTGCCCGCGAGGTCGGACTCGATCGCCGCGAGGTGGAGATGGTGCGCTACTCCGCCCTGCTGCACGACGTCGGCAAGATCGGTCTGCCGACCCACATCCTCAGCACCAAGGAGAAGCTGACCGAGGAAGAGTTCAACCTCGTCAAGCAGCATCCGACCATCGGGTACGAAATCGTCAAACCGATCAGTTTCCTGCGTCCCGCCCTCGACGGCATCCGTTACCACCACGAGCGGTGGGACGGCCGGGGATATCCCGACGGGCTGGCCGAGGAAAAAATTCCTTTCATGGCCCGTCTTCTGACCCTGGCCGATACCTGGGACGCCATGGCTCATGACCGTTTCTACCGCCGGGCCCGCTCAACAGAAGAGATCGTGCGGGAGTTCCAGGAATGCTCCGGCACTCAGTTCGATCCCAGCCTGGTGCCGGTTGCGATCGAAGTCCTGCCGCAGGTGACCGAATCCGATTCCCCTGATCAACCACCGAAGGGGGCGTGAATCATGACACCGCTCAAAATCGGCAAGGAAGATCCGCTCAGGGATCAGCCGATGCAGGAACGCCGCCGCAAGTTGGGTGACATCCTGCTCGAACGGGGTCTGATCTCGGATGAGCAGATCCAGCGGGTACTGGCTCAGCAGAAACGCGAGTACAAACGTTTCGGGGAGATCCTGCGCGACATGCGCCTGGTGCCTGAATCGGATCTGATCAAGGCGCTGGCCGAACAGCTCCAGGTCGACATCTTCGATCTGACGGGATACGAGCCCGACGAGGCAGTCGCCAAAATGATCCCTGAAGATGTCGCCCGCCGCACCCGCAGCGTGCCGATCGAGACCATCGAGAACGGCGAAGTGCTCAAGGTGGTGGTACTCGACCCGCTCGACATCGCCAAGCTCGACGACCTCAAAAGGCTGGCCGGGGTCGAGATCGAACCGATCATCGGTACCCGGAACGACATCGACCGGGCAATCGAGCGGCTGTACGGACTGAGCGCCTTTTTCAAGGAATTCGGCGAGCTGAGCGACGAAGAGGCGATCGAGTTCATCCAGCTCGATGCCCAGGATACGGAGGATGATGACTACAACCTGCAGGAGATGACCGAGATCGCCGAGGAAGCGCCGGTCGTCAAGCTGGTGAACCTCATCATCGGCAAGGCCCTGCGCGACAGCGCCTCCGATGTACACATCGAACCCTCGGCCCAGTTCCTGCGCATCCGCTACCGCATTCACGGGGTTCTGATCGAAGAAGAGATGACGCCGCCCAAGCGGCTGCAGTCGGCGGTGATCACGCGGATCAAGATCCTTTCGGACATGGACATCGCTGAAAAGCGTGTCCCGCAGGACGGGCGTTTCCACGTCCGCCTGCACGGTATGGAGGTGGATATCCGGGTCAGTTCGCTGCCGACCTACCACGGCGAAAAAATCGTCATGCGGCTGCTCGAGACCAATCGCGATCAACTCCGCCTGGACAAGATCGGCTTCCCCCCCCAACCGCTGGAGAATTTCCGGCAACTCATCAAGCGTCCCAACGGGATCGTCCTGGTGACCGGGCCGACCGGTTCGGGAAAGACCACCACGCTCTACTCGGCCCTGTCGGAGATCAACAGCCCCGAGTTGAACATCGTCACGGTCGAGGATCCGATCGAGTACCAGCTCGAGATGATCAACCAGGTGCAGACCAATCCGAAAGCGGGTCTGACCTTCGCGGCCAGCCTGCGCTCGATCCTGCGCCAGGATCCCGACATCATCATGGTCGGTGAGATCCGGGATATCGAGACGGCCCAGATTGCGGTCCAGGCCGCTCTGACCGGTCACCTGGTTTTCTCGACCCTGCACACCAACGACGCCGTCGGTGCCGTCGTCCGCCTGATCGATATGGGAGTGCCGCCCTACCTGATCGCCAATACCGTCGTCGGAGTGCTGGCGCAGCGGCTGGTGAGGACGATCTGCCCCAGCTGCCGCAAGCCGTACGAGCCCGATCCGGAAATTCTCAAACAGTTCGCCGCGGTGGAGGCCCTGCAGGGCTTCACATTCCATCACGGCACCGGTTGTGCGGAGTGCATGTCCACCGGATACGCCGGCCGGACGGGTATCTATGAACTGCTGGTCGTCTCCCGCCGGATACGCGATCTCATCAACGAGGGCGCCGACTCCAACCTGCTGACCGATGCCGGCCGGACAGAGGGCCTGCGCCTGCTTCGCGAGGACGGTCTCGACAAAGTCCAGCGCGGCATCACCACCCTCGAAGAGGTCCTCCGGGTGACCCAGGATACCGAAGAAGTCGGAGCGGGCGAGCCGGATGCCGTCCGGGCAGAAAGCCTGCAGGAGGCCTGAGATGACCCGGTTCAAACGACAGATCCGCCGCTCCGGGATTCGCCTGCGACTGGTGGTTTCCCTGCCCCTGCTGATCGTCCTGGTCGGGCTCGCGCTCGCCATCATCGCCTACAAGAAATCCACGGTGGTGCTGCAGGAACGGGCCTGGAACTACCATGTGGCCCTGGCTCAAGATCTGGCCACCAGTGCCGAACGCGAAGCCGCCCGGACCGATGAAGAGCTTTTCGGCGCTCTCGGCACCCAGATCGGCTATCACGAACGCAGCCGTCCCGAGGGAACGGTCCGGTTCATTCTCTTCCGCGCTCCCCCCGCCGGGGAGCTGCTTACCTTCGATCCGATGGGGCAGGTGACCCTGTACGATCAGACCGACCTGCTGGCGCTGACCAACGAACTGGGTACCCCGCGGGTGATGCGGATCGGTCTGGAGAACGAACTGCACCTCGTCTCCGCACACCGGGCGGTGGAGAACGGGTACTACCTCATCGCCCTCGAACCCTTTCGCAACATCCGGGAACTCGGTCGCTGGATCATCTGGATGGCGATTCTCGCAACCGGCTTCACGGTCATCGGTCTGGCGGCGGTGGCGTGGTTCACCACCGCCCCCCTGCACCGCATCGCCGAGAAGATCCGCGAGCTGGCCCGGAACGAGATCCTCGACCCCCGTGAGGTCGAGGCGATCATCGAGAAAGCCCAGGAACCCGAGGAGGTGGCCACCCTCGTTCTGGCGCTCGAACAGGCTTTGAACTCGCTGGTCAACCTGAAACGTTCGGTGCACGGGATCATCGAGTCGATGGAAGGGGGCATCCTTGCCACCGACGGATCGGGACGGCTCGAGCACATCAATACCGCCGCCCGGGATATGCTGGGCCTGGAGGGTTCCCTGATCGGTCGCGACCTGCGCTCGATCATCCCCTCACCCGAGGAGAACACCGCTTTCGGCAACATCGTCAACGATCTGTTCGAGCGGCGGGTCACCTACGGCCGGCCCCGCGAACTGCAGGTTCGCAACGGCCGGGGCGAGACGGTCGATCTCGGGGTGGCAACCAGTCTGGTTCCCGACCCCCAGGGCGAAGTCCTGAGCGGGATCGTGGTCATGATCGATGTGGGGGAGATCATCGAACTCAGAGAACGGGTGCGCAAGGCCGACCGGATGAGTTCGCTGGGGAGCATGGCCACCAAGGTGGCCCACGAAATCCGTAACCCCCTCGGGTCGGTCAAGGGTCTGGCTCAGCTGGTGCTCGAATCGGCCGGTTCGGCCGAAGACGTGCACGACTATGCCGAGCGCATCGTGCGCGAGGTCGATCGACTCAGCAACATCGTTGCCGAACTCCTCGACTACTCGCAGCGCAAACCCCTGACCCTTGAAGCGGTCGATCTGAACGAACTGGTTCACGAAACCCTCGAAGTCGCCCGCTTCCGCGAGGGGGCCCGAAACCCCACCCTGCTGCAGGAACTCGATCTGGAACTGCCCCGGGTGCGTATGGATCGGAACCGGTTCATGCAGGCTCTGCTGAACATCATCCTCAACGCCCTGCAGGCGGTCGGTCCCGATGGAGCCGTTACCCTGTCGACCTATACCGAGGAAACGGTACGCGGCGAGAACATCGTCCTCGAGGTCTCCGACAACGGACCGGGCATTCCCCCCGATGTTCTCGAGCACGTCTTCGATCCTTTCTATACCACCAAGGATCAGGGTTCGGGGCTCGGGCTGGCGATCGCCTTTACCATCGTGCGTGAGCATCACGGCATCCTCGAGGTCTCCAGCAAGGTGGGCCAGGGCGCCACTTTCCGGATCGTGCTGCCCCGCAACCGGCATGCGAATGGTGAGGGATCATGAGCCGGATTCTGGTACTCGACGACGAGGAGAACATCCGGTTCTTCTTCACCGAAGCGCTGAAGAAGGAGGGCCACGACGTGCGGACCGTGGCCCGGGGAGACCGGGCCCTGGAGCTCTTTGCCGAAGAAGATTTCGATGTGGCGGTGGTGGATCTGAAGCTCCCCGACGCCGACGGCATGGAGATCATGCATGCCTTCCGCCAACAGCGCCCCGACACTCCGGTCATCATGATCACCGCCCACGGCAACCGCGAGGTTGCCCATCAGGCTTTGAGCGAAGGCGCCTACGACTATTTCTCCAAACCGTTCGAGCTCGAGGAAATGCGGGTTGTCATCAGACGGGCGGCCGAAAATGCCAGGCTCCTGCGCGAGGTCGAACGCCTGCGCCGCCAGATGCAGGAAGAGGAGGTGCAAGGCCCGCGCCTGCTCGGCGAGAGCCGGGCCATGGAGCGGATCAGAGAAACGATCGCGACCGTGGCCGAGAGCGATGTGACCTGCCTGATTCTGGGCGAGTCCGGCACCGGCAAGGAACTGGCGGCAGAATCGATTCACCGCAGCAGCAGCCGGACCGGGGGGCCGTTTGTGAAGCTCAATTGCGCCGCCATCCCCGACACCCTGATCGAAACCGAGATGTTCGGGTACGAAAAAGGCGCTTTTACCGGCGCCGCCCAACGCACCACGGGCAAGTTCGAACAGGCCGACGGCGGCACCCTCTTCCTCGACGAGATCGGCGACATGACACCCCTGGTACAGACCAAGCTGCTGCGGGTGATCGAAACCGGCGAGTTCCACCGGGTCGGGGGGGCCACCAGCGTGAGGGTGAATGTGCGCCTGCTGGCGGCGACGAACCAGGATCTGAGCGCGGCGATCGAGGCCGGCACCTTTCGCGAGGACCTGTACTACCGCATCAACGTGGTCAACCTGCCCCTGCCGCCCCTGCGCGAGCACCCCGAGGATATTCCCGTTCTCTGCCGGGCCTTCCTGAAATCGTTCGCCGAGAAATACAACAAGCCGGTCCGGGGTGTGAGCGAACCGGTCATGGCCGCTTTTCTGACCTACGACTGGCCCGGCAATGTGCGTGAGCTGCAGAACGTCCTGCAGCGGGCGACAGTACTCGAGCGGGGGGATGAAATCACCCGGGTCTCTATCCCCGAGGAGATCGTCGGGTCCTACGGTACGACCCGTATCCACCTGAACGAGCTGCAGGGAGAGTCCCTGCCCGACGCCCTGCGCCGGGTACGGGCCAGTTTCGAGCAGACCCTGATCCGCGAGGCCCTCGAGCAGGCCGGCGGCAACAAGACCAAGGCCGCGCGTCTGCTGGGTATCAGCCGGGTGAACCTGCATTCGAAAATCAACGAATACGAGATCGAAAACGGAGCTCAGGGGCAGAAAACGGAATCCGGGCGGGAGGAAGAAGAGTGATAAGGCCTGCTTACACGGAAGGGCCAAGTGTTAAGAAGTCTGAACACGTTTTCTCTTTCCACGGTGTCTCCCGGAGACGAATCAGGCGCGGCAATGGTACTGTAAGGTATTGCAAGAAAGCGTTTTACACTGACAGTACTGCGTTCGCGGCAAAAGTTGGCATGGATGTTGCGCTAACATGGGGGTGCCTGTAGATGGCCCGGTACTACGAATACAAGGTCATTTCCACTGACGGCAGTATCGTCACCGGCGAATCTCAGGCCGACAGTGTGAAGGTCGTGTACGATCAGCTGGTGTCACGGGGGTACTCGGTTGTCAGTGTCGAACCCCGCAGCCGGTCGGGCTTCCAGATCGATCTCAGCTTCCTGGACCGTCTGTTCCAGAAGCCGATCAAGGATGACGACATTGCGACTTTCACAACGCTCTTTGGCACAATGCTCAAGGCCGGGGTACCAATCACCGAAGGTCTGGATGTCATCGTGGCCCAGACCGGCAATCCGCGGTTCCAGGAGATCCTGACCGAAGTCAAGAGGTCGATTCAGGGTGGCGAGCAGCTCAGCGAAGCCTTCGGGCGATACCCGAAGGTTTTCGGCCCGCTCTTCCTCAGCCTGGTCCAGGTGGGGGAGATCGGGGGCGGGCTGCCGGAAAACCTGCTCTACCTGGCAGGGATCCTGGAAAGCCAGAAGGAAGTGAACCAGCGGATCAAGAACGCGATGGTGTACCCGTCAATCATGGCGACCGTCGCGGTCGTGATCGTGACCTTCCTGCTGACCTTCATCATTCCCCGTTTCGTGGAGATCTTCGAAGATGCCGGGGTGATGTTACCAGGACTGACGCGGGCTCTGCTGGCGACCAGCGGTTTCATCAAGAACTGGTGGTTCCTGATCCTGCCCGGACTGATCATCTTCATCGTGGCCCTGCGGGTCATCACGAAGAGCGATCGGGGAGAGTGGTACTGGCACAGCCTGCAGCTCAAGCTTCCCCTGGTGGGCGATCTGCTGCGCAAGCTCAACATCGCCCGCTTCTCCCGGACCTACGGTTCGCTGCTTTCGCGCGGCGTGCCCCTGGTCGAGACCCTGGATGTGGTCGCCAACGTGGTCGGCAACAGGGTCATCAAGGAGGTCATCTGGAAGGTACAGCGGCAGATCAAGCAGGGCCGCTCCTTCTCGGAACCCCTGGCCGAGAGCAAAGAGATCCCGCCCATGGTGGTCCAGATGTTCAGCGTGGGCGAGGAGAGCGGGGCGCTGGATGAGATGGCGATCGAGGTCGCCGACTTTTACGACTCCGAAGTCGCTCACGAAGTGGACCGCTTGACGACGGTCCTGGAACCGCTGCTCATCATCGGGGTTGGCCTGCTGGTGAGCGTGATCATCCTGGCCTGTCTGTTACCGATGTTCGACATGATGGCGGTCGCCCGCGGAGGCTGAGAGGCTCCGGGGGACCGCCGACCCCCGGGGCTTTCGACGGAGTGCCCGGTACATTGAGGAGGCACCGACCATGCTGCACAAGAACGACGACAAAGGTTTCACTCTTATCGAGCTGCTGATCGTCATGGCTCTGCTCGGGGTGCTGGTAGCGGTGATGCTGCCCAAGTACCAGGATCTGACGCCCGAAGCCAAGATCGTGACCTCGCAGCAGAACCTGGCGTCGATCCAGAGCGCGATCCTGATCTACGCCGCCAAGAACCTCGATCCGGTCTTCCCCGACTCGCTCGGCACACTGGCCCAGATGGGTCTCTTCTCCCGCAAGCGGGTGCCGACCGAGAAGATCTCGGGCACGGCCACCGCCATCAATGATGAGCAGGCCGATGACGCCGACGTGTCCTGCACCAATGCCGGAGGGTGGCTCTACAATCCGCTCACCGGATCGGTCTGGGTGAACATCAACGACATCTCGACCTTCCTGCCGACCCAGACCGGGAACCCCTTCGCCGACTGGTAATCGATCACGGGTCCTGAGAGGCCCACCGCACTCCGTCGATCGATACCGGTCTGAAGGGTGACCGGAGACAAAGACGAAGGAAGTCCGAGAACCGAGAAACACTCAGACAGAGAAGCACAGTAGAGAAGCACCGCAAAGAAGCACCGCAGAAAAAAGCCCCCGCCCAACCGGGCGGGGGCTTTCGCGTTGAGGCCTCCCGCAAAGGCGCGATATGTACTCTGCTCGGCCAACCAACCAACCAACCAACCAACCAACCAACCAACCAACCTACCTACCTACCTACCTACCTACCTACCAACCTACCTACAGACCGGCCGGCCGACCGCCCGACTAACAACCCCTTCTGACTCGCCCGACGCCCTTACAGCGTTGGAAGTAAAATGGTCTCCGTCCTGCTGGCACTGCCTGCCTTCACCGTGACGGTGACGGACAGTCCGATGTGCTTGCGGTGGTATACCAGGGTCGTGGTTGCCACACCGCTGGCATCGGTTGCCGTGTTCGAGATGACGCTGCCCAGCGTATCGGGCGTCGCAGACCAGCGCACCTCGACGTTCTCGAGCGGGTTGAAGAGCGAATCGGACACGATCACGCTCAGCTCGAGGGCAACCAGGCTGTCGGAGGCCGGATAGGCCGTTGTATCGGGCGTGCCCTGGGCGATCGACGAGATGTTCGCGATTCCGCTGGAGATGTACTCGACCGTCGTTGTTGCCGAAAGCGCTCCGTACGTGCCGGTGACCGTATCCGATCCGGCGGTCGCGGCCGGAATCAGGTCCACACCGGCCGATCCGCTGGAATTGGTGGTCGCGGAGCTTTCGATGGTCCCGAGCTTAGTGCTGAACGACACCGCCTTATCAGACACGCCCACCCGGTTGACCGTTTCCACCAGCGAGGCGGTGATGGTCGAGGTACTCGTCCCGCCGGCCGAGAGCGTATCGGGAGAAGCGCTCAGGGTCATGGTGACCCCGCGCAGGGTGATTGTGTCGGTATCGGTGTTCCCGCCCACCGAGGCCTG